>JAFQCR010000027.1 GCA_017416345.1 Clostridia bacterium | reverse complement strand
TCACCAAAATCCACTCATAAAACCGCACCTTTTAGGTCGCAGAATTTTGTGATAAAGGATTTTTGATGTGGCGAGGCACAAAACACAGCAAATCCTTTCGGATTTGCGAGTATTTTAACAATGCCACAGCATTAAATCCTTGTCCCAAAATCTGATTTGGGTTTAAATGCTTTGGCTAGAGGAAATTAAATGGAACTGAAAGATATCAGATCTATGTATTTGGAGGAGCTCCAAGCTCTGATGAAGGAAATGGGGGAACCCGGGTTCCGTGCAGGTCAAATTTTTGATTGGTTACAGCAAGGTGTGGAAAATTTTGACGAAATGAGCAACATTCCGTCAAAATTACGTGTTAAGTTACAAGAAGGTTACTATATTGTAACCGCAAATATCAAAAAAAGACTTGAATCTGACATAGATGATACTGTAAAATACTTATATGAGCTTCATGATGGCGAATTAGTCGAATCCGTGCTTATGAAATATAATCACGGATATTCTGTCTGTGTGTCGACGCAGGTCGGTTGCCGAATGGGTTGCAGCTTTTGCGCATCGGGACTAAACGGTCTTAAACGCAACCTTACTGCATCCGAGATACTTGCGCAGATAACAAAAGCGCAGAAGGACAATAACATCAGGATATCCAATGTCGTGCTTATGGGTATGGGAGAGCCGATGGATAACCTTGATAACGTCATCCGATTCTTAAAGCTCGTTTCTCACGAGAAGGGACTGAACATCGGCCTTCGCCATATCTCGGTCTCGACCTCGGGCGTGGTTTCGGGGATATATAAGCTTATGGAGGAGAATTTCCCCATAACGCTTTCGATCTCTCTGCACGCACCGAACGATGTGATCCGAGATTCTATGATGAGGATCAATAAAAAATGGAACATAGCAACCTTGATAAAGGCTTGTAAGGATTACATCAAGGTCACGGGTCGCAGGATCAGCTTTGAGTATGCCGTTGTCGACGGTGTAAACAACAGCGACGACAATGCCCGTGAGCTGGCAAAGCTTTTGAAGGGTATGCTGTGCCACGTTAATCTGATACCGGTCAATCCGGTTAAGGAAAACACCTACAAAAAGCCCGACCGTAAAAAGATAGAGCATTTTTGTAAGCTGTTGAATGACCTTGGTATCAATACCACGATAAGAAGAACCTTGGGTTCGGATATAGATGCTTCTTGCGGACAGTTAAGAGGCAAGGCTTTGGAGGAATCCGAAGCAAATTAAAATTTAAGGGGGTGCGGAAAATGAATATGACCGGCTTTTCGGATAAGGGTCTTGTGAGATCAAGCAATCAGGATGCTTTTGCGATAGGTACGATGGACGACGGTTCACATTGGGCTGTTGTTTGTGACGGTATGGGCGGTGCCAACGGCGGCAACGTTGCAAGCCGTCTTGCTGTTGACCATTTTTCCGCATCGCTTAAAGCAGGCTACCGCTCCAATATGTCGGAAAGCTCTGTTAAAAACCTGCTTGAAGCGGCCGTGAATGCCGCAAATATCAGAGTTTTTGATAAGTCGCGTGAGACCAAAGAGCTCAACGGAATGGGCACGACCGTTGTTGCGGTGCTGATAATCGGAAGCACGGCATATTTCACCCACGCAGGTGACAGCCGAGCATACTGCTTCTCAAACGGCGAGCTTTTACAGATAACACGTGACCATTCGATAGTTCAGTCTATGATCGAAAACGGCAAGCTCACCCCCGAGGAGGCACGTTTCCACCCCAGAAAGAACGTTATTACAAGGGCGCTAGGTGTCGAGGAATCGGTCAACCCGGAGTTTAATGTGTACGACCTTAACCCCGATGATAAGCTGTTGCTTTGCACCGACGGTCTGACCAACTATACCGATAACGAGGGTATTGCTTCGGTTTTGGCCGAAAACAGCGAAAACCCAGCCGAAAGACTGGTTGAAACAGCCAACAAAAACGGCGGCGGAGATAATATCACAGCGGTCGTTATTGAGAATAAATAATCTATTATTTCACGATTGGAAGTAAGACTATGGACAAATTTGTCGGAAAAAGACTTGACGGAAGGTATGAGATACGCGAGATAATCGGTGTCGGCGGTATGGCCGTTGTTTACAAGGCTTACGACTGCATCGAGGACAGAATTGTCGCTGTCAAAATACTTAAAGAGGAGTTTATTTCTAACGAGGAGTTTATCATCCGCTTCAAGAATGAGTCAAAGGCCATTGCGGTTCTGAATCATCCTAACATTGTAAAGGTTTACGATGTCAGCTTTGGTGATCTCATTCAGTATATCGTTATGGAATATGTCGACGGTATAACCTTGAAGCAGTACATCGAAAAGTCGCAGAGCCTCCGCTGGAAGGATGCGGTCTATCTCACCATTCAGGTGCTCCGTGCTTTGCAGCACGCTCACGATAAGGGCATTGTTCACCGTGATGTCAAGCCGCAGAATATTATGCTGCTGGCCGACGGTACCATCAAGGTTACCGACTTTGGTATTGCACGCTTTGCCAGAAGTGAGCACAAGACCATGACCGATAAGGCCATCGGCTCGGTTCACTATATCAGCCCTGAGCAGGCAAGGGGAGAGCCGACCGACGAAAAGGCCGATATCTACTCTGTCGGTGTAATGCTTTACGAAATGCTCACCGGCCGTCTGCCGTTTGAGGCTGACAGTGCCGTTTCGGTTGCTATAATGCAGCTTCAGCAGGATCCCGTTCTGCCCCGTGACATTAACGAGGGTATCCCCGTGGGTCTTGAACAGATCACAATGCACGCAATGCAGAAGGACGTTATGAAGAGATACCGTACCGCTGCCGAAATGCTCCGTGATCTTGAGGAGTTCAGAAGAAGTCCCGATATGGTGTTTGAGTATACTTACTTTGTCGATAACGAGCCTACACGATTTGTCGATACCGTGACCGATACCGATAACACCGGCTCGGTGGTCATCACCAATGTTGATGTAGACCAAAGAAACGGCGGATACGATTACGATGACGATGATGACGACGATGATGATAACGAGAAGTCACCCGTTATCCCCATTCTTACGGGTGTTGCCATCGCATTTATCATTGCGGCCGTGGTCGTTGGTGTTATCATCTTTAAGATGTTCACCAAGGATACGAGCGAGACGGTTATGGTTCCCAACTTTGTCGGTATGACCGTTCAGCAGATCCAGGATCAGTACCCCGAGTTTAACTATAAGGTCGAATACCGTGAGAGTGCAACCATCAAGGCCGGAACTGTTATGCAGCAGGATAAAAAGGAAGGCCGAAGCATAAAGAAAACGCAGGTCATCACCATTATCGTCAGCCGAGGTACCGAGCTTATCGAAATACCGCCGCTGTATAATTTGAGTATGACCGACGCACAGCTACAGCTTAAGAAAATAGGCCTTGAGTATAACTTTATCTCCAAGCACGATAGCTCGGTTCCGCAGAACCTTGTTATTTCAACCAACCCTGCCGAGGGTGGCAAGGTGCCTTACGGAACGGTCATTGACGTTTATATCAGTATGGGTCCCGAGATCAAGTATGTTGAAAACGTTGACTGTAAGGACTTTATGCTGGATGACGCCAAGAAGATGATCGAGGCCGCAGGTCTTACCGTAGGCGAGATCACCTATGAGGACGGCGGAAAGCAGTATAATGTTGTTCTCAGCCAGACCCCCGATTACGCAACCAACTACAGCGTTCCTGCAGGAACCGTGATCGACCTTGTTGTAAGTACCGGTAAGAAGAGCTATTCTTATACCGTTGTTATTGACGATCTTCCCAACAACTTCACCGAAAACTATAAGGTCACCCTGGAGGCTGTTCAGGGAGGTAAAGAGCTTGGCACCCAGAGCGTTTACGTCAATGATTATGACGGCAAGTGGGAGGTACAGCTTAAGGGTATAACCGATACTACTACCACACTTACCATCAACCTCAAGTCGGAGGACGGTCCCACCATCAAGAAGGCTTTGGTCTATACCATTGATATGGTCAACAAGACCGAGACGGTCAAGATCCACGATGACCTCGGCAAGTATCTTACCGTCGGCGGTGACTCGAGCGAGGACTCGACCTCATCAGAGGGCGGCACCTCAAGTGAGAACAGTACAAGCAGTACAAATTCTGACACACAAGGATAAACTATGAGCTTAAACGATAATAAGCTCAACGGTATTATAATCAGATCTATTGCCGGCTTCTGCTATGTGGAAGCCGGCGATAAGGTATATGAGTGCAAGCCGCGCGGCTCCTTCAGAAAAGAGGGTATCTCGCCGTCGGCAGGCGACCGTGTTGAGTTCACGCTGTCGGGCTCAAAAGGTACCGTTGAGGCTGTTTTTGAACGTAAAAATTTTCTTTTAAGACCTCCGCTTGCCAATCTTGACAAGCTTTTTATTGTGTCTGCGGCGGTGATACCGCAGGCTAATCCATTGCTTATCGACCGTATGACCGCCATTTGTGAGCATATCGGTGTCGAGCCCGTTATCGTGTTCAATAAGTCCGACCTCGGCGACTTCGGCATCCTGCCCGAAGCCTACCGAACGGCTGGGTATAAGACCTTTGTCGTTTCGGCTGAAACGGGTGAGGGGACCGAGGAGATAAAAAAAGAGCTTGATGGCTGCATTTCTGCCTTTTGCGGAAATTCGGGCGTGGGAAAATCAAGCCTACTTAACCGCTTACTTGA
Organism: Clostridia bacterium; assembly: GCA_017416345.1. Classification (GTDB taxonomy): domain Bacteria; phylum Bacillota; class Clostridia; order Oscillospirales; family Acutalibacteraceae; genus UMGS172. The sequence goes on along the minus strand of JAFQCR010000027.1, from coordinate 132,439 downwards.
GGGCGTAAAGCTGTCGACGGGTGAGGTCAGCGAAAAACTCGGTCGTGGCAAGCACACAACAAGGACGGTCGAGCTGTTTAAGGTCTCGGGCGGCTATGTTGCCGATACGCCCGGGTTTTCCACCCTTGAGCTGACCGATTTTATGCTGAATGACAAGGATGAACTGAAATTCTGCTTCCCGGAGTTTTCCGAGCATTTCGGAGAATGTCGGTTCAATTCCTGCACCCATGTCAATGAGCCCGATTGCTCGGTCATCAACGCCGTAAAATGCGGCGAGATAGCCAAGACCCGTCACGAAAGCTATGTTTCGATGTTTGAAGACCTCAAAAAGATCAAATCCTGGGAGATCAATAAAAAATGAAAACACGTTGTGTTATCGTTGCAGGCGGCGACCGACCGACCGAGCTTTTTCAAAAGATAACCGAAAACGATTTTGTTATTGCGGCCGACAGCGGTCTGAAGTTTTGCCTTGAATCCAATGTAAGACCCGACCTTATCGTGGGTGATTTTGACTCATTTTTCGGTGCTTTGCCAAAAGGCGTTGAAACCGTAAAGCTACCCACTCATAAGGACGATACCGACCTTTTGTTTGCCGCACGTTGCGGAGTTGAACGTGGGCTTTCACGGTTTGCCATCCTTGGCGGCTACGGTTCTCGTCCCGATCAGAATATGGCAATGTTCCAGACGCTTTGCTGGATCGTTGAGCAAAAAGAAGATGCTGATGCAACGGCAATTTGCAACGGCTTTGAGGTCTCGGTCATTAAGAATAAATGTAAGACCTTTAAGGCTGATAAAAACCGTTATCTTTCGGTGTTCGCCATTGACCGTGATGCCGAAGGTGTCGATATTATCGGCGCTGAATATCCGTTGACTAATGCCACTTTAACGGCAAATTTCCCCATTGGTGTCAGCAACTGTGCCGAGAGCGACACGACCGTTTCGGTCAAAAACGGCAAGCTGCTCATTATGTGGGTCGACAAAAATATTTAATACTACCAAACATCTTAAAGTAACCGCTTTTGCTTTTTTGCGTATAATGGCGTAAGAGAGTGAGGCGGTTATTTTGCGTTATAAAAGACAAACACGGTGCAGTGCGGTGGCAATGGCCTTTGTGGCAGGACTTATAGTTTCATATTTTTGCTCCTCGGCGTTTATTATTGCCGTGCTGACCGTAGCCGTCATCACGCTCGCAATTCTTTGCAAATACTGACGGGAGAGATTTTATGAAGATCGTTGTTATCAAAAGCCCCAAGCTTTTAAGCGGAATCTTAAGAGCAATTTTTAAGATCAAAAAGGACAATTCGGGAAATACATAAATTAAAGGCAGGTTTTACCTGCCTTTGTTCTATTTTTACAAAACTTTGAATAAGTATAAACATAAATACTTGTTAGGAGCGAAAAATATGGAATTAAATAAACACGAGACAACCTTAACGTCCAAGGTTACGACCTATGAGCATTCCTGCGAGCAAAGCATTGATACCGAAATTACTCTTGCCGATTACTGTCCCGAGGTCAACAAGGTGCTGAAATGCATTGCCGAACCAAATGCTCTGTCAACACAATGCACCGAAAACGGTATCAGCATCGGCGGACAGCTTGCCATGACGGTGATATATCTTGACCCCGAGGGAAAGCTCAACAGCGCAAACCATATCTGTCCGTTTACCAAAACAGTTGAAACGGCCGATGCCAACGGTTGTTACGCCGAAGCGGTGCCTATGGTGAACTATCTTAATACCAAGGCTGTAGGCCCCAGAAAGCTTGAAATGCACGGATCTATCGGGATTTCGGTCACCGTTTGGGATATAAAGCGCAAGAGTGTGATCACCGAGCTTCAGGGTGAGGGGATACACTCTAAAAATGATTGCTGTAAGGTGGTTCGTGCTTTACCTCCTATAGAAAAAAGCATTTTTGTTGATGATGACCTGCAGATCCCCCAAAACCGTCCATCGATCGGCAGACTTATCAGAGCCGATGCCAAGGCTACGGTCGACGAGTGCAAATACGTCAGCGGTAAGGCGGTGGTAAAGGGAGATTTCACGCTTGAACTGCTATACTGCCCCTCGCCCGAGGGACGCCCCATACTGCTGACCGAAACACGTGGGTTTTCGCAGGTGGTGGATTGTGTCAGCGAATCGGAGGATCTGCTGTTTGACTCGTTTATAAAGGTTCAGGCGCTCGATGTAAGAACCAAGACCTCAATGGACGGCGAGGTTAGAAACGTATCGTTTGAAGCCAAAATGTGCCTTACCGTCTTCCCGTATGAGCAGGACGGGATATGCCGTGTGACCGATGCATTTTCTACCGTTTTCAAGGCCGATATCATAAAGGAAAGGATCAAACTTCAGCAATTCGGCCAAAGTATTTGTGAAAACTTTGTTTGCAAGAAAACGATCGACCCGATAGGACTTACCGTTACCGATATTTATGATATTTGGTGCTGTCCAAAGGTCGAGCATTGGGGAGTTGAAAACGGCGAGGCTGTTGTAAGAGGTACCGTTACGCTTAATGCTTTGTGTTCGGAGGATAACGACGGTAGGGCCTATTTTGAAAAGGAGCTTGACTTTGAGTTTAGCACCTTAATATCGGCCGATGATGCTGTTTTTAAGCCTGAAGTTACGGTCAAGGCGGTCAATTATTCAGTTAATGCCGATAACAGAATAGAGGTTTCGGTCGAGCTGAACACAAAATTCAACGTGTTCCTTCAAACGGAGCAAGAGGCTGTTGTTTCGGCCATTATCAGCGAAGAAGCGGTCTCAAAGGATCACGATACCGCCGCAGTTTTGTATTTTGCCGAAAACGAATCGGTATGGTGTGTTGCCAAAAAATACAAGACCTCACCGCAAAAGGTTTGCGCCGTAAACGGCATAGATGATGCCGATGAGCCGCAAAACAAAATGCTTTTGGTACCTTCAAATTAAATATGCTCAAAAAAACACCGCAGTCCGTTTTGGACTGCGGTGTTTTGGAATTTAAGTGAAATTACTGCTGTGCTTCGTCCTTTTTGAATACGTAGATGTAGGTGAAGGCTGCGAGTGCACCGCCGATGATGGGAGCGATAAGGAACAGCCAGTAATCACCGATTGCATCGGTTGCGAAAAGGGCAGGGCCAAAGCTTCTTGCAGGGTTGACCGAGGTGCCGGTCATTCCGATTCCGAAAAGATGGACCAGGGTCAGAGTGAGACCGATAAGCAGGCCGCTTATGTTGGAAAGCTCAGGCTTGGAGGTCACAACAAGAATGACAAGCACAAAGATGAAGGTCAGAATGATCTCAACGGTGAGCGAAGTGAGAATGGCATCTCCGCCGTCCATGATGCGGTTGGCACCGTAGGAGCAAAGGTCACCGATAAGCTCGTCAAAATACAGGAAATGCACAAAGCTGGCAACGGTTGCACCTGCAAACTGTGCAACACAGTAACCGATAAGGTCGATAAGTGAAAGCTTGCCGTTAAGGAACATTGCGACCGATACGGCAGGGTTGATGTGACAGCCCGAAATGTTACCGATGGTGTAGGCCATAGCAACAATTACCAGACCGAAGGCGAGAGCTGTTGCAACGGTGTTTGCGCCGGTAACGATGGCAGTACCGCAGGCAACGAATACCAACACAAAGGTGCCGATAAACTCTGCTATGTACTTTTTGATGTTAAGGTTTGCGTTCATATAATTTCCTCCTTTTTTGTCCGTCAAGCGGATCTTACAATAATATTATAAATGAAAAACGCCTCATATGCAATAAAAAATTTGATGTAAAAAATATTTTTTTCGAATATGTAATATACGGTTGTCGGTATTTACCTAATATATGAGGAACAAAAATCCACCCCCTTCAAATCACTTGACATTAATTGTGTAAAATGTTAATATAAAATCAAGGACAGAATTTGAATTTGAGGTGGTTTATATGGGATTTTTTGAAGATTTAAACAATAAGGTCGTGCTTGGTGCCAAGCGTGATAAGCTTAACGAACAGGTCAAGGGTCTGTTGCTCGATATCGGTACGAGATACTACATTCAGCATAAGGATGATACCGACGGCGAATATGCAGAGCTGATAGCCAACGTAAATGCTTTGAACGCACAGATAACCGAGCTTGAGGCACAGCTTAATTGGCTTAAAGGTATCGTGGTTTGCCAAAACTGCCATGCAGAGTGTCAGTCGCAGTTGCGTTTCTGTACACGTTGCGGAGCGATGCTCGTAAAACCCGTTCAGGAACCCCAGCCTCCGGTCGCACCTCAGCCGCCGGTCGCACCTCAGCCTCCGGTAGCGCCCCAGCCTCCGATGGCACCCCAGCCTCCGGTAGCACCCCAGCCTCCGGTAGCACCCCAGCCTCCGGTAGCACCCCAGCCTCCGATGGCACCCCAGCCTCCGATGGCACCCCAGCCTCCGATGGCACCCCAGCCTCCGATGGAGCCTCAACAGCCTATGCCTCAGAGTTTAGGCGTATGTCCCTCGTGCGGTAATAGGGTATCGCCGCAGGCAGCCTTCTGCACCCAATGCGGCAGACCCTTGAGATAACTTTTTAAAAAGGAGAAAAAATATGTATTGCTCTAAATGTGGAACTCAGATCAAAGAAGGAGAAAAGTTCTGTGAGAACTGCGGCACTCCCGTGGAGACCGTAGCGGCAGAACCTGTTGCGGCAGAACCTGTTGCAGCAGAACCTGTTGCAGCAGAACCTGTTGCAGCCGAGCCCGTTGCTGTTTCGTCCGAACCTCAGGTTGAGGCAGCTCCTGCTCAAGAACCCGTTGTGGAGGCTGCTCCCGAGGTGACGGCAGAAGCACCTGCAGACACCGAGCCTGCACCTGCTCCCAAAAAGACCAATAAGAAAAAGGTCACCGTCATCAGCATTCTTGCGGCGGCCGTAGCGGTCATCGCATTGTGCACCGTTTTCTTGTGGGACTATGTTGAAAACTTCACCGTAAAGACCTTCTCATCTCCTACATCATACTATCAGTATGTTGAGACCAAGAACGTCAAGAACTTTTCCGCAAGCTTCGGAAGTGCACTCGGACGCTTCAGCACTGCAAACACAAGCTATGGCACCACGGGCGAGTTCAAGATCAGCTTCGGTGATGTTCTGATGGATTACATCGCAACCGAAGCAGGTATTGCCAAGGAAGATATTTCCTGGATCTCCAGCATCGGCGTTTCGTCCAATACGGCTTCTAACGGAAATCTGCTGGAAACTAACGGAAACCTGCTGCTTAACGATAAGTCTATCCTCGGCGGTGAGTTGATCTTCGATTCGGAAAATAAGAAGATCTACATCCGCTCCGAGCAGTTGAATGAGCAGTTTATGCTGCTTGATTATTCCGATCTCGAATACGGTAACTTTGACGATATAGAAGTACCTGAGGTTGGTTTTGATTTTTATGGCATCCTGCCCGATGAGGAGACCATGACCGCTCTCATCGAAAAGTATCTCACCATTGTTGTTGATTCGATAGAAAATGTTAAGGAAGAGTCGACCACTCTGGTTGCCAACGGTGTTGCACAGGATTGCACCAAGCTGACCGTTGTTGTCAACGAGGAGACCGTCCGTGATATGCTCAAGGCTGTTTTGCGAGAGCTTAAAGACGACAAGGAAATTGAGCAGATCATCAAGGATATGGCCAAAAATGTCGGCGGTGAGCTTATTTCCGACGAGGAGCTCAACGCTGAATACGATGATTTCATTGATGAGATCAATGAACTGCTGGAGGAACTCAAGAACGTTGAGTTTACTGAAGGCGATAAGTTTGAGTTTACCCTTATCACCTGGGTAGACGGTAAGGGTGAGGCCATCGGCCGTGAGTTTAAGGTCGATTTCAGCGACATGGTAGTCCGTTACGCATCGACCCATGACGGTACCGATGTCGGTATCGAGGTCTTTGTCGGCTCTGCAGAGCGTGAGGTCGTTAAGCTCCTCGGCGAAGGCGAGGTCGAAGGCACCAAGATGAAGGGCGACATTGAACTCTTTATTGACGGTGTGAAGTATATCAATGTCAATATTAAGGATTACGATGTTGACCTTATCGAGGATAACTACGTCAACGGTGTGTTTACCGTAACCGTAACCGATGAGATGTGTGATCTGCTAGTCGATGAGCTCGACCTTCCCAAGAAGGCGTCCGATTGGCTCAAGTCTGCATCTCTCGTCATCAGCATGACCTCCGATGAAAAGCACGCTTCTCTCGGAGTTACCCTTAACCACGGCGAGGATATGATCATTTCGGTCACAGCCTCCAATAAAGAGACCAAGTCGTTCGGAATCGATATCCCGGAGGATGCCGTTTCTATCAAAAATGAGGACGACATCATCAATTATCTCTCGGCCTTTGACCCCAACGTTCTTATAAACGGCCTTAAAGATGCGGGTATGCCTCAGGAATTGATCGATGCTCTCAACGGTTTAACAAGTGGCGATTACGGAGACGATTCGTATATCGATGACGGATACGGCTTCGATGATACCTACGGTGACGATTATTTCGATGAGCCCGACTTTGGATTCGGTGACGATGCTTTTGAAAATGATAACATCCTTGATTCCGAATCCGCACTCGGTGGGATCAGCGGTATTATCAGCGACAAAAAATTCTCCGATAACGGCATTATAGCCCATTAAATTTTATAGCCGAAAATGTCGAAGCGTTTGCTTCGGTGTTTTCGGCTTTTTGCTTGACTTTATAATGGCTGTATGTTAAAATTTTCATGTAAAAAACTCTTATCGGAGGTAATAATATGAGTAAGTTTTGCGGAAATTGCGGCACCGAACTGCAGGATGATGCCGTTCAATGCTATAACTGCGGCTTTAATGTTGCACCGCCTCAGCAGACGGATAATAACGGTAATGACCTTACTCCCGGCGAAAAAATAGCCAATCTCACAAAGGATAAGGCTGTATGGCTTTTCAGTAAAATGAAGAATGACAAAAAGCTTACCGGAATTATTCTGGGAGCCGTTGTCGGTGTCATTGCTGTTATCGTTGCGCTTTGCCTTATTTTCGGCGGCGGATACGAAACGGCTATTGATAAATATGTCGATGCAATGTATTACGCCGATGTGGATGCATTCTTTGATTCTCAACCCGACATTTTGGTTCAAAAAGAGCTTGATGATCTTGGGTTGTCAGAAAGCAAATATAAAGATCAGCTTGAGTCTTTGCTTGAAGTTACACATAAGACCGTGATAGCGACCTACGGCGAGGATTTTGATATCGATTATGAGGTCACCTATGAAAAAGAGGTCGAGGGCGACGATTTTGAGGAGCTTCTTGACGAGCTCAAAGATGAGGGAGTGCCCAAAAAGTCGGTTTCAAAAGCATATAAAATAGAGGTTGAGTTTTCTATCGATGGAGACAAGAAAGACGATACGCTCGACCGTGAGTTTGTCGTTGCCAAGATCGACGGAGATTGGTTTATCGTTGACGGTAATTAATAAAAGAATCACCCGTGATACCTTCACGGGTGATTTTTAAGGAAAATATAATTTGGTTTGGTGTATATGAAAAGAGTATTATTTAAAGATCTATATAACGATATTTCCGCTTTTGACGGCATGTCTGTTACGGTCGGCGGATGGGCAAGAAGCATCCGTGATTCAAAATCCTTCGGTTTTATCGACCTTAACGACGGTAGCTGCTTTAAAGGTGTTCAGATAGTTTTTGAGCGTGAAAAGGTGGCAAATTATGACGAAATTGCCTCTCTTAACGTCGGTTCGGCCGTTGTTGTAACGGGTAAAGTTATCGCAACACCCCAAAACAAGCAGCCGTTTGAGATAAATGCCGATTCTATCGCTGTTGAGGGTACATCGACACCCGATTATCCCTTGCAGAAAAAGCGCCACACGGTGGAATATTTGCGTGAGCAGGCATATCTCCGTCCTCGAACCAATCTTTTCTCGGCGGTATTCCGTGTCAGAAGCGAAATTGCCTTTGCTATTCATCAGTTCTTCAATGAAAAAGGCTTTGTTCACGTTCATACACCGCTTATCACGGGCTCCGACTGTGAGGGTGCAGGTGAGATGTTCCGTGTTACCACGCTTGACCTTAATGATCCTCCGAAAAACGAGGACGGCAGTATCGATTGGTCAAAGGATTTCTTCGGCAAAAGCGCTAACTTAACCGTATCGGGTCAGCTTGAGGGTGAGACCTATGCCTTGGCTTTCGGCAATATCTACACCTTTGGCCCAACCTTCAGAGCCGAAAACTCCAACACCGCACGTCATGCGGCAGAGTTTTGGATGATCGAGCCCGAAATGGCCTTTGCCGATCTTTCGGACGATATGGAGCTTGCGTGGGATATGATAAAATACATCATCAACCACGTTTTATGTAAGTGTAAGCAGGAGCTTGAGTTCTTCAACAGCTTTGTTGATAAGACCTTGCTTGAAAGGCTTAACACACTAGCAAATTCCGATTATCAGAAGGTCACTTATACCGAGGCTGTCGAGCTGCTTAAAAGCAGTAACGAGGAGTTTAAATATCCCGTGGAATGGGGAAGCGACCTTCAGACCGAGCACGAGCGCTATCTCACCGAAAAGGTGTTCAAAAAGCCGGTGTTCGTTGTTGATTACCCCAAGGAGATCAAGTCCTTCTATATGCGCTTGAACGACGACGGCAAGACCGTTGCCGCAATGGACCTGCTTGTCCCCGGTGTCGGCGAGATCATCGGCGGAAGCCAGCGTGAGGAGCGCCTTGATGTTCTGCTTCAAAGAATGCAGGAATGCGGTCTAAAGGAAGAGGACTACTGGTGGTATGTCAACCTTCGTAAATACGGCGGCACCAAGCACGCAGGCTTTGGTCTTGGTTTTGAGCGAATCGTTATGTACCTCACGGGAGTTTCCAATATTCGTGATGTTATACCGTACCCCAGAACCGTCGGAAATGCTGAATATTAAAGCTTATAATATTGAATAGAAAGATCCTTCACTTCGTTCATGACGACAGAACTTAAAGTTCGGTGTCATCCTGAGCGTAGCGAAGGATCTTTGAATTTTGTGTAGAGTTTAGAATGTAACGACCTTTTCCTCGGGTTCACTTGTCTGTGCGTAGGTGATGACCTTTAAAACGGGTCCGTAGCCACGGTAGGCTTGATGCTTTTCGATGGAGATCTTGGCGGTCACGTTCAGCCAATCACCGGTCTTGAGCATCGTGCAGGGCTTTTCGGTCTCGGCAATAAAGCCTGCATACTGAATATCATCGGCACAGCAGGTCATAACGTGACGTCCTGCAATAAACTGATCGTCGGGGATCTTGCCCTTTTCACGTGCAATTATTGCTTTGAACTTAACGGTCTTGCCGTGGTACTTGTCCGATTCCTCCATAAGGTCACGGTAAAACAGAGCAAAATCGTTATCGGCTATCTCAATAACAGCCGCATTTATGTCATAGGGCAGGGGATCCTCAATGTTGTCCTCCTCGGTGCTTCCGTCGGTGTACTCATAAACAATGGCGTTATTTCGTGAAATTCCACGGACTGTCTTGTGCAACGGCATCTTGTCGATAGAATCCTCATAGCGGTTAAAAATAACCAGCTCGGCCGATTTCAGCTTGTCAACAACAAGGCTTCTCATATTGGCATTGTAGTTTACAAAGGTGGTGGAATCGGCAAACATCAGCTCCTGGTATACCGTCCACTTTTCGGGCATGGCATTGTAAAGGTTGTCCAGCGTCCACATTCCGTTGTACTCGATAATAACACGCTGCGACTTGGTCTCTTTAAGCCAGCGTTTTAGGGCGTCCGAGGTTAATTCCTCAGCCGAATCAACGACCTTGATAAACACATTCTTACCCGAAAATCTCGAGGGCTCATATTCCTCTTCGCCTTCCTCGCAAACAATAAGCAGAGTTCTTTCTCCCGAGTTGAAGCGCTCGTCCTCCAAGGTTTCTTGAATAAATTTAGTCTTGCCCGACTCTAAAAAGCCGGTAAAAAGATATACAGGTATTTCCATAATCTACCTCACATCAGATCTTGAAAAGGGCTGCAAGGGCATCCTCGTTTATCTTGGAACCGATAACACAAAGGCGGCCGATTATCTCGGCAGAGCCGATACGCACGTCGGGCTCACCGGGAACATAGTCGAAGTGGATCCATTTGCCGTCGGTAGCAGGGACAATACCTTTGGCTCTCAAAACGAAGCCGTAGGTCTTGTCGTCATCGAGTGCTTCCAAAGCGTTGGTAATATCCTCAACGGTGTACTTGTTGGTGGTTTCCTTACCCCAGGAGGTAAACACCTCGTCAGCGTGGTGATGGTGATGGTCGTGGCATCCGCAGGTGCATTCCTCACCGTGGTCGTGATGATGCTCGTGGTGGTCGTGATCGTGGTGGTGATGCTCGTGCTCATGATCGTGGTCGCCGTGATGATGTCCGCACTCACAGTTGCCGTGTTCATCATAATGGTGCTCGTGTTCACCCTCGTGGTGATGATGCTCATGGTGATGATGCTCATGGCACTCACACTCGTCATCGTGATCATGGTGATGTCCATGCTCATGGTCGTGACAGCCGCAATCGCAATCGTCATCGTGATGGTGATGATGCTCATGCTCGTGAGCCAGCTTTTCAAGCTCAATTGCAAGGGTGTTCTTCTGCTCCATTGCATTCAATATTGCAACGCCGTCAATGTCGCCCCAAGGGGTGGTGATAACGGTTGCATCGGCATTGTGCTCACGGATAAGCTCAACGCATTTTTTCAGCTTTTCGTCCGAAATATTGTCGGTATGGCTCAAAATAATAGAGCTTGCGTGCTCGATCTGATCGTTGAAAAACTCGCCAAAGTTTTTCATATACATCTTGCACTTGTTGGCATCAACAACGGTGGTGAAGCCGTTAAGCACAATGTCATCCGAACCGATATTCTGAACGGCACGGATAACGTCGCTCAGTTTTCCGACACCCGAGGGCTCGATCAAAATGCGGTCGGGGGAGTAGTCGGCCAAAACCTTTTTGAGAGCTTCACCAAAATCACCCACCAGACTGCAACAGATGCAACCCGAGTTCATTTCGGTTATCTCAATTCCGGCGTCCTTCAAAAATCCGCCGTCGATACCGATCTCGCCGAATTCGTTCTCTATAAGAACAAGTTTTTCGCCCTTATAGGCCTCGTTGATAAGCTTTTTGATCAAAGTAGTTTTACCTGCACCCAAAAAGCCCGAAAAGATATCAATTTTAGTCATAAAAAATACCTCACAGTAAGAATTTCTTTACTAAAACAACATTATACCACCGTTTATTTCGGTTTACAAGGGCTTAAAAATATTTTTACAAATACCTAAAATACTGCAGTGTGCTTTCAAGTACACTTTTTGGTCTAATATAAAAAACCTTTGTGTTAAGCCAAATTCAACGTTATAAATTAATTTCAAAATAGACTACGTTCTGTATTGCATTCTTGTTAAAAGTGTGTTAATATACTAAGGTATTTTTATTAGGAGGATGAGTATATGTCTCAAATTTTAGCGTTTTTCCTTTATTTTGCACTTATGCTTACCATTGGAATTGTATTTTTCTTTAAATCCAAGGGTTCCAATGAAAAGGACTACTTTTTAGGCGGACGTTCTATGGGTCCGTGGGTCACCGCAATGAGTGCGCAGGCATCCGATATGAGCGGATGGTTGCTTATGGGCTTCCCGGGAAGCATTCTTGCCTTCGGTATGGGCAAGGTTTGGATCGGTATCGGTCTTGCACTTGGTACTATCGGTAACTGGCTTATTGTTGCAAAAAGACTTCGCCGTTTTTCGAAGGCTGCAGATGATTCTATCACTCTTCCGCAGTATTTGACCAACCGTTTTGCTTCTTCAAGTCCCGTGCTTAAGGTCGTTTGTGCAATAATCTTCCTTATTGCATTTACCGTTTATGTTGCATCGGCCTTTAATGCCGGAACGGCAGTTTTCTGTGCAGTTATTCCTTGGTTTAACAGCCACAAAGAGCTTGCAATGATCATCTTTGCAGCAATCATTCTTGTTTATACCTTTATGGGTGGCTACAAGGCTGTTTGCTGGACCGATTTCTTCCAGGGTCTTTTGATGCTGGTCGCATTGCTTGCTGTTCCCATCATCATGTATTCTTTTGGTGATTTTGATCCTGCTTTTGAGGGCGCTTTCGCCGAGGGTGTGACTGCTTTTAATGCAAACCCCTTCACCGCAAGCTGGCAGGATATTATTTCCGGCCTTGGCTGGGGTCTCGGTTACTTCGGTATGCCGCACATTCTTGTACGCTTTATGGCTATCAAGAAGTCTTCGATGATCAAAAAATCCTCAACCGTTGCCATCACCTGGCTTATCATCACTCTTGGTGCCGCTATTATGATAGCCTTCCTTGCAAGAACCTATCTGTTCTCTGATGGAAGCTCATTGGCAGGAGAGCTTATACCTGCAGGCAACCAGCAGAACCTGTTTATTAATATCGTTAACGATATGTTCCCCGGATTCTTCGCAGGCATCATTCTTTCGGCTATTATTGCGGCTTCAATGTCCACCGCCGACTCGCAGTTGTTGGTTGCATCGTCTTCCTTCACCAGCGATATCTATAAGCCGCTCATCAGAAAGAACAAGGCCTCTGATAAGGAGATCCTTTGGGTCGGTCGTATCGTTGTTCTTGTTGTTACGATCGTAGGCCTGCTTATTGCAATGTCGGGTCTTAACGGAAAGAACGCATGGGCTTCAAACATTATGGCCATGGTTGAAAATGCCTGGGGTCTGTTTGGTGCCGCATTTGGTCCTGTTGTTATCCTTTCGCTTTTCTGGAAGCGATTCAACTATGCAGGTGCCGTTGCAGGTATCCTCGCAGGCGCCGTTGCCGATATCGCATGGTTGGTGCTCTTTACAAGCACCGTTACCGAAGCGGTCGTCACCAATCTCGGTGTTTATGAGATCGTTCCCGGTTTCATTGTCGGCACTATCGTATCGGTAGTTGTCACCCTTTGCACAAAGGCACCTTCCGAAAAGGTTGTAAGTATTTACAACACCGCAACCGATAAATCTATTGACGACTAAATCCGTTTTTTATTACAGCACTCGAGCCACACGCTTGGGTGCTGTTGCTTTATGTTGAATTTTACCAAAAAACAATGACAAAAATTTAACAAATTGCCAATGGCATAATGTTGGATAAAGTAGTACAATAGTCATAATTTAGTGTCAAAAAAGGAGAGACTGTTATGACATCATACATCAGATACACATATCCTCAGCTCAAGACCTTCTGCGAGGACTGCTTTGAGAAATTCGGCTTCACAAAGGCTGAAAGCGAGATCATCACCGATGTTCTGCTGCTTTCCGACCTTTACGGTATCGAATCTCACGGTATGCAGAGACTTGCCCGTTATCACAACGGTATCAAGAAGGGTCTTATCAAGGTTGAGGCCAAGCCCGAAATCGTTTTTGAGACTCCCGTTTCGGCCGTTATTGAAGGCCACGACGGTATGGGTCAGCTTATCGGCCATAAGGCAATGAACATTGCTATCGAAAAGGCAAAGACCACCGGTATGGCTATCGTTACCGTCCGTAACTCCAACCACTACGGTATTGCAGGCTACTATGCAAAGATGGCTTGCGATGCAGGTCTTATCGGTATGTCGTTCACCAACTCCGAGGCAATTATGGTTCCCACCTTCGGCCGTCTCGCAATGCTCGGCTCCAACCCCATTGCAATCGCCGCACCTGCAGAGCCTTACGATTTCTTCTTCGATGCCTCCACCACCGTTGTAACCCGTGGTAAGCTTGAGGTCTACAACAAGATGGGCAAGCCTCTTCCCGAAGGCTGGGCACTCAATGCGCAGGGTAAGGGAAGCTCGGATGCCGCTGATGTTCTCAAGAACATCGTTGCCAAAAACGGCGGCGGTATTATGCCCTTGGGCGGTGAGACCGAGACCCTCGGCTCGCATAAGGGCTACGGCTACGGTATGTTCTGTGAGCTGTTTACCTCCATTCTTTCTATGGGTATTACCTCTAACCATACCCACACCAACGGCAAGGGCGGTACCTGCCACGGCTTTATCGCTATTGATCCCAAGGTATTTGGTGATCCTCAAGAGATCAAGGAGCATTTGTCTACCTTTATGCGTGAGCTCCGTGAAAGTCCCAAATCCGAGGGTTGTGACAGAATCTACACCCACGGTGAGAAGGAAGTCTTTGCCAAGGCCGACCGACTCGAGAACGGTATCGACGTTAACATCAACACCGTTGCCGAGATGTTTGATATGTGCAAATATGTCGGTCTCGATCCTGTTAAGTATCTTGGCGATGTCAACTTCGACGAGGTCAACACAAGCTCGTCTTATAAATAAGGAGAATTACAATGGATATCAAAGCACGTGCATTAGAAAAGCATTATGAGTGGGCAGGAAAGCTTGAGGTCGTTTCCCGCACACCCGTTACCAATAAGGAAGAGCTGTCCTTGGCTTACACCCCCGGTGTTGCAGAGCCTTGTATGGTAATCCACAACGATTATGAGAAGTCCTTTGAGCTGACACGCCGTTGGAACTCGGTTGCCGTTATTACCGACGGTACCGCAGTTTTGGGTCTTGGTGACATCGGTCCCGAGGCAGGTATGCCGGTTATGGAGGGTAAATGCGTCCTCTTTAAGGAGTTTGCCGATGTTGACGCTTATCCTATCTGCCTTCGTACCAAGGATGTAGACGAGATCGTCCGTACGGTTTACCTCATTTCGGGTGGCTTTGGCGGAATCAACCTCGAGGATATTGCCGCACCCCGTTGCTTCGAGATCGAGAAGAAGCTCAAAGAGATCTGCGATATTCCCGTTTTCCACGACGACCAGCACGGTACTGCTGTTGTTGTCGGTGCCGCAGTGCTCAACGCACTCCGTCTGACCGGCAAGAAAATTGACGAGATCAAGTGCGTCATCAACGGTGCAGGCTCGGCAGGTATTGCAATCGGTAAGCATCTTTTGAAGCTTGGCGTCAAGAACCTTACCATGGTAGACCGTTTCGGTATCATCTGCGAGGGTATGGAGGGTCTTAACCCTGCACACGAGGAGATGAGCAAGCTCACCAACCGTGAAAGAAAAACCGGTACCTTGGCCGATGCCATGAAGGGTGCAGACCTTTTTGTCGGTGTTTCGGCTCCCGGCTGTGTCACCGAGGATATGATCAAGTCGATGAACGCCGATCCTATCGTATTCCCGATGGCTAACCCCGTTCCCGAGATCATGCCCGACCTGGCTAAAGCCGCAGGTGCACGTGTTGTCGGTACAGGCCGTTCCGACTTCCCGAACCAGATCAACAACGTTATGGCATTCCCCGGAATCTTCCGTGGCGCTTTGGACGTCCGTGCATCCGATATCAACGAGGATATGCAGATGGCCGCATCGTTGGCTATTGCTTCGCTCATTTCGGATGAGGAGCTTAATGAGGAATACATTATGCCGTTTGCATTTGACGAGCGTATCGGTAAGACCGTAGCCGCCAAGGTTGCCGAGGCCGCTATTGCTTCCGGCGTTGCAAGAATCAAGAAGTAATTTATAAAAAATGATACTCCCGACAGGCTTTATTTTCTGTCGGGAGTATTTTTCATAATTCTATAATCATTTTACCGTATTCCAAAAGTTCATATCATAACAATTAACCGCCTTTTTTATATATGCACTTATATAAGTGCAAAACAATAATAACATCAACCTATAATATTGTCAAATACTTTGTTCTTAATTAAGTGCAGTTGAGGTATGACGATGAATATAGAGGTTGAAAAACGTATAGGCGAAAATATCAGAAAGCTTCGACTTAATGCAGGTCCGACACAAGAAATGCTTTCTGCAAAAATGCAGGTAGAGGGTTGTGATATCACCAGAAGTGCTATTGCAAAGATCGAAGTTGGTCAAAGACATTTATATCCCGATGAAATTATTTTACTGAAGACGATTTTAAAGGTCAGTTATGAAGATATATTAGAATAGTTAAAATAATAAAAAAACAACCCCTTCGATTGTGTCCTATACACTCATCGAAGGGGTTTGCTATATTATAATCTGACAGTAAAGCTGTCATTATTCGCCGTGATGCGATATCCGTTTTTCGTGATTTCGGGAGTACCGTTTTCAACCGTCACGCAGTAATCAACATCATTATATTGTAGCTTTAATACGTTGCCGTCAACGCTGAAGCATGGTATGTAATTTTCGGTAAAAACTCTTGCATCAAGGCTAAAGCCTGCGGTGGGGAAGCGGAATTCGATCTCTTTTTCGTGGAAAGTGAGAGTTATATCACCCTTGTTGGTGTGAGCTGTCACCTTAAGTCCAACCTCACCGATGTTTTCAAAATCAAAATCCTTTATGACCTCAACGTCTTGACCGTCGTGGACAAAATATCCGCCACCAACATCGCCGTCCTTGGCACTCCAACGGTAGCAGTCGATCAAGGGCAGGTTGTCAAAGGTCAGATTTTCACCCTCGGCAACGTTTTCAAAATATCTTTCACGGTATTTTTCGTCAAAGATAAAGATGTCACGCAGCAGCATCAAGCTATCCTTAAAGTATATACTTGCACGGTAGTTCTTGTTGTTAAACCAAGCGGTGCTGCTGTGCTCCTTACGTGCAACGGTGGTGGTGCAGGGGGTAACCTTGTACATTTCCTTGAACCTTCGGCCGATCTCGGCAGAGTTAAGCACCTCAATCTCGCCTGCGGTACGCTTTTTAGCGAAGATCTCATACTGAATAATAAGTCCTTTGTGCATCCTGTTCCAGCCAAACGAGTTTTCCTGACCTGCCTGGGTGTAGTTTATGCCGATATTGTTGTTGTCAAAATAGGTGTTAAGATACCAGTTTATCCATTCGGGATCCTTGCCGGCTCCGCAGGAAGGCTCAAGCGTTTCAACGCCCTGCCACGACTTGCCCAGACCGTTCATATATTGGTCAATTGGGTCGGAACCCAACATTCTGAAAACGGGAATATTGATCTGTGTTGCTTCGGAATCGGCAGGGCAGAACATATTGTTCTGTGAGGGGTAGTAGGCTTCGCTGTAGTATCCGCCCCAAAGAGAATAACCGTCGGTACCCCATTGCTCCTTGCATATCATTGCAGCGTCAAGGCCGTAGGTCTTATCAAGATAATTCAGGGAGTAACCGTCCAAAGCCCAACAGCCGACCGTTTTTGGATAATATCCGAATATCTCCTTGAACTTGTTCATACATTCGTCAAGCATTGCCTTGCGCTCTTCGAGTGTATAGCCAACAAGCATTCCCACGTGGGAGAACCAATCCCAATCAAAGCCTTCACGTCCACGCCACTTAAGACCGACGGCTTCAACCAAGGGCTTGGGAGTTTCAAGCCATAGCCCTAACTCAAAACGCTCGTTTTTCTCCTTGAACAGATCGGTGTATTGAGGAAGGATCAACGCATCATACTGAAAAAGAAATGTAGTTGGCAGATCGTGCCGATTTGCCAACTCTATCTGTTTTACTACGGGTTCGTAAAGGTCCATAGGACATCTCGGCTCACAGGCACGGATAAAGTTGACTATATTGACGACATTTTTCATATATAACACCTCTTTCTGCCTTGATTATATTAAAACTGAATTTTTGCGTCAAGGTGAATATTGAAAAAAGTCCCGAGATGTGGTAAAATCGTTAAAAACAGAGGATAAAATCTTAAATTATTAGGTATTAAGGAGGGCGAAAAATGGGCAGAAAAAACACACGTAACACCAAGGGCAAGATAGTTTCGGCGGCTTGGAAGCTGTTTTACGACCACGGCTATGACGATACCACGGTCGAGGATATCGTGTGGGAATCGGGCACGTCAAAAGGCTCATTTTACCATTATTTTGAAAGTAAGGATGCTTTGCTCAGCTCGTTGTCCTACCTTTTCGACGAAAAGTACGAGGAGCTGTCGCCCAACATCACCGATGATATGAACAGCATTGATGCTCTGCTTTACCTTAATGCCGAGCTTTTCGGTATGATCGAAAATCAGATAGATATCGACCTGTTAAGCCGTCTGTTTTCAACACAGGTCACAACCAAGGGTGAGCAATCGCTTCTTGACCACAACCGTGTTTATTATAAGCTCATCCGCAAGCTGGTGATACGTGGGCAGGAGCGAAACGAGATAACCACCGATATGACGGTCAAGGAGATAGTGCGCTTTTATGCGCTTTGCGAGCGTGCCTTGATGTATGATTGGTGTCTGCAAAAGGGCGATTATTCGCTTAAAGAATACGGCGTAAAAACCATGCCGATGTTTTTGGAAAAATTGAGAAATAAATGATTGATTATAATAAAAAAGATTCTTCGGCCTTCTGCCTCAGAATGATAAAATCAGTTCTGTCATTCTGAGCGTTAGCGAAGAATCTTTATTCTTTAGTTGGTTTTTCTGTAATCACTCATCGACATTTTAAAGTTTTTACGGAAAAGGGTAGAAGCCCAACTGATGTTATTGAAACCGCTTTCATAAATTATATCCGATACACTGTGATTACTGTTGCGGAGCATATTGGCTATAAAGTTAAGCCTTAAGCCGTTTATGAATTCCGTTGCCGTATGATCGGTGTATTTTTTTATGCAACGTAATGTATGCTCACGGGTCTTAGGCGAAAGCTCAAGTAAACGGTCTACACCAACGATGAAATTACCGTTTTGACGCATTTCATCAAGCAGCTCATCGAGCCACAACGGCATAGCATCGTCCTGCTCACCGAAATCCGAGAAAAACCTTGTGAATATTCTGAAAAGCAGTATTCTCAAGGCTGTTTTTATGTTTTTAAGGTCGTTGCCGTCAATGGCACAGACCGAATCCATGCGGGAATTGAACCAATCAAGCTCGCTTTCATTCAAATGAACGGTAGGGGGCAGGGGCTTGGTCTTCAGTGCGTCTGAATTAAAGCCTTCGCCCAAAAAGCCAAACAGCTCATCGGCAGTCTTTTGAGTAAAGGTTATGTTCATCATAGAAAATACTTTACCGTTTCTGCAAAGGTAATCGTGAGTGTCGTTGGGTCTTATAAAGACCATATCGCCCTTTTTGAGATTGATCTGCTCACCGTTTACACAATGCAGGGCGTTTCCGTCCAGCATAACGAACAGCTCATAATAATCGTGATAATGCGGTCGGAAGTATTCGGTGGTGCTTAAAACGTAACGGTAGGAGCATTCCATCCTCATATCAACAAAACGCTCGGCGGTCAACAGCTTTGCTTCCAAAACGATCACTCTTTTCAATAAATATCACAATACCATAAGAATAATATCACAATACTATTTGCCATTCAAGAGAAAATGTAGTAAAATAAATTAAAATACCGATATAGTGGGGTAGTTTTATGGATATCAAAAACAAGATAAAGGTTATATGCGATAAGCTTGAGGGTCAGCGCAAGGGCCCTATGTTCAAGGTGACCGACCTCGAATATGTAAAAGCCGATGGCTACAAGACCAATAACGAATTTCCCGTTGACGGTTGGCAGCCGTTGCCCGAGGGCTTTAAATTCACGGGAAAGGACGAGCATTTCTGGATACGAGCTTCCTTTAAAACTCCCGATATTCCCGACAGAAAATACCTTATGATTAAATGCACCACCGGCTTTGAGGGCAAGTGGGATGCAACCAATCCGCAGGGTCTTTTGTATTTAAACGGCAAAATGACCCAAGGCTTTGACACCAACCACACCGAGGGCTATCTTGAGCCTGATACCGAGTATACCGTGCATAATTATTTTTATGTTGGTATGATAAACGACTCGGTCGGCTTCAATATGCAGGTGATGAAGTATGACAAGCGGGTTGAAAAGCTGTACTACGATATGCAGACGGCCTATGATGCCTGCCTTTTGCTCAACGAAAATTCAGATGAGTATATTCAGATGATGTCGGTGCTTGACCGTACCGCAATGCTTTTGGATATGCGTGAGGTCTACAGCGAGGCTTATTACGACAGCATCGAAGCCGCTTTGGAGTTTATCGAGGAGGAGCTGTATAATAAGCTTTGCTCCACCGAAGGCAAGCCTATCGTTAATGTTATCGGTCACACCCATATCGACGTTGAGTGGCAATGGACAAGAGAGCAGACGAGGGAGAAGATACAGCGCAGCTTTTCTACCGCCAAGGCTTTGATGGATAAGTACCCTGAGTTTAAATTTATGCTGTCCCAGCCCGAGCTTTACCGATACCTAAAAGAGGAAGCACCCGAAAAATATGAGGAGCTCAAGGCTTTGGTAAAAGAGGGTAGATGGGAGCCCGAGGGTGCAATGTACCTCGAGGCTGACTGTAACCTCGTCAGCGGCGAAAGCTTCATCCGTCAGATAATGCAGGGCAAAAAGTTCTTTAAGGATGAATTTGGTGTTGACAGTAAGATACTGTTTCTGCCCGATGTTTTCGGCTACAGCGCCGCCTTGCCGCAGATATTGAATAAGTGCGGTGTCGAGCATTTTGTGACCTCTAAAATAAGCTGGAACGACACCAACACAATGCCGGTCGACACCTTCTATTGGGAGGGTCTTGACGGTACCGAAATATTTACAAACTTCATTACAACGCAGGAATACCGCGGAGTTGAACCGCAGAATTACACCACCTATGTCGGCAAACTGACCGCTTCGCAGATGAAGGGCACCTGGAACCGCTATAAGCAAAAGGATTATGCCAACCGTTCTCTGCACACCTTTGGCTTTGGTGACGGCGGCGGCGGTCCCACAAAGGATATGCTTGAGCGCTACGACCGTTTGAAAAAGGGTCTGCCCGGTATCCCCGTTGCACAGATGGAGTTTTTAAAGCCGCATCTCGATTCGGTAAAGGCTCAGTTTGACGAAAACGCCGAAAAGCTTCACCGCAGACCTAAATGGATGGGTGAGTTGTACCTTGAGTATCACCGTGGAACATACACCTCCATCGGTAAAAACAAAAAGGGCAACCGCAAGTCGGAATTTGCTTTGAGTAAGGCCGAGGCTTTGTCGTATATAGGTCTTTTGATGGGCAAGGATTATGATGCAAACGGTCTTTACG
The DNA here is from genome assembly GCA_017416345.1 of Clostridia bacterium. Lineage (GTDB taxonomy): Bacteria > Bacillota > Clostridia > Oscillospirales > Acutalibacteraceae > UMGS172. Next base: position 111,502 of record JAFQCR010000027.1, on the reverse strand, counting down.
GCAACTGGACAAAGGTGCTTCACGACCAGTTCCACGATATCATTCCCGGTTCCTCAATTTTTGAGGTCTATGAGCAAAGCGACAAGGATTACGCCGAGATCGCCGAGTTCTGCAACAATATCGTCACGGAAAAGCTTAAAGCAATTGCAGAAAATATCAAAACCGATGGCGGTATTCTTGTTTACAATCCGCTCGGCTTTGCAAGACGTGGTTTAATTACCGTTGACGGCAAGACCTTTGAGACCGAGGAGATACCTGCTTTCGGTTGGAAAGTAATCAAGCCGATCAATTACGAATCAGCGGTTTCGGTCAGCGGTCTGACCGCCGAAAACAATTATTACAGGCTGACACTTGATGAGAGTGGACGCATCGTTACGCTCTTTGATAAGCGTGCCGACCGTGATGTTATCAAGCCTAACAATTTCGGAAACGAGTTGCAGATTTTCGAGGATTTCCCGTTCAATTACGACAACTGGGAGCTTTCGGACTACTACAAGCAAAAGATGTGGGTGCTTGACGGCAAGGCCGAGATCGAGCCTATTTTCGACGGTAGCCGCGCAGGCTTTAAGGTGATCAAAAAGTACTTTAAATCAACCGTTTCACAGAATATCTGGCTGTATTCCGACAATACCCGTATCGACTTTGAGAGCGATATCGACTGGCACGAACAGCATCAGGTTCTAAAGGCCGCATTCCCGTTGGACGTTCACGCAATGAACACGACCTATGAGATTCAGTTTGGCCATGTTTCTCGTCCCAACCACGAAAACACAAGCTGGGACAAGGCCAAATATGAGGTCTACGGACACAAGTGGGTGGATATGAGCGAAAGCGGCTACGGCGTTGCAATGCTTAACGACTGCAAATACGGCCACAACACCGAGGGCAGTACCTTAAAGATCACTTTGCTCAAGTGCGGTACCTTCCCGAATCCCGTGGCCGACCAGGGTCAGCATACCTTTACTTATTCGCTTATGCCGCATATCGGTGACTTCCGTGAGGCAGGCGTAATTCACGAGGCATATTCACTCAATCAGCCGCTCGAATCGGTTTTGATAGGAGCTAATAACGGTTCAAAACCGTCTGAATTCTCACTCATCAACTGCGATAAGGAAAACGTTATTATCGAAACTATCAAGAAGTGTGAATACGATAACGGTATGATAGTCAGAATGTATGATGCATTTGACCGCCGCGAGAAGGCGACTTTGACCGTTGCCGACGGCTTCAAAAAAGCATACCTCTGCGATATGCTTGAAAACGTGATCTCTGAGATCCCGTTTGACGGCAGAACACTTACCGTACCCGTAAAGAATTTTGAAATAGTAACTATTAAGTTAATCTAAACATAACCACCGCAGTACGATTTTGTACTGCGGTGGTTTGTTGTTAAAGGTAATATTTATTTAATGATGCCGTGGATGACTTCCTTTATCTTGGCAAGTCTCAATTCGGCGGCATCACGGGTCTCGGCCTTGATAGAGTAGTAGACCTTTATCTTGGGCTCGGTACCCGAGGGTCGGACTGCGATCCATGAATCGTCCTCAAAAATATATTTCAAAACATTGTCCTTCGGCAGGTCACGCACGCCCTTGCTGATGTCCTGCAGCTCCTTGATACCCTCAATCAACGAGGTGCCTTTTTCTCTGAAGGTCACCATAAGCTGCTTGATCTTCTCGGCACCGTCCTGACCTTTAAGGGTGAAGCTGTCCTGCGTGTCAAGATAGTAGCCGTATTCTGCATAAAGCTCATTCAGACCGTCAACCAAGGTCTTGCCCTGATTCTTATACCAAGCGGCCATCTGACAGATAAGCATTGAAGCAACAACGGCATCCTTGTCTCTTGCGTGGTTGCCGACGAGGTAACCGTAGGACTCCTCATAACCGATGATATATTCTCCCGAGCCGTCGGCCTCATATTTGTTCATTTTGTTGCCGATGTACTTAAAGCCGGTGAGCGTCTCCTCAACGTTGATACCAAACTTGCGTCCGATGTCGGCACCAAGCTCGGAGGTGACGATGGTCTTTATCATCGTAGATTTTGCGTTGAGTCGGTCCTTCTTCATCGTGAGCACGAAGTTGACCAGCATAGCACCCGTATGGTTGCCCGTAAAGAGCACATAATCGCCGTTGTGTTTTACTGCAATACCAACACGGTCACAGTCGGGGTCGGTGCCAAGAACAAGGTCTGCATCAATTTCCTTGGCCTTTTGGATGGCAATGGTCAAAGCATCCTTTTCCTCGGGATTGGGGCTGCGGACGGTCGAAAAATCACCGTCGGGAAGTTCCTGCTCCTTGACTATGGTAACGTCAAGACCCTCAAGCATTCTGCGGACGGGAATGTTACCCGAACCGTGCAGGGGAGTGTAGACGATCTTAAGGTCTGAAGCCTCCTCATAAAGCGACTGCTTCTTGACAGCCTTCAAGAACTCGGACAGAACATCCTCACCGATCATCTTGATGTTTTCCGATTCCTCACAGAAGGGGATGGTAGAAAAATCGGTGATGTTGTTAATGTATTCCAATGCGGCGTTGGCTTCCTCGGTGTTAAGCTGGCAACCGGTGTTGTCATATACCTTGTAGCCGTTGTATTCCTTGGGGTTGTGCGAAGCGGTGATCATAACACCTGCCACACAGCCAAGATGTCTTACCGTGAACGAAAGCACGGGAACGGGTGCAACAAACTCGTAAAGGTAAGCGGTAAAGCCCATTGCGGCAAAAATTCCTGCCGTAACCTTGGCAAAATACTGCGAGTTGTTTCTTGTATCGTAAGCAATGGCGATCTTCTTGTTGTCGCCACCCTTGGAAAGAACGTACTGTGCAAAGCCGTAGGTTGCACGACCGACGGTGTACTTGTTCATACGGTTGGAGCCTGCGCCCATAATACCGCGAAGTCCGGCGGTACCGAACTCAAGATCCTTGTAAAAACGGTCGGATATCTCGGCTTCGTCGGTGATGGCTTCAAGCTCTGCTTTGGTGTCGGCATCAAACTGCAGCCATTGCTGATATTTTTCTTTATATGTCATTTGAAAACTCCCTTTCAAAAATATGAATCTATGCATATTTATTATAATATTTTAACCGTCCGATGTCAAGTATATAGCAGATTGGAGTGCAACATCTAAAATATTAAGCAGAATAGGATATTTTAAAAACAAAATACAATTTTAATATTGATTTAGGATAAAAAATAAAGTAAAATATAGGTAAATGAAAGAGGTGCATTTTTATGAAGGTAACTTGGATAACGCAGGCAGGCCTGGTTTTTGAGGCCGACGGAAAAAGAATAATTGTTGACCCTTATCTTTCGGATAGCTGTTCGAAGGTTAATCCAAAATCAAAACGCCGTATTCCCGTTGATGAAAAATACCTTAACGGAGAATACGATATTGTGATTTTTACCCACGACCACATGGATCACACCGACCCCGAGACCTACCCTGTGATACTGAATAAGGAAAACCATAAGGTTGTTCTCGCACCGTTTTCTTCGTGGAATATCGTGCGTCAGCTTAAAGGCAACAACAACTTTGTAATGTTCAATGAGGGTACTACCTGGACCGAGGGTAACCTTAAATTTACCGCCGTCAAGGCTGAGCACAGCGACCGTGAGGCCATCGGTGTTGTTATAGACGATGGGGACAAGATATATTATGTTACGGGCGACACGCTTTATAACCGTAAGGTGGTAGAATCCGCACCCGAAAGTCCCGACTATATGTTTATCCCCGTAAACGGTGTCGGCAATAACACCAATATGACCGATGCGGCAAAGCTGGCTGATGCCATTGATGCCGACCGTGTCGTACCGCTTCACGTAGGCCTTTTTGACGACCTTAGACCCGAGGATTTCAAATCCGACCGCCGATTTATAATGGAAGTATATAAAGAATACGAGCTGTAATTTTGTAGCAGGAACGGTTTAATTGCTGTTCCTGCTTTTTATCTTGCTAAATTATTTCGTCTATTGTATAATAAGCTTAAAGGCGGTGAGGGTATGCACGAGGAAATAAACCATTTCAGATTCAATGACGAGGACAGTCCGTTAAGCCTTGAAATTTCGGGTGTGTCGTATTGCGACGGAACATACAAAATAGTCCGAAGGAAAAGCTCTATTTCGGTTATTGAATATGTTGAAGAGGGAAGCGGCACTATTATAATGAACGGTCAGAAATACACCGCCGAAAAGGGCGATGTTTATATTCTGCCGGCAGGTGTCCGTCATGAGTACTATTCCTCCACCGCAAACCCTTGGATCAAAAAGTTTTTTAACATTAAAGGTACGCTGTTTCTCGAGCTTTTGAGGGTCTACGGTTTGGATAACGTTGTCGTCATCAAGAACTGCGACGTTAAAAAGCAGTTTGATGAGCTGTATACCATGAGCCGTGCCGAAAACGAAACTCAATACGGCTTTTACGACACCCTGGCTTTAAAACTGCACGAACTTTTGATATCTATTAAAAATTTTGCGTTTACATTGGGCGGTGATGACGAGCTTTTGAAAGTAAAGGCTTATATCGATAAAAATCTTGAACGTATCATCAGTAACGATGAGCTGTCGGGTTTGATCTTCCGCTCCAACGACTATTTGATTAAAGCATTCAAGCACCGCTTCGGAAAAACACCGTATGAGTATCAGATAGATCGAAAGATGATTGCCGCAAAGCGTCTCTTGCAGTATACGGGGATTTCGGTCTTGGATATTTCACTAAGACTTGGGTATTCGGATCAGCATTATTTTTCAAATCTGTTTAAGCAAAAATGCGGTATGTCACCGCTTAATTACCGAAAAACAAAAAAATAACCCCTATTTTATTAAAAATATGGGTATATTTCGCTTTGATTTTATTATATCATTAACTTAAATCAAACTAATTCAAACCAATATCACAAAAAGGGGAGTGCAATATGTATCATCTTGGCGTTGATATCGGAGCTTCGAGCGGACGTCATATCATTGGTTGGTTGGAAAACGGTGTTATGAAGTACGAAGAGGTCTACCGTTTTTACAACGGTCTTGACGAGGTAAACGGAACACTTTGCTGGAACACTGAACGTCTTTTCAGCGAGATCAAGGCAGGTCTTAAAAAGTGTGCTGAGGTCGGCAAGATTCCGTCCACTATGGCTATCGACACCTGGGGCGTTGACTTTGTTTTGCTGGATAAAGACGGCAAAATGGTCGGCAATTCGGTAGGCTACCGTGATTCCCGCACCGAGGGTTATGTTGAAAAGACCTTTGAGGTTATGTCTAAACGCAAGCTCTACGATATAACCGGTCTCGGAACAAATACCTTCAACACACTTTTCCAGTTGGTCTCCTTAAAGGATAACCACCCCGAGCAGTTGGAAAAGGCCACCGACTTTTTGATGATACCCGATTACTTTGTGTATCTCCTCACAGGCAACAAGTTCAACGAGTACACCAATGCCTCCACCACCGAGCTTATTGATGTTAAGACCAACTCCTGGTCTGACGAGATATTGGACACCTTCGGTATCAAAAGAAGCCTTTTCAGAGAGCTGTCAATGCCGGGTACCAAGGCAGGCAGACTTTTGCCCAAGGTAAGAGAAGAGGTCGGCTTTGACCTTGACGTTATCCTTGCCGCATCGCACGATACAGCTTCGGCCGTTATGGCGGTGCCGTCCAACGGTGACGACGTTATGTACATAAGCTCCGGCACCTGGTCGCTGATGGGTATCGAGTCGATGACACCCCAGCTTGCTGACATCTGCATGGAGCATAGCTTCACCAACGAGGGCGGTTACGACTACCGCTACAGAGTGCTTAAAAACATTATGGGTCTTTGGATGATCCAGAATGTCAAAAAGGAGCTCAACGATAAGTATTCCTTTGCCGAGCTTTGTGATATGGCGGCCGAAAACGGCGATTTCCCGAGCATCGTAGATGCCGTTGACAATCGCTTCCTTGCACCGCAAAATATGACCGAGGAGATCAAGGCCTGCTGCCGTGACACCGATCAGCCTGTCCCAGAAACGGTCGGTCAGCTTACCGCTGTTATCTATAACAGCCTTGCAAAATGCTATGCCGATTGCGCCAACGAGATAGAACAGTTTACCGGCAGAAAATATCCTGCCATCAACATTATAGGTGGCGGAAGCAATGCCGATTATCTCAATCGCATTACCGCCAAGGTCTCGGGTCGAACCGTTCTCGCAGGCCCTGCCGAAGCCACCGCAATAGGCAACCTTATGGCACAGTTGTTAAGCGTGGGCGAATTTAAAGATCTTACCGATGCAAGAGATTGCGTCATAAGATCGTTTGATATTAAAACATATAATTGATAAGGAGAATAACTATGAAAACTCTTGAAGGCTACAAGTACGCAAAAGCAAAATATGCCGAGATCGGTATTGATACCGATGCAGTTATCGAGAAACTCAAAAACATTAAGATCTCTATGCAGTGCTGGCAGGGAGACGATGTAAACGGCTTCCTTTTTAAGGACATCGCACTTTCGGGCGGTATCCAGACCACAGGTAATTATCCCGGCAAGGCTAACACTGCCGATGAGCTTCGTGCCGATATCGACAAGGCTTTCTCGCTTATCGCAGGTAAGCATAAATTGAGCCTCCACGCAATTTACGCTGACACCGATGAAAAGGTAGACCTTGACGAGCTTGAACCCAAGCATTTCCAGAAATGGGTCGATTGGGCAAAGGAAAACGGCTACGGTCTTGATTTTAACCCTACCTGTTTCTCGCATCCCATGGCAGACAGCGGTTTCACAATTTCGAGTGCTGATGAGAAGGTAAGAAACTTCTGGATCAAGCATTGCATCGCTTCACGTAAGATCGCAGAGTATTTCGGTAAAGAGCTTGGTCAGACCTGCTGCACCAACTTCTGGTTCCCCGACGGTTATAAGGATATTCCCGTTGACCGTGAGGCACCCCGCCGCCGTATGATGACCGCTTTGGACGAGGTCTTCGCCGAGCCTATCGACGAAAAGTATAACCTCGACGGTATTGAGAGCAAGGTTTTCGGTATCGGTGCAGAAAGCTACACCGTAGGCTCAAACGAGTTCTGTGTTGCTTACGCCACTTCAAGAAACAAGATGTGCACACTTGATGCAGGTCACTTCCATCCCACCGAGATGATTTCTGATAAGATCCCGACCGTTCTGCTGTTCACCAACGATCTGCTTTTGCACGTCAGCCGTCCTGTCCGTTGGGACTCTGACCACGTAATCATCCTTGATGATGAGCTTTGCGCCATCGCACAGTCTATTGTCCGTAATGATCTGCTTGACCGTACCCACATCGGACTCGATTTCTTCGATGCCAGCATCAACCGTGTTGCCGCTTGGGTCATCGGTATGAGAAATATGCAGAAGGCTCTCCTTAAAGCATTGCTTGAGCCCACCGCAGAGCTTCAGAACATCGAGCTCGAGGGTGACTACACCTCAAGACTTGCACTTTTGGAGGAGTATAAGTCCTATCCGTTCGGTGCTGTTTGGGATTACTTCTGTGAGGTCAACGGCGTACCCGTTGGTGAGGATTGGCTTAAAGAGGTCAAGGCCTACGAAAACGAGGTTCTTTCCAAGAGATAAAATAAAAAATCGGGTCTGAGATCAGCTCTCAGATCCGATTTCTTCATTTTCAAGTGCCAATGTCAATAGCCTGGTCTTTTTATCCTCGCTTGCACCAAGATAACATTCCACAAGCATTCTTACATCGTTGGGCAGCTCCGATAGGTCATAGTCGGGCTCTAATATCGGAAGTCCCTCAAATGCATTGGGTGAAGCAAACGTAAGCCTGGTTTGGTCACCGGATGACGAACGAAGAGCCGTGCGCTCGGTACACTCGTCGTCAATGAGATATTCGTAGCTAACATTGTAGTATTCGCTCAGCTTTTCAAGACTTTTCAAAGGTGGCTTGAGCGAAGTCTCATATTTTGCTACGGTACTGCGTGAAACGCCCAGTACATCTGCAACCTGATCCTGGGTAACGTGCCTTTCGGTACGCAACTGAAAAAGCTTTTCACAAACGATTAATTTTCTTTTGGTGTTTTTGGACATAATACACCTCGTTTTTTAATAATTTTGCTTGACTTGTGCGAGTTTTATTGTTATAATCATATTCACACGCTGGAGTGGCTCAGTTGGTAGAGCAGCTGATTCGTAATCAGCAGGTCGTGGGTTCGAGTCCCATCTTCAGCTCCATCAAAAAGCCGTACAGTCTTGTGCGGCTTTTAAATTTTTGTTCCAACAAGTCCCTCGGTGATCTTGGCAAACACGCTCATCGGGTCTTTGTAAAAGTTTTCCTTAACGGTGTTGGCGGTCTCCTCGTCGGGGATAAGCAACCTTACGGATGCCAGCTCAAAATCATTATCCATAACAGAACAGGTGACATACATACCGTTTTCGGTCTTTTGGACGGTCACCTTGTTTTCACGCTCGTTACGGCAACGTGCAATGACCTCGTTGGCAATATTGAGCGAACGCTCTCTGACCGAGAAGGGAACACTTGTGGCCAAAGCCTCTGATATGCTTGAACAGTCGCCTGCGGCAACATATAACGCTCTGCCGTCATCGCTTTCAACTTTTTTGATGTTGCCGTTTTCCTCAAGGTCGGATATGGCAAACGCCGTTTCAAAATAATTGGCGATACCTTCAAAATGCAGTTTTTCCTTTACGGTCTCCAAGGGCAGGGGGGCCGACACATTATCCAGCAAATAGCATATAAGCACACGGATCTCGGTGCGGCTTTGAAGTCCACCGGGGTTTACGCCGGCGGTAATGGCATCAGAAATCATAAAAAAACCTCCCTTAAGTGGTATTATACACCATAATTAAGAATTAAACAAGTGATTTGTGTGTTGAAATGCAAGGAATTTTGTTATATAATCAAAATGAGGTGGTCTTTTTGAACAAAACCAAACTTATTGAAGAAATGAACAAGGTTATTGAAAAGAATAACCGTCTTTTTACAAAATGCCGTGAGCTTGAGATGAGAGCCGAGGAAGATAAGGCAGAGATAGAGCGCCTGATGCTTGAAAACGCCGCTTTGAAAGCCGAAAACGAGCTTTTGAATATGGCTAAGGAGCTTGACCGTGATCCGCCCGAGCCGGTGGCTGTTGTCGAAGCACGACCGTCTGCACAGCCGGATGACGCATTCTCGGAGCCTACCGTTGAGGAATCGGCTGACAATGTTGCTGCAGAAACGGCTGAGTCTTCTGAACCTATGGTAAAACACACCTTGCCGACCGTTGATAACGACAGTATTACCACGACCGTATTGCCTGAATTCGGTCTTAAAGCGGCTTCCGCAGCCATTGGCAGGGTAGTGCTCAAAAGCGCCGAGGTCTGCAATACCTTTGCAGCGGCATCCGACCATAATTCAAAGGATCTTATCAATCTTGCGCTTGGCAGGACCGAGGTCTTCAAATCCGAACTGCTGGAGCTTATTTCGTCGGGAAGTATGAGCGATGAACGTCTTGATGCCGAAATAAAGGTGCGCGAGACCGATGTCATTGAGTATTTTGATCTGCTTTTAAAGCAATTACAGTGAAAGATTGACAAATAATTAACAAAGAAATTTGATTTTTGATTAATTTTTCAAAAAATATAGTTCAATTTTTAACAAACCACTTGACAAAACCTCTGCATAATATATAATATAGGTATTATCTGATTTTGTCAGAATGAAACGAATTTCGGAGGAAACCAAAATGTACAACATTAAAACCTACAACAAAATTTCCGCTATCGGACTTGATGAGTTCGATAAGACAGCATACACCTGCGGTGACGAGGTTGCCGATCCTGTCGGTGCCATCGTCCGCTCGGCCGCTTTGCACGATGTAGAGTTTGATAAATCTCTGCTTGCGATCGCACGTGCCGGTGCAGGTACCAATAACATTCCCGTTGAGCGCTGCGCAGAAGAGGGCATCGTTGTTTTCAACACCCCCGGTGCAAACGCCAACGCTGTTAAGGAGCTTGTTATCGCAGGTCTTCTTATCTGCTCCCGTCGTGTAATTCCCGCTATCAAGTGGGCCGAGACCCTTAAGGGCAACGGTGCAGAGGTCGGCAAGATGGTCGAAAAGGGCAAGGGTGCCTTCGTCGGTCCCGAGATCAAGGGTAAGAGCATCGGCGTTATCGGCCTTGGTGCAATTGGTGTTCTGGTTGCCAATGCCGCCAACGCACTCGGCATGAAGGTCTACGGTTACGACCCCTATCTGTCGGTCGATGCCGCATGGAACCTCACCCAAAACGCTATCCACGCTATCGAGCTTAACGAGATCTACGAGAAGTGCGATTACATCACTCTTCACGTTCCGCTTACTCCCGATACCAAGGGTCTCATCAACAAGGAGACCATTGCAAAGTGCAAGGACGGCGTCCGTATTCTGAACTTTGCACGTGGCGATCTGGTCAATTCCGAGGATCTGCTTGCCGCTCTTGATGAGGGCAAGGTTGCTGCCTATGTTACCGACTTCCCGTCTGATGAGGTTATCGGTGCTGACGGTGTTATCGCAATTCCTCACCTTGGTGCATCCACTCCCGAATCTGAGGACAACTGTGCCAAGATGGCAGCTATCGAGCTTATCGACTATATCGAGAACGGTAATATCGTGAACTCGGTAAATATGCCCAATATCTCTATGCCCAGAACCGGTGATGAGAGGATCTGCGTTATCCACAAAAACGTTCCTGCCGTTATCAACAAGATCACCGGCATCGTTTCGGGCGGTAACATCAACATCAACAATATGCTCAACAAGTCCAAGAAGGACTTTGCATACACCATGCTTGACCTTGAGGAAAAGGATCTTACAAAGGTCGATGCCATTGCCAAGGCAATCGGTGATATGGATGAGGTCATCCGTGTCAGAGTGATCCGCTGATGCAGGATTTTGACAGAAATGTAGCGGCCGAGCGTCGACGTGAGGAGCGCAGAAAAAGAGCCAGACGCAAGAATCTTATCATTCTTGTTGAGACCTTTATAATTTTTGTGCTGACCATTGCGCTGATATTGGTGAGCATCGGCTACTTCGATTTGAAAAACAATACCGTTCCGTCTGACGACACAACGTCAGACGTGAGCGGCACCGCATCGTCTGACAGTACGCAGTCGGGCTCATCGGATGTTGCAAACAGTAGCGATGCTGCTTCGTCGGGTCCTACCGATGAACAGCTTGCTATGATGGCTGAGGTCGATAAGTGGTATCTGAAGCTGGTCAATCCCGATAAGAGCGTTTCCAAGGATTTCATTTCGAGTGTTGAGCGCTCAACCATCCGTGAGAAATATACCAGCGGTGCCGAATCGAGCAAGTACCTCGATAAGCGTATCATCGAGCCTTTTGAGCAGATGTGTAAAGCCGCCGCTGATGACGGTGTAACGCTGATATCGGTGTCGGCCTACCGTTCGTACAACTATCAGAACACGCTATATAAAAACCGTGTTGAGCGTTGCAAGCGGGAAGAGGGGCTTGACGATGAAGCCGCCAAGAAGAAGGCCGCAACCATCGTTGCAGTTCCCGGTACAAGCGAGCATCATTTGGGGTTGGCTGTTGATATCAATTCGGTCGAGACCTCATTTGAGAATACCGCCGCTTTCCGTTGGCTGCAGAAGCACGCTGCCGATTACGGCTTTATAATGCGTTACGCCGAGGACAAGCAGGCTATCACCAAGATAATCTATGAGCCCTGGCACTACCGCTATGTCGGTGTTGAGCACGCCAAGGCTATGGGTGAGCTTGGTATGTGTATGGAAGAATACATTGATTACCTCAAATCCGGCGGCGTTAAAAAATAATTTAAAATTCTTTAAAATAGCTGTTGACAAATAAGATCGACTATGCTATAATCTTTTGGACAACAAAGTTGGGCTTTATCCGCTCACACCTCAAAGTTTCGTCTTAAGAGGTCAATAGGTTAAAACAAATTCATTTGTTATGCTTATTGTGCGCGGATATTTTATGTCCGCGCATTTGTTTTAGTTTCGGAGGTGTTTTACCATCAGTAAGCAGGAGCACGTGATCAACGAAGAAATCAGAGAAAAGGAAGTCCGTGTCGTCGGTAACGACGGATCACAGTTGGGCCTTATGTCCTCAAAGGAGGCATATCAGAAGGCAATGGAACAGGACCTTGATCTTGTTCTGATCGCCCCCAATGCCAAGCCGCCCGTTTGCAAGATAATGGATTACGGCAAGTTTTGCTTTGAGCAGGCCAAACGTGAGAAGGAAGCCAAGAAAAAGCAGAAGGTCGTTGAGATCAAGGAGATCCGTATCGTCGGTCTTAATATCGACACACACGATCTTGAGATCAAGGCCAACAATGCAAGAAAGTTCGTCAAAAGCGGCGATAAGGTAAAGGTTACCATTCGTTTTAGAGGACGTGAGCTTGGCCATCCCGAGATCGGAACCGAGCTTATGCAAAGGTTCGCTGATTTCTGTGCAGAGGATGCAGTTGTTGAAAAGCCCGCCAAGATGGAAGGCCGTAACATGTATATGTTCTTAGGTCCGAAGCCGGCAAAGTAATCGTTAATTTTTTCAAGGAGGAATAATCATGCCTAAGATGAAAACACACAGTGGTGCAAAAAAGCGTTTTAAGCTTACCAAGCTTGGAAAGGTAAAGCGCGCCCACGCATTCAAGTCCCACATTCTTAACAAGAAGACCACCAAGCGTAAGAGAAATCTTCGCGCAGCTGCAGTTGTTGACGTAACAAACGTAGCAAAGGTCAAGAAGATGCTTCCTTACAAATAAGGAAAACCGCTAACTAACTAAAAAAACGGAGGTTGCTGAAATGGCACGTATTAAGGGCGCTATTATGACGCGCAAAAGAAGAAAGAAAGTATTGAAGCTTGCCAAGGGTTACTTTGGTGCAAAGTCCAAGCTGTTTAAGACCGCCAAAGAAGCGGTTATGAAGTCCGGTAACTACGCTTACATCGGTCGTCGTCTTAAGAAGAGAGACTTCCGCCGTCTCTGGATCACCAGAATCTCTGCTGCTGCAAAGATCAACGGTATGAACTACTCTACTCTTATGAACGGTCTTAAAAAGGCCGGCATCGAGCTTAACCGTAAGATGCTTGCAGAGCTTGCAGTTGAGGATGCAGCCGCATTCGCAGCACTTGCCGAGAAGGCAAAGGCAGCTCTTAAGTAATTTAAGATTTGTTACATCCAAACGCCTGTCACTTTTGTGATGGGCGTTTATTTTGTTTTATTAGCGTATTGTATAATTATTGCATTTTTTATTTGACTTTATTATTTTGGTATGATAAATTGAGAATAGAAAAAATACTTTGGCGGTGGGTTATGAAAAAGATATTTTCACTTATTGTTTCACTGCTTATTTTAAGCATCTGTTTTCTCGGTTGCGAATCGGGTCATACAAATGAAAACGCCTCATTCAATAGCTCTGAAAACGGTGATATTATTATCAACACCGCCGATGTTTCTTATTTTGACGGAGTTGAAGCAGTCTATTCAATTGTTCGCCCTGCAGAATCAAAAAATAATGAGGCAACTGTTGCGGGTCTGCTGTTTAAACAATTTAAAGCAAAACTCGGCATTTCACTTAAAAATATTTCGGACGAAAATGACGGAACCGATAAATATGAAATACTGATTGGTGCAACCAACCGTGCCGAGTCACAGCAGGCGTTAGATCATCTGAAGTCAAAAACGGGCGGTCGATATAACGACTATATTATTTGTACGATAGGTAAAAAGATAGTAATCAACGCCTACAATGCCGAGGTCTTGAGTAATGCCGCCGATTATTTTTTGGATAATTATGTTAAATCAAAGGGTGTTGACGGCGGTATTGAATTTTGTTATGCCGTCCAAGGTGATTTTGAAATCATCACAATTAACGGTGTAAACATTTCTGAATATATTTTTGTCAAACCGCAATACAACACTTCTTATTTAACTCAGCTTGAGATGGAAAATCTTCGTGAGCATATTTATAACAAAACGGGATATATGTTAAATATCGCAAGGGAAAACGATGAACAGAGTGAGTATGAGATAATCGTCGGCAACCCCGAACGCGACGGTGTTGAGTTGATTTTGGACCACGACGCTTACAGAATCGTTGTCAGCGGTAAAAGAGTGTACTTAAACGGCGGAAGCCCTCATGCAACCGCAATGGCTGTATCGGAATTTGCAAAATCGGTCGCGGGAGATATAAAAGACTTTACCGTTAACGGCTCGTACAGTACTTCAATCGGTCAGTATGACCTTGAAACCAAGCTTCATTACGTTTGGGGAGACGAGTTTGATAATGGTGAACTCGATACTGAAAAGTGGCTTCAAAGAGATGAAAATATGCAGAATCAGGGGTTGAACGGAAAGATAAGCGTTCGTTCTTCAGACCCGAATGATGTGTTTATAAAAGACGGAAAATTTTATATCTGCGCCCGTGAGGATGAAAATTATTATTACGGTGGATTGATCAACACTCAAAACAGAATGTGTTTTAGGTTTGGATATGCAGAGGTAAGCGCTGTTGTGCCACACGGAGGAGGATTTTGGGTGGCCTTTTGGGCAACCAACGCAGGTCTTATGTCAGACCGTTCGGATCCCGGCACACCGCCGTACTACACACCCGAATATGACATTATGGAGATGTTTGGTAATTCTTCGTATTATGCCGCCAATATGCACGCAAATCCAACAGATTACGGTAAAAGCTTTGGTCTTGAGCATTACTCTCTCGATGTTCCGCAGTATGTTAACGCAAAAAAATATTTCTGTCCCGACGGCGGCTTGTTAAGTCAGGATTTTCATACCTACGGTTTATTGTGGTCTGAGGATAGGGTTGGTTTTACCTGTGACGGTATTGAGTATTTTTCTTACGATACAACCGAGAACGAATTTGATAAAGATTGCTTTAACCGTCACGTTAACCTAATTTTCAGTTTGGCTACCGGCTTTGCAAATTGTCCTGAAGGTAAGATAACCGATAATCCGAATGATTGGCAAAACACTAACAAGCTTATCGCGGATTATATAAATCTCTATCAATGCGATGACGGAAAGTCAAACCTTATACTCGGCTCTACTGTTGAAATGTAATTAAGAACAGTGGATTTTTCAACTGTTTGCAGATAGTCGGAGGTGTTGTTATGGAAAAAATTCCGTTTCCGATTTTAAACGGAGAATATACGACGGTATACCGTCCCAAGGGCGACACATACCGTGGCGAAAACAGTGTATATTTTACCAAAAATAAATACTATGAGGATTGGACCGTTAATGATTTCAGTATTCTGAACGATAACGGACAATGGCATTTGGTTGGCATCACTCATCCCACACCACCTGACTTTGTTGATGAATACAATTCAGTGAAATGCTTGCATGACGCGGAAAATATGCTGTTTCATGCTACCGCTGTTGGTGATACAATGGCCGATATCCTTCATAAAGATGCTTTTAAAGATAACGAGAAGATACTATATCCTCACGACCGACCTGATGAAATAAAGGAATGTCATGCTCCGCATATATTGACCGATTCAAAAGGCGGCTATAATATATTTTACGGGCCTCAATATATGCGTATGGCTAAAACATCGGATTTTAAAGTGTTTGAGCGTTGCAGATTGTTTAAAGAGCATCCTTCTGCGCGTGACCCGTTTGTCTTTTCGGAGAACGGTGTTTACTATATTGTATATGCGGTTGAAAACCGGGTGGGTTTTAGGACTACAACCGATTTTTTAACCTTTTCACCTCCTAAGGTGTTGCAGGTCAATCCATGGTATAACGAAAGCGGAAAGTCGACGGCTTCGGAGTCGCCGTTCCTTTTTAAGAGAAAAGGCTTTTATTATTTGATGTGGACGATCTGGGATAATAGGGCAGGAAGCTATGACCACAGATGCTTTGTATTTGGTGCGCGTACAATGGATGGCCTCAAATCAACTGCACCGCTTGCAATGCTACCTGCACACGCAGGCGAAATATATTCCGATTCAAGCGGTGATTACCTTTTATCTGCATTTTATCCCCAAAACGGAATCAATGTTGTGCCGATCGTTTGGGAAAATGATGTATGAGATTTTCTGTATAATGATTTTAGAAGGACACGATTTCTTAAATGTGTCCGTCTGTTTTGTTATCTGATCGTGTTTAAAATGGATATTGTTTTTCACAGAAAAGCATTTCTATCCATATTGTGTTTGTGCGGTTGACAAAATTTGTGCTGTATGGTAAAATATTTAAAATAATGTGCGGAGGTTTTTATGAAAAAACTTATAGCTATTTTAATGGTTTTGTTTGTTTCTCTTGGCCTAATAGCCGGCTGTGGCGGTAGCGTGGACAGCGGCGATGAACCGACCGCAAGCCAAGGCGGAGCAAATGAAGGCGCTTTGAGCAAGGACGATGTTGTTTTTGTCAATAACGGTGAATCGGTCTATACCATCGTCCGTCCCGAAAACGGTGAATTCGGTGAAGATGTTTTGGCGTCCGAGCTTTTCAAAAACATGCGTTCCGCTCTTGGAATCAAGCTCAAAAACACCGACGATACCGGTGACGGTACCGATAAATACGAGATACTTATAGGCCCCACCAACCGACCCGAATCGAAGCAGGCAATCAAATATATGGTTTCGGTCGGAAGGGGAAGATATAACGATTATATTATTTGTTCGATCGGCAAAAAGATCGTCATCAATGCTCATACTGCCGAAGCCCTGCAATCTGCCTGCGAATATTTCTGTCAAAATTATTTAAAAGGTACGACCGTTACAGGCGGTATCGAGTACATTTGTGCTCCCGAGGGAGAATACTCGGATATTACTATAAACGGCACACATATTTCTAAATTTACAATTATCAGACCTCATCTTAATTCTTCATATCTTCAGCACCTTGAGACCGAAAAGGTGATTGAGGATATCAAATCCGTTACGGGGTATAAGCTGTATTTGCTTGATGATGAATATACCGAACCGGACGATTATGAGATAATTATAGGAAACTGTGACCGTGACGGTGTTGAAACAACAGATGATACCGATAAATTCAGCATTTTAATTAAGGGAAACAAGGTCTATCTCAACGGCGGAAGCCCCCATGCAACGGGAATGGCTGTTTCCGAGTTTGGAAAGCTGTTGAAAAAGGGTAGCGTGACCGATGCCGATTCTGTAACGGGAAGCTATAAGTCAGCAATTGCCTCCTACGACAAGAAGACGACCTACACTCCGACCTGGTACGATACCTTTGACGGTGATGTGCTTGATACCTCGAAATGGCGGTTGATGGATAAGGGTGAATTCGGTCGCGATGGTCAGAACGGCAAGCGTTCTCTAATGAGTGATGACCCGGAATATGTTTATCAAAAGGACGGCAAGTTTTATATCAATGCGCAGGAAAAAGAGGATGCGTATTATGGCGGTTGCATCCTGAACGATAATATAATGGTATTCAGATACGGCTATGTCGAAATGAGCGCCCTTTGTCCCGACGGTCCGGGATTCTGGTCGTTGATATATTTTTATCAACCCGATGATTCAAATGCAGGACCGTTTACAGGTGCTAATCAAGGTTACTACCGTCCCGAAATTGACTTGAATGAGTGTTTCGGCAACGGCAGGATGACCTACTTCAATTGTCATGCTCATGTAAATGTTAAAGGTAAACTAGCGGGTAAAGAGCATATATCGTTTGATAACTCACCCTATAAAAATGATAGAATTTATCATTGCCCCGACGGTAAGACCTTCTCGGACAATTTCCACACCTACGGACTTATCTGGGATGAGACACAAATGACCATGGTAGCCGACGGAAAGGTGCATTTTAAGTATGAATTTTCAACCGAATATGATATTGATGCTTTTGTTGAAACATACCTTTGTATGAAGATAGGCTTCTCGGTCGCACGTGAGAACAATAACCTTGACATCAACCAGGTCACCGAGGAGCAATGGGAAAACAGCAGTACGATGATCGTAGACTATGTATATTTATATCAATTTGACGACAGTATTCAGGATATTATATATCTGAAATAAAAATTTTTCAAACGCCTCTTGTACTTCAAGGGGCGTTTGTTTTGCACATAAAAGCATTTCTGTCCATATTGTGTTTGTCCGGTTGACAAAATTTGTGCTGTATGGTAAAATATTTAAAATAATATTCGGAGGTTTTTATGAAAAAACTTATAGCTATTTTAATGGTCTTGTTTGTTTCTCTTGGCCTAATGGCCGGCTGTGGCGGTAGCGGGGACAGCGGCGATGAACCGACCGTAAGCCAAGGCGGAGCAAATGAAGGCGCTTTAAGCAAGGAAGATGTTGTTTTTGTCAATAACGGTGAATCGGTCTATACCATCGTCCGTCCCGAAACCGGTGAGCTTGAGGAAGGCAACAGAGCCAGCAATATCTTCAAGAAAATGAAGGATACTTTTGGACCTTCTGTTAAAAACGAGGCTGACACATCTGACGGTACCGATAAGTATGAGATACTTGTAGGTAACACCAACCGTCCCGAGTCCAAGCAGGCTTTGGATCACCTTAAAGCCAAGACCGGCGGACGTTATGATGATTTCATTATCTGCACCATCGGCAAGAAGATCGTTATCAATGCATACTGCATCGACGGTCTTAAGGCTGCTTCTGATTATTTTATGAAGAATTACGTTAAAGCAGAGGGTATCAAGGGCGGAATTGAGTATACATATGCCGCTGAGGGCACCTGGGAGACCTACACCATCAACGGTGTAAATATCAGTGATTTCACCATTGTAAGACCCCATTTTAATTCCTCATATCTCACTCAGCTTGAGATGGAAAAGATCGTCGATACCGTTTATACCAAAACGGGATACAAGCTCCCGATAGTTGACGATAAGTATGTAAAAGAGGGTACTCATGAGATCGTTGTCGGCAATACCGACCGTAAGGATGTAAAGACCGTTACGGGTTATGAGACCTATGATATCACCGTCAGCGGCACTAAGGTCTACTTGAACGGCGGAAGCGCCCACGCAACCTCTATGGCTGTTTCCGAGTTTGCCAAGCTTTTGTATAAGGGAAATGTTACCGATGCCAACTCGGTCGCCAACGCCGATTACAATACCGCTCTCAACGGTTATGATCTCGCAAAGACCTACCGTCCAGTTTATTACGATAACTTTGACGGTGACGGCATCGATACCACCAAGTGGCGTCTTATGAAGGGCTCAGAGTTCAGAAAAGACGGTCAGAACGGTAAGCTTTCGGGCATGACCGACGACCCCAACTTTGTTTTTGTACGTGACGGTAAGTTCTGGATCTACGGTCACGAGGATAACGATTCTTATTACGGCGGAACGCTTGTCAACAATAAGACAATGCGTTTCCATTACGGATACGTTGAGCACAGCGTTATCTGTCCCGACGGTGACGGCTTCTGGTCGTTGCTTTGGTTCGATAACCGCGGTGATGCCGATAATGTGCTGTTCGGTGCCGAGATCGACCTGAACGAGTGCTTCGGTAACGGTACTGCGACCCAGGCCAACTGCCACAAGTGGCCCACAGCGTACGGTACTTCCTTGGGTTATGAGCACCAATCGCTTGACGGTGCAAAGTATGGTACCGATAAGAAGTATTACCATCCCGATGGCGGCACCTGGGCTGACGGCTTCCACACCTTCGGTTTTCTTTGGGATGCGACCCAGATGTCCTTTACCGCCGACGGTAAAGTTTTCTTCTCTTACGATATCACCCAGACACCTGAGGACATTGATGCATTTGTCGATGCAAACCTCTATATGAAGTTATCCTACTCGGTCGGCCGTTACAACAACAACCTGCTTGTTGAGAATCTTACCGAGTACGAATGGCAGAACACCAATGTTCTTTGCTGTGATTGGATCTACCTTTATCAGTTTGACGACGGCGTTCAGTTTATCGAATATAAGTAAGATGAAAGCCTTCGATTTAAGGGAGTTGCGGTTAGGGAGAAATCGGTTTTTCGGTGAAATTTGAGCCGCCGCTCGTTGAAAAGCCTTGAAATACGGCAGTATTCCTGCATTTTTCAACCTCGCAGCAACTTCAAATTTCATCCTACAAAACTGCCTTGCACCCAAAACAGATGGATTTTTGTTGGTATAAAAGGAAAAAGCCTACGGTAACACTGACGTGTACCGTGGGCTTTTGACGCATTAGGCCGCAAAAAGTCGCTGTTTTGGGCGAATTATCCCTAACCGCAACTCCCTTATTTCGGAGGCTTTTTGTATTATTGAAGCGTGAAATCACAGAAAACGACAAATCTTTAATGATATCTTGACAATATTTGCGGTTTGTGTTAAATTCGTATTATTAAGTTCGGGAGGAATATTATGAAAAAGGCTATTTCATTATTACTTGCTTTTGTACTCGCCATCGGACTTTTGGCAGGTTGCGGAGGAGATGGTGACAACGGTGATTCCGGAGCAAATGCCGGCACCAACGCCAACGGAATTTCTGTTGCCGATGTCATTTTTATTAAAAACGGCGAATCGGTTTATAACATCGTCCGCCCTGCAGAGGGTAAGATGGATGAAGCAACAAAATCAAGCTATATCTTCAAGCAGTTGAAAAATAAGCTTGGCGTAAATCTTAAAAACGAATCGGACGAAAAGGACGGTACCGATAAGTATGAGATACTTGTAGGTTCAACCAACCGACCCGAATCCAAGCAGGCTTTGGATCATCTGAAGACCAAGGCAAGCGGCCGATATAACGACTATGTTATCTGTACCATCGGTAAGAAGATCGTCATTAATGCTTACAATGCCGAGTCACTTGAAGCCGCCTGCAAGTATTTTGTTGAAAACTATGTCAAGCCCGAGGGTGTAAAGGGCGGTATCGACTATGTTTACGCAACCGAGGGTAACTTTAAGGATGTAACCGTAAACGGCACCAATATAAGCTCCTTCAGCGTTATCAGACCCCATTTCAACGGCTCTTATCTTGCTCAGGTAGAAATCGATAAAATGATCGAAGCAGTCTATCAGACCACCGGCTATATGCTCCCCCTTGAGCACGATACATACGTAGAAGAGGGAACCTACGAGATCGTTGTCGGCAACACCAACCGCAAGGACGGTAAAAAGATCACCGATTATGATGCTTATGACATAACCGTCAGCGGAAATAAGATCTATCTGAACGGCGGAAGTGCTCACGCAACCGCAATGGCTGTTTCGGAGTTTGTAAAGCATCTCGGCAAGGGCGCTATTACCGATGCCGACACCGTTACAGGCTCTTATGAGACTGCAATGGCCAATTATGACCGCGCCACTACATACTACCCCGTATATTACGACAACTTCGATGGCGATACCATCGACACCACAAAATGGCGTCTTATGAAGGGTACCGAGTTTGGACGTGCAGGTCAGAACGGTAAATATTCCGGTATGACCGACGATCCTACCTATGTTTTCCAGCGTGACGGTAATTTTTGGATCTACGGCCACGAAAATGATGAGGGCTATTGGGGCGGCACCTTGACAAACAGCCATACAATGGCCTTCCAGTACGGCTATGTCGAGCACAGCGTTATCTGTCCCGACGGTGACGGCTTCTGGTCGTTGCTTTGGTTCTCCAGCACATCCGACGGTACCAATCAGTTCTATAAGGCCGAGATCGACCTGAATGAGTGCTTCGGTAACGGTCATGCAACGCAGGCAAACTGCCATAAATGGCCTACAGCCTTGGGTAAAGAGGCAGGTCTTGAGCACGAATCACTTGACGGTAAGACTTACGGTGCCGCTAAAAAGTACTACCATCCCGACGGCGGAACCTGGGCCGATGAATACCATACCTTCGGTTTCCTTTGGGATGAGACCCAGATGACCTTCACAGCCGACGGTGATATCTGGTTCTCTTACGATATCAGCCAAAAGGAATACGATATCGACGCATTTGTCAATACCTATCTTTATATGAAATTATCCTTCTCGGTTGGCCGTGATAACAACAACCTTCTGGTCAATAACCTCACCGATGAGGAGTGGCAGAATTCTTCTAAGCTTGTTTGTGATTGGCTGTATCTCTATCAGCTTGACAACGGCAAGCAGACCCTTTTGCTTAAATAATTTATGACTTTGGACTCTTACATAAATGCGTAAGAGTCCTTATTGTTTTATACAAAACAATAAGGTGGCTTTTGTAAAAAACCGCTTAAAAATGTTAACAAAACTGTTATGTTGTTGACAAAACCGAACCGTTAAGGTATAATTAATTGAATACTTTTGGAGGTATCCATTATGAAAAGATTATTATCTCTATTGTTAGTTTTGGTCGTTGCATTTGGCCTTTTGGCAGGCTGCGGCGGCGACGGCTCGACCGACAAGACCGACAGTACTGCAAGTGACATTACCGTCAATGCGGGTGCATTGTCAACGGCTGATGTTGTTTTTGTCAAGGACGGCGCTTCTGTTTATGATATCGTCCGTCCCGAAAAAAGTGAGATGGAGGAAACCGCAAGGGCATCTTATCTCTTTAAGCAGATGAAGTCGATCCTCGGCGTATCGGTTAAAAACTCTTCCGATGCAGAGGACGGCACCGATGCTTATGAGATACTTATAGGCTCCACCAACCGTCCCGAATCGCAGCAGGCTTTGGATCACCTTGCGTCCAAAAACGGCGGAAGATATAATGATTATATCATCTGCACCATCGGCAAGAAGATAGTTATCAATGCTTATAACTCCGAATCTCTGACAGCTGCTTGTGAGTATTTTGTGAAAAACTTCCTTAAAGCCGAAGGCATTAAGGGAGGTATTGAGCATATTTCTCTTACTCAAGGCGACTTTAAGGATATCACCGTAAACGGCGTAAATATAAGTAAATTCCAGATCGTAAGACCTCACTTTAACTTCTCTTATCTTCCTCAAACCGAGGCAGAGAAGGTGAAGGATTATATTCTTGAAACCACCGGTTACAAGATTGATTTGGTTCACGATGAATATGTCAAAGAAGCCGAGTATGAGATCGTTATCGGCAATGCCGACCGACCCGGCGTAACTGCATTGACCAATTACGATGAGTATTCCATCGCAGTTAAGGGTAAGAAGATCTACCTCAACGGCGGCAGTCCGCACGCAACCGGTATAGCTGTTTCCGAGTTTTATAAAATGCTGCAGGCCGGCGCTGTTACTGATGCTAATTCCACCTCCGGCAGCTATGAGACCGCAATGGCCAATTATGACCGCTCCAAGACCTATTATCCCACCTGGTACGATACCTTTGACACCGAGGGTGTTGATCTCAATAAGTGGCGTATAATGAATGACCCCGAGTTCAGCCGTGCAGGCCAGAACGGAAAGTGGTCTTGTATGTCCAACGATTCTGCTATAGTCTATCAGACCGGCGGTCAGTTCTATGTGCAGGGTATGGAGGATGAGGACACCTATTATGGCGGTACCATAGCTAACGACAGGCATATGGCTTTCCATTACGGCTATGTTGAAAAGAGCGCCATTTGTCCCGACGGTCCCGGCTTCTGGTCGTTGCTTTGGTTCAACGGTACCTCAGACGGCACCAATGTTCTCGGTTCTCCCGAGATCGACCTGAATGAATGCTTCGGTGAGGGCAAAGCAACCCAGGCCAACTGTCACGCATGGCCTACGGGGTTAGGTAAATCTCTTGGCTATGAGCACACCTCTCTCGACGGTGCTACCTACGGTAACGATAAGAAGGTCTACTGTCCCGATGGCAAGACCTTTGCAGACGATTTCCATACCTATGGCTTCATGTGGGACGAGGATGAAATGGGCTTCTATCTCGACGGTGAAAACTGGTTTACCTATACCACCAACACCACCGAATGGGATATCGATGTATTTGTAAACTCCTGGATGTTTATGGAGCTTTCCTTCTCGGTAGGACGCGAAAATAACGGTCTGCTTTGTAATGACCTCACTCATGAAGAATGGCAGAATTCCAGCCGCTTCATCGTTGATTGGCTGTACCTCTATCAGCTCGACGACGGTGTCCAGGGTCTTAAGATCAAGAACTGATAAAATAACACAACAAAAAACACCGAGTTTTCACTCGGTGTTTTTTACTTAATTCTGCGCCTTTAGGCGCACAGTAACATTTGCGAAGCAAATATTTCACACGTGAGAAGGACGTATATCACACGCACAAGCGTATTTCACTCTGCCGCAAGGCAGAATATCACTCACGACAGTAAACGAAAGTATACTGTTGTGCACCCGCCCTGCCGTAAACTGTCGATTGATAACCTGCGTTAAGGCAGGTGGGTGTCCTCCTCGGTGCTTTGTGCTTCCAACGTCCGAAAAATTCGGGAGGCCTGCATACCCACACCGAGAGTAGAACTCCCGATAAATAGCTTGTAGGGTTATAATAGACTGAATACACGAACAGGGCAGGCGGATTTTTATTGATCCTCTGCTTCCTCTATGTCGTAGAGGTCCTGCAGACGGTCGGTAAATGCGTCGACGATCATATTATACTCATCATCGTCCTCAATATCCTCAAAAAATTCTTCGCCGTTTTCCTCAACGACCTTCAGGATAACAAGCTCGCCGTTGTCGTCAAGCATCTTCTTGGGGTCGTCGTAAACGGGGAGGAGAGCAACGTAACGGGCGTCGTCGGTCTCGATGCGGTCGAGCACCTCAAAGGTATACTCCTTACCGTCATCGTCCTCAAGGGAAATAATATCGGGATTGAATTCTTCAGCCATAATGATTCTCCGTTTCTTTAAGCGTATATCGCTTTAATTTCCAATATATTTTAACCTATTTTCTGCGATTAGTCAATATAATTTGGCTGAACAGTTATAAATATCAAAAAATCATAGGCTGAAGCTGTTTCCCCTGCAAAGCATTGCTTACTGTATCGGGGATAAGCTTAAAGTCGGAAATGCAGGAATTAGGCTTGAAATTCGGCATATCCTGCCTAAACGGTACAAAATAAATATTTTTACAGTTCATCAAAGCACCGATATTTTTGGCCGATGCGCCAAGTGCATCGTTTGTCGACGGAGCGATCACCAACGGTCGCTCGTTTCTTAAATGTGCCTTGGCCGCCATCGTAACACTTGAATCGGTTATGCCGTTTGCCAGCTTGCCAAGGGTATTACCCGTGCAGGGCGCAATTACCATAACGTCAAGCAAAGCTTTAGGGCCTATCGGCTCGGCAGCTTTGACAGAATTTATGCATTTTGTTTCACAGATATCCTCGATATTTTTAATAAAATCCTCCGCTTTCCCGAAACGGGTATCGGTGGAATAAACGATTTCGGAAACTATCGGCGTTATAATGTATCCCATATCTTTCAAGATCTTCAGCTGCGGCAGTATGTCCTTGTGCGTGCAAAACGAACCACATACCGCAAAACCCAAACGGTTATTTTGCATATTTTCCTCCGTTTTCTGAATTAAAAAGTATTTCTTCCGCAATAAACCGTGCGGCCGAAACAGGTGAGTGTTTTCCGGGAAGTCCGGCGTAAACAGCGGCGTTGATATTAAATTCGTGAGCTGCCGCAAGATCCAACCCTGAATCGGTTGCCAGATCCTCAACAAAGGCGGTCGGGCTGCATTTTTTAAAGAAATTTCGGTCGAGTAAGGGCGTAGGAGCTGTGTTGAAAATATAGTCAAATTCATAGCAAGCCTCGGCTGCTTTTTCGGTTTTTTTCGCCGTGATACCGTCAGCCTCGATCAAGGCAAGAACACCGTCATTGCGTGAGGTGGCGGTGACCTCCGAGCCCATTGCTTTGAGATAACGAGAAAGCTGACGACCGATCCTGCCGTAACCCAAAACCAACGATTTAGAACCAAAAATACTTCGGTCGGTGCAGTTTATGGCAATTGCCACGGCCGCCTCGGCCGTCAATACGGCGTTTTTAACCGTCAAAGCCTCGCTATCGTAATAATCAAAAACTTCGATGCCTGCATTTTCCAACTCGTGCTTAAACTCGGGTCTTATAATGCCGCCGAAAACCGTTTTTGGACGGCAAAGCAGAATATCCTGCAGGAAGATCACTTCATCGGTCAACGGTGTGTTGACGGTGGTGCCGTCACGGCTTACGGGTAACGGTAAAATGACAGCATCGCTGCCGCTTATTGCCTCAAAAAGACTGTCGGCAACGGTAAGCTCACGGTATTTCGGCAAGCCGAACGTTTTGACCGAATGACCCTTTACTTTTAGAAAAACAGCAACCTCATTTTGTCTGCGGTCTCCGCCTATACAGCAAAAATTCATAAAAACCTCCAAAAAAACACCTCATAAATGTTCCAATACATTTTATGAGGTGTTCTTTTAAAACGCTACTTTAATTTTTCAATAAGCTTGTCTTTTTGGTTTAAGGTCGGGTCTTTTATGACTTCATCCAGCAGATATTCCAGCTTTTCGCTGATTCCTTTTCCAAAGTATCCGAGTTCAATTATGTCAATGCCTCGAATGTCAAGCATACTCAAAAGATACGGCTCTTTATTTTCGATGATCTCCTTTAAAAATGCGGATTGCTTTTGAGTGTTGACTCCCGATAAAGAGTAAATCTCAAATATCACTTCCAGATACGAGGGCAGGGTGACTTTTTTCAACAGCATCTTGATCTCGGGCTTTGATGTCGGCATCGGCTGATTGAGTAACCAATAATACCATTTTGTGTTGATGACCGTAATGTTATCAGACTTCATATTTTTGAGGACGACCTCAGGGTCAACACCCGAAATGTGACAAAGGCAGGCAAACCTTATATCAAAATCCTCGGGGAACTTCTCAAAGTACTGCGGAAAATCCACAAAATTAAATCCAAGATATTTGAAAGCACCGCTTTTTAACAGAGGGGCTGTATTTGTTGCGAATTTTGCGCTGAGAGCACGTTTCAGCTCCGAAAGTATTCGTTCAACGCTGATATCCTTCAACAGCACACGCAACGAAACTGCGGCTTTTGCGGTGTTTTCTTCGATCGTAAAGCCCAACTGCGCCGAAAAACGGAAGGCGCGCATAATTCTCAAGGCATCCTCAGAGAATCTGCGTACGGGGTTTCCAATGGCACGGATGATGCCGTTTTTTATGTCCTCGATACCGTTTTCGGGATCATAAAATCCCTTTTTGGGATTGTAGCAAATGGCGTTCATCGTAAAATCTCTGCGGGAAAGATCCTTGTCGACCGTTTCCTGAAATACGACTGAATCGGGTGTGCGGTGGTCGGAATACTCACCGTCGGCACGGTAGGTGGTTATCTCAACGTTGCCACCTTCGGTCACAACGGTAACGGTACCGTGCTGAAGTCCCGTTGGAACGGTTTTGGGGAAGATCTCAATTATTTTTTCGGGTCTTGCATTGGTCGTGATATCATAATCAAACGGTCGTTTGCCCATAATGTGGTCTCTCACCGCACCGCCGACGCACCAAGCCTCAAAGCCGTGACTTTCAAGCGTGTTTAAGCAGTATAAAACGTAAGAGGGAAGTTGAAATTCCATAATTTTTCACCAAATCAAAAATTTATGTTTATTTTTGTTATAAGATAATGTATAATTAGAATAACATTTAAAACTCAAAAAGGGAAGTGCCTGTTTTGAAAAAATATTTACCGCAGGATGATATAATTCTGAATGTTAAAAAAATACACATGATAGGTATCGGCGGCTCGGGAATGTGCCCCTTGGCAGAGATACTGCACAGTCAAGGATATGTCCTCACGGGTTCCGATGTAAACGAAAGCGACCCGTTAAAGCGTGTCAGAGCAATGGGTGTTGAGGTCTTTATGGGACATAAGGCCGAAAATGTTCACGGAGCCGAGCTTATTGTTTACTCCGCCGCCATCAATTCCGAAAACCCGGAGCTTAAAGAGGCCGCAAAGCTGGGCATCCCCACAATGGAGCGCTCTAAGCTGTTGGGAGCCATAACCCGCCGTTACGACCGAGTTATCGGTGTTTGCGGAACCCACGGCAAGACCACAACAACGTCCTGCCTTACGCAGGTGCTTGTGATGAACGAACAGGATCCCACAGCCGTTATCGGCGGCCGTTTGCCGCTTATCAATGCTAACGGTATCGCAGGCAAGTCGGAGTTTATGGTCTGCGAATCCTGCGAGTTTGTTGATACCTTTTTACAGCTTTCGCCCGATATGGCGGTTCTGCTTAATATTGACAACGACCATCTTGATTATTTCAAGACTATGGATAATCTTGTTGCATCATTCGCAAAGTTTATCAAAATGTCCAAGGTTGCCGTTATCAACGGTGACGATGAGCTTTGTAAAAAGGCGATTGAAGGATTTGGCGGTGAGGTCATAACCTTCGGACTTGATCCTACTAATGATTATACCGCAACTGATATAGAAAGAGCAAGCCTTGGTTTTAAATTTACCGTAAATTTCAAGGGCGAACCGCTTTTTGACCTTGAACTGTCGGTGCCGGGCAAGCATAACGTGCTTAATGCTCTGTCGGTGGTAGCCGCCTGCCGTTACTACGGTCTGGATAACGGCGGCATTAAAAAAGGTATCGAGGCCTTTGGCGGTGCAGGCCGCCGCTTTGAAAAGCTGGGATTTTTTAACGGCATAACCCTTGTGGACGATTATGCTCATCATCCGACCGAGATCGCCGCAACGCTTAATGCCGCAAAACAGCTCAATTTCAAAAATGTTATTGCAGTTTTCCAGCCGTTCACGTTCTCGCGTACAGAGTTACTGAAAAATGAATTCATCGAGGCTTTGTCTATTGCCGATAAGGTCATTTTGACACCCATTATGGGCTCCCGTGAGGTCAATACAACGGGTATTTCGTCCGAGCATCTTGCCCAAGGCTTAAAGGACTGCACCGTTGTAGCAGGTCTGCCCGAGGCCGCCGAAAAGGCCGTAGAGCTTGCCGGGGACGGTGATATAATCATCACAATGGGCGGCGGAGATATTTATAAATCGGCGTATATTATGCGTGACATTATGTCGAAATAATCAAAACTAAAACTATAAATAAACTGTCATTCTGAACGAAGTGAAGAATCTTAAAGATTCTTCGTCTGCGACTCAGAATGACAGTTTTCTTTTTACTTATTTTTCAAATTTTACGGTTGAAACGGTATCGGGCAGAAGCTCGATGTACCACCATTCACCGCCAACGTTTATCTGAACCTGGCGCTTGTCCTTGTTGGGGTTGGCAAGTCCGAGATATTTTATGCCGTCGGTCTCCCACACAATGCACTCAACGTCCTTACCGAGGTTGGGGTAGGAGGACATTGAAGCAAAGCTGTTGACCGATACGGGATAAATTTTGGTTTGCCGGTTGATAAAAGGTGCAAAATGCTTGAATGCCTTGTACTGACCGCTGTATTTCAAGCAGTTTTCAACACGGTCACGGGTCACGAGTCCGCCGCAGAAGAAGGGACCTATATTTGGGCCGCCGGTTTCGTCAAGCATCAGATTCCAACCCGTGAAAGAGGAATACCCGTGCTTTAATACCTTGGCCATCATTATGAACCATTTGTTCCAATCGGTTGCATAGTTATCGTAAAGTCTTGGGCCACCCTCTGTGAAATTCAAGGTTATTTCGGGATATTTCTTGCGCAAGTATGCGGTCTGTTCGATAGAACCGTCATAGTAGTGGAACGCAACGCCGTTGCAGGCCTCTTTAAGTCCCGCAATTTTTTCAAGGCTCCAATCAACACGTTCAACACTCTTGAAGCAATGGTCAAACATCCAAATTTCGGTCGAAAGACCGTTGGCAGTCAGCTTTTCACGCAGTATTTTGATGAATTTGGCTTCTATATCGGGATGCCATACGCAGGCAGGCATTCGGCCGCCCTGATGTGTTTCGGTCTCGTTCTGGGGAGTAAGAGCGCTGATATGGATGCCTTCAGCTTCATAAGCTTTAAGAAATTTCACATAGTATTCGGCATAGCATTCAACGTATTCTTCACGCATATATCCGCCGCACATACTGCCACCCGTTTTCATCCAACCGGGAGGGCTCCACGGTGAGGAATAGATATAAAGGTCGGGTCTGACCTTCAAAATTTCCTTGATCATCGGAATGATGTATTCCTTGTCACGGTCGATCGAAAAATACTTTAATTCAACGTCGCCGTCAACATCGTCATATGAATAAAGCTCGGCCGAATAGTCACTCGAACCGACCGAGATTCGAGCAATCGAAAGGTCAAGCCCCTCGGGCGAGTAAATATCATTAATTAAAGCGGTTCTGGCTTCATTTGTCAACTCGCTGAGGTTGTAGCACGAAGCACCCGTGATGGCAACTCCGAAACCCTTAAAGCTTGTATTCAAAGGCTTTTCAGCAGGAACAACGGTCAAAGCACCGCTCATTCTGACAGCCCTTTTAAGCTCGACAGAATTGAAATTTTGATTTGC
This sequence comes from Clostridia bacterium, assembly GCA_017416345.1. Classification (GTDB taxonomy): domain Bacteria; phylum Bacillota; class Clostridia; order Oscillospirales; family Acutalibacteraceae; genus UMGS172. The sequence continues at coordinate 81,231 of JAFQCR010000027.1, read as the reverse complement.
TGTAGTAATGTATTGCGTTACCTTCATAACATTACCTCCTTTAAAACTATTAAAGCACAAACGAAATTGCTTTTCAATGGACTAATTGATAAATAAATGCATTATTTTACTATTTTACTAACAAAAGATCTAATTTACTATTGATGTTCAACTTTTGATTAGATATAATTATTTTAAATAAACTAAAAGGCGGTAGTTTTATGAGCGAGCAATCAGTTAAAATGAAGGTCATAAGTTCGTTGGAAAAGTGCTTTTATGATGATGATTATGATAAATTCCCCGAAATAAAGAGCATTTCTATGCTGAAAAACGAGAAGCTTTCTTTTCAGGTGGCAATACGTCAGACCGCGCACGTAAATAAATTCTTTGCGTCCTACAAAGTTGAGGGTGCTTTGAAGGACTATATCACCGTCAAGCAGACCGTCTGTGTGCCGAGTGTCAAGCCGGTAGACAAGTTGAATAACAATTATGACGATAATTATTTGAGAACCACACCCGGTCTTTATCCCGACCTTATCAGCAAACTCGGCTACCAGGATCGACTTGTTGTTTCAATTGAAAACCTGCGCACACTTTGGCTTGACGTTGAGTTGCCCGAATCGGTTGAAGCAGGCGAATACCCCACCACAATAACAATTTATAACGGTGAAGCAGAGGTTGCAAGCGCAAGCGTTACCGTAAAGGTCGTTGGTGATACTCTTGCCAAGGAGACCGTGCCGCATACCGAGTGGTTCTATACTGATTGTATCGCCAATTACTACAAGGTCGATGTTTTCTCCGAGGAGCATTGGACGCTGATCGAGAATTTCCTTAAAGTCGCAAGAAACAACGGTGTAAACACCATTCTGACACCGATTTTCACTCCCGCACTTGATACATACGTCGGCGGTGAGCGACTTACCACCCAGCTTGTCGGAATCACCCTGAACGGTGGGGAATACAGTTTTGATTTTTCAAAATTGGAGCGTTGGGTCGATATGTGCTTAAAACTTGGCTTTATGCACTTTGAAATGCCGCACTTCTACACCCAATGGGGTGCCAAGCATTGCCCCAAGATAGTAGCCACCGTTGACGGTGTTGAAAAGCGCATTTTCGGCTGGGATACCGATTCCTTGAGCGAAGAATATACCGAGTTTATTGACATCTTTATCCCTGCCTTGATCGGCTATTTCAAGGATAAGGGAATCGACGATATGCTGATATTCCACGTGTCTGACGAGCCGCATCTTGATCAGCTTGATAATTATAACCTAACGGCCGACAAGATCAAGAAGCACATAAAAGGCTACGCTATGATAGATGCGGTAAGCGATGTTGAGGTGTTTAAGCGTGGTATTCTTGATAAGCCGGTGGTTATATCATCTCAAATGCATAAATTTTTAGAGGCCGGTGCTGATAAGGCGTGGGTTTATTATTGCTGCGGACCTACCAAGGTGACCACCAACCGCTTTATGTCGATGCCCGCAGCCAGAACCCGTATTCTGGGCATTCAGATGTATAAGTTTGATATAAAGGGATTCTTACATTGGGGCTATAACTTCTATAACTGTCAGTATTCCTATAATACCGTCAATCCGTATCTTGATACCACGGGTGATTACTTTGCACCGTCGGGCGATTGCTTCCTTGTATATCCCGGTGAGGACGGCGTCCCCGAGGAGTCCATCCGTATTAAACTTATGCGTGATGCCTTCCAGGACATCAGAGCGCTCAAAAAGTGTGAGGAGCTTTACGGCAGGGACTATGTTATCGGTCTCATTGATGAGGGCCTTGAGAAGCCTCTGACCTTCCTCGAGTACCCCAAGGAGGCAGAATATATCCTTAACCTCCGTGAAAAGGTCAACGCCGCAATCGCAGCAAAATCATAGTTTTTGAAAGCTTATATCTGTTGTCTAACCAAAATATAACAGTAGGGAACGACGCCCTCGTCGTTCCGTAAGAAAAAAAGATTCTTCGCTTCGTTCGGAATAACAAATTCAACCGGGAGTCTGTCATTCTGAGCCGTAGGCGAAGAATCTTGTTTTATATTTCTTTGATCAAAACAGAGGTGTGAACGGGGAGAGTTAATTCGAGATTATCGGTGGTTGTGATAAGCTCACCGTCGTGGGCTTCGTCAAGCAAATAAATCTCAAAATTACCGTTTCTGCCAAAATCAAGCTTAACAGTTTTATCTGCAACTACGCCGTCAAAATCTTTATCCGTGTAGTGGGTGACGGTTGCAATGATCTTTCCGTCTTCCTTGACTCCGCAAAGGGTATAGATGTCCTCAAGCTCTGTGTCGCAGGGTATTTCCTTTATGCAATCATAGAACATACCGTACCAATAAAGAGGGTAGTATCCTTTAAGCTTTTCATAAGTATAAAAATCAAACACACCATTGAATGCACTTGGTCTAGTATCATAATACATCAATATATCGACAGGTGCGTGTTGTGCTTCCGAAATGCATGATAATATGAAAGATGAACCTTTTAAGCTTATCATTTGCTTGATTGAATATTTGAATAAATCGGTCCAACCTTTTATATAGTTCCATTCGTTTAAGTGACTTTCGGTATCGGTATAGCCGTATTTATCAAGTAGTTCGCGCATTCTGTTACTCAATTTCACGAGTTCACGAGGCTCTTTGCAATAAATATGCCACGAAAAGAAATCAAGAGGAACATTTCGCTTTTGCATTTCACACAAGAATTCTCCCGACCAGGCTTCTTCAGAAAAAGCAGGGCCGCCAATTTTAATATTGGGGAATTTTGACTTCAAATGCTTGGCGGCAATCTCAAAAAAGTCAATAAATTCCTCTTTAGTACCACCCCAAGTTGCGCTAACCCAAGAGTTTGTGAGATGATTAAAACTTTTATTATCGGGTTCATTCCAAATTTCCCAATACTGAATATTGTGGTGGAAGCCATTTGCCCAACCTTCGTTATAATGAGCAATAATATGCTCACAAATAACCGCCCACTTTTTGAAATCTTTAGGAGGATTAGTGAAGTGCTTTACAATTTGATGTTCAATGGTCTGACCCAAACGGAAATAAGTTTCGGTACCTGTGTCGAGTCCCTTTAAAATTTCTTCATCAGTGCAAGCGAAATCATAAGAATTTGGATCCTCGGGATCGGCATCGAAATCTCGGAAAATATTGCTTATATCGTGGCTATAAGGTCCACCGTAAATAGTGGTGATTGCAGAATCGTGGTTTCTTGAATAGGGGATTCTTGCAGCTTTGTAATCGGCATAATTTGAACGAAGTTGATCTTTTAAATGACGTTTGAACCAAGCAGTACCATTAGTTGCATTCAAGGGTTTAAATTTATTTCCTGCTTGATCAAGATTGAATTTCAAAGATTCCATAAAATCACTCCTTGCGCTTTTAAGTTCATTATAAAGCGTAGTGATTTTTTGTCAACAAATAAACTAACGAAAATTTTTCGAAATTATAAATATAAATAAGATTCTTCACTTCGTTCAGAATGACAAATTCAACTGTGAGTCTGTCATTCTGAGCCGTAGGCGAAGAATCTTTCATTTTTTATTTTATTCACTTATGATCTCAACTAATTCATCCTTGTGACAAAGAGTGTTAAGATAAATTGAACCGAATTTTGAACTGTCGGAAAGCAGTATGCTTTTTTTGGAGTTTTTCATCATAATTCTGCGCATTGAGTTTTCCAAAATACTGTTGTCACTCACGATCCCGTCATCCGAAATGCCTCTGCATGAGAAAATTGCGATGTCGGCATTATACTTTGAAAGCAGAGCTTCGGCATCGGTGCCGATATAAGAGAATGACTCCAATGTCATCTCTCCGCCTGTGCAGATGGTTCTGATACCCATGCTTGCGGCATCCAAAGCGGTTTTTGCACCGTTGGTGATAAGTAAAATATCCTTGAAGCTTGCAAGATGGGGGATAAGGTGGTATGCTGTTGTTGAGGCATCCATCATTATGACAAAGCCGTCCTTTATGTGTGCGGCCGCTTTGACGGCAATGCTTGTCTTAGCCTCGGTCTGCTCGGTGTCTCGGATAAACAAAGGTATTCGTTTATCGGCGGCGTTGGTAACGAGCTTTACCACGCCTCGCTTACACTCCAAAAGCCCCTTTTGCTCCAGCTTTACAATATCTCTGCGGACGGTCGGCTCGCTGACAAACAGTTTTTCGGAAAGCTGCGATACTGTATGCTGACCTTGTGAAAGCAGCGAAATGTACTGTTGCTCACGGTTATATATTGACATAAATGATCACCTTTCATTCAATTTATCAATATTATAATCAATTTATGATCAAATTGTCAATAGCATTTTCAAATGTTGACAATTAAACGCTGCTATGCGAAAATATAGAGGGTGATATTATGAACTTTTTTGATAAATACGAATTAAATAACTGTCCGTGCGGTAAGGATCACAGCTTTTCGTCCGATATTATCATCGGCGACGGCGTGATAAACCAACTGCCGGACGCTTTAAAGGCAAAAGGCATAAAAAAGGTCTTTATGCTTTCGGACAAAAACACGTTTTCCGCCGCAGGCGAAGCAGTTGAAAAGCTTCTGACCGATAGCGGCATAAAGGTGGTCGGCTACTCCTTCCAAAAGGATGTTTTGGAGCCGGATGAGACCAATGTCGGTCTCGCAATAATGCACTTTGATCCGTCGGTCGATGCAGTTCTGGGTGTCGGGTCGGGTGTTGTCAACGACATCAGCAAGATAGTTTCCAATATTTCAAATAAATTTTATTGTATCGTAGGTACAGCGCCCTCTATGGACGGATATGCTTCGGCAACCTCGTCGATGACCCGTGACGGACTAAAAATTTCGTTGCCGTCCAAGTGTGCCGATCTTATTGTGGGTGATATTGATATTCTCTGTAACGCACCCATTAAAATGATGGTTTCGGGTCTTGGTGATATGTTGGCAAAATACATAAGCATTGCAGAGTGGAGAATCTCTAACCTAATAAACGGTGAGTATTATTGCGAAACGATCGCTCAGCTTGTCAGAACTGCTTTGAAAAAGTGCGTCGATAATGCCGAAGGACTTTTGAAGCGTGATAAGACTGCCGTCAGAGCCGTTTTTGAAGGTCTTGTCATTTGCGGTGCGGCCATGAACTTTGCAGGTATTTCCCGTCCTGCTTCGGGCTGTGAGCACTATATTTCGCACATCTGGGATATGCGTGGTGCCGAGTTCGGTTTACCTGTTGAATTCCACGGTCTGCAATGCGCAGTCGGAACTATAATTTGTGCTAAAACTTACGAAAAGATCAAATCCGTTGTACCTGATATTGATAAAGCAAAAAGTTACGTTGCTGCCTTTGACCGTGAAGGTTGGAGCCGTCAGTTGCGAAAATTCTTGGGCAAGGGTGCAGAGGATATGATAGCTCTTGAAGTAAAAGAGCAGAAATATTCACCCACCTTGCACGCATCGAGAATTGAACGTATATTTGATAATTGGGAAGGCATTTTGAAAATCATAAACGAGGAAATACCTTCTGTAAAATATATTGAATTTCTGTTGGATTCGATTGGATGTCCAAAAACGCCGGAGGACATCGGCATTGACCCCGCAATACTCCCGATGACCTTTAAAGCCTCAAAGGACATACGTGATAAGTATGTATTATCACGTCTTTGCTGGGATCTTGGAATTATTGATGAGATATCACAGAGTTTATGATAAACCTTTTTCTTTTTCAAAGGAGCTGATTTTAATGTTTAACTACACTAAAAAAATAGATATCATCAATGAAGCCGACGTGTTGGTCCTGGGCGGAGGTCCTGCAGGTATTTGTGCCGCAGTTTCGGCCGCACGGCAGGGTGTAAACGTTCTTTTGATAGAAAGATACGGCGCTATCGGCGGAAATCTCACCTTAGGTAACGTAAGCCCCATCCTTGGAAGGGTTTCAAGCGGAACTATGTATGATGAGGTAATTGGTCTGCTTTCCGCAACACATAAGGACGAATTAAAGGTTGAAACACGTAACGGCAAAGAGATCCACATAGATGCCGAGGAAGCCAAGGGCATCCTTGTTAAGCTTTTGAACGACAATAACGTCCGTGTTATGCTTCAGACTGCAGTTTGCGACGTTATTAAAGAGGATAATGTTGTTTGTGGTGTTGTTGTGGCTACACCTTTTGGTATGAAGGCTATTAAGGCTAAAAGGATAATTGATGCCACGGGTGACGGAACGGCCGCATACCTTGCAGGTTGTGAGTATAAGCTCGGCCGAGACAGCGACGGCAGAACCCAGCCCGTAACACTTGAATTTACCATCAGTAATGTTGACGAAGCCAGAGCCATCATGTGCTTTGGCGGAAGTGACCCCGTAACGTTGCCCGACGGCAAAAAATATTCCGAATTCTGCAAGGAGTGCGAGCAGAACGGTATTTTGCCCAAAAATGTTTCTATCGTCCGTTTACACAGAACCTTTTATCCGGGTGAGCGCAATGTCAATGCCACGCAGATGAACGATATCAACGGCTTAAAATACGAGGATGTTTTTACTGCAGAGGTCGAGCTTCGCGATCAGATCGACAAGGTTCTTGACTTTTTGCGTAAATATGTCCCCGGATACGAAAACTGTATGCTGAAGACCTCCGCCGATACCTTGGGTGTCCGTGAAACACGCAGAATTATCGGTGAATACGTAATGTGCGATGAGGATGTTGAGCAAGGCCGACATTATGATGATGCCGTTGTACATAACGCTTGGTTCCTTATTGATATTCACAATCCTTCGGGCGGCGGTCAGGCTGAGGGTCATTCAAAAATGGCCGTACCGTATGATATCAGATACGGTGCATTGATTCCGCTCAAAGTGGAAAATCTTTTGACCGCAGGCCGATGCATTTCGGGTACTCACAGAGCACACGCATCCTACAGAGTAATGGCAATTTGTATGGCTACAGGTCAGGCGGCAGGTATTGCGGCGGCCTTGAGCATTAAAAAGAATGTATCACCAAGAATGCTTGATGCTCAAGAAATCAGAAAAGTATTAACAGATATTGGAGTAGAGCTATAATGAACGAGTTGAAAAAAGTAAACCACAAGGTTGATTTGTGTGTTGTCGGCGGTGGCTTGGGCGGCATTTTTACTGCAATTTCGGCCGCACGTCACGGTTTGAAGGTTCTTTTGATGCAGGACCGACCCGTGCTTGGCGGTAACGCTTCAAGTGAGATAAGAATGTGGGTATCGGGTGCAGGAAGCCGTGTAAGACACCTGCAGGAGACCGGCATTATGGAGGAGATCTTGCTTGAAAATATGCACCGCAACCCTTCGCGTAATTTCTCGGTCTGGGATGCTCTCCTTTATGAAAAGGTCAAGTTCCAGGAAAACATCACTCTGTTGCTTAACTGCGCCTGCTGTGATGCAAAAATGGACGGTAGTTCCATAAAATCGGTCACCGGTTTTCAGTTGACAACCTACACCTGGCACACCGTTGAGGCTAAGATTTTCGCCGATTGCTCGGGTGACAGTATTCTTGCAGGGCTTACGGGTGCCGAATATATGGTCGGCCGTGAGGATAAGTCCAAGTTCGGCGAGAGCATGGCGCCGGACGTTGCCGACAAGAAAACTATGGGAATGAGCCTTATGATCCAGGCACACGAGACCGACCGTAAGATCGAGTTTATGCCGCCTGAATGGGCTTATGTTTTCAATACCGACGAGGAAATGAACAACAAGCCTCACGATTGCTTGGAGAAGATCAACACCAATTTTTATTGGATCGAGCTTGGCGGTGAGCAGGATTCCATCCACGATACTGAGGAGATACGTGACGAACTTTTGAAGATTGCCTTCGGCGTGTGGGATCACATCAAAAACAGGGGAGACCACGGTGCCGATAACTGGGAACTTGATTGGATTGGCTTTTTGCCCGGTAAGCGTGAGAGCCGCCGTTATGTCGGTGACTATGTTATGACCGAGAATGATGTAAGAGGCGCACGTATTTTTGATGATACGGTGGCTTACGGCGGCTGGCAGATTGATAATCATCTGCCCGGCGGCTTCTGGATGACCGGCTCTGAAGAAAGCCATCTCCAAAAGTACCGTTTGCGTGAGCCTTACGGTATTCCTTACCGCAGTCTTTATTCCAAGAATATAGAAAATCTTATGTTTGCAGGCCGTAACATCAGCGCTTCGCACCTGGCTTTTGCAACGACACGTGTTATGGCAACCTGCGGCGTTATCGGTCAGGCGGTCGGCACAGCCGCCGCAGTTGCAATCGAAAAGGGCGTTTTACCCCGCGGTGTCAACGAATACATCACCGAGGTTCAAAAACATCTGCTTGAGGATGACTGCTTCCTGCCGAAATTCCGCAGAGAGATGCCCGAGCTTACCAAAAAAGCCGAGCTGACCGCAGAATACGGCGATCCTTCGGCCTTGCAGAACGGTATTGACCGCAAGATCTGGGGCAACGACAACGGTTACTGGGGCATTTTGAAGCGCTACATCACCTATACCTTCAAGGAGAAGACCTTTGTCAACGGCTTCCGCCTTATCGCTGACAGCGACCTCGACCGTGAGTACACCGACGGTAATCCCGATGCGCTCAACATCTCGACCACGCTGTTCCGCAGAGCCGATTACAACCACACCACCTTCGGTTTCCCAAGATGTCTGCTCAAATCCTTTGAGGTGCAGATACTCCTGGACAACGGTGAGTGGAAGACGGTTTATGCCGAGGATAATAACATTCAGCGAATGATCAAGGGTGAGATCGGTGAGTACACCACCGCAGTCCGTCTGTTCCCAAAGGAGACCCATTTCTCGGCAACACTCTGGAATGACTACGGCTCCTCGCAGGTGCATTTGTTTGCATTTGATGTGAATTGATAATTTGCGTAATAAGCATAAAAAAAGATTCTTCGCTATGCTCAGAATGACATAACTTTAGTGGGCTTTTGTCATTCTGAGCCGTAGGCGAAGAATCTTTATTTATTGTTTTAAAAGGTAATATAATTTTTAGGTGAAACTCCTGTGTGCTTTTTGAAAAACCTACTGAAATAGGCAACGCTTTCAAATTTCAGCGTTTCGGCAACCTCGGTCACGGTGAATTCGCCGCTTTCAAGCAAGGTCATTGAATGGGCGATTATTAAGCGGTTGCGGTATTCAAGCGGTGTGCAGCCGTATTCATCCGAAAACAGCTTGTAAAACTGCGCGGTGCTCAAATAACACATCTGAGCAAGTTGCTTACAACTGATATTCTCGGTTGGGTGCTCCGAAATGTAATCAACGGCAGGGGAAAGCTTTTTCACTCTTTTCGATACCGTATTAACCTGCAGTAAACGGAATATTTTGAGCATAAGCTCGGCCTTGGCGATCGTATTGTTGACAAACTGATAGTTTTCAAGCAAAGTTTCGACCGCGTTCAGGCATTCACCCGATATCGCATCCGTTATCAGTAACGGCAGGGTAGAAAATAAGACAAATTCATTGTTGACCTTTATGTTAAAGTCCACACGGTAAAATTCAAACTCTTCGGTCGATACAAATAGTTTATGATTTGAGCCTTTCGGCAGATACACAACACTTCCGGGTGACAACTCTATAATACCTGCTTCGGAGGTATAGGTGCAATTACCCTTGGTTATGATCAAAAAACCGTTTGGTATTCGGCAGGAGTTGTTCAATTTTCGGTAGATCGGCTTTTGATAAATGATGTTTATACCTGACAGTTCAAAATCATAATCTTTAAGATCCGAAAAGCTGATTATCATTTTATCACCTCGTTTTGAGATTTTTGCTCTGCAACCATTATATAACATCTAATTTCAAAAATCAAGAAAATAAGAATATTGTACAACTAATCCGTAAATCTGTGCATTGAAAATTACGCCTTTTGAATTTAGAATGATGTTAGATCAAGGTGGTGATTGATATGGCAAATAAGATCAAATACCGTGTTGAAGGTGGCTGTGTTGTGTGTATGACCTGCCTTTACCAATGTCCCGTTAAGGCTATCAGCCTTATTGAGGACGTCAGTGCGGTGATCGACTCTGACAAATGCGTTGGGTGCGGACGTTGCTACAACAACTGTCAACCCGAAGCGATTGTACCTTACGAAGTTGAAGAATGGGAGAGAAAATTATGATTAAATTTGATGCTTTTAACGCAAATGAAATACCCGTTTGGGGTGAGTATGACGTCGTTGTTGTTGGCGGAGGTATGGCAGGTACTGGTGCGGCACTTGCCGCAGGCAGGGCAGGTGCCAAAACCATTCTTATTGAAAATACCTCTGCCTTGGGCGGACTTGCAACAATGGGTATCGTCAATATTCCTCTTGATTTTTGCTCTGGTCTCGGCAATGAGCTTTTTGACCGCTTGACAGCAATAAACGGTCTCAGAAAAAGAAACTCCAATCCCGAAAAGCACAAGCTTGTTTTTGACCAGATGATCAAGGAAGCAGGAGTTGAGGTTCTGCTTGTTACGCCGCTTGTTGACACAATAGTTGACGGAAACGTTGTCAAAGGTATCGTTATCCATACAAAAGAGGGTAACCGTGCCATTTTCGGCAAGCGTTTTGTCGATGCTTCGGGCGACAGCGACCTTGTTTATTTTGCAGGCGGTGAGGTCGAGGTTGGCCGTGATGAAGACCATATGTCGATGGGCTGCTCCTTGGAGTTTGTTCTCGGCGGTGTTAATTATCAGGAATATGCCTCGAGCGAGCTTAGACTAAAAGACCCCAAATGGATAAAATTCCTCGAAAAGGCTATTGCAGAGGGTAAGATTCCCGATATCGACAACCATCTTAACTGGATGACCGTTGTGCCCGACCGTCCCGAAAACTGCGGTATGGACGAGGTCAGCATCTGCTTTGCCCATTCAAGAAACTGCTTTCCGACCAAGAATGACGACCTTACAAGAATGTATATCGAAGGTCGTGAGCAGTGCCATATTCTTGCAAAGTTTATCAAGGAGAACATCCCCGGTTTTGAGAACTCCTTCCTTTGCTACACGGGTTCTCTGCTTGGTGTTCGTGAAAGCCGCCGTATTGTCGGTGAATACCGCTTTACGGGTATGGATATCGCATACGGTCGCGAATTCGACGACGTTATCGCCATCAGCCACCACGGTTTCGACCTTCACGGCTTTACTAAATCGGGCAACCTCAAGTGGTTCAAGGGAACAATGCCCGACGGCGAGGAGGCTTATATCGCCAATATCGCAGGCTGGGGTTCGCAGTTGCCGCCCGATGACGGCATAAAGCGCGTTCATATGACCGAGCTTGTTGATATGTCAAAGCAGTATTATTATGATATTCCTTACCGTGCATTGGTACCCGTTCGTCTTGAAAACGTGCTTGCGGCAGGACGAAACATTTCGACCGACGTTCCCGGACAGAGCGGTACAAGACTTGTTATGTGCTGTATGGCAATGGGTGAGGCGGCAGGAACCGCCTGCGCATTGTCGTTGCAGGATGATGTAAACGTTCGTAACGTTGACGTTGGCAAGCTGCAGAGAAAGCTCGTTGAAAACAAGTGCAACATAGGTCAGGGCTTCCGCAAGATCCCGTCTCTTGCTGACGGTGATTATTCTGATTTTATGGTCGAAATGAAGCACGGAAACGGTTGATCTAAAAAAGTCAATATATCGGAAACACGCCGTCGGCAGTAAAGCCAACGGCGTGTTCTTTTGTTTGTTTAGTTTATTATGACCTCTTCCCAAAGCTTTTCAAAATACTTTCGGGTTTCATCGTCAAGGTCGTGGTAGTATTCGGTCTTGATCTCATCCTGATTCTCGGGGTAGAGGATCTCGTTACCTGCCAACGAATAATCGGGATGGTCTATGACCTCTGTGTTTGGTGTTGCATAGCATATGTACTCAGCATTGGCAAGTCCGACCTCGGGCTCAAGCATAAAATTGATAAACATCAGCGCCGCCTCATAATTCTTTGAATTTGAGGGGATACACATAGAGTCAACAAAAATGTTGGTGCCTTCTTTGGGGTAAACAAAGCCAAGATCGGGATTGACATCGGCCATAGTAAGGTAATCACCTGCATAATAGGGAGCCAATGCGGCGTTTCCGGCCTCCATTTTGTTGAAGACCTCGTCCATAACACGGCCCTGCAAAAGCGGGTTTTGCTCCTTCAATTTGGCGGCCGCCTTGTCCCAATCGGCCTTGTTGGTGGAGTTTACATCAAGTCCAAGATAGAACTGTGCAATGGCAAAGGCATCACGGGAGTTGTTAAAGGTCAGAATATTGCCCTTGTAACGCTCATCCCACATAGCGCCCCAGCTGTCGGGCTCTTCTTCGACCATCGTCTTGTTGTAGATAAGACCGACCATACCTACGCTGTAAGGTACTGTGTACTTATTTTCGGGGTCGAAATAAGCATCCATATAACGGTCATCGATAAATTGATAGTTAGGGATCTTGGAGTAGTCTATCTCCTTCAAAAGACCCTCGGTCCTCATTCGTGCGATCATATAATCTGACGGAATGATGATGTCATAGCTTACGGAACCGCTTTTGATCTTGGCATACATTGCCTCGTTGCTTTCGTAGGTGGTGTAGTTGACCTTGATACCTGTCTTTTTCTCAAAAGCGGCAATAACGTCAAGTGTGCCTTCACTACCGTCGGAGATGTATTCGCCCCAATTGAAAACGTTAAGCTCAATGCCCTTGAAATCGTTTTCGTAATACTTTTCATCAACAACATCGACCTCGGTATTGGATTCACCAAGGAAGGACAGTACAAAAAGTCCCGAAATCAGCAAGACCGCAATAATAACACAGATAAGCTTCTTCATTTCTTCAGTCTTGCTCCTTTCTTTTTGTCGTCGTTCTGAATGACGTTAAGCAGTATCATAAGAACGAGGATAATAAGGAACATTATGCTTTCCAAAGCGTAAACATCCGGCTTCATGGGTTTTCTTGTCATGGAGTAGATGAGCAACGGCAGAGTCTGATAGGTGCCGTTGGTGAAATAACTGATGACAAAATCATCCAATGACATTGTAAATGCCATAATGAAGCCGACGATGATACCGGGGGTGATAGAGGGGAGAACGGCCTTGAAAAATGCCTGAACGGGTGTACAGCCAAGATCCATTGCCGCCTCGGTCAGATGCTTGTCGGTAGAACGAAGCCTCGGCAAAACGTTGAGAATAACGTAGGGCAGACCGAAGGTGATGTGTGCAATAAGAATAGTAAAGAAATTGACCGAATTTGCAAGGTCAAGCATCTTACCGACAAAAACAAACATCAGCATCATGGAAATACCGGTCACGACCTCGGGGTTCATCAACGGAATATTGGTGACCGACATAACCGAGCTTTTTACCCATGCTTTTTTCATTTTGGAAATACCGACAGCCGCAACGGTGCCCAGAACGGTGGAAATTACCGATGATAAAACCGCAAGCACCAGTGTGTTTCTCAAAGCGCCAAGCAGGTCGCCGCCGTATTGGAAAAGATCCTTGTACCAGCGGAGCGAAAAGCCCTCAAAAATAGAGGTACTGTTGGCCTCGTTGAACGAGAACACTATCATAACGATGATAGGTGCATACAGCAAAATCAGAATAATACCTATAAATATCCAACGGAGCTTGCTCATATCACAACACCTCCGCCGCTTTCATCGTCGCCGTCGGAGAATTTGTTGACAACGGCAAGGCTGATAAGGATTATCAGCATCAAGACCAAGGAAATGGTTGCACCGATGTTGTAATCAGGAACGCTTGAACGGTAGAATTTATCCTCAATAACGTCACCGATCATCTTGATGTTACCGTCCGAAAACTGACGTGAGATATAGAAGGTACTGACACAAGGCACAAATACCATGGTAATACCCGACAAAATACCGGGCAGGCTCATGGGTAAGATAACACGGCGAACCGTGCCGAATGCGTTACATCCAAGGTCGTTTGAAGCCTCCAAAAGCGACTTATCGACCTTTGATATGCTTGAATAAATCGGCAAGATCATAAACGGCAGGTAGTTATACACCATACCGAAAATGATAACGCCTGCGTTACCCAAAAACTGAACAGGCTCGAGTCCGATGCTTTCCAACAGTTTGTTTATAAGTCCGTTACGCTCTAATATCTGCTGCCAGGAATATGTACGGACGATAAGGTTCATAAGCATGGGTAGCATGACCAGCAGCATAAGCATACGCTGGCTTGACATATTGACCTTTGACATACAGTAAGCAAAAGGATAAGCGATAAGAAGGCATATCAAGGTAGCCCATAATGCGTAAAGCATCGATCGCCAGAATACCGTCATATACTGCTTGTGTGTGAAAAAGGTAATAATGTTCTGAAAGGTAAAGCCGCCGTCCGCCGTCGTAAACGCATAATAAGCAACAAATATCAGCGGTACGACAATGAAAGCGACAGCCCACAGCAGGTAAGGCGCATTAAGCGCCACCTGTCCGCTTTTAGCTTTAGTCATCGGCATTGCCCTCCGCAGCGGCCGCCTCGGCAGCCTCCTCGTTCATTTCGTCAAGCTCGTCGCTGTAAGAACTGTAGTCACCGAATTTACCCGAATATTCACTCTTTCTCATAATATGAATGGCATCGGGCTCAATGAACAAGCCGACCGTTTCGCCGACATCGTGAAAATCGGTGGTCTGTATCATCCATTTGAAGTTGTTTATATCAACGATTATCTCATAGTGAACGCCAAGGAAGGTGACCGAGGTGACAACGCCCTCAAGCATTCCTTTGTCTTTAGGAACAATATCAACGTCCTCGGGGCGGATGACAACGTCAACGCTCTCGTTTACGCCGAAGCCTGCATCAAGACATTCAAAATCTCTGCCGTTTATCTGCACCAGAAGGTCCTTTTTCATAATACCGTCAATGATATTACTCTCACCTATAAAGTCGGCTACAAAGGCATTTTTGGGCTCGTTGTAGATATCTGCAGGGGAGCCGATCTGCTGGATCTTACCTTTATCCATAACCACAACGGTGTCCGACATCGAAAGCGCTTCTTCCTGATCGTGGGTGACAAAAATAAAGGTGATACCCGTACGCTTCTGCAGATTTTTCAATTCGACCTGCATATCCTTGCGGAGCTTTAAGTCAAGTGCAGACAAAGGCTCATCCAAAAGCAGGACCTTCGGATGATTGATAATGGCACGGGCAATGGCGACACGCTGCTGCTGACCGCCCGAAAGCGTATCTATCTTGCGCTTTTCAAGACCCTTAAGGTTGACAAGCTCAAGCATTTCCAAGACCTTGTCGTGTATTTCGGATCTAGGCGTTTTCTTGACCTTCAGACCGAATGCAACATTGTCGTAAACATTCAGATGAGGGAAAAGGGCATAACGCTGAAAAATCGTATTGATGTTTCTTTTGTGAGGCGGTACTGCGTTAATATTTTTGCCTTCAAAAAAAACATCTCCGCTGTCCTGCGACTCAAAACCGGCGATGATACGAAGAGTGGTGGTCTTTCCGCAACCCGAAGGGCCAAGGAATGTGACAAACTCTCCGTCCTTGATGGTAAGATCGATACCGTCAAGCACAGTTTCTCCGTCATACGACATGCGGATGTCTTTTAATTCAATAATATTTTCTTTGCTCATTTAAGCATCCCCCTTTGCGGCAATAAGGCCGACAAAACCATAATGGCTCTGCGCGATCCCGCCATATCTCTGTCAAGTGCCCTCCGCAAAGGGTTTTTCATAGTCCTCTGACGGTAATAAGCCGTCGGGACTACGGCACAAAACTTGATATAGCTAATTTCAACACAGATGCAAAAACGCATTAGAGATATATTAGCGTTTTTTTGTTCAAATGTCAATGATTTTTAATAAAATACTGCGCATTTCACCGAAAAGTGACCATTATTTTGAAAAAATACCGTTTTTTCTGTATTTTTATTCAAAAAATCTTCCAAATTTCAGCTTTTGCTGCCGAAAACCGATAATATCGAATTGCATATTAGGTTGTTTTTTAAAATTAGTTTCGAAAATGATAAACAAGTTTCGTTTTTACAATTTACAAAACGTTTTATTTTGCTTATACTAAAAAATAAAGAAAAGTCATCATGATTCGTTTATTTTGTTCAATATAACAATTTGGGGGAGCTTCAATGAAAAGAGCGTTATCAATTACCCTGGCGATCATTCTTATGGTTTCGGTTTTGCCTTTTGGATTACTTGATCTTTCGGCAAATGCTGCTACAAGCGGCAACTACACTTATACGGTCAATGACAGCAAGGCTACCATAACCGATGTTAATACATCCATCAGCGGTGCGGTGACTATACCGTCAACGCTTGGCGGTCATCCCGTTGTCGGTATATTTGATTTCGCTTTTGCCAATTGTACCAAGCTCACATCGGTAACTATCCCCGACAGCGTGGCTACCGTCGGTGTCGATGCGTTTTATGCCTGCTCTGCACTTACATCGGTCACCTTCGGTGTTGGTGTGACGGAAATTGGTGATTATGCTTTTGAGTTTTGCTATCAGCTGACCGATATTTATTACGGCGGCTCTTTTTTGGACAGATCCAATATCAAGATCGACGCTCATAACGATATCCTTAATAATGCTACTTGGCATTATTCCTCAACGAGCAATGTTGGTTACAGATTTTATGACGGTACATTGACCGCTACGGTGAAGAGCTACGACCCCAAAGCAACCTTTGCAACGGTTCCGAAAACGGTAACCGCTAACGGTAAGACCTATGCGGTGGTCGGCATTGATGCCTTTGCTTTTTCAAAGTGCATTAATTTGACATCGATCAGCATTCCCGCAAGTGTGATAAGTATTGACCGAAATGCGTTTGACGGATGTCCCGCTACATTGACAAGCATTAAGGTCGACAGCGGCAATAAATACTATCACTCAAGCAATAACTGTCTTATCGAGACCCCGACCAAAACCTTGGTTCTGGGCTGCAAAAACAGTGTTATTCCTACCGATAAAAGCGTTGCCGCTATTGCAGACAATGCTTTTAAGAATTGCACGGGTCTTATGTCGGTCAACATCCCCGACGGTGTGACCGAGATCGGTGTCAATTCATTTCGTGGATGCACGGGTCTTACCTCGGTAGCTATTCCCGACGGCGTTCTGAAGATCGGTGACAGAGCGTTTTATAACTGCACAAGCCTCGGTTCTGTTACATTGCCGGACAGTGTTAACAGAATGGGCTGTGATGTATTTTGCGGAAGTGCTTACTGCCTGAACAGTGATAACTGGGATAACGGTGTTTTGTATATCGGTAAACATTTGGTCAACGCAAAGGTCTCGCTTTCGGGTGATTATACCGTAAAGCCCGGAACCTTGACCGTTGCCGATGATGCTTTTCATTATTGCTCCGATCTTACCTCCATCACCGTTCCCGACAGCGTTTTGAGGATAGGTGACAATGCATTTGAGGATTGCGTGAGCCTTACCTCGGTCTCGCTTCCTAATGTTCCGCTGAGCATCGGCAGCCGTGCTTTTATAAACACGGGTTATTATAAGAACAGCGCCAACTGGATCGGAAAATCCTTGTTTATCGGCAAGCATTTGATAGAGGTTCTTGATAATTATTCCGGTGCTTACAGCATAAAGTCCGGAACCTTGTCGATCGCAGGCGATGCGTTTTCTTTCAACCGAAACCTCACTTCGGTCACTATCCCTCAAAGCGTGACAAATATAGGGGACAGAGCCTTCAAATATTGCCAAAACCTTACAACCGTCAACATACCCGACGGCGTGACCGGCATAGGGGAAGAGGCGTTTTCCTTCTGCATCACACTTACCTCGATCACAATTCCCAATGACGTCAAAGCTATCGGAAAAGGCGCTTTTTCTTTTGATACCGGGCTCACCTCGGTAGTTATCCCAAAGGGCTTGACCTATATTGGCAACAAGGCATTTTTTGCCGCAATAGGTATTGAAACGCTTACGATTCCTTATACCGTGACTCATATCGGAAGCTATGCTTTTGATGAATGCGTAAATTTTAAAACGGTTAATTTTGAAGGCCCTGCCTCCGATTGGAAGGCTATGGGCATCGGAACCGATAACCAATATCTGCTTAATTCCGAGATCATCCTTGTAAAAAATATTACCAAGGTTGAAATAGCCGATAAGGTGGCGGAGCTTACCTTTGAGGGTGATGCGCCTTACGGAGTTACTGCTACCTATCTGCATAATTCGGATCAGTATCATTACGGCTATTACGACGGCAAGGGTGTTGTGGTCGGTACCGATTCGCAGAATAACAGCTTCCGACTGGGTGCTGACGGTAACGCAGGCAGTGACTTCGGTATCAAAACAAGCTATGCCAACTATACTGCCGAAACTGCAGAGCAGTACGGTGCGGCGTTTGAAATGGAGCCTAACTCCACCTACCGTTTGACCTACCGCTTTAAGATCTGCGCAGGTGCATACAATTACTCCAATAAAATTAACCGAAATTATCTCGATGTTCAGGCTGTGCTCAGCCAGGGCTACGGCTCATCCAACACACGCAGCGGAGATCTTGCAAATGATCTTAAGTCGCATAAATACTCCGGCAACAGAGTTAATATAACGGCCGAAAACGGTGTTGAACGCAGCAATGCCGCAGGTTTCTATGCATTGAAGGAGGACACCGACTGGATAACCGCAACGATGGATATCACTACCCACAGTACTGTTACATATCCGCAGCTCAACCTGCGCTGCGACGGTATTAAAGGCCGATGGTATCTCGATTATGTGAAGATCGAAAAGATCGAAGGAAATGTGGAGTATGAGGTTGCAGGCGATACGCTTACGGGTTATACTTCGGCTATCAAGGATGCTGTTATACCCGAAAAGATCGGTGACAGGACTGTGACGGCTATCGAAGAAAATGCTTTTGCAAGCAGTAAAGACATCACGTCTGTTTCCATTCCAGACAGCGTTACGGAGATAATGAGCGGTGCATTTAATGGCTGTTCGTCTCTTAAAACTGTTTATTTCGGCGGCACCGAGGCAGAATGGAAGGCTGTAACTGTCGGTGCAAACAATACATATCTTCAGAATGTAAACATTGTTTACGGCAGTAGCTATACAGATTTTGAGCTGTATGATAAATTGGTTGAGCTTACCTTTGAGGGAAATGCACCTTACGGAATTACCGCAACCTATATGCATAATTCTACACAGTATAAATACGGTGAGTATGACGGCAAGGGTGTCGTTATAGGTACCAACAGCGGAAACAACGGTGTCAGGATCGGTGTTGACGGCAACGCAGGCAGTGACTTCGGCATCAAAACAAGCTATGCCAACTATACTGCCGAAACTGCAGAGCAGTACGGTGCGGCATTTGAGATGGAGCCCAATACCACCTACCGTGTGACCTATCGCTTTAAGATCGGTGCAGGCGCATATCACCGTGCCAACGGTTATGACAGAAACTATCTTGATGTCCAGGCCGTGCTCAGTCAGTATTACGGAGAAACCAATAAGCGTGTTAATATCGGCAATGCAATTCCCAACCACAAATATACCAACAACCGTGTTGAATTGACAGCCGAAAACGGTGTTGAGCGTACCGATGCCGCAGGATATTATGCCCTTAAAGAGGATACCGAATGGATAACCGCTACACTTGACATCAAAACAGGTGACACGGTGGAATATCCCCAGATAAGTATTCGTTGCGACGGTATCAACGGCAATTGGTATCTGGATCGTGTTTCGATCGAAAAGGTACTGGGGTCGGCCGAATACAGAACGACCGATGAAACCGCCGCACTTCTCGGTTATTCTTCTCCCTTTATGGATGTTGTCATCCCCGATGATATAAACGGTAAAACCGTATCGGGTATTGGGATAGGAGCGTTTGCCGATAATCAGACCATAACTTCTGTTACCGTTCCCGACAGTGTTACCGAAATCGGAGATTCTGCATTTTTGGGCTGTTCCGCTCTTGAAACCGTTTACTTCAAGGGTACCGAAGAAGAGTGGAAGGCAATAACCGTCGGCAAAAACAATGAGTCACTTTTGAACGCAACCGTTGTTTTCGGGCATTATTTTACCGAGGTCGATTCGTGGGATAAGATCACCGACCTTGATTTTGAGGGTGATGCACCTTACGGAATCACCGCCACCTTCACACACAACTCGACACAGTATGTCTACGGAACCTATGACGGCAAGGGGGTCGTTATAGGTACCAACAGCGGAAACAACGGTGTCAGGATCGGTGTTGACGGTAATGCGGGCGGTACTGTCGGTATCAAGACCAGCTACGGAAATTACACAGCCGAAATGGCTGAGCAGTACGGTGCGGCTTTTGAGATGGAGCCCAACTCCACCTACCGTATCACCTACAGATACAAGATAGGTTCAGGCGCTTATCATTACGCCAACGGTGCCAACAAGAATTATCTTGATGTGCAGGCCGTGCTCAGTCAGTACTATGGCTCCTCCAACAAGCGTGTTAGCGTCGGCAGCGTAATTTCAAATTACAAATATACCAACAACCGTGTCAGTCTTACGGCTGAAAACGGCGTCGAGCGCACCAATGCGACTGGATTCTATGCCCTTAAAGAGGATACCGAATGGATAACCGCAATGCTTGATATCAAAACAGGTGAAACTGTTGAATATCCTCAGATAACCTTGCGCTGTGACGGCATCGTTGGCAAGTGGTATCTTGATTATGTGACGGTCGAAAAGGTTGTGGGAACCGTCAGTTATGAGATAAAGGATTATGAGGCCGCTCTTATCGGTTTTGATTCACCGCTCAAGGATGTCGTTATTCCCGAAAGCATCGACGGAAGACCTGTGACCGTGATCGGAGAGGGTGTATTTGCCAACAATCAGAACATTATCTCCGTGACCGTGCCCGACAGTGTTGCGAAAATAGAAAATTTCGCTTTCTATAATTGCGCTTCACTTGATGAGATATATCACACCGGCACAAAGGCAGTATGGAGCTTGATAACATCCGGTTCGGGAAATTCCGACCTTGACGATGCCGATTTCTACCACCGATGGAACGGCGTAAAGTATGACTTTGACTCAAGCGGTAATCTCAACGGCTCGGATGCTGTTCATCTGCTTTACAACTCGCTCTACGGCGATTCCGAGTATCCCGTTGAACAGCCGAGCGATTTCAACAGCGACGGCGCTGTCACCGAGGATGATGCCATCTACCTTTTGTACCACGTACTTTTCGGTGAGATGTATCCGCTGTTTCCTTAAAGCTTAATATTTTTTCCAAGCGATCGAGACTTAGATTTCGATCGCTTTTGTTTTTATGTTGCGTATATATTATAATAAATAAGTGCTTTAAACTATTGCGTTTTTGAGAATGTTATGGTATAATCCTATGATGAGTTAATGTGGAACAATATTGTTTTAATTTGGGAGGTGACGGATGTGTATATTTTAGGGATAGACCCCGGCTATGCCATTGTCGGCTACGGCGTGGTAAGGTACGAAGGAAACAAATTCACACCCGTGACCTACGGTGCGATAACCACCCCCGCAGGTATGCCGTTTGTCAAACGGTTGGACATCATTTTTAATGAAATGACCCGAATTTTTGCAACCTATAAAATAGATGCAATGTCGATCGAAAAGCTGTTTTTCAATACCAACACCACAACGGCTATTGATGTAGCGCAGGCAAGGGGAGTAATCGTGCTTTCGGCAGAACGTAGCGGTGTTCCCGTGTTTGAATACACCCCATTGCAGGTCAAATCGGCCGTTACGGGTTACGGTAAGGCCGAAAAGCGTCAGATAATGGAAATGACCAAGATGCTTTTGGGACTTCAGGCCGTTCCTAAACCCGATGATACCGCCGATGCCTTGGCGTTGGCTGTGTGCCACGGACATTCGGCAGGCTCAAGCCTTGGCCGACTCAATCTTAACTTGAGGTGATCTTATGATATATTCACTTAACGGAACGCTTATTTATTCCGACCATCAGTTTGCCGTTATCGAGTGCGGCGGTGTCGGGTTTAAATTTTTGGCTTCAACCAAAACCTTGTCCTCCTTGCCGCAAAAGGGCAAGCAGGCCTTTGTTTACACCTATATGAACGTCAAGGAGGATGCTGTTGATCTGTTCGGCTTTGCTGATACCAATGAGCTTGAGCTGTTTAAGCTTATTACCTCGGTAAACGGTGTCGGCCCTAAAATAGGTATTGCTATTCTTTCGGATTTCACAGTTGATCAGCTGAGCTTGGCTATTGCTTCGGGAGATGCAAAAACGCTGACCAAGGCAAGCGGTGTCGGACTTAAAATTGCTCAGAGGATCGTGCTTGAATTAAAGGACAAGCTTGCAAGCGGCATTACTGTTCAGAGCGAGAACGGTTCTGTAACAGCCGCCGACATTGCCGACGGTTCTTCGCCTAAAGATGCCATTGCAGCACTTGTTCAGTTTGGCTACAGCCATTCCGAAGCCGCCGCAACCGTTTCCAAGTGCGATCTTTCAAAATCGACCGAGGATATCATCAAGCAGGCATTGCGCTTGCTCTCAACCAAATTTTAACGGAGGTATATTATGCAGGATTACGATTACGAAAGCCGGATAGTTGCCCCCGAGTATACTCCGGTCGACGTTGATATTGACACATCCTTAAGACCTAAGATGCTGACTGAGTACATCGGTCAGGATAAGGTCAAGGAAAACCTTGATATCTACATCAAGGCCGCCAAGCTCCGTGGTGAATCGCTTGACCATTGCTTGCTTTACGGTCCTCCGGGACTTGGTAAGACCACTTTGGCCGGAATCATTGCCAACGAGATGGGCGTTAATTTGAGGGTGACCTCGGGACCTGCCATTGAAAAGCAGGGAGACCTTGCGGCGTTACTTACCAATCTTAACGAGGGAGACGTGCTCTTTATTGATGAGATACACCGTTTGTCCCGCAGTATCGAGGAGATACTTTACCCTGCGATGGAGGACTTTGCGCTGGATATCATCATCGGCAAGGGTCCTTCGGCACGTTCTATCCGTCTTGACCTGCCAAAATTCACCTTGGTCGGTGCAACCACCCGTTCGGGTCAGCTCACCGCACCGTTAAGGGATCGTTTCGGCGTTTTGCTGAGGTTGGAGCTCTACACCCCCGAGCAGTTGGCCGACATTGTTACCCGTTCGGCAGGTATTCTGGACATCGGTATTGAGCGCGAGGGTGCTTTGGAGATCGCATCACGTTCACGTGGAACACCCCGTATTGCCAACCGACTGCTTAAACGTGTACGTGATATTGCACAGGTTGAATATGACGGTGTTATTACCGAAGAAATTGCAATGAAGGCACTTACCCGCTTTGAGATAGACGAGCTTGGACTTGATGATTTTGACCGCAGAATGCTGACCACCATTATCAAGACCTATAACGGAGGTCCCGTCGGACTTGACACTTTAGCGGCGGCAGTCGGTGAGGACAGTGTTACTATTGAGGATGTTTATGAGCCGTATTTGATGCAGATAGGCTTTTTGTCAAGAACCAACCGCGGTCGTTGCGTTACCCATGCGGCATATGAGCATCTTGGCATCCCTCACGGAAATGCAAACTGCGACTGTGCAGAGCAAATGAAGCTGTAAAGGAAAATTATGAGAGTAGTTACAGAATTTGATGATTATGAGCTGATCGATGCGTCGGACGGTGAACGTCTTGAACGTTGGAAGGATATTATCCTGATCCGTCCCGACCCGCAGGTTATGTGGCACGGTGACCGTAAGAATCCGTTGTGGCGCAACGCTCACGCAAAATATCACCGCTCCAACTCGGGTGGCGGACATTGGGAAATGCTGAAAAAGGTTCCGGCTGTGTGGAATGTCAGCTTTAAGGACCTTACTTTTCGCTTGAAGCCAATGGATTTCAAACACACGGGTCTTTTCCCGGAGCAAGCCGTCAACTGGGAATTGATGAGTGAATGTATAAATAAGGCTGACCGTCCCATAAAGGTGCTTAACCTTTTCGCTTACACCGGCGGTGCAACCGTTGCTTGTCTTAAAGCAGGTGCCTCGGTTACCCACGTTGACGCCTCTAAGGGTATGGTTTCGTGGGCAAAGGAAAACGCCGTTGTATCGGGTGTTGGCGACCGACCTGTCAGATGGTTGGTTGACGATTGTCTGAAGTTTATAGCAAGGGAGATCCGCCGTGGAAATAAGTATGACGGCATTGTTATGGACCCTCCGTCTTACGGCAGAGGACCCAACGGTGAGGTATGGAAGATCGAACAGCAGTTGGACGAGCTTTTGTATCAGACAGCACAGATCTTAAGCGATGATGCAATATTTTTCCTGCTGAATTCATATTCGGGCGGAATTTCGCCGACCATAATCAATTATATGGTCAAGAATATAGTTATCGGCCGTCGTAAGGGTGAGGTCACGACCGACGAGATAGGTCTTAAGATAACCGACCGTGATATTGCGTTGCCGTGCGGATGCACCACCCTTTGGACAAAGGAATAAAGGAAGTATTTGTTTTGGAAAAACTGATAAATGTGGATAACATCACATTTGAATATGATACCGACGACGGTGCTCAAACCGTTTTAAAGGACTTTTCCGTTTCGTTTGAAGCGGGTGCTTTTACGGCTGTTTTGGGACACAACGGTTCGGGCAAATCGACCTTGGCCAAGCTTTTGAATGGCCTTTTAACTCCGTCAAAGGGTAAGGTTACGGTCAACGGTATGGATACGGCCGACGAGGAGCGCTCTATCGACATAAAAAGAACGGTCGGAATGGTGTTTCAGAATCCCGATAACCAGTTAGTTGCCACCGTTGTCGATGAGGACGTTGCCTTTGGATTGGAAAACTTAGGAATCCCTCACTCCGAAATGGTCAAAAGGGTAGATGAGGCTTTGGCGGCCGTCGGTATGTCGGAGTTCAAAAAAAGCGCACCGCATAACCTTTCGGGCGGTCAAAAACAGCGTGTTGCCATTGCGGGAATCATTGCAATGGAGCCTAAATGCATCGTTTTTGATGAGCCTACCGCAATGCTTGACCCACGTGGCCGCAAAGAGGTCATGGACGTTATTTTAAAGCTCTGCCGTGAGAAGAATATCACCGTTATCCTTATCACACATTATATGAACGAGGCCGCTTTGGCCGACCGTGCGGTGGTGCTGGATAAGGGTAAGATCGTCCTTGACGGTAAGCCGTCGGACGTTTTTATGGAAATTGACACTTTAAGGCACGCAGGTCTTGATGTTCCTCAACCGACCGAGCTGTGTGCATTGCTCAAAAAGTCAGGGATAGACCTTAAAAAAGGCGTTCTGTCGGTTGAAGACAGCGTTGAGGCTATCACCCAAGTCTTATCGGAGGAAGTTTAATGTCGCTTTTAGAAGCAAAAAATCTGGTCTTTACCTACGGCCACGGTACCCCCTTCGTGACCCACGCAGTTAATGATGTATCATTTACTGTGGAGAGAGGTGAGATAATCGGTCTCATCGGTCACACCGGCTCGGGTAAATCGACCATTGTTCAGCAATTGAACGGACTTATCAAGCCCGAAAGCGGTGAGATCCTGCTTGACGGCAAGAATATACACACCGATTTCAAAAGAATAAAGGAAGTCCGTTTTAAAATAGGTCTTGTTTTTCAGTATCCCGAGTATCAGCTTTTTGAGGAAACGGTAGCCAAGGATATCGCCTACGGCCCTAAAAATATGGGACTGTCGGAGGAAGAGGTTGCCGAGCGTGTGAAATACGCCGCAGAGCTGGTTGGATTGACCGAGGATTTTATGGAAAAATCTCCGTTTGACCTTTCGGGCGGTGAAAAGCGCCGTGTTGCCATTGCGGGTATTATTGCAATGAAGCCCGAGGTGCTTGTTTTGGATGAACCTACCGCCGGTCTTGACCCTAAAGGCCGCGATATGATACTTTCCCGTATCAAGGAATACCGCAATGAGACCAACGCCGCGGTTATAATCGTTTCCCACAGTATGGAGGATATGGCCAAAACAGCCGACAAACTGTTGGTCATGAACAAGGGCAGTATCGAGAAGTTTGATACCGTTGCCAATGTTTTTGCCGATGCCGAGCGTTTGAGTGAGATCGGTCTTGATATTCCTCACGTCACAAAGATCGCTATCGAGCTGAATAAAAGAGGATTTCAAATACCTAAAAACCTCTTTACGGTCGAGGCGCTTCGTGATGCCATTCTGAATTGCAGAAAGGCAGGTGGCGTCAATGTCTGATATAACCTTCGGTCAGTTTATTGACACAAATTCCTTTGTGCACAAGCTCGATCCCAGAGCAAAGCTCCTATTTCTGATAGCCTTTATCGTTTTCATTTTTATCGCAGGAAATTTCATCTCTTTGGGGCTTTTGGCTTTATTGCTGATAACAGCAATGATAGCATCAAAAATACCTGTGAAGATGTATCTTAAAAACATCAAGGCCATCATACCTGTTATTCTTATAACCGCCTTGCTCAACGTGTTTTACACTTCTGGAGGCAAGGTTTTGGTCGATTGGTGGATTTTCACCATCACTACCGACGGCATCTTCCGTGCGTTGTTTATGGCATTGAGGATAATTCTGCTTATTTTGTCAAGTGCGGTCTTGAGCTATTCTACCTCACCGACCTCTTTGACCGGTGCCATTGAAAGCCTTTTAAAGCCGCTTAAATTTATCGGTCTCGGCGGAGCGGTGCATACCATGGCCATGACCATGACCATTGCTCTGCGCTTTATTCCAACGCTTATTGAGGAAACACAGAAGATCATGAATGCACAAAAGGCAAGGGGAGCCGACCTTGATTCGGGCAACCTTGTCAAAAAGGTAAAAGCGCTGTTGCCGATACTGATCCCGTTGCTCATTTCATCGGTCAGACGTGCTTACGAGCTCGCTGAGGCGATGGAGTGCCGTTGCTACAACGGCGGCAAGGGAAGAACAAAGTTCAGAGTTATGAAATATTCCGCACGTGATGCCGTGACATCAATATTGCTTTGCGTTATTTTTGCAGGCTCGGTGCTTATCAATGTTTTTTACACTCAAATATTATCGTTTATCCCGTTTATCTGACTTTTGAGGTGCTTTATGAATAGGTTTTTGCTGACAATTAAATATGACGGCACAGCCTATTGCGGATGGCAGGTCCAGCCCAATGCCGTTTCGGTTCAAAGCACCGTTCAAAATGCCTTGATCGAGCTTTTGGGTGAACCTGATCTTGGTGTTACGGGCTGCAGCAGGACCGATTCGGGCGTGCACGCCAATATGTTCTGCCTGCACTTTGACAGCGACACAAATATCCCCCCGGACCGTCTGCCGTACGCCTTGAATATCAAGCTGCCGGACGATATTTCGGCGGTGGATTGCAGGATCGTCCCTGACGATTTTCACGCAAGGTATTCCTCAAGCGGTAAGACATATATTTATAAAATATACAACTCACCGTTGCCGGACCCTTTTAAGAACAAGTATTTTCTGCAGGTGGGTCGCAAAATCGACGTTGAGTTGTTGGATAAAGCATGCAAATGCTTTATCGGTACATATGATTTCAAAGGCTTTTGCTCGGTCGGTTCGTCGGTGGTCGATACCGTCAGAACGGTAACCGACTGTCACGCCGAGCGGCAGGGTGACGACGTGTTTTTAAGCATTACCGCTAACGGTTTTCTTTATAATATGGTGCGGATAATCGTCGGCACGGTTTTAGAGGTCGACCGTGGCGCAATATCGGTTGACGGTCTTCCTGAAATTATCAGATCCTGCGACCGTGAAAAGGCAGGCCCTACTGCAAAAGCACATGGTCTGTATCTTGAAAAAGTACACTACGCTCTGCTGAATGGAGAATAAAATGGGTACTGAAAGAAAAAAGCGAAAGATCAAGCTGTTCAACTTTAAAAAGAATAAGAAAAAGGATAAGACCAAGGCACCGAAAAACGGTACGCCCGAGCTTGAGCCGAAAGAGCCGAAACCGACAAAAACAGATGACGGCGGTGAAAACAAGGGCGGTTCAAAGCTTCAGCTTGTCAACGGAACACGCAAAAAGCGCAGAATAATGCGGTTTATCGCCTATGGCATCATACTTGCTGTCATTATCACGCTTATTGTGCTTAATGCACTGTCATCAACGGGACTTATCGAAGCCATACAAAACTCGTATGTTTCGATGGGTGAAGGGTCGTATCCCATCAGCGTTTATTCGTCAAACGCCACTCAGTATTACAACCAAAACGGTATGCAATGCGTGCTTAACGGGTCGTTTTTTGAGCTTTACAATAACGACGGCAAGCTTGTCCAGGCCGTGTCGCACGGAATGTCCAACCCCAACCTAAAAATGTCCGAGGCAAGGTATCTTTTGTATGACCGTGGCAGATACACCGTTTCGGTCTTTAATTACTCCGACGAGCTTTATTCGGTCGAGTTTGACAAGGCTATCGTTTCGGCTGATATCGGCAGGGACGGCACTTTTGCAGTCGTGACCGATTCCGATACCTTCCAGAACACGGTTTATGTGTACGATAAGGATCATAAAAAGGGAATTGACCCTATTTTTAAATGGAATGCCGCCAATTATTATGTTACCGACGTTGCGGTGGCCGATGACGGCGAAAGCATTGCCGTAATGCTGCTTAATTCCAAGGACGGTTCGTTTGAATCCTTTGTTTACATCCTTTCGTTTGACAGCGAGGCTCCCGTAAGGAGCTACAGCTATTCGGATATCGTTTCCTCGGTGGAATCCTGCGGTGAAAATTATATGATAGCCAACGGCTTTGACCGTGCTTACATAATACCGTGGAACGGCGGTGAGCCTACCGACCTTGCGGTTTCGGGCGTTGTCCGTCATATTGATACCGATATAGAGGGCAACTCTTGTGTGGTTTACGGCCGTGAGGATAA
The DNA here is from genome assembly GCA_017416345.1 of Clostridia bacterium. Classification (GTDB taxonomy): domain Bacteria; phylum Bacillota; class Clostridia; order Oscillospirales; family Acutalibacteraceae; genus UMGS172. The sequence continues at coordinate 52,498 of JAFQCR010000027.1, read as the reverse complement.
CGAACAGGTCAACACCGTTGTTGTGACCGATCTCGAGGGTAAGACCATTTCGAGATTTGAATATAACAATACAGTTACCGATGTGTGTATTTCCGAAAGCGGAATAGCTTTACTTCACGGAAACGGCGTTGAGCTTTTCAGCTTAAAAGGCAATTCTTTAGGCAGTTATGCATCAGAGGTCAAGGGCTTGTATGTGGGACTTACCGACGATGCTGATGTGTTGATACTTGACAATACCAAGATAGTCAAGGTCAAAAAATAAATTATATTTTGGGGGAAATGTTATGGCAATCATTATCGATCTTATCGCATTGGCGATCATCATCGCTTTCTTCTTTATCGGAAGAAGCAGAGGATTTATCAAGGAGATAGTCAGCCTTGTCGGCTTCGTACTGGCTATCATTCTTGCAGTTGTTCTTTCAGGTGTGGGTGCACCGCTCATTTATGACAATTTTGTTGATGACGCTATCACCGAAACGGTCAGCGAATCTATCGAATCGCAGTTTGATGAAGAAGTCGGCGAGATGTACTTCAATATTCCCGATGAGATCAAGGATGCGGCCGAGACCTTGGGCGTTGATATCCAGGCGATAATCGACGATGCTACGGGTGAAACGGTTGAGGATACCGCTTATAACATTGGTCATACTCTCAGCCAGAAGGTTGCAAGGCCTATTCTTGTCAATATTATAAGAGTAATTCTCTTTATAATCCTCTTCATCGTGCTTAAAATACTTATCGGATGGATCGCAAAGCTTCTGGATATCGTTACCCATCTTCCCGTTATCGAAACTGCCAACAAGCTGCTTGGCGGTATTATGGGTATTATAAGAGGTATTCTTGTTGTGGTTCTCATTTGCTATGCCTTGATGCTGGTGCTTAACGTAAGCCCCAACGGCTTGGCAGGTATCACCAAGGAGACCGTAGAGGCTACCTATCTCTTTGACCTGTTCGCCAAGATAGTTGGCTGAGCATAAGCCGAGCTTTTCGGCAATACTACAGCGGTCGGATGGCCGCAAAGCCGTGATATACGGCCAAAAGGAGACCTTATGAATCAACTTTGTTACAGATGCAAAAAAAGACCTGCCGTCGTCTTTATTCAGGGGATGACCCAGAACGGAGACAAGGTGGGTGAGGGCAAGGGGCTTTGTCTTGTCTGCGCAAAAGAAGCCGGTATTCAGCCCGTGAATGATATGCTTCGTAACTTCAATATCTCGGATGAGGATATCGAGGCTATGAGTGAACAGTTTATGAGCATGATGAATCCCGAGGAAATGGGTATGGAGCCTTCCGACGAGGATGATGCTTTTTCTCCCGGCGGTGCACAGACCTTCCCGTTTTTAAACGGTATTTTCGGCAATATGGATAAGGCAGGCTCGCCCGATTCTGCCGAAGCCGATACCGAGACCGATGCAGATAAGAAAAGGAACAAGAAAAAGAACAAAAAGCGTAAGTTTATCTCGCAGTTCTGTACCGACCTTACCGCCAAGGCAAGAAACGGCGAGTTGGACGTCATCATCGGCCGTGATGCCGAGCTTTACAGAACTATTCAGATATTGTCACGCCGTACCAAGAATAATCCTTGTCTTATCGGTGAGCCCGGTGTCGGTAAAACCGCCATTGCAGAGGGTCTTGCTTTAAAAATTGCATCCAAGGACGCTCCCGCAAAGCTTCTTGACAAGGAGATAATGCTGCTTGACCTTACCGGTCTTGTTGCCGGCACACAGTTCAGAGGTCAGTTTGAAAGCCGTATCAAGGGTCTTATCGACGAGGTCAAGGCTGAAGGAAATATCATTCTGTTCATCGACGAGGTGCATAACCTCGTCGGTGCAGGCGATTCCGAAGGCTCTATGAGTGCAGGTAATATCTTAAAGCCTGCGTTGTCCCGCGGTGAGATCCAGGTCATCGGTGCCACGACCTTCAAGGAGTACCGTAAATATATCGAAAAGGATGCCGCTTTAGAGCGTCGCTTCCAGCCCGTAACGGTTGAAGAGCCGTCTATTGAGGAATCGGTCAAGATGCTTAAAGGCATAAAAGGCTATTATGAGAGCTATCATAATGTCAAGGTGACCGATGAGATCGTGAGGGGAGCGGTACTGCTTTCGGAAAGGTATATCAACGACCGTTTCCTGCCCGATAAGGCTATCGACCTGCTTGATGAGGCCTGCGCCTGCGCTTGCTTGAGAAACAAGGCTATTGATGAGCTTTATTTGGCCGAAAAACGCACAAATGAGCTTACAGAGGAGCTTGGACTTTTGGAAGCAGAGGTTGAAGCGCCCGATTACGAGAGGATCGCAAACGTTAAATTTGAGCTTGAAAAGGCCAAAGGTACCGCCGAAAAGGCCAAGCCCAAGGCTTCTAAAAACAAGGTCACACCCGATGATCTTGCCCGTGTTATCGAGCTTTGGACGGGTGTCCCTGCTGCCAAGGTCAAGCAAAATAACCTTGAAAAGCTGTCAACGCTTGAGGAAAATATCAAAAAGCATATTATCGGCCAGGATGAAGCTGTTGAGGCTGTTGTGCTTGGTGTACGCCGTTCAAGCGTACAGATCTCAAGCCATCGCAGACCTGCATCGTTCATCTTTGTCGGTCCTACGGGTGTCGGTAAGACCGAACTTGTAAAGGTGCTGGCAAAGGAAATGTTCAACACTCCCGATGCTTTGATAAGACTTGATATGTCGGAGTTTATGGAAAAGCACGCTGTTTCCAAGCTTATCGGAGCGCCTCCGGGATACGTTGGCTACGATGAAGCCGGTCAGCTTACCGAGAAGGTGAGAAGAAAGCCGTATTCGGTCATTCTGTTTGACGAAATTGAAAAGGCTCATCCCGATATTCTCAACATTCTGCTGCAGATATTGGATGACGGCAGGATAACCGATTCTCAAGGACGTACCGTTAATTTTGAAAACACCGTTCTTATAATGACCTCCAACGCAGGAAGCGACAATAACGGCACCTTGCTTGGATTCAATAAGACGGTTGCCGAAGCCTCCAAGGAAAAGGCGTTGAAGGCGTTAAAGGATTTCTTAAGACCTGAGTTTTTGGGCCGTGTGGACGATATTATCGCTTTCTCGGCGCTCAGTACCGACTCGCTTGAGAAAATTGCCGCTCTTATCCTCGATGAGCTCAAGCCGCTTTTGAAAGAACGTGACATTGAGTTTAATTACGATACGGCTCTTTGCCGATACTTTGCCGAAAAGTGTGACGGAAGATCCGGCGCGAGGGACTTGCGCAAGATGATCCGCAAAGAGGTTGAGGACAGAATCATCGGTCTGATGATCGATAACCCCGACGTTGATTTCGAATCAATGACGGCTGAAGCAGGGGACACCGTTAAAATTTCTTATCAGAAAATTTAAAATTTCTCTTGACTAGCGGCGCAGTTTGTGGTAATATATACTGCGTCGCAAAGATGCGGGTGTAGTTCAATGGTAGAATTCCAGCCTTCCAAGCTGGTTACGTGGGTTCGATTCCCATCACCCGCTCCAGAAATGCCCGGCCGTTGGCAACAGTCATCGGTTTTTGGGCGTTTTTTATGAAACTTAATATGCGCTGATAGCTCAGTTGGATAGAGCATCTGCCTTCTAAGCAGAGGGTCGGGGGTTCGAATCCCTTTCAGCGTGCCAAAAAAGAACAATTCACCTAAAGGTGAGTTGTTCTTTTTTTACTGTAATAGGGATAAGAACCCGAAGGGTTCGTCGAATAAGCTGAAACACCGCGATAGGTGTTTCAGGCTTAATGAGTCTCGAGCACCGCAGATTTTTCGCTACTGCTCGGAGCAGTCGAAAAATCAAGAGGCGCAGAGTATCCCGTTTCAATAGGAAATTCGAGGCGAAGCGCACGATAGTGCGTGCAAAATCCCTTTCAGCGTGCCAATTTTAAGAGGGTAGTACCGCAGGTATTACCCTCTTAAAATTTTTATATGATGTAAGGGATTCGAAACGACTGAGGTTTTCTGTAAAAAAGCAAATTACAAATTGACTAAACTCATCATCCGTGGTAAAATTTAGTTACGAAAGGACTGATTTTTTATGAAAATTGGTGTTGAAGCCTGTCATTATTATTTTGATGGCACAAAAACTGTTGATACCGCCTGGCTTAAGCGTCACGGCTACGATTGCATCGATTATGGCCGTATTTGCAGCACAAGTGACGAGCTTTATACAATGCCCGAGGAGGAAATGATCGAATTCCTCAAAAAAGAGGGCGATGAAATAAGAAAAGGCGGAATTGAGGTCTGGCAGGTGCACGGTCCGTGGCCTACCGATGATAAGACCCCCGAGTCCTGCGCTAAAAAGTGGGAGGACTGCAAGAGAGCTGTTAAGGGTACCGCCGCTTTGGGCTCGAAGTATCTTGTAATGCATCCTCATATGCCGTTTGGCTGGGGTGGTGAACAGGATCACGATGCCGCCGAAACCGCTAATGAGGAATTTTTCAAAAAGCTTTGCGCCTACGCAGAGGACTACGGTGTTATAATCTGCCTTGAAAATATGCCGTTTACTGCACAGCGTATGTCGAGAATCGAAAAGATAGTTGAGTTTGTCAAGCGCCTTGATCTGCCCAACCTTAAAATTTGTCTTGACACAGGCCATTGCAACGTGTTCAAGGACGATATCGGTGATGCCGTGCGTCTTTGCGGAGACCTTTTGGCTGTTCTGCATGTTCACGATAACGACACCCGTTGTGATGCTCACACAATGCCTTACGACGGTAAGTGCAATTGGGTTGGTTTCCGTGAGGCTTTAAAGGAGATCGGCTTTGACGGCTGTCTTTCTTTGGAATGCCATATCAACAAGACCTATTCGCCCGAATTGGACGAATATATGCGTGTCGGTATTGCCAAAATCGCCGCATACCTTGCCGATAAGGAGCTGTAAAAAAGGGTTCTGTAAAACTTTCCATTATACTTTAATAAACTAAAAGCCTCACCATTAGGGAGTTTCGGTGAGGCTTTTTTGATGAAATTAAAACATTATTTTCCGTAACCGATATCAGAATAGCTCTTTTCGGTTACTGTTATTTTACCGGAGCTGACTTTAAATTCTTTAACATTGCTGCCTGAAGCGTAGATGTTGTCAGAAGGCATTATTGTCTTGAGTACAGCGCTGGGATTTTCGGACACATCAAGACCGATGTAGTAATCCCTGCCGCTTTTGGTAGAGGGCCATATTGCATATGAAGGCTTTGTGAATTCGGTATAAAATTTTGTGAGCTGTTCAAAATTCTTAACTTGCTTTTCGGGGTTGGTTGATGACTTGAAGTTGGAAACCGTACCGTGGTGCGGCACCTGAACAACATCGCACTTCAAATTTTCACCGTACATTGTATTCATAGCTGTAATGCTCACGGATGTTGCATCACCGTTGATGTGAAACACTGTGTCTTCAAAGTTTAGATTAAAGCACAGAGAAAAGGTGTTATCCATACCCTTGACCATTTTTTGAGGCAGGGAGACATCGTAAGTGTACAGTATTTCCATCTTTAAACCGCAGAAATTGTAGACCTGACCCGTGTGTGCCTTATAAACTTTGGTATCGCCCGATTTACATTGCTCAAAGGTGCTTCTTATAGTTTCGTTGAGCAGAAGCTGTCCCTCCGAGGTGGCCGCAACGGCAGTTGAATAATCGGGGATATTGGCGATTATCTTATCGATTTTAACGGTAGGCAAGGGGACATTCACAAAGCTGCCGCAAAACTCGGTAAACGCCTTGGCGTGATCACCGTGCGGATGAGTAATTATCCAGGCGGCAATGCGGATATTGTTCTTATCGGGTGCATAGTGCCTTAAAATTGCCATAAGCCGACCCGAATGGTCGTTGGCACTTTTAATATCTCCGCCGTCGATAACAACAAAACTGCCGTCGGTCAACCGTAGAATGTAGCTCAAGCCGGTATTGTAATATCCGCTATTGCTCTTGCTTTCAGAGGTGCTAAGACCCATAGAAATGAAAAGCGGCTCTGAAATATTGGATTTAGTAGAAAAATCGGTATCAAAAACGGACAGATATTTGTTTATCTTTTCAACGCTATCGAACTTCAGCTCGTCAATGGTTATTTTTGCGGTGTTGGAAGAGGGTATATAGTTTGTGCTTACAAGGTATTTGCCGTTGGTGTAGACCGAAGCCTTGTTGTCGGTTTTGATTATTTCACGGTTGGCAACTACGACGGTATATCCCAAGTCCTTTAATGCTTTCAGATAATTCTGATACTCGGTGACGGTAGTATCGGTCACCGTCATCAGGGTCGAATTATCGTCCAGGTCGTTATATACCGTCTTTCCGTTGGTCTTGTAGGTCGGGGGAGTGAGCGAAAGTTCATTTTTGCTGATCTCATCCACAGCAGCACCGCCGATTCCGTCAGTCTTTATTTCGGTGATATACTGCTTGACCACGGGAGGGTCGATAGGCTCAACGTCGACCGTGTCGGATGAAGTGCTTTCGGTGCTGCTGACCGAAGTGTTGTTGGAATTTGCATCGTAAGTGTTGTCAGACGGTGCACCGGAGGTGCTGTCACCGGTAGAGCCGCAACCGACAAAAACCGTTGCAAAAACCAGACTTAAAGCCAATAAAAGAGCAGAAAAAGATCGCATACAAATCCTCACTTTTAGTTTATACTTGAATTATAGCATATATTTTTTGGATATTCAACAATTCAGTTTATATAATAGTTAGTTTGCTCCCTCCTTGTTCGAATCCCTATGTTATACAAAAAAATAACAACACACCAAAAGGTGAGTTGTTATTTTTGGCTGAGGGCTACAAAAAAGATATTTCGGCATTTTTGCGTATGAATTCGAACTCTTGCATGTTTTAGAATGAAATATTTTCCTTACGGAAAATATGAAATAATTCACTGTCGTGAATTGTGAAATAAAATTCGCCTCTTCATATTTGCGAAGCAAATATTTCACAGCGGAGCTATTTCACTTGGCGAAGCCAAATTTCACTCGCCGAAGGCGAATTTCATTGAAAAAGCGACTTGTCGAAACAAGTCGCTTTTTCTGGCTGAGGAATAGGGATTCGAACCCCAACAAACAGAGTCAGAGTCTGTCGTGCTACCGTTACACTATTCCTCAACGGCAAGAACTATTATAACCTAAAATTTTCAAAAGTCAAGGATTATTTTTACAAATTTCAAAATATTTTTTTAAAATATTATTTTCGTCAGCCGCATATTGGTTTTTAACTTGTAAAATATGCCTATTTGTGATAATGTATATTTATTGGAGGCGGTGGTTATGGAAAAAGCCTGGCAATTTACTTGGGACAATTTCTTTTGTGACAAAACAAACTTAATATACGACTATCTTGTCCGTGATATTGACGGCGATGCGCTTATCGGTCATCTGCCATCAATCGAGGAGATAAACAAGCAGATCCCCAATGCCTGCGGATGGGGAACGGGTATGGAGGATTCCGTTTTGTCTGCAGGTTCAATGCTGGATGCGATAGTTGCAAGGTATAATGTTACCGAAGATCGGAATATGAAGCCGCTTGCCGATAAAGTATTTGACGGTATGATGCGCTGTGTTGTTGATCTTGAGGACGGTTTTATATCCCGCAGTGTTTCACCGATTGACGGCAAATCTTTCTATTACGATACCTCACGTGATCAGTATACCCATTGGGTCTACGGTGCTTTAAGGCTTTTTAACTCCGAGCTTTGCGATGCCGAACAAAGGGAAAACATCAAAAAGGTTATTGTTGCTGTTGCAAAACGTATGGAGCGCAACGTGACTCCCGAAAACGACTATAATCTCCTGCGTTATGACGGTGAACTATCGATTGCAGGCAAAATGTGGGGTGACCTTGGCGCACACGAGTATATGCGCCTGCCATTTTTCTACGCAGCGGCTTGGTATGTTTCGGGAGATGGAAACTGGTACGAACTTTATATAAAATACCGTGACGAGGCGTTCGAAAAACAATCGACCTTTAATGCCGCATCATACGGTCTTCGCTGTTATCCCGTTTTGCAGATGCAGTACTCTTTGCGAGCGATTTATGATATTGACCCTGATCCCGAATTTAAGACCAAATGCCTCAAATTTATGCAAAGTGTTGCCGAGTATTATAAAGATTTTGCCGTTTCGGAATCTAAGCGCATCTGTGCCGAAATCAACGAGGAGCATTATTACTATAAGTACAAGCCCTGGAACAAGGTCAGAATGCTTTACCAAGGCGTTATCGGCTCTCGTCCGTATTTCAATCCCGCTCAAAGCGAAATGCGTGAAAACCGCGGATTTTACCATATCCGCAACGTGGGTGAAGCGGTGTCGATACTTGCGCTTTGCCCCGGCTACAAGATAGAAAAAGAGCAGCTTTATGCATTGAAAAATCTTTCCGATGCTATTGATTATGACCGCATCTGCAATTATTCTCCGATGCTGTTATTCTGCGGCTGGTGGCTTTTAAAAGAGGCAGATTCTTTGAATTGATAATTTGTCATTCTGAGACTGTGCGCAAGAATCTTAAAGATCCTTCGCTACGCTCAGGATGACATTTTTAATTTCGAAAAATTTTCGTAAGCTTTTGGGTTGAATAGCTTTGAAAGTAATGCTACAATGTTTGAAACCAAAGTTTTGGAGGGTGTTTTATGTTCAATTATTCGATAATCTCCCTAAAAGATGTTGATCACGTTGACGAGGTGTGCGAGGACATCAAGCTGCAGTATGAAAAAGGTGTTTCAAGCTGTGCTTTGTTCATATTTACCTTGGTTCCCGAGGGTGATCCGCTAATACCTAAAGCCGAAATTCAAGGACAAAAGTACGATCTGTTTCGTGACAAGCTTGAGTCTTTTGGATTGACCTGCGGTGCATTGGTTCAATGCTCTATAGGTCACGGTTATCCGCTTAACAGCCCCTCAACATTGACAAGAGTAAAGAATCTCACAAACGGTCAGGAGGTAAACGTTCATTGCCCTTATGATCAGCGTTTTCGTGAGTATATCCGTGAGCAGTTCCGTGTGATCGCTTCACATAAGCCCTCTTGTATTATGGTCGATGACGATTTCCGTCTTATCATCCGTCCGGGTAAGGGCTGCGTCTGCGACCTGCATCTTGATGCATTTGAGAAGAAGACCGGTGTCAGAAAGACACGTGAAGAAATATGGGCACACGCAACCGGGAATACCGACGAGGACAAAAAATACCGTAATGCTTTTATCGAGACACAGCTTGAATCCTTGGTTGAATGTGCGAAATATATGCGTGAGGGAATAGATATGGTCGACCCAAGCATCCCCGGTTCGTTCTGTTGTGTAGGCCCCTGCTGTGAGGCCGCAACCGAGATTGCAACCATACTTGCGGGCAAGGGTAATCCTGTGCAGATAAGGGTCAACAACGGACGTTATACACCAATGGGTCCCAAGCAGTTTTCCAACACCTTTATGAGAGCCGCAATTCAGATAGCCGTGCTCAAAGGCCAAGGTCACGTGGATGACTTCCTTGCCGAGACCGATACCTGCCCTCAAAACCGCTACAGCACGGGTGCGATGTCGTTGCATACCCACTTCACGGGCACGATATTAGAGGGCGTTTCGGGCGCAAAGCATTGGATAACCCGAACCGCTAACTTTGAGCAACCCGTTGCAGGTCGCAAATACCGTGAGGTCTTAGGCAAGCACAAGGAATTTTACGAAACTCTTTCAAGCATCGTTCCAACCTTACGTTGGAGAGGCGCAAGAGTACCTATCTCGAGCGTTCCCGACTACGGCTTTACCGCTGCAAGCTACAATGCGAGAGCTTCGGTCAGCGGTTGGGGAATGTGCGTGCTTGAAAGACTCGGTCTGCCGTTCTATTTTTCTGAAAACAATAGCGATATTGCCTTCCTCGACGGTGAAATGGATAGCCTATTCTCTGACGGTGAGATCAAGGAAATGCTGACTAAAACACTTGTGCTTGACGGCACAAGCGCCGAGCGCTTGTGCAAGCGTGGCTTTTCGGCATATCTCGGTATTGAGGTCACGCCCTGGAACGGCAAAAATGTTACTTATGAGTATTATCCGACCGAAAAGACCAACAGCACAAAACAGACAAATGCACGGAAAATCAAAATACTTGATGACAATGTTATTGCTGATACATTTTGTGTGCACAGCCCCGATGGCGTAACACAAGAGACCTTGTTCCCGGCAACTACCGTTTACAAAAATTCACTTAACGGAACAGTAATTGTATTTGGCGGTGATGCAAGAACCGAGTTCCAATATACTACAGCCTTTGGAATGCTTAATAATACACGTAAAAATCAACTCATACGACTGCTTGATCAGTACGGTGACCTGCCGGTTTACGTACCCGATGATGACGAGGTATATCTGCGTGTTGCCGATATGCCCGACGGAAGCACCTTCTGCGGTGTATTCAATATCAGTCTTGATCCCATTGATAACATCCGTCTTGTTTGCAAGAGAATCCCTCAAAAAATTGAGTATCTCGATCATGACGGTGTGTTCAAACCCTGCGAATTTACCGTAAACGGCAGGGAAGCGGTGCTTGAAAAATCCGCTCAGATTCTTACACCTGTTATTTTGAAAATGAAATAAGTTATTTAGATCTATAACTAAACATAATGCAACAAAAAGGCTCCCCTTGATTGTCCAAGGGGAGCTGTCACCATTAGGTGACTGAGGGGATAAGACAAATCGTTACAATCCCTCAGTCGGCTTCGCCGACAGCTCCCTTTACACAAGGGAGCCTTTTGCGGTTTATACCGTTTCAATTTTTATTATATTTGTGTTGCCCGAAATGCCGTTGGTCATACCACCGGTCAGCACAAGCTTGTCACCGTGTTGCAGGTTGAAGGTGTCGATCGCCTTTTGCTTTGCGGTGTAGAATAACACATCGGTCGAGTCAAAGCGGTCGACCATAACGGGGGTCACGCCCCACGACATTGCAAGCTTGTACCATGTGCGCTCGTTGGTGGTAACACCCAAAATATCAACGGGGGAGCGGAATCGGGACACCATTCGTGCCGTCATACCCGAAATAGAGCAAACAGCAATCGTTTTGGCTTCGATATCTATCGCCATTCCGCAGGTGGCGTGTGATATTGCGTCAACGGTATTTCTTATTTTAAATTCTGCGTTTCTGAAGCGCCTTGCGTAATGGATGTTTTTCTCGGTCTCACGGGCAATTTTTGCCATGGTCTCAACGCATTCAACGGGGTATTTACCTGCGGCGGTCTCGCCCGAAAGCATAATGGCACTTGTGCCGTCGTAAACGGCATTGGCAACGTCGGAGATCTCGGCACGGGTGGGTCGGGGGTTGTGTATCATCGACTCAAGCATTTCGGTAGCGGTGATGACACGCTTGCCCAAGATTCGGCACTTGTTGATGATCTGCTTTTGAATTGCAGGCAGCTCCTCAAACGGTACCTCAACACCCATATCGCCTCGGCCTATCATAATACCGGAGCATTCATCGCAAATTTCTTCGATATTATCAATACCCGACTGGTTTTCTATCTTGGCAATAAGGTCAATGTCCTCGGCGTTGTTTTCCTTCAGGAAGTTTTTGACGTCAATAAGATCCTGACGGCAGGATACAAAAGAACAGGCTATAAAATCGATTCCGTTTTTGATGCCGAACAAAATATCGCTCTTGTCCTGCTCGCTTAAATAAATTTGCTTTAATACCTTGTTGGGGAAGCTCATGCTCTTGCGGTCGGAAAGCACACCGCCGACTACTACCTTGGTCAAGACCTCGGTTTCGGTGGTTTCGGTGACCTCAAATATCAAAAGACCGTTGTTAAGTAATATTCTGTCGCCGACATTCAGGTCGTTGGCAAGCCCTTGGTAGGTCACAGCCACTTTTTGCCGGTTGCCGATAATATCCTCGGTCGTGAAGGTAAAAGCATCGCCGTCTTTAAGTGCTATTTTACCGTTTTCAAAGGTCTTGATGCGGTACTCGGGACCCTTGGTGTCAAGCAGGATAGCAATCGGCATTTTCAGTTCCTCACGAACCTTTTTAATAAGCTCGATCTTTTCAAGATGCTCGGGATGCGTACCGTGCGAAAAGTTTAAGCGTGCAACGTTCATACCTGCCAAGCACATTGCTTTTAATGTATTTTCATTACAGCTTGAAGGGCCTATTGTGCAAACAATTTTAGTCTTTCTCATTAAATTCGTCCTTTATACGGTATTTTGCCGCACGCATTATACTTTATTATCTGCAAAAATACAAGTAAAATATATATAATATTTGACATTTATATTTTATATACAAGATTGACATTTAGCTTAAAAAAAGGTATAATAATATGAAAAATTGTTTTTGGAGGTCGTATATTGAATATCACTCATCTTAAATATGCTGTTGAGATCGAAAAATCAAGATATCTCAATAAAGCGGCTGACAATCTTTATATGGCACAGCCGAATTTAAGCCGTGCATTAAAAGAACTTGAGGACTCGGTCGGGATCACCATTTTCAAGCGCACACCCAACGGAATGATCGTAACACCCGACGGTGAAGAATTTTTGGAGCGTGCCAAGAAGATTCTGCGTGATATCGAGGATTTTGAGGATATCTACACCAACGGCAAGCTGCATAAGGAGACCTTTTCTATTTCGGTACCCAGAGCAACCTATATTTCTTATGCTTTTTCACGCTTTGCGGGTACAATTTCGGCTGACCGCCAGGTCGATCTTTTCTATAAAGAAACCAACACGATGCGAGCAATAAACAATATACTGCACGCTGATTTTAAACTCGGAATTATCCGATTTGCATTGAATTACGAACAGTATTTTGAGGAAATGATCAAGGAAAAGAACCTCTGCTCTGAGGAACTGACCGAGTTTAATTATTACCTCGCCATGTCACAAAATCATCCTCTTGCCAACAGAAATGAGGTCGATTTTGACGATCTTTCGGAGTATATCGAGGTTGCACACGCTGACCCGTATGTTCCGTCTTTGTCGGCGGCAGTTGTCCGAAAAGAGGAGCTCCCCGATAACACCAAGCGTCGTATATTTGTGTTTGAAAGAGCAAGCCAGTTTGAAGTCCTTAATATGACCGAGGGTACGTTTATGTGGGTATCGCCTTTGCCCGAAAAGTTGCTTAAGCAATACGGACTTGTGCAGAAAAAATGTGCCTGCAATCAAAAGATATACAAGGATGTATTGATATATCATAATAATTACAAGCTGTCAAAGCTTGATAAAATGTTTATTGAGGTTTTGAAGGAAACCATCAGAGATCTTTACGGAAAGTGAGTTTTTAAAATGAAAAAATTTGGATTTATGCCTGCGGACATTCTGCTCCCTAAAAAGGATTTCCCGAAATGGGCGGTCGTTGCCTGCGATCAGTTCACTTCAGAGGCCGATTATTGGAATGCTGTTGAAAAGACTGTCGGTGACGCACCGTCAACCTTGAGGATAACTCTGCCTGAGATCTATCTTGAGGACGGTGACACCGAAAAGCGAATTGCCGATATCAATGTAACCATGGAAAAATACCTTGAAAACGGCGTTTTTGAAGAGTATAAGGAGGCTATGATATACGTTGAGCGCACCCAAAGCGACTTAACTGTCCGTCACGGTATCGTTGGTGCTATCGAGCTTTGCGATTACGATTACCGAAAGGGAAGCAAGGCGCTGATCCGCGCAACCGAGCAGACCGTTATCGAGCGTATTCCGCCCAGAGTTAAAATCAGAAAGGATGCTTCGGTCGAATTGCCTCATGTTCTGCTTTTGACCGATGACCCCGAAAAAACCGTTATAGAACCCATCAAAGCCGTCAAAGATAAATTGACGGTAGCCTATGACTTTGACCTTATGCAGGGTGGCGGACATATTACGGGTTGGTTCCTGCGCCCCGAGGATATCGAAAGGGTAGGACTTGCCGTAAACGCCTTGTGTGACGGCAAGGAGGACAAGATGATGTTTGCTGTGGGTGACGGTAACCATTCGCTTGCAACCGCCAAGGAATGCAGTAATCTGTCGGATTCTCCTTTGGCAAGATCCGCTTTGGTCGAGGTCGTTAACATCCACGACGATTCGATTCAGTTCGAACCCATCTACCGTGTGCTGTTCGGTGTTGAGCCGGAGCTTGTGATCGCACAGCTTGCCGCCGATCTGGGTACAGACGGGGAAGATTATCATAAATTTATCTGCTGCTTTGGTGATGAGGAGTGCGAGCTTCACTTAAAGCCTACATCAAAGCTTCCCGTCGGCACCTTGCAGACCTGGTTGGATGATTACATAAAGAAATACAACGTAAAGATCGATTATATCCACGGCGAGGACGTCGTTCGTAATCTGTCGAAGGAAAAGGGAAACCTCGGTTTCATTTTTGACGGTATGCGAAAGGATGAGCTTTTCCCGGCAGTTTTGGGTGACGGTTCGTTGCCCAGAAAGACCTTCTCAATGGGTCACGCCGCCGACAAGCGTTATTATATTGAAGCAAGAAAGATCAAGTAAGAAGGTGTAAAAATGGGCGAGGGCAGATTGTCATCGGTTAAAAGATCTGTTTTTTCAAATGTATTATGCCTTTTGCCGTTTGCGTTTTTACTTATCCTTTTGGCGTTTTTCCTTTTTTACGATCAATCTGCGCATAAGTTTGAAGAAAACTGTACCGTAGCCGAGCTGGTGACGGGAATTGCGTTGCTTGGTTCCGCCGTTTCGGGCTTTTTGCTTTATAAAAAGAACAAGTTAAACACAAATACGGTCGTTGTTTTGCTGTTTGTGTGCGGCTTTGCTCTGAGATTGGCGTACGCCTTGCGCTATGGCTATAATGTCCATCAGCACGATGTTGAAGGCCTTAATTCAAGCGGTCATTTGTCATACATTTACTCGATCGCCACGGGTAACGGTCTGCCCACGACCAATGATTGGCAGTTCAGCCATCCGCCGTTGCACCATTTTTTGGCGGCCTTGTCGGTCAAGCTTTCGTACGCATTGGGCTTTACCAACGGTCACGCTTTTGAGAATATCCAGTATCTCACCGTGCTTTATTCAAGCCTTACAATGCTTGTCGGCTATGAAATGCTGAAAGAGTTTGGTGTGAAAAACAAAAACCTTGTTTTCGGTGTGATGCTGCTTACGTTTCATCCTACATTTCAGGTGCTTGCGGGCAGTATAAACAATGATATTCTTTTGGTACTGCTTTCTATGTCGGTGGTGCTGTTTTTGATGAAATGGTACCGTTCACCGTCATTGAAATATGCCGCACTTTGCGGTGCTTTCTGCGGTCTCAGTATGATGACCAAGGTGTCGGCGGCCTTGATTGCAGTTGTTGCGGCCGTTACCGTTGTTGTGAAATTTATTGCCGACAAAGAGTTGAAATTATCAAAAACCTTACTTCAGACGGCTGTGTTTTTGGTGTTGCTTCTGCCATTGGGCTTGTGGCACCCCATCAGAAACTATATTTTGTTTGAGCAACCTTTGGGCTATGTTGCTCCCATACCCACCACCAGCGCACTTTATATCGGTGACATCAGCATCATCGACCGACTTGTTCTTCCTTTTTCAAAGGATAGCTTCGGTGTCTATGTTGACGTGTGGGAGGAGTATAACGTCTGGTTCTATACATTGCGTAATTCACTTTTCGGTGAATATAGTTTCGGAAATATGGGGCTGGCTTCACTTGCGGTGTTCAGTAATCTTTTGGTTATTCTGTCATCGCTTACGGCATTTGTTTACCTTATTGTCAAGAGAAGATTACAGCCGAATCTTTTACCCATTGCGGTGCTTTTTGTAGTCCAGCTTGGATTCTTCATATATTTCAACATTAAATATCCGTTTGGTTGTACAATGGATTTCAGATACATCGTGCCCTTGCTTTTCTGCGGTATTCTGTTTTTGTGCGGTGCCGCCGAGCGACTGGGGGAGTGCGAAGATCCTATTTCAAAATGGGCTGTTTTCGGCACAAACACAGCCGTTACGGTGCTTTGTGTCACTTCAACACTTGTTATGTTTTAGTCTTTTGGAGGTAAATTATGGGACTTTTAGATTTACTGTTCAACGGTGCCGGCAACGGTATCAGCAAGATCGAGCTGTTTTCTTATCTTATTTCGGCGACGGTGGTTGTGTTTATCGTTATGCCGGTGCACGAGTATGCTCACGCCTTTGCCGCCAACAAACTCGGTGACCCCACGGCACGCTATCAAGGTCGTTTGACAATGAACCCTATGGCGCACATTGATTATTTCGGCGCTTTGATGATCTACCTTGTAGGTTTCGGCTGGGCAAGGGCTGTCCGTGTTGATTCAAGATATTTTGATAAGCCTAAGCGTGATATGGCACTTACAGCCTTTGCAGGTCCTTTGTCCAACCTGTGTTTTGCTTTTTGTGCAAGTATCCTGATAAGCGCATCTGAATTTATTATATTAAAAACCGATATTTCGTTTGATTATTTTATGTTCCTTACCGGTCAGATGCCGGACAATTTCTTTAAGCTTTTGTTTTTCTTTGTTGTGCTTATTCTTCAGTATGTACGTGCCATAAATATCTCACTTGCGCTCTTCAACCTTATTCCCATTCCGCCGCTTGACGGCTCAAAGGTGCTTTTTGCAATTCTGCCCGACCGTTATTACTGGAAGATAATGCACTATGAGCGTTATTTTTCCATTATTCTGATGGTCATAATTCTTATGATCTCAAGAACCGGCGTTTTCGGTACTGTTATTTATAACGTTGAGAGCGTTTTCGATTACGTGACCTGGTTCCCGTTTGATTTCTTTATTTAAGGATGTTTTTATGACAAAGATTGAGTATAAGCTGGATGTATTTGAAGGCCCTTTGGATCTTCTTTTATATCTGATCTCCAAAAACAAACTGAATATTAACGACATTCAGCTGACCGTCCTTGTTGACCAGTATGTTGAATATATCCGTGCGATGAATTCCGAGGATATGGATGTTGCAAGCGAGTTTATCGAGATGGCATCCCGTCTTATCTACCTTAAAACGGTCAGCCTTTTGCCCAAGCACGACGAGGCTGAACAGCTTAAGGAAGAGCTGACCCAGGAGCTTATGGAGTATGAGCATTGCCGCAAGGTCGCAAAGCTGCTGTCCACCATGACCGATGAATTTGACACATTTATAAAGGTCCCCGAAAAGATCGAATATGACAAGACCTATGTCAATACCCACGAAAAGGAGCTTGTGCTGTCATCGTATATTGCGGCTATCGGACGGGGTCAGCGCAGATTGCCTCCGCCTACAAATGTTTTCAGCAAGATCGTTGCACGAAAGATAGTTTCGGTTTCGTCAAAGATCGTTTTTGTGCTAAAAAATCTTATGCGCTCGGGCAATAAAAAGATGAAAAATCTTTTCAAAGGTGCCAAGAGCCGTTCCGAACTGGTTGCCACTTTTTTGGCGGTTCTGGAGCTTTGTAAGGCCAACCGTGTTCACCTTGACGGTGACGGTGACGAAATGGAGATATCAATGGTCAGGAGGAAGGATAAATGACTTTAAATGAGATGATCCCTGCTTTTGAGGCGGTACTTTTTGCCGCAGGAGAGCCGGTTGAAATAGAAAAATTCTGTACGGTTTTTGAGGTCGATACCGAGACGGTCGAAAGCGTTATGGATATGTTGTCTGACCGACTTGAGGATTCGGGCAGCTCGGTAAAGGTGGTAAGACTTGATTTTTCTTACCAGCTTTGCACCCGTAAGGAATATGCCGAAAACATCCGTGCTGTTTTGGATCTTCGCCGCAAGGCTCCGTTGTCGCAGGCGGCATTGGAGGTTCTGGCTGTTATTGCTTACAATCAGCCGGTTACCAAGGCCTATGTTGAACAGGTCAGAGGTGTTGATTGCTCCGGCGTTGTTTCCACTCTTGTGGAAAAAGGCCTTTTGGAGGAAAAGGGCAGACTTGAGCTGCCGGGCAGACCGTTACTTTACGGCACAACGCAGAATTTTCTTCGTTGCTTTGGACTTAAAAATCTTGATGAACTGCCGGAGGTACCCTCCGAGGACACGGTTGAGGATTCCAACGGTCAGCTGAAGATGCTTTCCAATGAAGTTATGGAGCTTGCCACCAAAATGAGCGAGGAGGCCGGTGAGCTGGCCGAGGATGTCGCAAACCAGGGTGAACAGCAGTGATCGCACTTTATATACTGCTCGGAATCCTTGCGCTTTTGATGCTTGTTTTAATATCAAGCGTGACGGTTTTGGTGCATATAGATGATGATGCCGAAATCAAGGTAGGCTTTTGGTTTTTGCGCTTTAAGGTGTTTCCTTTAAAGGATAAAAAAGTCAAAAAGAAGGCCAAGAAGAGCCATAAGCCAAAAGAGGACGGCTACATCAAAAAGCTTATAGAGCAAAACGGTATAGTCGGTGCGGTTTCGGAACTGTTTTCGGTCGTGAAGATCGTTCTTAAAAAGGCAGGGAAGGCCGCAAGACACATAAGGGTGAGGCGTTGCTCATTTCTTATAACAGCCGCTTCGGAGGATGCCTCGACCACCGCTGTGAGATACGGTGCCTTGTGCGCCACCGTGTTTCCTGCTTTGAAGGGACTGCAGAATCTCTTGAAGTGGAACGACCGTAAAACAAAGGTTTCGGTCGTGAGTGACTTCAATTCGGACAAGCCGACTATATACCTTGATCTGAAAATTAAATTGAGACTTTGCTTTATCGTCAGCGCCGCTTTCGGAGTGTTGCTTGCATTAATCAAAAGAAAAGTGTCAAAAACACTTAAAAGCGCTTCCGATAATACCCGGTTACAAAAGAAATAATGTTCTGTTTGTTCAGACTTAATTTGAAAGGATGTTTATTATGGCAGAATCTAATATCAGCTCAATTTTGGACACTACAATGGAAAAGCTCCGCACCGTTGTGGACTCCGATACCATCATCGGCAAGCCGATAGTGGTTGGTGAGATCACCATTATCCCCGTGTCCAAGGTCTCTTTCGGACTGGCTTCGGGCGGTTCTGAATTTCCTGCAAAGAACTCCAACGCCAAGATGTTTGGCGGTGGCGGCGGTGCAGGCGCAACCGTAACACCTGTTTGCTTTATCGTCGTTAAGGGTAATGAGGTCAAAATGCTCAACCCCAACTCGACTTCCTCGCCCATCGAAAAGGCGATCGATGCAGTTCCCGGAATAGTTGATAAGATCTCCGGCCTTTTCAAAAAGGATAAGAACGAAGACGAAGAGCTTATTGTTGATTAATTAAGTAATTACAGCATTATTTCCGCATATTATTTTTAATGTGCGGAGGTGTTCTGATGCGTCGGAGCTTAATAATTCTTTTTTCCTTAACTTTGGTTTTTTGCTCTATATCTTTTGTCGGAGCAAATGTCGGTGCTGTCAGCGTATCGGCCAAAAGCTATATTTTAATAAATGCTGACACGGGTGAGGTCTTGAGCGCTTCTGATGCCCACACCCGTTTACCTATGGCCAGCACCACAAAGATAATGACAGCATTGCTCCTTGCAGAGCTTGGTACACCCGAAAAGACGGTCACCGTGACCAACGAAATGGTTAGAGTAGAAGGCTCTTCCATGGGATTAAAGGCAGGGGACACGGTAACGCATTACGGTTTATTGGTGGGAATGCTTTTGCCTTCGGGTAATGATGCCGCAAATTCGGCGGCTGTTTCGGTTGCAGGCTCTTTTGAAGCTTTTACCGAATTGATGAACCGAAGAGCACAAGAGATCGGAATGAATAACACGCATTTTGCAACCCCGTCGGGACTGGATGCTGAGGGACATTATTCCACAGCCTACGATATGGCTCTTTTGGCACGTGAAGCTTTGAAAAACGATACCTTGCGTGAGATCGTATCTCAAGAAAAGATAACTGTTTCTTTCGGCATTCCGCAGTATCAGCGCACGTTTTATAACCACAACAAGCTGTTATCCTCGTTTGAGTACTGTATCGGTGTTAAGACGGGCTTCACCAAAAAATCGGGTCGCTGTCTTGTTTCGGCTGCCGAAAAGGACGGTTGTCGTGTTATCGCCGTAACGTTAAACGCACCGGATGATTGGAACGACCACAAGGAGCTTTTGGAGCTTGGTCTTTCACAGCTTGAGGCGACCGATGTGACGGCAAAATTACCGATCAAAAGTATAAATGTCGTGGGCGGTGAAGAAGAATATGTAAATGTTGCCGTACCGCAGTTTTGCTGCGGCTTAAGCAGATCCTCGGCCGACAGAGTTACATATAAGGTTTACACAAAACCGTTCGTGTACGCTCCCGTTTCAATAGGTCAGCAGGTTGGAACGGTTGAGTATTTCTATAATAATGAGCTGATCTACACATCAAGCATAATTTCGCTTAAAAGTGTCGGAATCAAGCAGTACAGACCGTCTTTTTCAGAACGGTTTGCAGATGCTTTTAAAACGCTTTTTAAGTGTTTGGCATAGTTTTTGATTTTCAATTTTAAAGGAAGATAATAATGGCAGTTGAAAAGATAAGATTGCAAAAATACCTTTCCCAATGCTCGGTTGCCTCACGCCGTAAAGCAGAGGAATTGATCGAACAGGGAAGGGTTAAAATAAACGGCCGAAAGGCTATCCTGGGCGATAAGGTCGACCCCGTGCACGACAAGGTTTTGGTCTGCGGTAAGCCTATCCGCAATAACGATGCCAAGATGTACATTATGCTGCATAAGCCCCGTGGCTTTGTTACCACATTGAGCGATGAGCAGGGCAGACGCTGTGTTGCCGACCTTGTGGCTGATGCAGGCGTGCGTCTTTTCCCGGTCGGCCGTCTTGACCGCAATTCCGAAGGTCTGCTGCTCATGACCAATGACGGTGAGTTTTCAAACTTTCTGACCCACCCCAAACGCCATGTTTCCAAGGTCTACCGTGTTACCGTTAGAGGTAAGGTTACGGATGACCAGATCGATAAAATGGCCGTAGGAATGAAATTAGAGGAGTTTGAGACACTTCCTTGTGACATCAGCTATATCGAGAAGCACGAGGACAGAACGGTTTTGAGATTTGTACTGTACGAGGGTAAAAACCGTGAGATACGTAAGCTTTGCGAGGCGGTGGGACTTACCGTTATCCGCTTAAAGCGCACCGAAATTGCAGGTATAAAGCTTGGAATGCTTCCGCAGGGCAGATGGCGTGAGCTTACCGAAAAGGAAGTAAAGAGACTTTCCAACATCAGTATCAGTAAGGAGCATCAGGATGATTGAGATACACCCCTTGCGTGACACGGATAAGCTTTGTGAGCTTTACAAAAAGCAAAATGTCACGATCAATGAATATTCTATGGCGGTCGTTGCATCGGATAGGGAAGAGATACAGGGCTTTTGCCTTTTTGAATTGAAAAGCGACGGTCTGCTTGTTCATAGCCTTGAACCCAAAGAGGATGTGTTTTTTGCCGACGGAATCTTACGCTCGGCTCTGCACGTCGGTGTTGAAAACGGTGTGAACGAGGCTTTTTACTCCGAAAATGCTCCCGAAAAGCTCTTTGAAACGCTTGAATTTATCAAAAATGCCGAAAAAAAGGAGCTTAATGTAGGCAAGTTATTCTCATCTTGCCAAAGTTGTGCAAATTCTTGAAAATAATGCTTGTGTTTTGGCAAAATTAGTAATATAATATACATTGGCTATAATTAGTCAATTTTTTAACAATCAAATTTTCACGGTAAAGCATTTTACCGTGGATTTCAGTATGAACGGAGGAAATAATGATGAACTGTGAAAACGGTTTCACCCGCCTTGAAAAGGAAACTGCTCTTCTCGGCAACAGCGATGCTTACAAGCGCCTTCAGCTCTTGTTTGACAACGGCACTTTTACCGAGCTGGACAAGTTTTCCAAAAACGGCGAAAACGGTTGCGGTGTTGTAACTGCCTACGGTAGTGTGAACGGTGCCGCTTGCTACGCATTCTCTCAGGATGTTACCGTGTGCTCGGGTGCAATGGGACGTGCCCAGAGCGCCAAGATCAAGAAGGTCTATGACCTTGCATTGATGAACGGTGCACCCGTTATCGGAATTTTTGATTCCAACGGAGCATTTGCAAATGAGGGTGTTGATGCTCTTAACGCTTACGGTGAGCTTATCGCCGCCGCAGGCAAGATCTCCGGTGTTGTACCCCAGATCTCGGTCATTGCAGGCAAGTGCATCGGCTCGGCCGCTATTCTTGCCGCAGTTGCAGACCTTACCGTTATGGTCGAGGGTGCCGAATTCTGTGTAAACTCTGCCGCAATAACCGGTAACGAATCGGTTGGTTCAGCCGAGACCGCAATGAAGAACGGAACCGTTTCTGTTGTTGCTGAAAATGATGAAGCCGCTTTCAATAAGGTCGCAGAGCTTGTAGCTATGCTTCCCATGAACAATCTTACCGTTCCTTTTACTGCCGATTACATTCCCGCCGCAGTTGCAGGCGAGGGTGTTTATAAGGATATTGCCAATATCGTTGATGCTGAAAGCTTTTTGGAGCTTTCCAAGGATTTCGGTAAGTGTGCCAAGGTAGGCTTCGCACTTGTTGCAGGTAACGCTGTTGGCGTAGTTGCTACCGATGCCGATAAGAACGATGCTTATCTTTGTGCCAACGGTGCCGCCAAGATCGCTCGCTTTGTCCGTCTTTGCGATGCTTTCTCGATTCCCGTTGTAACCTTGCTCAACAGCGCAGGCTTTATGGGTAAGGCCGATGATGAGCTGGACGGCTCGGTCCGTGCCGTTGCCGCTCTGACCGGTGCTTATGCTGAGGCTACCACCGCCAAGGTCACCGTTATCGTTGGTAAGGCCTACGGTGCAGCTTATACCGCAATGGCAGGTAAGGGCGCAGGTGCCGATTACGTTATCGCTCTTGCTGATGCCGCAGTTTGCGCTTTGAACCCCACCACCGCAGTTCAGTTCCTTTATAAGGACCGACTCGGTGAGGAGAAGAGAGAGGATCTTGAGAAAGAATATATTTTGACTGAGGGCTCTCCCTTCAAGGCTGCCGAAAACGGTGCCATTAATGATATCGTTACCGAAGACGCTGTTGCCAATGCGGTTATTGCCGCTCTTGATATGCTGGCTTCAAAGCGTGTATCCACCATTGAGAAAAAGCATTCTAATATGCCGTACTAACAGTACTAACGGAGGAATTTAATAATGAGACAGTTTAAGATCACAGTTAACGGAAAAGCATATGATGTTCAGGTTGAGGAGAATGGTGTAGCAACCGCTCCCGTAGCAGCACCCGTTGCCGCAGCTCCCGTAGCTGCTCCCGCACCTGCACCTGCAGCAGCCCCCGCTCCCGCAGCAGCTCCTGCTCCCGAGGCTGCACCTGCACCTGCAGCAGCCGCAGCAGGTGAGGGAACCGCAGTTGAGGCTCCCATGCCCGGTACTATTTTGAAGATCCTTGTTTCCAACGGCCAGGCTGTAAAGAACGGCGATGCAGTTGTTGTTCTTGAGGCTATGAAGATGGAGAATGAGATCACCGCTCCCTGCGACGGTACCGTTACCGCTGTTTGCGTAAACCAGGGTGACTCGGTCGACGCAGGCAAGGTCTTAGTGACCATTAAGTAATTTTTCAAGAAATGTGAGGTGCTATTCATGGCACGTAAAATTGGTATTACCGAAACCGTGTTGCGTGACGCTCATCAGTCGCTTCTTGCAACACGTATGACCACTGAAGATATGCTCCCCATGCTTCCGATGCTTGATAAGATCGGATTCCATTCGCTTGAATGCTGGGGTGGCGCAACCTATGACTCCTGCCTTCGTTTCTTGAACGAGGATCCGTGGGAGAGACTTCGCATTATCCGTGAAAAGTGTCCCAACACCAAGCTGCAGATGCTTTTCCGTGGACAGAATATGCTCGGCTACCGTCACTATGCTGACGATGTTGTTGAGTATCTTGTTCAGAAGTCGGTTGCAAACGGTATCGACATCATCCGTATCTTTGATGCTTTGAACGATATCCGTAATCTTGAGACTGCTATCAATGCAACCAAGAGAGAAAACGGTGCACATGTTCAGGGTGCTGTTTCTTATACAACAGGTCCTGTATTTGATATCGAGTATTACGTAAATTACGCAAAGCAGCTCGAAAATGTCGGTGCAGATTCGCTCTGTATCAAGGATATGGCTGCATTGCTTACTCCTTATCAGACCTATGACCTTGTTAAGGCTTTGAAGGAGTCGGTCAAGATCCCCATCCAGGTTCATTCTCACTCTACCTCCGGTCTCGGCTCGATGGTTCTTATGAAGGCTATCGAAGCAGGCGCAGATGTTGTTGATACCGCAATGTCACCCTTGGCAATGGGTACCTCTCATCCCGCTACCGAGTCGATGGTTGCCGCTTTGGCCGGCACCGAGTATGACACCGGTCTTAACCTCGAGGCTTTGGACGAGATCGCAAAGTATGTTACCACTCTTCGTGAGAAGTATATTGCAGAGGGTACCTTGAGCCCCAAGATGCTGGCATCCGACGCAAAGGCACTTATCTACCAGGTTCCCGGCGGTATGCTTTCCAACCTTCTTTCCCAGCTCAAGCAGGCTGGCAAGGAGGACAAGCTGACCGAGGTCCTTGAAGAAGTTCCCAGAGTCAGAGCCGATTGCGGATATCCTCCGCTTGTTACACCTTCTTCGCAGATCGTCGGTACCCAGGCTGTTTACAACGTAATTATGGGTGAACGCTACAAGATGGTCACCAAGGAGTTCAAGGGTGTTGTCAAGGGCGAGTACGGTACCACTCCGATGCCTATCGACCCCGAGTTCCAGAAGAAGATCATCGGCGATGAAGAGCCCATAACCTGCCGTCCTGCAGACTTACTCGAGCCTGAGCTTGATAAACTACGTGAAGAGTGCGCCAAGTGGTCTGAGCAGGAGGAGGACGTGCTTTCTTACGCACAGTTCCCGAAGGTGGCTGTTGATTTCTTCGAGAAGAGAGCTAATAAGAAGTACAAGGTTGACGCAGAACACGCAGATTCGGCAAATAACGTCCATCCTCTGTAAAAAAAACACTTGCATTATGGCGACAGTTGTGCTATAATATTCGCACTGACTAAAAATGTTATCGGTTTAACCGAAAGAATGGAGTAAATATTATGAGTATTGCCGGATATATTATTGGCGGCTTGATGTTGGTTTTGTCTATCCTTATCATCCTTATCGTCCTCGGTCAGCAGGGACGCCGCAGCGGTATCGGAGCTGTTTCGGGTGTTGCCGATTCTTTGTTCTCCAAGAACAAGGCAAGGGATGTTGACTCCAAGCTTGCCCGCATGACCAAGTATTTTGCACTCGGTTTCTTTGTACTTGCAGTTGTCGCCAATATCATCATTTTCTTCTGATCGATCGTTAAAGATCCCTGCTTCTTTTTAAAGAAGCAGGGATCTTTTCGTTTTCTGTACGCTTTTTGGGACATAAGTTATGCTATAATTGAATAAAGATAAAAGGAAAGGGGAAATTACCTTGAATTTTATCAGAATTTCATTTATTATATACTTGTCTATTTATGTCTTGCTGCTGTTGTGGCTTTGTCATAAAAACGGCAGTATGTTAAAAACATTTCTTATGTCTGCGCTTTCGGGAATGGCGGTGTTTACCGCTGTTAATCTGTTGTCACGTTTTACAGGTGTCAGTATACCCGTTAACGTTTACACACTTGGTGCTTCGGCAGGGCTTGGTATACCGGGTGTTTTGGGGCTTATAACGGTTCGAATAATTTTGTAACTGAGGTGTTGGGATGTTAAATCTGATTTTGGGTCGTCAAAGATCGGGAAAAACATATAAGTGTCTTTCAATTGCTCAAAAAATGGCTGAGTCGGGCAAAAAGACGGTCATGCTTGTACCCGAACAGTTTTCCTTCGAGTGTCAAAGACATTTGCTTGATACTCTTGGCCCAAAGGTATCCAATTTAATAGAGATACATAGCTTCACAAGCATTTGTGAGGCTGTTTCTTGTGTTTACGGAGGCTTGTCGGGACACGTTGTCGACGATTCCACACGTTATATTTTAGTCGGACAGGCCATCAAAAATGTAAAAGACAGTCTGTCTGTCTACGGAAAATATGTCAACTCTCAATCCTTTTTAAAGCAGATGCTGTCGGTTTTGACCGAGTTCAGACAGTCGGCTGTCACGGTCGATTCTTTAAACGAGCTTTGCGAAAAGGTCGAATCCTCGGCGTTTAAAAACAAATTGCACGATATCGCACTCATTCTTTCGGCTTACGAGGCTTTGCTTACAAAGAGGTTCATCGATCCTCTTGACCTAATCGACCGAACCCTTAATACTATGACGGACAACTCGTTTTTTTACGGAAAAACCTTCATAATCGACGAGTTTAAGGGCTTTACCGAGGCACAGTTCAAGCTGCTTGACCGAATGGTTGCAGGAAGCGAAAATGTTTATGTGTCTCTTTGCTGTGATTCGGTTTGCCCTAACGGCGAGACCGATATTTTTACCAATGTCAAAAAAGCCGCCGACCGTCTTATAAGAATTGCAAAGGCGCACGGCGTTGCCTATGAGACCGAGCTTTGCGATTATAAATCCGTTGCTGCTGATGCATTGGCGTTTGAGTCGTTTTTGGCTAACGGAACAGCTCCCGTTTTTGAAGATGAGGTCGAGCATATAAAGATCTGTAAGGCCAAAAGCATTTATGACGAAGTAGACTTTGTTATGAACACGATCCGCCGTTTGGTTCGTGAAAAGAATATGCGCTACCGTGATTTTGTGCTGATATCAAGGTCTGACGGAAGCTATTCACAGCTCATCGATGAGATTTCGGCACACTATAGCATCCCTTGTTTTACCGACAAGAGGGTGGCTTTGTCGAGCCTGCCTTTTACCGTCTTTGCCGTGTCGGCCGTGAAAGCGGCTTTGTCGTTTGATACCGATGACATTCTTCGACTTATAAAAACAGGTCTTGTGTTTGATGACCGTGCCGAAATTACGGCTTTGGAAAACTATGTGTATACATGGAGCATCAACGGTAAAAAGTGGTTAAGCGATTGGTCGATGAGCACCAAAGGCTTAAGCGGCGGCAATTCAAGCATTGATCC
The DNA here is from genome assembly GCA_017416345.1 of Clostridia bacterium. Taxonomy (GTDB): domain Bacteria; phylum Bacillota; class Clostridia; order Oscillospirales; family Acutalibacteraceae; genus UMGS172. Next base: position 25,600 of record JAFQCR010000027.1, on the reverse strand, counting down.
TGAAAAGCAAAAGGCCGAAGTCGAGCGTATAAACGAACTGCGTACTTGTGTTATTGAGCCGTTGTACTCTTTGAAAAAGGGTCTTTGCGGCAATGCAGAGCAGATGTGTACGGCTCTTTTCCGCTATTTTGAAAAATGTGATGTCGTTTCTCGGCTTCGGATTTTGTCTGAACAGCTTGAAAAGGACGGTTACTTAGATGAGGCCGAGCTTCAGACTTTGGGCTATGATGCGTTTATCAAGGTCTTGGATAAGCTTGTGTCCTCGGCAGATGACAGCGAGATATCACCAAGGGATTTTTCTGCCTTGCTGTCGTCGGCAGTTGGCTTTGAAACCGTTGGAGATATTCCTCGAACACTTGACCAGGTCATCTACGGAACGGCCGACCGTATCAAGCCGATGCGTCCAAAGGTGGTTTTTGTGCTGGGTGCTAACCAGGATATTTTTCCTGCGCTTATAAATGACAGCGGTCTGTTTTCGCAAAACGAGCGTGCCCAGATGATAGAACAAAGCCTCAATATTGCCGATCACGGCATTTCCGATTGCCTTGATGAGGAGCTTATGTTCTATTTTGCGGCAACCTGTGCAACCGATACGACCTATATTTGTTACAGCCGTACTTCGATTTCGGGTTCGGCTATGGATCCTGCGATGCAGATCGGCTCGATCATCAGTGGATTTCCAAATGCAGAGCTTATCGAGTACGGTTCTTCGCTGGATACCGACCGTCTTGAAACCGAAAAATCGACCTTCGGTAAGCTTGCAGAGCACTTCAGCGACGGTGATGATGCTGTCAGCACCTTGGAGCATTATTTTGCCGAGCACGAAGGCTATAAGCCGAGAATTGACTCCATAAAGCGATTTTTGAGCGGCCGAGCTCCCGAAATTACTCAAGCCTCGGCACTTGGAATTTACGGCAAAGAGATCCATCTTTCCGCATCAAAGGCCGATGATTTTTCGGGCTGTAAGTTTATGTATTTCTGCAAGTACGGAATCGATGCTCGCCGACCCGATAAGGTCGATTTTGACCCATTGACCCGAGGAAACATCGTACATTACAGCCTCGAACAGTTTGTAAAGGCGCATTTCAATGATATTGGCAGTCTGAATAATGAAGATATCAGACCCGAGACCGACCTTTATTGCGACCGTTATCTTGAGGAAAACGGTGCTGCGGCATATGAATTTGATGAAAAATTCAATTATATGCTGGATGTCGTTAAGGACACCGTTGCTTCGCTTGCGGCGGCTCTTAACAACGAGTTTTCGCAAAGTGAGTTCAGACCGAAATTCTGTGAGCTTAAGGTGGGTGACGATGAAGAGGTCAAGGGTGTTGATGTTTTGACCGATTCGGGCAACCGTGTTACCTTGACAGGTTATATCGACCGTGTTGATATGACCGATGACAAAAAGGTGCGTGTTGTGGATTACAAGACCGGCTCTAAAGGAGACGGACTTAAGCTTTCCGAGCTGCTTAACGGCCAGAATATGCAGATGCTGCTGTATCTGCATTCGCTGTTGAAAAACGGTAAGGAAAAGATCGGTGACTGTATTCCTGCAGGTGTTTTGTATTTCCCTGCAAAGCGTGATGTTATCGGCGATTCGGAATACATCAGAATGAACGGTGTTATTTCGGATGACCTTGAAACGATAAGGCAAATGGAGCCTTTGTGTGAGGGTAAGATTGTACCTGCGCATAAGCGTCCTACGTCGGATTCGTTCTACAGCACCGAGTCGATGATATCTCAGCAGGCTTTTTCGATGCTCTTCAAATACATCGAGCTTTTGCTTATGAAGATTGGCAACACGCTGATGAGCGGTGATATAAGCCCAAGGCCTCTGAAAATGGGGGATAGGCTGAAATGTGAGTATTGCGATTACCGCTCGGTATGCAGATTTGACCCCTACCGTGACTTTGAGGTTGCGGCGGATTGCAGAAACCGTGATGCTTTAGATATTATCAGAAAGGAGCTGGAGGAAAAGGAAAATGGCTAAAATAAGCTTTACTCCCGACCAGGAAAACGCCATTAAGGCCAGAGGCACCGTGCTGGTTGCGGCCGCCGCAGGCTCGGGCAAGACCGCCGTTCTTGCCGAGCGTGTTGTTCGCCGTGTTTGCGACCCGAACGATCCCATAAACATCGACCGACTTTTGATAGTTACCTTTACCAACGCTTCGGCTCTTGAAATGAGGGTTCGAATCGGCAAGGAGCTTGATAAGCGTGCTGCACTCGACAATAAAAATCAGTACATCTTAAAGCAAAAAATGCTGCTTAAAAGTGCCAAGATATGCACTATCGACTCGTTTTGCATCGACCTTGTAAAAAAGCATTTCGGTGTGCTCGGAGTTTCACCCGATTTTTCGGTTGCGAGCGGAGCGCAGGCGGCGGCTTTAAGAGGACGCACGATAAAGGATGTCTTGGCAAGGCATTTTGCCGCTCCGACCGAGGGGTTTAACACGCTTTGCGAGACATTCGGAATTTATAAAGGTGAAAACCGTCTCAAAGAAGCTATATTAAGCGTTTATGATTTCAGTTTGTGCCTTTCAAGACCCGAATATTGGCTCGATTCTTCTGTTAAAAATTATTTCCCGGAAAATATTGATTCCTGCGTGTTTTTAGCACCTGTATACGATACGGTATCAAATAAGCTTCAAAAGTGCCGAGAAACTGCCGAATTTATCCTGCGTGAAACCGTCGGTTCGGAGTTTGAGGACGACTGTCTTCTGATATTTGGCGAAACGCTTGACAAGATCGTTGAGATGAAGTCGGCGCTCGATAATAAAAATTGGGATGCTCTTTATAATTTGGCCGTAAGCTTTGAAAAGCCGAATGTTCCGAGGATCAAAAAAGGACAGAATGCCGAGCTTCACAGTATCATTAAAAACTCAAGAGACAGCATTTTCAGCACGGTCGGCGCAATAGCCGATGTTATGTGCGGCGACCTTCAGCAGCTTAAAACCGCACTTAACATCTGCGGAAAGCAGGTCGAAGTGCTTGTTCAGCTTGTAAAGGAGTTTTCCGCCGCTTATTTCGAACTGCTCAACGAAAACAATATGCTGACCTTCGCTCTTATCGAGCAGTTGGCGTTAAAGCTTCTTTGTGTTGACACGCCGGAAGGTCTTGTTCCGTCCGAGCTTTCAAAGGATATTTGCAAGCAGTACGACGAGGTCTTGGTTGACGAGTATCAGGATAATAACGACCTTCAGGATTCCTTGTTTTTTGCTGTTTCAGACAGCGGTAAGCATCTGTTTATGGTCGGAGATGTTAAGCAGTGTATCTACGCCTTCAGAAACGCAAATCCGGATAATTTTCTGCGTCATAAGGATACTTATCCCTTGTATACCGAAAACAGCAGCGAGTCCAAGGTTATTTTGAGTAAAAATTTCCGAAGCCGTCAAGGTGTTTGTGACTTTGTAAACGGCTTTTGCGGTTCTTTGATGCAAAAGGGTACCTGCGGTATGGATTATACCGAGGAGGAATACCTTTATAAAGGGGCTTCGTTCCCCGATAACAATGCGCCTGCGGCCGAGCTTTTGATCTCGGATACTTCTGAATGCTCGTTTTCTCGTGATGTTGCCGATGCAAGGGCTGTTGCCGAGCATATTTTGTCGGTTATGAACGAGGATGCTTTCCTTCGTGACGGTGATGTATTAAGAAAAGCAAAATTTAAAGATTTTGCTATTTTGATGAGGTCTCCGAAAAGCAAAGTGAAATTCTATATTGATGAGCTTAAGGCAAAGGGTATACCTGTTTTGTACGATTCGGGCGATTTCTTTGTTTCACCCGAGGTGTTGACGGCGGTATCGATTCTTCGTGTTATAGATAATCCTACGCTGGATATCCCTATGCTGTCGGCCTTGACCTCGGTCTCCTTTGGCTTTTCGTTTGATGATGTGGCCTCGATCAAGGCCAAGTATAAGGGCGTCAGCCTTTACGCACGTGTTATTGCCGCCGCAGAAAACGGTGATGAAAAGTGCCGTGCATTTCTGGAGCTTATCGGCAAGCTTCGTGACCTTGCAGTAACCTTACCCGTCAGCCGCTTGATAGGTGAGGTCTATTCGCTGACCCACCTTAAAGAAATTATGAGCTCGGCTGTCGACGGGGCGCAAAAGAAAAACAATCTTTCCACCTTGCAGGTCATGGCAAGCGATTTCGATTCGTACTCGGATTCCGGTCTTTCGGGATTCTTGAGATATTACGACCGTGCCGAAGAGGATGGCTCTGCAGGCGAAAAGGCCGCACCCTCTGATGTTGATGCTGTAAGAATTATGAGCTTTCACGGCTCAAAGGGTCTGCAGTTCCCCGTGTGTATCATTGCGGGCTGCGGTAACGGATTTAACCTTACCGACCTTAATGACAGCCTTATCGTCAACGCAAAATACGGCATAGGTATGAGCTTTATTCATCAAAGGACCAAGTTTGATACCGTTGCCCGTAAGGCCTTGAAGGTCTCACAGCTTAATAAGACCATAGCCGAGGAAATAAGGCTTTTCTATGTTGCGATGACCCGTGCCGAGGAGCGCCTTGTTCTCTCGCTAACGACCAAAAAATATGATCAGGATGTTACGAGTGCCGCAGTTTCTCTCGGTATGTCCTCTATCGATACGGGACTTGTTCCTGCCGATACGGTCCTTTCTGCAAAGGGTCTTTCTCCGATGATACTTTCTGCTGCGCTATTGCAAAAAAGCGGTGATTCGGTTGCAAATTCGGTCGGTATTGAGCCGATCGGCTTTAACGGTATCGGTAATTTTAAACTGATCCTCAATAAGGTTTCGGATTCTCCTAATACCGCTTCGGTCGTTACCGAAAACGAGAGCAGAGGCTCCGTGGATCCCGAAATTTTAAAAATTATAAAGGAACGCTTCGGCTTTAAATATCCGTTTGAAGAAGAGGGGGCTATACCTTCAAAAATTGCAGTTACCAAGCTTATTCACGGCGGCGATAAGGAATTTTCTTTCCGTTTGAGGCCGAGATTTATGTCCAAGGCCGGGCTGACACCTGCCGAGCGAGGTACCGCTTTACATAAGTTTATGCAGTTTGCCGACTATTCTTTGGCCGAAGCCGATCCTGCGGCCGAGGTCGAGCGCCTAAGGGAATTTGAGTTTATTTCCGAGGAAGAGGCGGCTTCGATAGAGATAAAGTCACTTCACGGATTCTTTGAAAGTGAACTGTTTAAGCGTTTGAAGGCCGCAGACAGCGTTACACGGGAATATAAATTTATGGTCCGTTACCCTTATATGGGGCGTGAGACTATTGTGCAGGGTATTGCCGATTGCGTGTTTGAAGAAAACGGTGAGCTGGTTATTGTTGATTTCAAGACCGACGATGTTAAAGATGTAGCAGTTCTTCTTGAGCGCTACCGTCAGCAGCTTGAGATCTACAAGGAGGCGCTGACGACCATTTTCGGAAAAAACGTAAAGGAATGCGTGCTTTATTCTTTAAAGCTGTCACAGCAGATCGTGTTTTAAAATAAAGGAGTTACAATGAACAAAACAAATGCAATGCGTCAGCTCGATAAGGCGGGTATACAGTACGAACCGATCGAATATGAGGTTGACGAAAATGATCTTTCGGGTATGCATATTGCCGAGCAAACGGGTCTTGATCCCAACCTTATGTTTAAAACCTTGGTTGCCCGTGGCGAAAAGAACGGTCCTGTCGTGTTTTGTATACCCGTTAACGCCGAGCTGGATCTTAAGAAATGCGCCAAAGCGGCAGGGGACAAGCGTGTTGAGCTGATCGCCGTCAAAGAACTGCTTGGTCTCACAGGGTATATCCGAGGCGGTTGTTCTCCTATAGGTATGAAGAAAAAATTCCCGACATTTATTGATGAAACAGCAATTTTATTCGATAAAATAACCGTCAGTGCAGGTGTCAGAGGGTGTCAGCTTATGCTTGACCGTGAAGGATTGGTTGAATTTTTATCCGCTGTTTTGACCGATTTGACAATTTGAGCAAGTTGTGGTCATCCTTAACTATAACGCAAGTTTCTTAAAACTTTAAAGTTAATTTTATACCGATCGTCCTGCATTTTTGTGGGACGATTTCTTTTGTTTCGATATTGATAAAAAGTTATCGTTTTTGGCATTGACTATGCATTCCCGTAGTGATAATATAACGGTAAAGGAGGTTGATTTTATGCTACAGATCAACGGCAAACCTATAAACGAATTTACCATTGTCCGTCCGCATTACAATTCCTCGTATCTTACGCAGATCGAGATGGAAAAGCTTCAAAAGCTTGCTTTCAACACCTCATACGCTAAATTGGAAATTGTTGAGGATGCGTACACCGATGCTTCTGAAAACGAGATCATCGTTGGTAACTGCAAGCGTGACGGTGTTGAAAAGATCACCGATTACGATGAATACCGCATTAACGTTTCGGGTAATAAGGTATACCTTAACGGTGGCAGTCCGTATGCAACCGCTATGGCTGTTTCCGAGTTCTTTAAGCTGCTGTATAAGGATGACATTACCGATGCCGATTCGGTCGTCGGAAGCTATAAAACTGCCTCTAAAGACTACGATCCTAAGAAGAACTTTAAACCCGTTTGGATCGACGATTTTGACGGTGACAAGGTCGATGAGACCAAATGGTATGTCATTGATGAGGAATATACCAATAAAGACCCACAGACGGGGCTTTCGGGTAAAAACGGTAAGCGTGCTTGGAGAAAGCCGTCCAACGTTGTTATCGAAAACGGTTGCTTTAATGCTATTTATACGCAGGATGAGGGCAACTACTACGGCGGTACCATACGCACTCTTGACAAAATGAGCTTTAAGTACGGTTATGTCGAAACAAGTGCCAAGCTTCCTCACGGAAGCGGTTTCTGGAATACCTTGTGGATGCATGGTGCCGAGGAACGCCGGCTTATAGGCCCTGAGATCGATGTAAATGAGACCTTTGGCGGATCAGAATGGGCAAAGGCCAATGCTCACGTCTGGCCGAGTGCAAGAGGTAAAGAAGAAAAGGGTTGGGCGCACCGCTCATTCGACGGCTTGAGAAAGGGATTATCACGGTACAGTCTGCCCGAGGAGGATAATCAGACACTTAAGGACGGTTTCCACACCTATGGTGTTTTGTGGAATGAGGACTATATCGCTTTTACAGCTGACGGTAAGATCTACGTTGAAATGGATCTCAACGAGCCCGGTCTCGAGGATTTCAAGGAAGCCTTTACCTGCACACGTGTTAAGATGATACTCTCTGGCACACCGGGTTTCGGAAACTGTCCATGGCCGCAGACCGCAACCGATGAGGAATGGGAAAAGTACGGTAAATACACCGTGGATTACGTCCATTTGTATCAGCTCGACGATGGCAAGTCTGAGCTTATAGCCGAAAATAAGTTTGAATTATAAAAAGCATATTGTTTTTAAAGATACTAAAAACCCCGAAGTCGATCTTCGGGGTTTTACTGTTATATGAGATTACTGATTACGACACCGATGATAATACCAAGTATGTAAATGCCGATGTTCATCAGCCAATATTTAGCTTTAGACCCGCTGATGTCAACCCAGATGTTGGCGACAATGCTTTCGACTACGAGAATGACTACCGTGAAAACGGGTAGGATTGCTACCCATAGCTGACCAGCTACGATAAAAGGGATAGGCGGGAGGAACCACATTAGCCCCAGCAATTCAGCAAAGCCACGGAAGATTCGTGCGGTATTATATCTGACCGGCATATTGTGAGCAAGCTGTGCGTATACTGCGTCACGCTCCTTGTTCAAGATCTTTAAGCCGTGCCGCATCATAAGCGGAAAACCCACCGCCGAAGCGCCGACGGGGATGGCTAAAAGCATCCACCATTTGACGATCGTATACAGCCAATATAACAATGCAACGCCCAATACGGCTGATAAGATATAGGAGACAAGTCTTAGAATACCTTTAACGGTTTTAAGCATTTTATCACATCCTTTTACTTAACAGTGTTATCTTAACACGTTTGATTTAAAAAGTAAACAGATGTATTGAAAAATATACATTTCGGTCGATTATATGGATTTTCTATAAAAATTTTGTAATAATTACTTTTATTTTCGTGTTGTAAATACTTGTTAAAGTAAAATAAATCTGTTATAATAAATCGGTTAGATTAAATTGAGTTTCTATGCTTATATTTTCGAAAGAAGTTGAAGTTATGCCTAAAGCAGAAAATTTGAGAAACGTTGCCATCATCGCTCACGTTGACCACGGTAAGACTACCTTGGTCGATCAGCTTTTAAAGCAGAGCGGAACATTTCGTCAGAATGAACAGGTTGCGGAACGAGTTATGGACTCGGGTGACCTTGAAAGGGAAAGAGGAATTACCATCCTTTCCAAGAACACCAGCGTTATGTACGGCAACATTAAAATAAACATTGTCGATACTCCCGGACACGCTGACTTCGGCGGTGAGGTTGAGCGAATCTTGATGATGGTCGACGGCGTTGTGCTGCTTGTCGATGCATTTGAGGGTTGTATGCCGCAGACGAGATTCGTCCTTAAAAAGGCTTTGGGTCTCGGCAAAAAGGCTATCGTCGTTGTAAATAAGATCGACCGTCCTATGGCACGTCCAAAAGAGGTCGTTGATGAGGTGCTTGACCTTTTCATCGAGCTCGGTGCTGATGATGAGCAGATCGAATTCCCTGTAGTTTATGCTTCGGGTCGTGACGGCTATGCTTCACTTGATCCCGACGTAATGGGTACCGACCTCAAGCCCTTGTATGACGCCATTGTAAATGAGATAGATGCTCCCGAGGGCGATGTTGAAGGCCCTACACAGGTGCTTTTCTCCAATATCGACTATGATGATTACATTGGCCGTATCGGCGTTGGCCGTGTTGAGAGGGGAAGCCTTAAGGTCGGTCAGAATGTGGCTCTTTGCCGTGAGGACGGAACCCATAAGAACGTTAAGATAACCAAGCTGTTCCTTTTTGAAGGCTTGAAGCGTGTTGAGGTCGAGGAGGCTAAGTTTGGTGAGCTTGTATCTGTAGCAGGCATTGCTGACCTGAATATCGGAGAAACGGTCTGCGATCCCGAGCATATCGAGCCGCTGCCGTTTATAAAAATCGATGAGCCTACGCTTTCGATGAACTTTATGGTCAACAACTCACCCTTTGCAGGTAAAGAGGGTAAGTTTGTTACCTCCCGTAACCTCCGTGACCGTTTGTTCAAGGAGGTCGAGACTAACGTAAGTATGCGTGTTGAAGAGACCGATTCGGCCGATACCTTCAAGGTTTCGGGTCGTGGTGAGCTGCATTTGTCGATCCTTATTGAACAGATGCGCCGTCAGGGCTATGAGTTTCAGGTCTCTCCGCCCGAGGTTATTTATAAGACCGATGCCAACGGCAAAAAGACCGAACCTATCGAACTTCTGATGATCGAGGTTCCTGAGGAATATGTCGGATCGGTTATGGAGCGTTTGGGCACCCGTCACGCAGAGCTTCAGAATATGGGCACCCGCGAAACGGGACTTACTCATCTTGAGTTTTTGATTCCTGCACGTGGCCTTATCGGCTACCGTTCACAGTTTATGACCGATACCAACGGTAACGGTATTATGAACCACATTTTCCACGGCTATGAGGAATATAAGGGCGATATTGAAAACCGTCTGACCGGTTCTCTTGTCGTTCACGAATCGGGCGAATCCACCGGTTACGGACTTTTCAACACCCAGTCCAGAGGCAGACTGTTTATCGGTCCCGGTGTGCAGGTCTACGAGGGTATGATCATCGGTGAAAACCCCAAGAACGAGGACATCGTTTGTAACGTCTGCAAGAAAAAGGCCGCTACCAATATGCGTGCCGCCGGCTCGGATGATGCTCTGAAGCTCACACCTCCGACCGTTCTTAGCCTTGAGCAGTCGCTTGAGTTTATTAAGTCGGACGAGCTGGTTGAGATCACCCCCGAATCCATCCGCTTGAGAAAGCGTATTTTGGATAAAGAGACCCGAATGAAATATGAAAGCAAGCTGAGAAAGCAGTAATGGAATATATTATTCTTGATAACGAATGGCACACGCCATATTGTAAGATCAACGGAAAATGTATAAATGAGCTGATAGAGATCGGTGCGGTCAAGCTGGATGAAAACTTGAACGAGATCTCTCGCTTCAGCGTGCTTATCAAGTCGACATTCACCAAAAAGTTAAGCACACGTTTTCAGCGTCTCACCAATATCACGACCGAGGAAATGCTGCAAAACGGTATGACCTTTGACCAGGCGGTCAACCTTTATTGCGAATGGGCGGGCAAGGATGCCGTTACCATGACCTGGAGCAATTCCGATCTGTACGTTTTGCTGGAAAATTTCCGTTTCAGACGCAAGATCAATACTGTGCCGATGATAGGGAAGTATCTTGACCTGCAAAAGTATGTGCAGAATGAGATGATACTCAAAGGCAGTAAAATAACCTCGCAGGTGTCGGTATCAAATATGGCGATAATGCTCGGAATGTCTATCGACGGAATAGGTCTGCACCGTGCGCTTGACGACAGTTTGCTGTGCGCCGAAATGCTTCGCAAGGTTTATAACAAGGAGCGTTTACATTCATATATTATTGATACCTCGGTGCCGGATTATTATGCAAGGCTGACCTTTAAGGCCTACATAATCCGTGACCTTAACAGTCCTCTTGTCAACAAAAAGAAGATGGACTTTAAGTGCGAAAAATGCGGCAGAGATGCCAAGCGTATGACCCCTTGGAGCTTTAAAGGAAATTATTTTAAGGCTGAATTTTCCTGCAACTGCGGTAATAAGTTTGTGGGAAGAGTGGCTTTTAAAAAGTATTATGACAAGGTCGTTGTAAAGCATAATACCGTACCCATTCCTGCTACCGTCAAAAAGGTAGAAAAGTCTGACAAACCGCTTGAGGAAGCACAAAACTAAAATATTCACCCGTACTTTCACATAAGAATGTACGGGTGATTTTTTATGGGAATCGTTTCGGCTTTTTGTGCTGTGTTGCTTTTGTCGGTTGGTGTTTATTTGACCTTAAAATCGGGTTTCTTTCAATTTTTAAGATGGAGGCTCATATTTCGTGTAACCTTCAAAAAACTGTTCAAGAGCCGAAATTTGGCGGGATTTAAGGCTATGTCTATAGCTTTGGGCAGTACCATCGGTATAGGAAATATCATCGGTGTTGCGGCAGCTGTAATAATCGGCGGACCCGGTGCGGTCTTCTGGATGCTGATGACAGGGTTTGCGGGAATGATGATCAAATTTGCCGAGGTCTATATCTGTGTAGACGAAGCAAAAACGGCCAAAAGAGCCTTTGGCGGCCCTATGTACGTGTTCAAAAACAGGTGTTCCGGTATTTATAAAAAATTCGGTAACGTATTTGCCGCTGTTACGGTTTTGGCTTCATTTTTTGCCGGTAACCTTATGCAATCAAGATCGGTCTACCGTTTTGCAAAGATCGGTTTTGATATTGGTTTTTGGCCTGTAACATTGTTGATTATTCCGCTCTTGTTCGTGATACTTATTGGTAAGGACAGAATGTATCAGAATTTTTCGGCTGCTTTTGTGCCGCTTATGTCGCTGTTTTATATCTTTTCGGTCTTGATCATAATTTTCGTTAATATTGAAAATGTACCAGGAGCAGTTTTGTCGGTTTTTCAATCGGCTTTCGGACTAAAACAAGCGGCAGGAGGCTTTAGCGGAGCTGTGCTGTCTTCGGCTTTAAGAACGGGGGTTATGAAGGGATTGTTCACGCATGAGGCAGGGATGGGAAGCTCACCGATAGCACACGCAAGCACCAAGGATGCGGATCCGTTTTGCCAAGGGTGTTGGGGGATTATAGAGGTTTTTATCGACACCGTTGTAGTATGTATGCTGACGGCGGTTGCTGTTCTGTCATCTCCGATCTATCTAAACTCCAACATCAGCGACCCGTTTACCTTAATAACAGAAATTTTCAATAGCGTATTCGGTACATTCGGTATTAAAGCGTTAAGCCTTTCGTCGTGTTGCTTTGCGTTTGCGTCTATAATCGGCTGGTCTTTTTATGGCTTAAAGGCACTTGAGTTTTTTTCGCAAAAACCCGTACATAAAAAAATATATGTTGTAATATTTTTATTGACGGTGCCTTTGTCGGTGCTTTTTGATGAAGGTATAATCTGGATCTTGACCGATATCTTCAATTCTGCAATGCTAATACCTAACTGTTGTTTGCTGATGTGCTTCGGCGGTGAGTCGGTAGAGACTTTGGCAAAAATCAAAAAGGTGCTTGAAATAGAGCGGCCGAGGGCATATAATATACCTCAAAGAAGGTGAGTGTATGATATGCCGTCAATGCCCGAGAGGCTGTAATATTGACCGAGCCGTGAATCTGGGCTACTGTCAAAGTCCCGAGCTCCCGAAGATCGCAAGGGCTGGACTTCATTTTTGGGAAGAACCCTGCATAAGCGGTCAGAACGGTTCGGGTACAGTGTTTTTCAGCGGTTGCTCTTTGGGTTGTGTGTTTTGTCAGAATGAAGAAATATCTCATAAAAACCACGGTAAAATCGTATCGATCGAACGACTTTCAGAAATATTCCGTGAGTTAGAGCAGAAGGGTGCACATAACATAAACCTTGTCAATCCGACCCATTATGTTCACGCAATAAGTAAAGCCGTAAGGCTGTACAGACCGAACATTCCGATCGTTTACAATTCCGGCGGTTATGATACGGTTGAAACCATTGATAAGGCATCAGAATTTGTTGATATTTTTCTGATGGATATGAAGTACCGTTCGGCTGACAGGGCTCTGAAATACTCAAAGGCTCAGGATTATCCAACCGTTTCCGAAAAGGCGATTTTACGCTGTGCTAAAGCTGTCAAAGAAAATATATTTGATGATAACGGAATGATGCAAAAGGGTCTTATTATCCGCCATCTTATCTTGCCGCAGGGCACACGTGATGCAATTGAGGTAATTGATTGGGTGGATAAAAATGTTCCTTGGGCTGTTTTAAGTCTGATGAGCCAGTACACTCCGCACGGTGATCTTACCGATTTCAAAGAAATTAATCGAAAAATAACTCAACGTGAATACGATAAGGTGCTTGACAGAGCCGCCGACAGCGGCATTGAAAATATCTTCACGCAAGAGCTTAACAGTTCAAGTTCAAAATTCATTCCGCCGTTTGATCTAAGCGGTGTCTAAAAGCTATCCTCAAATATGGATAGCTTTTAATTTTTACAGTCATAAACCAAGATCCTGCAACATAAGTTTGTAGCAAAGAAAATGATATTTTCGGAGGAATGTTTATGACAGGTACAAGTATTTATGCTGATATAGCTAAACGCACGGGAGGGGATATTTACATCGGCGTTGTCGGTCCCGTGCGCACCGGCAAATCGACCTTTATTAAAAAGTTTATGGACACTCTGGTGATACCCAATATTGACGGAGAGTATCAAAAGGAGCGTGCCAACGATGAACTTCCGCAATCAGCCGGCGGCAGGACTATAATGACGACCGAGCCGAAATTTGTTCCCGAGAAAGGTGTCAAGATCGACCTTGACGGTAACGTTTCCATGAACGTAAGGCTTATTGACTGCGTTGGTTACATAGTCCCAAGCTCTTACGGATATATCGAGGATGATAACCCGAGAATGGTTATGACGCCGTGGTTCCAGGACCCCGTACCCTTCAATATGGCGGCTGAGTTCGGCACTAAAAAGGTCATTACAGAGCATTCAACGGTAGGCCTGGTAATCACTACCGACGGCAGTATCAGCGATATTCCCCGTGAGGAATATGCCGAAGCCGAGGAGCGTGTCATTTCAGAGCTTAAGGCCATAAATAAGCCGTTTGTCGTTTTGATGAACAGTATGTATCCTTGCTCCGAATCGGCCAAGGAGACAGCAAAGGAAATAGCCGAAAAATATGATGTTGCCGTAAAACCGATAAACTGTCTGGAACTTACGGAACAGGATATTAGCGATATTTTGTCCGAAATGCTGTACGAATTTCCCGTTAAAGAGGTTAAGATCAAGCTTCCGATGTGGATAACGGCTCTGGATTCTGATCATTGGTTGCAGAAAATGATGTATTCATCAATTCTTAATTCTGCCAATGAGCTTAAAAAGGTTGCCGATATCAAGGGCTTCACGAAGAAACTGTCGGGCTGTGAAAACGTGACATATTGCTCGGTCGACGAGATAGAATTGGGGTCGGGAAGTGCTGCGGTCAAGGCCGACATTGACCGTGATCTTTTCTATAAGATACTGAAGGAATCAACAGGTGTTGATATAAACAACGAGCAACAGCTTATGCGTGAGATAATAGAGTTTTCCAATATTAAAAAGGAATACTACCGCTTTAAAAATGCGCTTGATGAGGTTGAGGCAACGGGCTACGGCATCGTAATGCCCGAGATAGATGAGTTGTCTTTGGAAGAACCCGAGATAGTCAAGCAGGGCGGACGGTACGGCGTAAGACTGCGTGCTTCGGCTCCGTCTATTCATATGATGAAGGCTAATATCACGACCGAGGTCAGCCCGATTGTCGGTTCCGAAAAGCAATCGGAGGACCTTGTGATGTATCTGCTCAATGAGTTTGAGGAAGAACCTACAAAGATATGGGATTCCAATATCTTCGGAAAATCATTACATGAGCTTGTGAATGAAGGCTTACACACCAAGCTTGCCCGAATGCCGATGGATGCCAGAATGCGTCTGCAGGAGACCCTTGAAAGGGTGATAAACGAAGGCTGCTCCGGTCTTATCTGCATCATTCTTTAATGTTGAAAAGTTCATAAATTTATGTTAAAATGTGTCTGTAAATACAGGCACATTTTAATTTTGGGTGATATTATGGAAAACGAAAGAAAAGTATATTTCAGTTGTGATACAAAAATTGATTGGGACACCTACAAGGAGCTTGAACTCATAGAACATCGCAAACTGACCGTGCGGTTTATGGCGTTTTTAGCTGTTCAGGCTTTAGGTGCTGTTGTGCTGTTCTTATCAAAAGCGTTGGATCTGTCATTTTGTATTTTGTCATTTGTTGTTTCTTTCTTTATTTGGGGATTGCTTTTGGTCATCAAAAAGCGAACATCTATTTTGCAGGGCAGACAAAAGGTGCAATTTGGCAAGGATGTCATTGATGCTCACGTTGAATTCGGAGATAAAATATATATTTCATCATCAGCCGATATGGATCGCACCTACGATTATGCACTGGTTGAAAAGCTGTATGAGACGCAAAACAGCGTTATTCTTGAATTTAATTACGGTGTTAAGCTGACCGTTGAAAAACGCAATATCCGTTGTGTTGACGGTGCCGATTTTATCGGATCTATACTTAATAAATGCAATTGTCTGAAAAAAGACCGTTTTATAAAACTTAAAAACAGGGAAAAGACCCTAAAAATTATGATTGGAACTTCTTTTCTTATCAGTTTTATAGTATTGATGCTGTTCTTTTTCTTGAAAACTCCTGAAAATTGGCGTGAGTTGGGTCGAAATCCGCAATACAGCTCATCTCAGCAATCCACCTCGGACAACAGTTCAAAGTGATTTTTGTTTTTTCGGTGTTTGCCGGCTTCAATTTTTCAGATGAAAGCATTTGATTTTGATAAA
Organism: Clostridia bacterium; assembly: GCA_017416345.1. Lineage (GTDB taxonomy): Bacteria > Bacillota > Clostridia > Oscillospirales > Acutalibacteraceae > UMGS172. The sequence goes on along the minus strand of JAFQCR010000027.1, from coordinate 10,030 downwards.
TTTGAAAAAAAATTCGAAAAAAATTTTCTAAATGCGAATAATTCCTATTGACAAATAGAAAAGAATGTGTTATATTATACTCACAGCAAGAGTGCTGAACACATAAAGGGAGGGAATTATGGAGCAAAGAGCAAAACATTTTAAAAAGCGAGATGCAATTTTAAACTGTGTCAAATGCACTAAGGTCCATCCGTCGGCCGATTGGGTGTTTGCTCAATTAAAGCCGGAAATATCAAATCTTTCCTTGGGAACTGTTTACCGAAATCTTGCGTTGTTTAAAGAGCAAGGATTGATAGTCAGCCTGGGAACGGTTAAAGGTATTGAACGCTTTGACGGAAATGTTGATCCGCACGTTCATTTCATCTGTAACGAGTGTGGCTGTGTTTTGGATCTCGAATCGGTCGGGATCCCCGAATCTCTCAAAGAAAGTATAGGAAGAGAGAACGGTTTGGTCGTTAATAACTGCACATTGACCTTCAACGGTCTGTGCAGTCAATGTAAATAAAATTTAAAATTAATTTTGGAGGAATTTATAATGAAAAAGTTTGTTTGTCCTGTTTGCGGTTATGTTCATGAGGCAGAGGTTATGCCCGAAGGTTTCACTTGCCCCGTATGTAAGGTTCCCGGTTCCAAGTTCAAGGTAATGGAAGAGGGTAAGCTTGCTGCAGAGCATGAGTACGGCATCTACGCCAAGACCGTAAAGAACAACCCCGACATTTCTGACGAGGATAAGGCATTTATCTTTGAGCAGTTGATGGCTAATTTCAACGGTGAGTGCTCTGAGGTAGGTATGTACCTCTGCATGGCACGTATTGCTCACCGTGAGGGTTATCCCGAGATCGGTCTTTACTGGGAAAAGGCCGCTTACGAAGAGGCAGAGCACGCAGCAAAGTTTGCAGAGCTTCTGGGTGCCGATCTTGAGCCCAATATGAAGGCCACCACCAAGGACAACCTCGCATGGCGTGTTGACTGTGAGTTTGGCGCAACTCAGGGCAAATTTGACCTTGCATCGGTCGCCAAGAAGAACGGCCTTGACGCAATCCACGACACCGTTCACGAAATGGCTCGTGACGAAGCCCGTCACGGTAAGGCTCTGAAGGGTCTCTTGGAGAGATACTTCAAGTAATATCCGATTGAAATTTTCTTAAAGATGTGCTATCATAACGGTAGCACATCTTTTTTATTGAGGAGGATGGAATGTGAAAGGATCAAAACTGATAATTATCTTTCTTCCCATAGTTGTTGTGGTTGCTTTGATCGCCATCTTCGGGTTCTTTTTTATTAATGGTCAGCCGAAGGAGGTTGCAACCGTTAAACAGGTTATGTCAGCGATGACCGAAAGGGGATTTACACCTGTCGATTCGACCGACACCTTTCGGTCTGCGTGGGGAGAAAACGGTATACATCTTGAAGAATCGGTATCTTTTGAACTGGGAAGCACAAAAATGCATTTCTTTGTTACCGATTCCGACAGTTTCGCTCAAAGCTTAAGGTCATCGTATTTTTCGTATTTAAAATATAAAAGCGGACGTTTTGGAACATCGGGCACAAATATTGAATATTCATCATCAATGGCTAATTTCACTGTTTATACTGTAAAAACCGATAAATATTATTCTGTTTGTACACGTGTAGGTAATACGGTTTTATATGCAGAAGCTGACATCGACGCAAATAAACAACTGTTGCAAATTATTGAAAAAATAGGCTACAATTGATAAAACAACAAATAATTATTGACAAACGATAAACGATATGTTATCTTAATGGTAGGATATCGTTTATCGTTTTTTGTTTTAGGAGGTGCTCACGTGTCTAAAAAGGTCAAGCTCTCGGTGGCTGTTGTTTCGGTTGTGTTAGTGGTTGCGGCGCTTATTGTCGGTGCGTTGTGGCATTTCGGCGCTTTTGTTACCGACCGTTCGGCTGTTGTTGGTCTTGAGAGCCTTGAGTGGCAGGGCAGAACCTATAGCCCCCGGTACGGAAAATATGATTTAGGCCGTAGGATCGCCAAAACGACCAACGGCCTTGATGTGTACGAAATCAAGGGTGACCCGGAGCACAATTTTTTGCTTGTGTCCTCTTTTGTCGACAGCATCCTTTATGTTAGCGATGACTACGAAATACCTACTTCAGGCACGGTCACACGGATCAATTGGAATTATAAAGATATAACCGACAAAGTTCTTTTGCAGGCGGTAGTGGAGATAATCGCCGATAGATGCGTTCAAGGTAGCTATAAATCGCCATACGGCGGTCTGTTTGTTGAAAACGAGGTGCAGAACCTTGAGGCCTTGTACGTTGCCTATGATAATTGCCCTGTGGCAACGGTCAATATGGGGTTTATGGGCAAGCTTAACGGCAAATGGATAATAACGGTCGAGGTATCACCCGACCGCTCGGAGTGCAAATATTACAACATCCCCGACCAATATGTCGGAATTTTGGAAAGGTATTTTTAGGGTTATCTTATGGAGAAAAACAAAAGAAAGCTATCGGTAAAATGGCTGATATTTTTCGTGCTTGGCGGCATAACCGTGCTTGCCTTTATCGGCTTTGTGACCTTCAAAGTGCTTTTGGAAAACGGTATCAACTTTTATTTCGTTAGTTTTTCATCCGATGAAATTTGCGGAAATCTTGTCGCCTTGCTGATCTTTTCCGCTGCGTTTACTTTAATTGCGCTACTTTTTGCAGGCTTTAATTCGGTCATTGCACCTATTCTGATATCAATACCCGTTTTGCTTTTGGCGGCGTGGCTTTTTATTGCTATCGCTTTTGCCGCCCCTTCAATCTCATATTACACATTTACTTCGCCCGACGGTGAGCATGAAATAATTTTTCAGCGAAGGCAATATTTTGGCGGTGATGCGGCCGAAATTTTTGAAAGGACCTCTGAAAACGTAATGCACAAAATAGGGGAGAACTACCGTGAGCAGTTATATCCGTCAAGCACCGATTTTGAAAATGAGATAAAGTGGAATGAGCATGGATTTTCAATTGAGGTCAGCGACGGCTACGGCAAAAAGACAGATCTGCAGTTTGATTTTTATAAAGATTAACGGGAGGTTATTCAATGAAAGTAACATATCCAAAGCTTTGGTTATCGTTTAAAATATGCGGTATTTGTTTTGCTGTTATATTGGTTGTATATGCGGTTGTTTCAATTTTGGAAAATAACGGTACTATATTGATATTCGGCAATATAATATCCGTCGATATTTTGGATTTTTGCTTGAGTCTGATGTGCACTTTATTCGGCGTTACGTTGACATTATTGCTGTTTTCGTTTGACAAAACCAAGCTGTTGGGCGTACTCACGCTTGGTTTACTTGTTCCGCTCTGTGTAATTATGTCGCTGATAACGTTGTATTTTAACCCCGACCGTGACAGCGTTGCTCTCACTTCACCCGACGGTCAACACGAGATCGTAATAATCGAAAATTCTTTTTTGTTTGGTTGTTGGGGCGGATTTTATGAAAAGACATCATCCTGCACTATGGAATTAATAGGTCAATACGGCACCGACGATTTTTGTGTTTTGAATTTCGAAAATTATGAAATAAATTGGCAGGCTGACGGGTTTGAGTTTGAGTATTACTACGGCAACGGTGTTTATAAAACCGAATCCGTAAAGTACCTTAAATAAGCTATATTGAAAACTTTGAAAAGGTATGCTATTATGTTAATAGTATATCTTTTTGTTTTATGGGGTGTTGATATGAGCAAGCTTCGTGTTTTACTTTCAACGGTTTTAGTACTCACTACTTTGGCATTGTTTTGCGGTTGCGGTTCAAAAGGCAAAGATAGCGAAACTTTGGATTCATCGGTTAATACTTCGTCCAATGCTCAATCAAACGTTTCATCCGATGCGTTTGCCGATGCCGATGAATTTGATATCAAAGCGGTTATTTACAACGGCTTTGATAAGTATTCCGAAAATATTTATTGCGATATTACGGAGACATCTTTGGTTGTCGGTATGGCTAAAAACGAGACCGAGTCGGTACATATTACATTTACCGCAAAAAAGGATGCAACAAAAGCAAAGTTGACGGTTATCGGCGACCTTAACGGCATTGAGCTGCAGTATTTCACCGAAAATTATGTACCCTGCGGCGACACGCTGTATCCCGACCCGCTGGTGCCGTTTGACGGTGGGGAGTTTTCTCTGCTTACGGGAAACAGTATAACATTTTTAGTGGATATCAAGACCGTCCAAAAGGTGAACTCGGGCAAGCACCCACTCAAATTTTGTCTTATGTCGGGGGATGAGGCGGTCAGCAATACTGTGACGGCCGACATTACCGTGTGGGACTTCCTTTTATCGGATGCTTCTAAAAGCGCAAGTGCTGTCAGCATCAACAAGGACTACCTTAAGGACTACACCTCAAATTATACCGATGAAACCTATCAGAAATACTACGAAATGATGCTCCAGCACGGCCTTAGCCCTTACTATCTGCCGTATGATATTCTTGATACAAGGGCAGATAAATATATGTCCGACCCCCGTGTTACCGCATTCAGAGTGCCGTGCAGTCATGATGTTCAGGAATCGGTCATTCTGGCCTACTGCGAAAAGGTGAAATCCAATCCCGAATGGCTTAAAAAGGCTTATTTTTATCCCACTGATGAGCCAAACACCATCGAAAGGCTCAACAGCCTCAGAACAAGGTGCGAATATTTGAAGGAGCTTTGCCCCGAAATAAAGATAATTTGCCCCTATTACACCAATATCGTCGTAACGCCCGACTACGATCAGACACAGTTTTTGCTGGACACCGTCGACGTGCCTTGTCCAAAACCGTGTATGTGGGAGGATGAGTTTATATACTCCGAGGCTCAGCTTAATAAACAACTGCCCTTCAAAACCCGAATGGATGAGCATTTAAACAGCGGTCGTGAGCTTTGGTGGTATGTGTGCAACACCCCCGGCAAGCCGTATATGAATGTTTTTGTTGATGAAAACGGGCTCGACCACCGTGTTCTTTTCTGGCAGCAGTACCGATACGGTGTTAGCGGATTTCTTTATTGGTGTACTAACTATTGGATAAAAACCAATGATCCCTGGACCGATGTTGACACCAAGACCTTAAGCTACCCGGTTTACGGCGAGGGTATCCTTGTGTATCCCGGTGAAAAGGTCGGGATAGATGGCCCCGTTGCCTCGTTAAGACTTAAGTGCATCCGTGACGGTATGGAGGATTATCAGCTTTTGTCTTTAGCTGAGCAGACCTTGGGCAGGGAATATGTTTTGAAAAAGCTCTATTCTGTCAGCCCCAAGCCGTCAGAGGTTTTAGTCGACAGCGACTCATTTTTGAAATTGAGAGCCGAAATCGGCAATGACATTCAGGCAGCGCTGAAAAATTGATATACTAAGGAGTTAACATGAAAAAAATACTGAAATTTGTATATCCGGTTTTAACTTCAATTCTGTTTTATGTGTTTTTCTTCGTAACAGCATCTATAATTAATCTTACCTATTCAAATGACGGTTGGGGCGGAATAGGTCTGGCACTTCTGGCGATCGCTCTGTGGGTGTTGGCTATTATTCCGGTCGTATGCTACTTTTACGGCAGGATGATTCGAAATGAAAAACTAAAATGGTTTTTTGTGGTATACAATGCGCTCATAACAGCACTTTCATATATCTTTCCTTTTATGAGGGAGGATGAGACCTATCAGTACGGACTTGTTTTGTTTGTGTGGGTCTTACTGTGGAGTTTGGTTTTTTCGTCAAAACGTAAAAAAGATATAGCCGAAACCGAAAGTGACAGCGGCGAACCTAAAACAATATCACGAGCCGATATGCTGCTTCAGAATAAAAAACACAGATCAGTCGCAATTTGCTTTACGGCGATCTATGCAATTGAATCAATACTCTTTGAAAAGATAGGTACGATTCTTTCGGTGCACTATTACACGGTTTTTCTGCAGATAACTCCAATCGCACTTGTGCTGGTTTTCCTGCTGTCTACCAATATGGTCAGTAAATATAAGCATTGGCTTTTGACCGGTGCTTTCGGTATCGTTTTGCTGACAAATATCAACTCTTGTTTGCTTAATATCAATTTTTTGCTGACCTACGGCAATAAGTATAATAACGCTGTTTCGCTGGTATTTGCTTTACTGAATACTGCTTCGGCAGTTGCTATGGTGATAGGCTCGGTCTGCGACCTTAAGTTTATCAACCTTTTAAAATACGGTGCGCTTGCTAAAGCGGTTATTTTATTAATAAATGCTTCGATCACCGTGGTTAGTGTTTTCGTAAAAGCTGAAACCGTGGAATTGGCCTTCGAGCGTCTCGGTTTACTGTATGATGTTTTCCTTGGCTCACTCTGTTGCATACTTTTCTTTGTTGGAATTTTCATTTTCTCGCTTGGCAAATTAAATTCACAACAGCCACAAAATATATCAGATAATGAATAAAACAAAAGGTCGATTCACTTGAATCGACCTTTTGTTTTGAATATTATTCCTCGAAGCAATCGTAGGAGTAGAGAATGTATTTGCCAATGTCATATAACAGACTTTCGGCCTTTAACTGAAATTCTATCGGCGGGGTCATAAGGCGTGTGTCTTTATCGAATGTGCGCTTGTTGTGCGGAGCTGTCAACAGATTATCGGCTTCAAAGGTGAAGTAACCGTTAAAGCCGATCTCTTTCAAGCCATACATTACCGAATCCCAGTTTGTAGTGCCGAAAAAGGGTGCTTTATGACTGTCGGCGCGGTTGTAGTTATCCTGCACATGCAAAGCGTGTATCCTGTCACCGAGTATTTTCATAGCTTCGTGCTGCGGCATACTTTGCAGGTTACCGTGACCGATGTCCCAACACACATTAAGCATAGGATGGTCGATATAATCGACCAGCTCACGAAGCTCGGGCGCGTTATCGATCCAGAAAGTTTCGGGGTCCCACATTTTGTTGAAATTCTCGGTCAGTATTTCTACTGAATATTTTTCTGCATAGGGGAGAAGGCGGTCATAAAATTCCTTGTTTCGCTTAAAGCATTCTTCCTTTGAAATATGCTTATCATAGCCTGAATGAACGACAACATAAGGAATTTTTAGCTTTGCACAAGCTTTGATGCAGGTGATGTTGCACTCAATAAAAGACTCATATTTTTCGTTTTTTACAATAGGAGTGCCCATCGGTGCGTGAGATTGAACAAATTTAATGCCAAGCTCATCGGCTAAAGCCATCATCTTTTTGGCGTGAGCATCAAAATCGCCGAAAAATCCGTTTCCGTTTTTGTAATCAATACCAAAGCTATAATCGATATACTTAAAGCCACATTTAACCAAATTGCGGATGATGGTTTCCTGGTCGTTGGTATATTTCACAAAATCGCTTGTGGTCGTTGCAAGTTTCATGTTATCACCTCATAACTTATTTGTTTTATATTAACACAAATTTTTTGTGTAGTCAAATCTTTGAACTGTTGATCAAATTATTATTAAAATACTCCGACCGATTTCAGTATAAATGATGCTAAAAATACTGTGAGCGCCGAGGCCACCGTTGTCCAAATGACCAACTGACCCGCTAAAGCGACATCGCCGTCCATTTCCTGCACCATTGGTACACTTGAAACGGCAACAGGTGTTGCAAACACGGCTACAAAAGTGGCGAAATGCGCTCCGTTAAAGTGATCATTAAAGAAAATATATGCAATACCAAGTCCCAATATCGGAACGGCAACTGTTCGTATAAGAACACCGAAGCATATCTCTTTTTTAAGCTCTGATACAGCCGAAAACTCAAACTGAATTCCCAAAACAAGCAAGGCAAGCGGAGTTGCAACCGACGAAAGATAACTCAACACCTTATAAACGGGCTGTATATCGGTCAAGCGGAAGGAAACGCCGAATTTAACAAACAGCGCCCTTACACCCAAGGCAACGACACCGACGAAAATGCTGATAATAAGCGGGTTCTTGATAACGTCAAGCACTATCTTCTTAACGCTTATCTTTTGTGAATTGGGATTAAAAATTGAAAGAGCAATAACTGCAAGAGTGTTGAACACCGGTATAATTGCGGCCGACAGAAGTGTTGCAACAGCGGCACCCTCGGCACCGAAAAGAGATTCGGCAAGCGGAATACCTATGAGAGCATAGTTTGAGCGGAATGAAGATTGCAATAACGCTCCTCTACGCTCTTTTTTTGATGTAACAGTCATAATAATAGGGAGCGTGATCAAAAAAATCGTGATAGCAGCAGCTACTGCATACAAAATATAGCCACAATTTATGCCGCTGACGGTTTTAATACTGTACACATTAAGGAACAGCATCGCCGGCAGAAACACTCTGAAAACTAATTTGTTAAGTATTTTTGCGTCGCTCTGCTTAACCAAACCGATCCTTTTGATAAAATAACCCAGAACGACCATCAGAATTATCGGTAATACCGCCTCTAAAGCGAAGATCAAAGATTGCATAAAACCACCTCTTAAACAGTGCTATATTATCACATTTACAACAAAATAGCAACTATTACGCAAAAGAATGTAAATTCTAAAAGTATGTGATAAAACACAGACACTGTATATCAATGCCTGTGTTTTGATAGTTATGGTATTATTGATAATTCTTAAGGTGTAGGCTTGGTTGAAAAAGATGCCGAATCAGTTATTTTAAAGGGCTCGGCGATGGCAGACCTGGCTGACTCCTTTAATAAGGGTAAAAGTTCTTTGACATCGGGATATTGAGAGGGAATATAATCGACTGCATCAATATCGCCGCCCGTGAGCACCGAGCACCATACAAGACCCAACTGGTATCTGCCGAAGCCGTAATTCATATGGTAGCCGTCACGGGTAAGTGTATCTCCCAAATACGTGGTTCTGAGATTCTGGATCGCTGTTCCCGAGGGGATTATTCCCGCAAATCTCTTATTAGGAACAATGACCTCCCGGACAGCGGATACCGTCATATTGTACATTTTCATCTGGTCGTTGTCGTAGAGCTTAAACGTTCCGTGAGTGCTGTCGCTCTGATATGCCCAGCCCACGTTCCAATACATCTTGGCATTGGGATTGGTCTTGTTTTTATCAAAATAGTCCATTATATCGCCAAGATGCGAATACGAGTCGACAAAGCCTCCGCCCGAACCGTTCTGATGGAATACGAATACGTCCAATCCTCTTGTTTGATAGCATTAAGAACCGTATATTTCTTGGTCGATGTCCAGCTACCGTTGGTATTCTTGTAGAAAACATACGACTTTGCGTTGCTTTCAATTTTACTCCAATGGGTATCAAGGGTGCATCCGCTAATAAACAGATTTCCGAGTACGATCTCCTCAACACCCGCGCTCTTGCAGATATTCCAGAGATGCTGCATACTGTCAATTGTAAAACTGTTACCGAGTGCCAGGATCTTAATTGATTTAGTGGCAGGGAGGGTCTCGGTTTGCTCTGCCGAGCAAACCGAGCAGACCGATTTTCTTTTACCGTCCTTAAGTGCCATGGGTTGTACGACCTCTTTCTCAACATAGTTATGCTCACAGGTGGCTGTTTCCGTGCTTGAGTTAGTGCTTGAGTCTGAGCTTATGTCTGAACTTGAGTCTGAGCTTAAGTTTGAGCCTGAACTTGAGATTGAACTTGAGTCATCTTCGGAACCGCCGCATCCCACGAATGACATAAGTAATGAAATAATGTAAATGCAGATAAAGATTTTTATACTGATTCTTTTCATAACGGTCTCCTTTATTTACTTATTAATGACATTATATTGTAATGACACCTGCAAGTAAATAGAAAATTTCCATTAGAATATGTAAAAGGGTTGAGTGATAAGTGAATGTTATAGTTGATTCGCTGGCTGTGTGGGTGGATTTGAAGACTTACAGAAATGATATATTGCTTACGCGATATGATATACTGCTTTTAGTGAAGTATCGGCTGACGCCGAAGTGATGCATTGCGCTTTGCGCAATATGATGTAAATTCGCTTCGCTCATTTATGATGCGAAGCGTTCCTTAATGTTGCGAAGCAATACATCATTAACGAAGTGACATCATTAGC
>JAFQCR010000026.1 GCA_017416345.1 Clostridia bacterium | reverse complement strand
TTACAGCCTTTTGTGGCGATGTTCACCTCATCCACCGCCGTTCGGCGGTCTACCGACCCGTCCCTCTCTGTCTGCTACGCAGACATCTCTCCCATTTTATGGGAGAGTCTTCCCCTTCCCCTTGAGGGGAAGGCAAAAAAGAGACAAAGGGGACGGTTCTCTTGTCTCCTTTTTATTTTCTTTTTTCAAGATTCTTCGTCGTTTCACTCCTCAGAATGACAGAAATATTTTTTTGGTTTGTCATTCTGAGCGAAGCGACAGCGCAGCCGAAGAATCCTCACTTGTCATTTTGACAGCGCGGCGGCGACCGATGAATCTATGTAGGTTCTTACTCCGATAATAGTATATCACATCTGTAAAATTCTGTCAAGAAAACGAGGCAAGGGTGAGCCCTTGCATCGTTGTCAGCCTTCTCTTGTGAGAGAAGGTGGCACGGCGCAAGCCGTGACGGATGAGTAGTAAAACTATGTCCATTGTATTTACCGGGTTGTAACCCAACCAACACCTCATCCGTCAGCCTTCGGCTGCCACCTTCCCCTACTGGGGAAGGCTTAAAAGAAGGTCACCTAAAGATAAAAAAGTGGGTAGCTTTCGCCACCCACCCCTCGTGGAGATCTAATGCTCATTTGTCAACTCAAGGAACCGTCCCCCTGTGTTTCCGTTTGTCAACTCAAGGAACCGTCCCCTGTGTTTCCGTTTGTCAACTCAAGGAACCGTCCCCTGTGTTTCCGTCCCCTGTGTTTCCGTGTGTTCTTGTCACTGTGTGTTCTTATAGGGGATCTTCACTTCACTTTCATATTTTAAATACTCATAACCATTAATATCCCACAAATCGATTTTTTCAAAGCTGATTTTTGTTAACCATTCACCGGAATATAACTCCTGTGACAGTTCACGCTTATGTTTATCCGAATTGTGATGATCAAAACTATAAGGATAATTAAGGTTTATATCAAATGCCATATTGATAACGGTATTCGTATCAACAACCAGTTGAATATCCAATCCGTTGTTTTTTACTATACCCTCAACAGCACTTCCACCAACCAAAAAATCTTTTGCTTGATTGATATCGCTCTGCCAACTTTCTCTACACTTAGTACCACAGTCTTTTTTATGAATAATATTAACGCACGCATAATTAGAACCGTCGCCGTCGGGCGTTTCGACTTTGACAATGTACGTAAACGTTGTATTCAAATTGAATTGCGGTTGATAGTTTCCCGAATAGTATTCATCATAACACGCAGAGGATGGTATTTCCATTTGGATCGAATCAACAATAATTGCCGTGGTATCACCATATTTCGGTATATAGGTGTATCCTGAAAATGCACGTGCCAATTCTAATTTTCTTTCTGCGGAATTATTATCAGTGAGAGGGATCAAAGCGCCAAGGTTTTCCGGTAAAACCTCATAAAACGCTTCTACTCCTTTTTCACACAAATCGTTATTTATATCAGCAAATGTATCATAAGCAAAGCAATCTTTAAAGCAAGATCTTAATGCCGATATTGTAATAGATGCGTTGGAATCTGATGGCATTTCAGATGACCGACTTGTTAAATCAGACCCATCTACACACGAAGCACAAATGATAACACTTGTGAGCAATAATACCAAGGCTATTTTTCTTAAAATCATTCAACATCCCACCTTTTAACCTCTCGACCGCTTTGCATAAAGAACTCAATATCTTCTAAATTGCTGCAGAACACAAAGGGACGGTTCACTTGTCTCGTTCTTTAGAATAATTTTACCACATTTTATACACGGAGTCAATATATGATGAATTTCTTGAAACTAAAACGTGAATTTTATTCACATTCAACCCCCTCATTTCTCAATACTACACATAAAAGAAAGGTGGGTGGATATCGCCACCCACCCCTCGTGGAGATCTAATGCTCATTTGTCAATTAACAGAACCGTCGCCTGCGTCCCTGACAATTACCTTTTGAAATGCAAAATTTTCAAAAAAATTCATAAGATAGTCGTTTTCCCAAATTCTCGGGACATCGTAAATTGCATAATCGTCAGGAGCAAAATCAATAAATATAAGTACTTCTTCGTTGTACTCAAAACACAACCGTGGGCCACGAAGAAGCCACCTATTAATTTCGCTGTCATATTGACCAAATATGACACAATTCACCTCTTTACTGTTATATGGTAACTTTATTGATGTGAACCGATCTAAACCTCTTGTAGGATTCAGTAAAAATTCATCCCAAAACTTTTTAATTCTGGACATCTCATAGAATCTAACTTGAGCAACATAACTCTCATTGTACGAATCATCAGTGAATTCCACAAAATACTCACAATAACTCGGAGATCCGGGTCCATTTTTGTCTTCTTGACCTAAATGCACATTAAATCCTGCCAACCCATGTATGTCTATTTTTCCCCCTTTATAATACATTTCGTAAACGCAATTATCAATTACACTCGAGATATTTTTGCGGTGTTTGCCGTCATAACTGTCAGGCTGATGACCTTCAAGTCCGACATTGTACTTAAATAATTCATCTGTTCCATTATTGTTGACTTTTTCGCAAAAATCATCAATAGAAGAATATCTGAAGTCTTCGGTGTAAAAAGCACGTAACCATGGTTGCTGGGTACCTTGAACAGACAAACTTGTTGAATCAGATGAATTTGTTATATTGCCGGATTCATTGTCAGATGCAGTTTTGTCATTTGTGCAAGAACACAGCAAAAACAACATAGCCAAAACAATCGCAAAAACTTTTCTCATATCAATCTCCTTAACAGACAAGGGGACAGTGCTCTTGTCTCCGCTCAAATTTTAATCCGCATCCCTCGTTGTGAGGAATTTTACGGTGCGCTCGACCGAGTCCCTGGAGTTGCCCCAATCCTCTTCCCCGTTACTGCGGTAGTCAAACATATCGCTGAAATGTTTAAGGTCGCCTGCCAGCTCGACAAGGTACTCCAATGTGAGCTTTTCGGTGATTTTTGAAAATTCTCGGCGGTTTTTACCCGAGATACTGCCCGATGCCGCCGTCAGCATTTTACAATGCTCAAGGCAGATATAGGGCTGCTCGGAATAAAGATTTCTGAACTCCTTTTCCTTTTCCCACAGAACACAGATGTTATTGACGATGTGCTCCATATTGCGGTCAAGCTTTTCACACACAAAGCAGGTGTTTTTTATAGGTTGCTTTTTGCCGAATCTTCCTGCCGGAGAGGCTGTAACACCGTCGTTTGCGATCTGCGCAAGATGGCTTTGCAATATCAGAGCAATGGTCAACTGCTTTGAGTTTTTAAGCATCTGCTTATAATGATGGTTGCAAAACCCTTTTTTGTTGGTCTCGATCCTCACATCGGGCTCCATCATTGCGGCGCCCGTGATATAGGTCACCGAGCGTTCCTCCAGCATATCACGGAGGCGGCACACGGGGCAACCGTCCTTAGGCTCAAAAACCTCGCTTATCGGAATACTTGTAATATCGTCACGCATTTGTTTCACCAACCGTTAAATATCGTTTTTGATAATATCCTCGTAGCTCTCACGCTTAACAATAACTCTGGGCTGACCGTCCTTGACCATAACAACAGCTGCTCTTCTGATACGGTTGTAGTTGCTGGCCATAGAATAGCAGTATGCACCCGTGTTGAGTACCGCCATGATATCGCCGACCTCAGGGGTCTGCATCGGTGCGTTTTCCTGAATAAGGTCGCCGCTTTCACAGCACTTACCTGCAACGGTGGCAATAAACGTCTTAGGCTCTGATGCCTTGTTGGCGATCTCAACGGTATAATCAGCCTGATATAAGGCGTATCGGGGATTGTCACCCATACCGCCGTCAATGGCAACATAAGTCCTTACATCCTTGATGGTCTTGACGTTACCCACGGTATAAAGCGTAAGTCCTGCAGGTGCAACGATGGAACGACCCGGTTCAATAAAGATCTTCGGCACGGGAAATTCCAGCTCCTCGGCCTTGGCCTTTACGGTAACGGCAGTCTTTTCCATATACTCCGAAAACGGGATCTGACCGTCGGATTCGATATACTTTACACCAAAACCGCCGCCAAGGTCGAGTTCCTTTACGGTAACGCCAAATTTGTCACGGACATCGGCCATGAATTGAAGCATGACCTCGGCCGCTTCTTGGAACGGCTTGGTTTCAGACACCTGAGAGGCAATGTGGCAATGGAAGCCGCAAAGCTCGATATTATCGCAATCCAAGGCCTTTTTGGTGGCTTCAAATGCCTCACCGTTTTCCAACGCAAAGCCAAACTTGGAATCGATCTGACCCGTACTGATATAGGCATGGGTGTGGGCATCGATACCCGGCTTTATGCGAAGGATAACGTTAGCCTTGACCGAAAGGCTTTTGGCAAGGCTTTCGACGATTTCAAGCTCGGTCATATTATCGGCAACGATTCGACCGACACCCGATTTCAAAGCATATTCCAGCTCGTCGGGTGTTTTGTTGTTGCCGTGGAAGAAGATGTTTTCGGGGTCAAAGCCTGCGGCCAAAGCGGTATAAAGTTCACCGCCCGACACAACGTCACAACCCAAGCCCTCTGAACCGACGATACGGTACATCTCCTTGCAGGAAAAGGCCTTGCTTGCATAAAGTACAAGACCGTTGCCGCCGTAAAAGTTGTCGATTGATGACTTAAACTCACGGCAGGTCTTTCTTATCAGATTTTCGTCGAACACATAAAGCGGTGTGCCGTAAGTTTTGGCCAACTCAACGCAATCGGCACCGCCGACAGTCAAGTTTCCGTTTTGATTCACACCAACACTTTCACTTATCACTGAATATTCCCCTCTTCATTTATCTCATCCAAAAGACTGCGAATCACATCACAGCCCTCTCCGTTTTCGGCCGAAAACGGTATCATAGGTACTTCCCCTATAAAGCTCATTTCCTCTTTGAGCATCGCAAGATTTTTCTCGCGTTCCTTTGTTTTGAGCTTGTCAATTTTGGTCAGCACCACAACAAACGGAAAATGATTGTCGCACAAATAGTGCAGCATATCAAAATCGTCCTTGGTCGGCTTATGACGTGCGTCTATAAGCTGAAAAACCAATCGGATGTCACGGCCTTGTGAAAAATAGCCCTCCATCAGCTCGGCCCAGCGCTGACGCTCGTCAAACGAAACCTTGGCAAAGCCGTAACCCGGCAGGTCGGCAAGACGGATGTTCTCACACTTAAAAAAGTTGACGGTGGCGGTCTTACCCGGCTTATTACTTGTTCTTGCAAAGGATCTTCGGTTGAAGACCTTGTTTATCATAGAAGATTTTCCAACGTTTGAGTGACCCGAAAAGCAGACCTCGGGTCTATCAGACGGCAAAAGTCCCCTGCTTGTTCCTGCCGAGGTCTCAAACTCGGCTTTATTGTAATTCATATAAATTCTCCTGTTACCGCTTAATGAGAAACTGCGGTATTGGTAGATTTTGCGGATTTAGAAATATCGAAAAATGCCTTATCCTCTGAATTTGCGCAAGGCATCGAAACAAGTGCCTCGGGCAGAAGGTCATCAACGGTCTCAACCGCCTTAAACTCGACATTTTCCTTGACTATGGGGTCAACATCGTCCAAATTCGGCAGGTTTTCGATGGGTATAAACACCTTTTTGATACCGTTGCGGTATGCGGCCATGGACTTTTCTTTAAGTCCGCCAATAGGCATTACTCTGCCTCGCAAAGTGACCTCACCCGTCATGGCAACATCACGTCGGACGGGTGTACCCGTCAGAGCCGACACAATGGCGGTAACCATTGTAACACCGGCAGAAGGGCCGTCTTTCGGAACGGCGGCCTCGGGTGCATGAATGTGAATATCAAGATTCTTATAAAAATCCTTGTCAATGCCCAAAACCTCGGCACGGCTTCTTACGCAGGTAACGGCAGCGTGTGCCGATTCCTTCATAACATCGCCCAACGAACCCGTCAGCTCCAATTTGCCGGTACCGGGTACACAAACGACCTCCATCTGCAGCATTTCACCGCCGACACTTGTCCACGCAAGTCCGTTGACAAGACCGATCTCGTCCTTTTTCTGCAGAACGTCGGGCTTAAACTTCTCGGTTCCGAGCATTTCACGGAGAACGGTCGGTGTTATTTTGACCGACGATTCACCCGAAACGATCCTTGCGGCTGCTTTGCGGCAAATAGAGCCTAAATTGCGGTCAAGACGGCGCACACCTGCTTCACGGGTGTAGGAATCAATCAGCTTGTAAATGGCCTCATCGGTGAATTTAACCTGCTTTGAGGTAAGACCCACGGCGGCCATCTGCTTTTTGACCAAATGACGCTTGGCTATCTGGAATTTTTCTTCACGGGTGTAGCTCGAAAGCTCGATAAGCTCCATTCTGTCGAGCAACGGTCCAGGGATATTACCTGCATCGTTAGCTGTGGTGATAAACAGCACACGGCTCAGATCAAACGGCATATCTACATAGTGATCAAAGAAGGTCGAGTTCTGCTCGCTGTCCAAAATTTCAAGCATAGCCGAAGCAGGGTCGCCCTTATATGATGAGCCAAGCTTATCTATCTCATCAAGCAGGATAACGGCGTTGGCACTTCCTGCGGTTTTTACGGCGTTGATTATACGTCCGGGCATTGCGCCTATGTAGGTCTTACGGTGTCCTCGGATCTCCGACTCGTCACCCACACCGCCCAAAGCAACACGTGCGTATTTTCTGCCCATACACTCGGCAACCGACTTGACGATCGATGTTTTGCCGACACCCGGAGGGCCGACAAGGCAGATTATCTGACCCTTGACATCGGGCACAAGGGTGTGAACCGCAAGCAGCTCCAAAATACGCTCCTTGACCTTTTCAAGGCCAAAATGAGCCTTATCGAGTATCTTGCGGGATCTATTAAGGTCGATCTTTGCCTCGGTATAAACTCCCCACGGCAAGGAAAGACAGGTATCAAGATAATTGAGCACAACGGTGGCCTCGTGCGAGCCCGAAGGCATTTTAGCGTAGCGGTCGACCTCCTCACGAAGGCGTTTTTTAACATCGTCCGATGCCTTCATAGCATCAATTCTTAAATAATACTTATCGCACTCATCCTCGGGACCTGCGTTACCGTAAAGCTCCTCGTTGATGACCTTTATCTGCTCACGGAGATAATACTCACGCTGATTTTCGTCAATATTGGCCTTGACCTTTTCGCTGATTTTAGCATCGATACCCATTATTTCCTTTTCACGCTTTAGTAAGGAAATAACCAACTGCAAACGCTTTTTGGTGTCAAACTGCTCCAAAATATACTGCTTGTCGTCATAATCGACCGGCATATTGTGGGTGATGAAGTCGGCCAAAAAGCCCATATCATCGGCGGCCACGACCGACATAATGACATCGGGTGAGACCTTGGGTGCAACACGTGCATACTCGTCAAATGCGGTTTTGGCACTGCGGAGCAAAGCCTCCTTATACACCTCACGGCACTTGACGGGCTCGTCGATCATTCTTACGACATCGGCATAAAGTGCGGGATTGGTTGCGGTAAGACCCAGCATTTCGGCACGGTGACAGCCCTCAACCAGCACACGGACAACATCGCCCTGAACACGTGCTATCTGACGGATTTTAGCAACACAGCCAACGGTATAAAGGTCCTTTTCGTTGGGTTCCTCAACGGCAATGTCACGCTGAGTTACAAGGAAGATACGGCGGTTGCCTGCCATTGCAATATTAAGAGCCTCAATCGACTTTTTGCGCACAACGTCAAAGTGCACCACCGTTTTGGGGTACACCACGATGCCACGCATAGCCATTGTCGGCATATTAAAAATAGTATCGTTTTTAACCATTAAAAGTTCATCCTTTTGTGAAATTGCAAAACTTTATACTACCTCAAGGTAATATTTAATAGATTATACTATAACACATAACTTTTTTCAACCATAATCTTAGAATTTTAACGGAATGGAAATATTTAATTATTAACAATCCCTCAGTCGAAACAAGTTTCGACAGCTCCCTTTACACAAGGGAGCTGTCACCGAAGGTGACTGAGGGATTGTAAGCCCTCAGCCTTATTTATTTCTGACCTTGTCGATCATATTGTGGTGGAGATCCCACAGCTTTTGTGAAAGGTCAACATAGTATTTATGCGGCTTTTCAAAGCGCTGTACCTCTTCCCAAAGTGACTCGACCTGCTGTTCACGGTAGTCACGGATGGCGGTTGCCGTCGGGCACTTGTAAACAAGCTCACCGTTTTTGAACACGGGTACCTGCAACGGTCTTGCGATAAAATCGGTCACGGTCTTGCGCTTCCAGGTAAACTCGGGGTCGAATATCTCATATTCCTTGGTATCGTCGATGACCTCATCCTGCATTGTGATAACGTCGGCAATAGCTTTACCGCTTTCTCGGTCAAACAGTCGCCACGACTGCTTGAAGCCGGGCAGAGTTATCTTGGATGTGTTTTCCGAAAGCTTAATTCTCGGGACAATATTTCCGTCCTTATCCTCAACACCCGTCAGCTTGTAAACGCCGCCGAAGACCGCCTCGCTTGAAGCCGTTATCAGACGTTCACCGACACCGAAGGTATCGACCTTGGCTCCCTGCATCAGCATATCACGGATAAGGTACTCGTCCAACGAGTTGGAGACACAGATAGCACAATCGGGATAGCCTGCATCGTCCAGCATTTTTCGTGCCCTTTTGGAAAGATAGGTTATATCTCCGCTGTCGATCCTGATGCCTTTAGGACGGCAGCCCATAGGCTTCAAGACCTCGTTGGCAACCTTTATGACATTGGGAATACCCGATTTGAGAGTATCGTAGGTATCAACAAGGAACAAGGAATTCTCCTTATAGACCTCGGCATAGGCCTTGAAGGCATCGTACTCATTGTCAAAAAGCTGTATCCAGGAGTGTGCCATAGTGCCCGAAACGGGGATGTTGAAATCCTTGCCTGCCTTTACGCAAGATGTTCCGACACAGCCGCCGATATAAGCGGCACGGGCACCGCAGACCGAAGCATCGGCACCGTGGGCACGCCGTGCGCCAAATTCCATTACCGCCCTGCCCTGCGCCGCACGTGCGATACGGTTGGCCTTGGTGGCAATAAGCGACTGATGGTTGATGTTGAGCAGCACAAGTGTTTCGATCAAAAACAACTGCATTATGGGTCCACGCAGGGTCACGATAGGCTCACGAGGAAAAATGGGTGTACCCTCGGGTACCGCCCACACGTCGCAGGAAAACTTGAAATCCTCAAGATACTTCAAAAACTTCTCGTCAAAGAGGTTTTGACTACGCATATAGTCGATATCTTCCTTGGAAAACTTAAAGTTTTTAAGGTCGTTTATCAACTGCTCAAGACCTGCCATAATGGCAAAGCCTCCGTTATCGGGCACACGGCGGAAGAACATATCAAAATAAGCGATAGTATCCTCGTGCCCCTGCAAAATGGCACCGTTGGCCATAGTCGACTCGTAAAAGTCCATCAACATTGCGTGGTTTACCATAGTATCATTTCCTTTCATCGGTGTTCAAAAGGTCGTTTTCTTTAATAATTCTGCCCTTGCGGATGGTGTCGCTCAAAGCGGCTTCATCACCGTCACTTATAGCGTTACGGTAGGCTGTAAGATGCTCGATAAGTCCGTCAATTTCATTGAGGAGCATATTTTTGTTTTTCATAAACAGCTCGGTCCAAAGACGCTCGTCGACCGTAGCCACACGGGAAACATCCTTGAATGAGCCTGCCGAAAAACCCTTTCGGTCAAGGCAGGACGGCGATTTTACATAAGCGCCTGCAATAACGTGCGGCAACTGTGAAGTAAAAGCAATAAGTCGGTCGTGAGTTTTGGGGTCGGTCACGGTCAGCTTGGCACACTTAAGCGTTTCAACATATAATTTTGCCACGTTGAATGCGTTTTCATCGGTGGAATCTACGGGTGTTAAAATATAGCTTGCACGGTTGAAAAGATTTTCATCCGAATTTTTAAAACCGCTTCGCTCTTTGCCCGCCATCGGGTGACCGCCGACAAAATATAGACCGTTTTCATCACATATTTTGCCGCAGTTTTCAACTACCCATTCCTTAACGCCGCAAACATCGGTAACGACCGAGCCTTTTTTCAAAAGGCCGATATGTGAGCGCAGAAACTCGACCGAGACCGTAGGCTGTGCACAAAGCACCGTGATATCGGCATCAATGGCTTCTTCACCGCTCCAGACCGAGTCAATAGCGCCGCATTTCAGCGCATCGTCAAGTGTTTCCTTTGATATATCAAAGCCCGATACAAACCAATCGGAGTTCTTTTTAAGCGTTTTTGCTATAGAACCTCCGATAAGACCGAGGCCTATTATCGCTACGTGCATTTTAGGTCACTTCCTCAAATTTATATTTTACATCAATCAGATAAATCTGTCAACAAATTATCGGATAGAGACTTGTTTATTCAAGAAAAATGTGGTAATATCTATTTAAAGTCAACAAAAGGACGTGTGAAAATGGATGAGATAAAGAACAAGGTCGGTTTTATATGTGATATGGACGGTGTTATCTATCACGGAAGCCGTGTTTTGGACGGTGTCACCGATTTTATAAACTGGATGATCGAGAATAACAAAAAGTTTGTCTTTTTGACCAACAGCGCCGAGCGTACACCCCACGAATTGAGTATGAAATTAGAGCGAATGGGCCTGGAGGTCACGCCCGATCATTTTTACACAAGCGCAATGGCAACTGCCGAGTTTCTGAACAATCAGAAGCCGGGTTGCACCGCTTATGTTATAGGTGAAGCGGCCCTTACCAAGGCTTTGTATGACCGACAGATATATATGAACGATGTTAACCCCGATTATGTCGTTGTTGGTGAAACCAGAACCTACAGCTTTGAAAGAATAGAAAAAGCTATTGAGCTTGTGCTTAAAGGAGCCAAGCTTATCGGTACCAACCCTGATATCACAGGCCCCACCGAAAAAGGTATTATGCCGGCCACCGGTGCTCTGATCGCACCTATCGAGATCGCAACCGGCAAAAAGGCCTACTTTGTCGGCAAGCCCAACCCCTTGATGCTTCGCCACGGACTGAAAACGTTGGGTTGCCACAGCGCTGACATTGCCTTTATCGGCGACCGAATGGATACCGATATCATCGCAGGAATCGAGTCCAATATCGACACCGTGCTTGTGCTTTCAGGCGTCACTTCTATGGAGGATATCGACAATTTCCCCTACCGTCCCAAGTACATTATAGGCGGTGTCGGTGACATCGTGAAATAAAAAGTAAATAAGTAAACAAACATAAAAAAGACCCAACAGATCAGTTTCTGTTGGGTCTTGCTTATTAGTAAGAATTAGTACATTCCGCCTGCGGCACCTGCAGCAGCTGCTGCAGCGGCAGCCTCAGCCTTGGGGTCCTTCTTCTCGGCCACGATGGACTCGGTGGTGAGCACCATAGATGCAACCGAAGCGGCGTTCTGAAGTGCAGAACGGGTAACCTTGGTCGGGTCGACGATACCTGCCTCGATCATATCGGTGTAGGTCTCGTTATAAGCATCAAAGCCGAAGTTGGCCTTGCCCGAGGTTACGATCTTATCAACAATGACCGAGCCCTCAAGGCCTGCATTGTAAGCGATCTGACGAATAGGTGCCTCCAGAGCGGCAAGAACGATGGCAACACCGGTCTTAACGTCACCGTCAACGGTATTGAGCAGCTCCTTGACCGAGTTAATGGCGTTGACAAGTGCAACACCGCCACCTGCAACGATACCCTCTTCAACTGCGGCCTTGGTTGCGGCAAGAGCATCCTCGATTCTAAGTTTCTTATCCTTCATCTCAACCTCGGTTGCGGCACCGACCTTGATAACGGCAACACCGCCCGAAAGCTTGGCAAGACGCTCCTGCAGCTTCTCACGGTCGAAGTCGGAGGTAGTGGTCTCGATCTGATTTCTGATCTGACCGATGCGGTTCTTGATCTCACCTGAATCGCCTGCACCGTCAACAATGATGGTGTTTTCCTTGCCGATCTTGACCTGACGTGCACGGCCAAGCATATCAATAGAGGTCTCTTTAAGCTCAAAGCCGAGATCAGACGATACGACCTGACCACCGGTGAGGATAGCGATATCCTGGAGCATTTCTTTTCTTCTGTCGCCAAAACCGGGAGCCTTAACGGCAACGCAGGTAAAGGTTCCGCGAAGCTTGTTGACGATAAGGGTGGACAAAGCCTCACCCTCGATATCCTCGGCAATAATTACAAGCTTGCCGCCGCCCTGAACCATCTGTTCTAATAAGGGCAGGATCTCCTGAATGTTAGAGATCTTTTTGTCGGTAATGAGGATGAACGGATCGTCGATAATAGCCTCCATCTTGTCGGTATCGGTGGCCATATAAGGAGTGATATATCCACGGTCAAACTGCATACCTTCAACGACCTCGGAATAGGTCTCGGCAGTCTTGGACTCCTCAACGGTGATAACACCGTCGGCGGAGACCTTATCCATAGCCTCGGCGATCAGCTTTCCGATAAACTCGTCACCTGCGGAAATGGTGGCAACACGTGCGATATCGTCAGCACCATTGACCTTCTTGGAATTGCCAACGACCGTCTTAACTGCGGTATCGACAGCCATCTGGATACCCTTTTTAACGACCATGGGGTTAGCGCCTGCGGCAACGTTCTTCATGCCCTCACGGATGAGTGCCTGAGCAAGAACCGTTGCGGTGGTGGTACCGTCACCTGCACAGTCATTAGTACGGGTTGCAACCTCTTTAACAAGCGAAGCACCCATGTTCTCAAAGGGATCGTCAAGCTCGATGTCTTTAGCAATGGTAACACCGTCGTTGGTGATAAGCGGTGCACCGAATTTTTTATCAAGAACTACGTTTCTGCCTTTAGGGCCCAAAGTGACCTTTACGGCATCGGCAAGCTTATCAACGCCTGCCTGAAGTGCTTTTCTGGCGTCCTCGCCAAAAAGAATTTCCTTTGCCATTTGTACTTACCTCCAAATTATTCAACAATAGCAAGAATATCCGACTGACGGACGATGCTATACTCAACACCGTCGATCTTAACGGGGTTGCCTGCGTACTGACTGGTGATCACCTTATCGCCAACCTTAACATACATCTCGACCTGATTGCCGTCAACAAGTCCGCCGGGACCGACAGCAACGATCTCGGCAACCTGCGGCTTTTCCTTTGCGGCACCTGCAAGGATGATTCCGCTCTTGGTGGTCTCCTCAGCTTCGACAGCTTTTATAACAACTCTGTCTGCCAAAGGCTTAATAGTCATAATAATTACCTCCTGTAATTTTATGTTTTAATCATAATTAGCACTCGTTACTCTCGAGTGCTAATATATATTTTAGCACGTATTTCATAAAAATCAAGTACTTTTGAAAAATTTTCCAAAATATTTTAAGAATTCAACACCACTATCCCGAAATTGAGGTAGGTTGCAAACATACACCAGGCAAGATACGGCAATAAAATCAGCCCTGCACGGTTGTTTATCATTCTGAAAAGCCTTATTGTGGCAATGACCGCCACCACCAGCAAGACCAGCCAAAAGAGCGCAACCTTGGCGGCTTCTAACTTAAAAAACAGCAACGGCCAAAGGATGTTGATAAGCAACTGAACAAGATAAAGCTTTAATGCGTTGCCTTTGTAGAGGTCACGTGATTCGGCAATGACCCCTGCCGCAAGTCCCATTAAAATATAAAGCAGCGTCCACACGATCGGGAAAAGAATGGCGGGCGGTGAAAGCGGCGGCTTTTGAACGGTTTTGTAGGCGTCAAAGCCCCCTGCAAGTAACGCTCCCACGCCCCCTGCAAGCAAGGTAAGACCTATCCAAGTAAGTCTGATTCGGTATTTTTTTATAAATTCAACTATTTTACTCATAAATTATCCCTCCACTAAAGAATATATGACTTTTAAAGGAAGGATAATCACAGAAAAGCAAAAATGCCGACACAAATTATGCATCGGCATTGAAAAATTATTTCTTTTTGGATCTGACCGCAACGATCACCACAACTACAGCCACAGCCGCAACAACTGCCGCCAAAACAATGATGAGCGTCAGCCTGCTGTTTGAACCGTCGGGATCCTTGGGGTCGGAGGTATCGTCGGGAACGGAAACCTCGGAGGATACGGTGCTTTCAAAAAACGACTCGGTATCAGAAACCGTTGATGATGCGGTACCGTCACCGCTGTTGGTCGTAGAACCAACCGCCGATGAGGATCCGCTGACAACCGACGACACACCGTTTGAAACAACGGGGTCGGAGCCTGTGGGACGGGAAGCCCCGTTGACCTTAACGGTTACCGAAGCACTGTCGGTCGGGATAACGTTTGAGCCGTTTTTCAAGACGGGCTCTACCGCAACGGTATATGAATCGGTATAAGCACCGCTTTTTACCTTGAGTGTAAACTCAAAAATATCGTCCCTGACCGTTTTCTCGGAGGTGAAAGCCGCTGCCGCCTGGTTTCTTGACTCGTTCACATCCTTAAGCACGGTGCCCTTAAGCAACCAACTGCCCGATTCAAGCGAAAACGTGTTACTGTCGTACATCATTGTAAGTCCGATAGACTTAAAAGCCTCCTCGGTTGAAAGAGAAACGGTTACTTTGACGGTATCCCCTGCCTTCAGCTCACCTGCAGGTGCGGTAGCGCTCAGCTTATTGGATGCCGCCGAGACCGACACGGTCAGCACGGCCGTCAAGCACACGGCGAAGATCAAGCTTAAAAATCTTTTCATAAAAAGCCTCCGAAACAGTCTTTTATTCATTATAACACACCTTTTAAAAATTTCCACCTTAAATTTTCGAAATACCGAAAAACTGCCGTTAAAAATCGAGTTTTTAGGTTGACATTTGTGAAAGCCGCCAATATAATAAAAATTGCAGACGATCTGCTGACCGGTACTGCAAAAAATATTCATACAGTACCGGCAACTGATTACGCAAAGCGCGTAAGGAGGTATTTTTATGAGTAAAAATTTTGGAATCAACATGGACATCCCCGAGGTAAAGGGTGACCGTAAGCTGGTCTGGGGCGACTGCTTCAACGGCAACGACATTGATAAGGAAATATGGACTCCCGTTGCCTGGAACGTTGCTGACATTCATCAGGAATGGTCGGACAAGACCTACTACGTCAAGGACGGTCAGGTAGTTCTTTTCAGCTCAAAGGTTGCACCTGAAGAGGTCGTTGACGGCAAGCCTTATTATACGCCCTGCTTTTTGACCACCAAGGACCGTATGGAGTTCAAGTACGGCTACTTTGAGATCAAGGCACAGATTCCTTTTTATAAGGGCAACAGCGGCGCATATTGGTTCTGCTCTACCGAAAAGACAAAGGACGGCTCCGGCGCAGAGTTCGATATGGTTGAACAGCTTGGCAGTGAAACCAACGTAGTTGCCAACCTGCATCAGTGGAATCCCCACGCCTCCAACGACGGTACCGTTCCCCGTGCCGAGCGTAGCCACACCTTTGAAAGTGCGCCCGAGGTCCTCAGAACCGAGACCCACACCTATTTTATGGAGTGGACTCCCGATTACGTAGATTTCGGTGTTGACGGTGAGGTCTATTTCCACGCACCCCTTACCCCCGGTTCCGAGCATCTTTGGAACAAGGAAGTCAACCTCGACACCTTCAGACTTCCCATCTACTTCATTATGTCGGAATACCTCTATACCCCTGCAAGAAAGCTCGGCTGCAGTATGGACGGCACCGAGGAGCCCTTTAAGTGGGTCATGAAGGTCGACCACGTTGCTCTTTATCAGAAGGACGGCGAGGAGATTTACTTCAAATAATCACAAATAAAAGAAAGCACAGCGTCAAATGATGCTGTGCTTTTGTTTTGCATAATGTACCGTTGTAGGGAAAGCATTTATGCTTTCCGCAAAAATTCAAATTGTATGGTAAGGATAAATCCTTTCCCTACGTGCTTTAATCCTTGTTAAATTTCTCTAATAAAGAATACAACTTCCACCTAACCCTGTTCTTTAACTTAAAATCTTCTTTTATATAAACCACACATTTTGTCCACTCTCCACAGCTCTCACAAAAATCATTAGACAATTTTACATCATTTTCGCTATATTGCTTATTAAACATCTCATTAAAATGTTTTAAACAAAACTCAGCCATACAAACTCTCCTCAATATATTCCTACTTGCTCCTATTATATCCTACTTTTAAATATTTAGCAAGAGTTTTTAGTATAATATCTTACGATAGGAGTGATTTTATGCGCCCGTTGAAAGAGAAAATAAGCATTACTATAGATAGTGATGTTCTTGAAAAAGCCAAAGCGTTAGCAGAATACGATGACCGTTCTTTATCGCAATTTATTAACATTGCTGTCAAAGAATATGTCAAGAAACTTGAAGCAAACGAAAATAAGTGAATGTAAAAAAACTCGCAACAGAAATTTCTGTTGCGAGTTTTTTTATTTAAAATACATATTCAGATCGCATTTTATCATGCCGTTATAAAGCTTGCGCTTTTTATCGGGCTTGCGGCCAAAGAATTTTTCAAACTCGTCATGAGGGCTGATAACGTAATACTTCTTGCCCTGCTCCTGCGGGAAAACATTGCCCATGGTTTTATAAAGCTCCTCGGCGGCACGGATGTCCAGCAAGCGCTCGCCGTAGGGCGGATTTGTGATGACCAACGTTCTGCCTTCGGGCAGTTTGAAATCCTTAACATCCCTGACCTCGGCTCTGACATACTTTTCAACGCCTGCTTTCTTGGCGTTTTCCAGCGTCAGCTTCACACACTCGGGGTCGATGTCATAGCCCACGGCCCGGAATTCGATATCGGGCAATATCTTATCCATTGCGGCGGCACGTTGCTCACTCCATACCTTTTCATCAATAAATGAGAAGCGCTCGGCGGCAAAGTGCTGACGAAGTCCGGGAGCCTGCTTTTTGGCCATCAGAGCGGCTTCAATGAGAATGGTACCGCTTCCGCAGAAGGGGTCAAAAATCTTTGTGTCAGGGTAAATCCTTGCAATATCGCACATTGCGGCGGCAAGGGTCTCCTTAATGGGTGCCATATTGGAATTTGCACGGTATCCTCTTTTATGCAGACCGTGACCCGTGGTATCAAGCATTAAAGTGACCTGATCCTTCATAATGGAAAACTGCAACTGATGCACGGGGCCGGTCTCCTCAAACCAGTTGGTCTTATAAACCGTTTTCAAGCGCTCAACACAAGCCTTTTTGACGATCGACTGACAGTCGGGAATACTGTGAAGCTGTGAATTTATGCTCCAACCCTTTACAGGGAAAGCATCCTTGACCGAAATATACTCCTCAAGCGGCAGAGCCTTTACACCGTCAAACAGCTCGGTAAAGGTCATTGCCCTGAAGGTGCCCAAATTGAGCATTATTCGCTCAGCAAAGCGTGAATTTATGTTTGCGGCGGCTATCATAGAGGCATCGCCAGAAAACAGTACACGACCGTTTTCGGCGTTGACATCATCAGCACCGATCCGGCGCAGCTCGTCAGCCAATATTCCTTCAACTCCGAAAATGCACGGAGCGATCATATTATACTTCTTCATTTTTTCTCCAATTACTTAATAATTTCCGATTTGTGGCGGGTCACATGGCAACCGATGTTGACCGCAACGGGCAGACCTGCAATGTGGGTCGGTGCGTATTCAATATTAAGACCCAAAGCGGTGGTCTTGCCGCCAAAGCCCTGAGGTCCAATCCCTAGCTCATTGACCTTTTCTAACAATTCGGTCTCAAGCTCGGCATAAAACTCATTCTTATTATGGGTTCCAAGGTCACGGCAAAGTGCCTTTTTGGAAAGGTAGGCAACCTGCTCAAAATCACCGCCGATACCAACACCGATGACCATTGGCGGACAAGGGTTACTGCCTGCCTCACGGACGATATCAAGCACAGCCTTCACAACACCGTCACGGCCTGCGGCAGGTGTCAGCATTTTAACCTTGCTCATATTTTCACTGCCAAAGCCCTTGGGTGCCACTGTCACCTTGACACAGTCACCGTCAACAACCTTTGTATGCAAAACCGCAGGGGTGTTATCATCGGTATTGATTCGGTTGAGCGGATCGGCGACCACCGATTTACGCAAAAGACCGTCGGTATAACCCTTGGCAACTCCCCTATTCACGGCGTCACACAATGAGCCGCCGACAAGGTGAACATCCTGGCCGATTTCAATAAAAACGACCGCCATTCCCGTGTCCTGGCACACAGGGATATCAAGCTCCTTTGCCGCATCTATATTGCGGACAAGGTCGCACATTATTTCCCTGCCCAGACCGTCGGTTTCGGTTTTGCAGGCAGTACAGATACTGTCGGTAACGCTTTGAGGCAGTATTTTGTTGGCGGAGACACAAAGCCTTGCCACAGCATCCTCAATACGTTTTACATCAATTTCCTTAATCATATTTACTCCAAACAAAAGCAGACCAACGCCCGTATGTAGTTTGGCTCTGGTCTGCCGTTTTTGTTATTTCATGGTTGCACGCTTGGGGCGACGGGTATCGGGATTCTTGCGCTTAAGATCCGAGAATTTTTCGTCGCTGGTCTGCTTGAATTTAGCCATCATATCCTCAAAAGAGGTCGACTCGCTCTTTTTGGGAGTCCATACGGCTGCAGGAGATGCGTAATCAGGCTCTCTTTTCGGGGGTCTTGTGGTACGCTGTCCGCCGTTATTGTGATTGTTGTTACGGGGACGCTGCTGCGGAGCTTCAGCCTGCGGCTGAGCCTTTTTGATGGAAAGGCTGATCTTTCCGTCCTCCGAAACGGTCAGCACCTTCATTTTAACTGTGTCGTTTTCCTTAACGAACTCACGGACGTCGCTGACATAGGTCTGTGCGATCTCCGAAATGTGGACAAGGCCCGATTTTCCTTCACCCAAATCGACAAAAACGCCGAAATTGGTGATACCGGTAACCTTTCCCTCTACGATTTGTCCTACCTCGATCTGCATTGATTGCCTAATCCTCCAAAGAAACCTCAAGAAAATTTTATATTTATATCTCCGTCAATCACCGGAAATATCAATATACACATGTTCATCGGCGTAAACGTAGCCCAAACGTTCACGTGCCGCACGCTCGATAAAATCAGCGTCGTTTCCGTTTTCAAGCATGTTGGCCTTCTGCTCAACCTCGAGTTTAAGCTCATCACGTCGTGCCGCAACGGCATCATACTGCTTCTGAACGGAAGTATAGTCCTTTATCAAAGAGCCGAGATAATAGATCATCCAAACAGCGAAAATCAAAAGCACCACACGCAGGATTATGCTGCTCTGCCTTTTGGTCTCAGATGCCACTTTCATAACTCCTTCAATTTTTATCCAAAACTTTATCAGTTGATTTAAACTTCTGTACTTTTAGATGATTATACAACAGCTTGCATTTAGGTTGCAAGAGTTTTTTTGCATATTTAAGTGTTTTTTTCAAAATATTTTTCAATATTCGGAATATTTTGGCAACAAACCGCCAAACAAAACGAAAAACACCGGAAAATATCGACATTAACCAATCAATTCCTGCCAAAATATACCGTGATACGGTCAGCCTGACCGCCGAAAAGCCCATGGCCTGCCCTACAATGACGAAACCTCTGACGTAACCGTTGCATCGGATGACAAGAAAGCAGAAGGTAATAACGGCGGCAATGCTCCAAAACAAAATGTCGCTCACAAACACCTCAAAAAAGCCTTTGAGCATCCGTTTGTGTAAAGCGCGCAAAACGTCATACAAAAGGCACATCACAGCACCGAGCACTACAGACAACAAAAATGTAACGGCCTGATACGAAACATCAATGTACCCCATTATCCGAACAGCCTTTTCAAAACACCTTTTTTGGCTTGACCGGTGTACACCAACGCAGCAACATTGCCCTCGACCAACAGATGTCCCGTTTCTACCGTGAAGCTTATAACCTTAAGCGCCTGACCCTTTACGGTCAGCTTACCGAGTGCAGTATCAAGCAAAACAGTCTCATCATCAAAGCCGATGACCTCCAAAACACCCGTAACACTTAATTTCGAGCGGTTTTGCAAAATTATCCCCTGTTCGGGTGACGGCGGTTTCTGGTTCATATGATCAAATCCCTCTTATATATGGTTTTATGAAAATATATGAACCTTTTTGCGGTTTGATTACTCGATTATACGGTACATCATTGCTGCGTTTTCCTTGCGGACGACCTCGCTGACATCCAGAATCTCGGCCTTGACGGTGCGTTCACCGAAGGCTATTTCCATAACATCGCCTACCTTGACATCATAGGATGCTCTGGCGACCTTTCCGTTGACGGTCACACGCCCTGCATCACAAGCCTCGTTGGCAACCGTTCTGCGCTTGATTATGCGCGAAACCTTTAAATATTTATCAAGTCTCATTATGATACCTCTTAAAAGGAAAAGCCGCTTGAAAAACCAAGCGGCTTCAACTTTAAATTCAGATTACTTAACAGCGTTCTTAAGAGCTGCGCCTGCCTTGAATGCAGGAACCTTGGAAGCAGCGATCTTGATGGTCTCCTTGGTTCTGGGGTTGCGTCCGGTTCTCTCGGGACGTACACGAACCTCGAAGGTACCAAAGCCTACGAGCTGGATCTTGTCACCGGCCTTGAGAGCCTCGGTAACGGTCTCGATGAGGGCTGCAACTGCCTTGTCGGCGTCCTTCTTGCTGATTTCTGCCTTCTCGGCGATAGCTGCTACTAATTCTGTCTTGTTCATAGTTGAACATCCTCCTAAAATAAATTATTCAAACAGGTTTTTGATCCTGACTTTGAAACAAATTTCAGTCTTGGTGCTTGATCTTGTCCCAAATGGCATCAAGCTCTTCCAAAGACATATCGGTCATCTGGTGACCGCCTTTTAAGACCTCTTGCTCCACCGCCTTAAAGCGTTTCATAAACTTATCGGTGGCCGATGCCAAAGCGCTTTCGGCATCTATTTTATAAAATCTTGAAACATTGACCGCGGCAAAAAGCAGGTCTCCGAATTCCTCCTCCATTGCGGCACGGTCACCCGAAGCTACAGCGGCGCTAAACTCTTCGGTCTCCTCGGGGAGCTTTTTGAAAGCATCCTGCGGGTCATCCCAATCAAAGCCTGCCTTGGCGGCTCTCTTTTGAACCTTGGCGGCACGCATAAGCGCCGGAAATGCTCTCGGTACACTTTCAAGGGTATCGGTAAAGGTCTTCTGACTCTTTTCATCACGCTTGATGGCATCCCAGTTGTTGAGTACCTCCTCGGGTGTTTCGGCAACTACGTCACCAAACACGTGCGGATGGCGAAGTATCAGCTTTTTGCAGATACCGTCGGCAACCTCATCCAAGGTGAAGCTCTTTTCCTCGGTTGCGATCTGTGCGTGGAAAACGACCTGCAATAAAAGGTCTCCCAACTCCTCACACAAAGCAACGTCATCATCGGTATCGATTGCATCGGCGACCTCGTATGCCTCCTCAAGCAGATCACGTCTTATCGACTTATGGGTCTGCTCGGCATCCCAAGGGCAACCGCCGGGTTCACGCAAAATTTTTACGATACACCTAAGATCCTCAACCGAATATTTTTCTTTTTTAAACGCTTCTTTACTAACCATTTGTAAGCCTCTACAACCAAGAGCGTAGCTAATTGTGCAAGTTCGACAAAATAATTCAACTATTTATCAAACCTATATACATTCTACCTCATTAGTTTCAATTTTTCAAGTACTTTTATAATTTTTTTGCCTTTTGGCATAGAAATTATATCCTCACGGGTAATTGCCTTGATCAAAAACAGCATAACAACATAAACCAAGGCGGCCGCCGCAATGGCAACCAACGATGAAAGCGATGTACCGAGTGCGGTCTTGGCAAGCAAAAAGCTGACCAGCCAGGCGGTAGCTCCGCAGGCGGCTCCGCATATAAGCGGCTTGCCGATAGACAAAAGAATATTCGGTACAACGTGAGAATATTTTATGAAGCACACGAGGTTTGCAATGCAGATATAAGCATAACAGACCGTGGTGCCTATCGGTACACCGAAGATGTTTATCTCGGGTGTTCCGACCAACACAAAATTGATAACGATCTTCAAAACGGCACCGACCGCAATATTGCGAAGCGGCACTCCCTGCCGACCGATAGCCTGGAGCATATTGGTCAACGGACCGTTAAGACCGGCAAAGATAGCGCAGATTCCCAGCACACGAAGGTTGGGTGCGGCAACGGCGATAATATGCGGATCGTCATACAAAAGGTCGAGTACCGGACCCGACATCGCAATTATGCCAAAGCCTGCAGGCACCGCAACAACAGCCGTGGTTCTCAGCATGGTATTGACGTTGGATTTTATCTCGTCGGCATCACGCTTGGTCCAGGCAGAGGCCAGAATGGGAATTGCGCTGACACCCAGCACCGAAGTTAGCGACGGCACAAGGTTATAGATCGAAAACGCAAATCCGCGGTG
The DNA here is from genome assembly GCA_017416345.1 of Clostridia bacterium. Classification (GTDB taxonomy): domain Bacteria; phylum Bacillota; class Clostridia; order Oscillospirales; family Acutalibacteraceae; genus UMGS172. Next base: position 86,407 of record JAFQCR010000026.1, on the reverse strand, counting down.
TGCACCGTAAAGCGCATTGGGAAGGTCCTCTGTCCAGTTGAAGGTCTGACCGTTTTTCAGAGCGCTTGCTGTCTCTCCCGCAATAAAATCGGCATAATTCAATGAAAAATACTCGGGTGCCTTTTCCATTGCCCTTTTCAGCTGTGTCTGCACCATTGCAACGTCAATAAGACTGCTGATATTATTGACCAGTGAGCCCAAGACGATAGGAATGGCAATTGTTACAAGTATCTTGACCGTTTCCTTGTTGGAATCGGGCTTGGGAGCCGCCTCCAACTGCTCCGAGGTAAAGGTATACTTACCGGTCAGACGGTACTTTATCTCGAGATACAACGCACTCAAGGCTGTGCCGAGGGTTATACCGAAAAGCGCACCTGCGGCGGCATAGGAGTAGTTTCCCGTAACCTTGAGAACAACAAAAGCAAATCCAAAGCCGAAAACCAGCTTGCCCAAGGCCTCAAGCACCTGGCTTATGGCCGTGGGGGTCATATTTCTGAGACCCTCGTAATATCCGCGGTATGCCGACATCACGCAACAAAACAGAAGACACGGTGCAATGCAAAGAATACCGGGCAGAGTTCCCTTGTTAAAAACCCCGATGTCACCCGTAAGCACAAAGGCCAGCACCACCATCAGTATAAAACCGACGCCGCCGGTCACCAGGAATGCGACCTTGGCTGTGTTCAGCGTCTTCTTGACGTGCTTAAACCTTTCTGCGGCAACGTGCTCCGAAACCAGACGGGAAATAGCTATGGGCAGACCGGCCATTGCGATGGAATACATCGGAACATAAAGATCATACGCCGTGGAATAAAAGCCCATACCCGTAGAACCCAAAATTCTGGCCAACGGAATACGGTAGATAGCGCCAATGACCTTGACCAGCATGGTAGCAATAACAAGTATTGCAGAGCCCTTTAAGAAGCTGTGTCCCCCGTCATTTTTGGTATTAAGAGTTTTTCCCATACCCTACCTCACAGAGATCTTATCCAATCAAAGGTCAGCTTGACCCAACGGTCAGCAGCATCACAGCCTAAAGTATCGGTATAGGTTGCGGCCGAGTCGTCATCGGCACCGTCCGACACCATTCTGACCGACACAAACGGAATGTCAAAACGCTGTGCAACATAGCCGACAGCCGCCGACTCCATATCGCAGGCAACGGGGTTGAAGGCATCCTTCAAAAAGTCGTGCTTTTCTTTGGAGCTGACAAAGCTGTCACCCGTGACAAAAACACCGCTTTTGACAAAGGGAAATTTTTTCAAAATATCATCGTTCAGCTCACGCGCAGATTCAATAGGCTCATTGTCTCCGGGCTTTTGAGCCGGTTTATAGCCGATTGCGGTCAGGTCGAAATCGTGCTCATAAAACTTGGTTCCAAGCACGATATCGTGCTTTTTAGCGTCGCCAAATCCGCCAGAAAGTCCTGCGCTTATCAGCATATCACAGCCGTCAGCAAGAAGCGTTGCGGCAACAGCGGCGTTGACCTTACCGATACCGCTGCAGACGGTTCTGACACGGATATCGTGACCGTTGGCTTTTATATCGGCAGTGTGGCCGAAAATACCCTGCATTTCAAAAGCCGAAGCGTCTTTTCCGATAAATTTATCAATATGGACGTACTCATCCTTGTCGGCAATAACTATGCCGACGGTAAAAAGCTCGTTTTCCATGGTCACCCTCAGTTTTCTTCGGGGATCTCAACGGGTTCGCCGTCTTCAAAAACGATGCTGTCAAACTCGGGCTCCTGCATCTTGCCCTCACGCAGAGCGTTAAGCTCCATTTTAAGGACCTCGATCTTTTCGATCAAAGCGTCAAACTCGTTATCGTCGATCCTGATTCCCTTGATCTTGCGATAGGTCAAGCGTCCCAGACGCTCATAAAGCTTTTTGAGCTCGGCGCAGACACGTGCGATCTTGACATTGCACTTCTGTGCGTAGACAAAGTCCCCCGTCTTTTCCGAAGCGGTGTTAAAAATAGCCTTTGCTTTTTCAAAAATTTCCATAACTGTCTTCCTTTCAAAGCTTATTAACCAAATTTATTTTACCACAAAATACTGTGTTTTGCAACAATCTAAAATCCGTAGCGACGATAAAACTCCAAAATACCCGATTTGCGCTCTGCAACGGTGTCAAAACGTTCAATATATTCATACGGATATTTGTAATTAAAAATGCGTTCGATATTAGGGCCACCCGGCTCACGCAGCTTGGTTACAGCCGATGCACCGCAGGCAAGAATGGTGTGGGTCTCATCCATAATATACACGTTATAAAGACCCTCATAGCCCTTTTTGGCATAGCCCACATTTTCAAGGTTACCTGCCGTTTTGCTCTGACGGTACATATAGTACGGCTTGATTCCTGCCGCAGAAAGCGTTTTATAGGCATATTCCACCATATCAGCGGCCAACTTGCCCTGCTCGGCCTCAAAAACGGTTCGGCTTTTGTTAAGATTGGATGCACGCTTCATCGAAAGCGTGTGCACCGTGACGTTTTCGGGGTCAAGCCTTATCATCTCATCGACCGAGTGGCAGAAGCTTTCCAAAGTATCACCCGAAAGACCTGCAATAAGGTCGGTATTGATATTATCAAAGCCCACTTTCCTTGCCAGCTTAAAGGCCTCGACCGTTTCGGCAACGGTGTGACGACGGCCGATAGTCTTCAGCACATCATCGTTCATGGTCTGCGGATTTATGCTGATTCGGGTTGCTCCGCCACGCTTTATGGCCTCAAGCTTTTCTACGGTAACGGTATCGGGTCGACCTGCCTCAACGGTGTATTCCTCCAAAGCCGACATATCAAAAGAAGCCTTGACCGTATCCATAACTGCGGTCAGTTGCTCGGCTGAAAGCGTTGTGGGAGTGCCGCCGCCTATGTAGACGGTCTGCAGCTTAAGACCTATTTTTTTGACTATTTCTGCTGTCTGCTTTATTTCCTCACACAACAGCTCAACATACCGTGGGATAAGCTTTTTCGCCTGCTCGACCGAATGGGACACAAACGAGCAATAGTTACACCTGCTCGGGCAAAACGGCACCGAAATATAAAGGCTGAAGGAATCGGAGGTTGACCGTGCGATTATCTCACGCTCTGAGCGGTGACATTCCAGGCACAGCTTGGTTTTTTCATCGCTCACAAGCAAGGTGTTTTTAAAGCGGTCGACAGCCTTTTCTTCACCCTCGGCCGCTATCAGCTTACCGATAAGCTTGGCAGGACGCACACCCGTAAGCAAGCCCCACGGAGGCTTATATCCAATCAACTTTACAAAACAGTTATACAAAGCCAATGCGGCATTAAGCTCACCGTCGGAATCGGCTGAAGCTTCAATTGTATCGGTCACAAATTGACCGTCGATTCTAAGTTCAGACTTGGTGATTTGGCCACATTCAACCTTAATGAAACAGTCTTGATTTTCAAGGTCATCAGCCTTATCGGTAAAATCAAACCGCTCAAACGGCAAAAACAGGCGGCTCAGCTTTTCAAGCTCGTATTTAAAGCGTTCTTCGTTTAAATAAAAGACCATTTTTGTCACCGTTTTAAAAACATATTGGTGGACTTTTCATAACCGATGGTGGTCGGCTCTCCGTGCCCGGGATAAACGACCGTTTCGTTGGGCAGAGTGCAAAGTCGGTCAAGCGACTGCCTCATTTCGGCCATATTACTGCTGGGGAAATCGGTACGGCCGATAGAGCCCTTAAACAGTGTATCACCGCTGAAGAGAATGTTATCAATAAGGAAGCAAATACCACCCTCGGAATGACCGGGTGTATAAAGCACCTTGAACACCATATCGGCGGCGGTGACGGTATCACCCTCGTCAACGTAGATATCGGCGTGGGCATCGGGGTCGGCCTTGTTATAAAAGCCGCCTGCCATACTGCCGAGGCTCAAAAGGTCGCTGTAAAGTCCGCCCTCGTCAAGCTCATTTATGACTATCTTGGCACCCGTCATTCTTTTTAAAGCGTTAGCGGCGGCAAGGTGGTCAAAATGGCGGTGGGTCAGCATTATAAACTTTATTTTATCGGGATTCTCGGCAACGTATGCGGACAACTGACGCTCCATATAGCCGGGGTCGATGACCACGGCGGCATGCTCGGTCTCAACGATATAGCAGTTGGCCTGCAAGGTGCCGTTAGGGATGGTAATTATGTTCATTTCTGTTTTCTCCAGGTATCGGTGTCAAGCAAAACTGTCACGGGACCGCCTAAAAGTGCGTTTATCTTCATATCGGCACCAAACTGACCGTTTTCAACCGTTTTAACACCGTTTTGTCTTACACATTCGGTAAAATACTCATACAACGGCTCGGCCGTTTCGGGTCGTGCGGCATTCATAAAATTTGGACGGTTGCCCTTTTTGGTATCGGCACACAAGGTAAAGTTGGACACGACCAACACACTTCCACCCGTATCAAGCACCGACAAATTCATTTTATCGTTTTCATCGCACAGCACACGAAGGTCGCAGACCTTTTTGGCCAACAGCTCGGCTTCCGCCTTGGTGTCCTCATTGGTGACACCAAGCAACACGAAAAGTCCGTCGGCAATTTTGCCGACAGACGCTCCGTCAACCCTAACCTCAGACGAGGTAACAACCTGAACTACTGCTTTCATTCTACGCTTTAGGTCCTTTCTACGCTGAAAACGCCCTGTAACTTCTTGATTCGGGTAATAACGTTATCAAGATGCTCACGGCTTTCAACACCGATGGTGATGATGATACTGCAGTTGCCGTCCTTGGTCTCCTTGGCAATTATGGCGTGCACCGAAACGTGCAGATTGGCAAGCATAATGGACAGATCGGCCACCATACCGTCACGGTTGATACCCAAGATAGTGACCGTTGAATCAAATCTTGTGGTCTTACCTGCCTCCCAATAAGCCGAGATCCAACGCTCGGGCTCGGCGGCAGTACGGGTGTCTTTAGGTACGTTGTTGCAATCCCTTTTGTGGATCGAAACACCGTGTCCACGGGTGATAAATCCGATTATATCGTCACCCGGTATCGGGGTACAGCAACGTGCAAGCTTGATAAGGCAGTTGTCGATCCCTTCAACCACAACACCGTCGGACGACTTGGAGACCTTACGGGTCTGCGTGGTGTTGCTGACCTCCAAAGGCTTTTCGGTCTTGACAAAACGGGTGTAGGAATCCTTTATCCTCGGCATTATTTTGGACAAAAGTATTCCGCCGTAGCCAACGGCGGCATAGAAATCGTCTATGCTGTTGCAACGCATTTTGGTCGCAATATCGCCGAGGAATTTCTGCATGTCCTCTTCCGACAAGCGGATGTTATTTCTTGAAAACTCACGTTCGATTTCGGAACGGCCTTCCTCGATATTCTCGGGTCGGCGTTCCTTTTTGAACCAGGCTCTTATCTTGGTCTTGGCCTGATTGGTCTTGACGATATTGAGCCAATCACGGCTTGGACCGTGACCTGCCTGATTGGTGGTTATTATCTCAATAAGCTCACCCGTTCTGACCTCGTGCGTGATGGGGACGATCCTTCCGTCAACCTTGGCACCCGTCATTTTGGTGCCGACTGCCGAGTGAATGGCAAACGCAAAGTCGATGACCGTAGAGCCTACGGGAAGATTGATAACGTCACCCTTGGGGGTTACGGCAAAGACGTCCTCGGGAGCCAGGTCGGTCTTGATGGTCTGAACAAGCTCCTCGGCATCGTCGGCCTCACGCTGGCTGTCAAGTATCTGACGGATCCACAGCAGACGGTCCTCAAATTTTGCGTCACTGCGGTTGATACCGTCCTTATACTTCCAATGCGCTGCGATACCGAACTCGGCTGTACGGTGCATTTCCTCGGTTCTTATCTGAACCTCGTAAGGTATCCCCTCACGGCCGATAACGGTTGTATGAAGCGACTGATAAAGGTTGGGTTTAGGTGTCGAGATATAGTCTTTAAAGCGTCCCGGTATAGGCCGTGCCATATCGTGAACAACGCCCAGAATGTTATAACAGTTGGCAACGGTATCGGTAATGATACGCACGGCATAAATGTCATAGATCTCGTCGATAGACTTGCCCTGCATATACATTTTACGGTAGATTCCGTGGATGGATTTCACTCTGCCCTCGATCTTGATACCGGGGACATATTCCTCAACACGCTGCTTTAAACGCTCCTGAATCTCGGCCAAAAAGTTCTCGCTTCTATCACGCTTTATGGCCAACGATCTTTCTATCTCGTGATAAGCTATCGGGTCAAGGTGCATGATGGAAAGGTCCTCAAGCTCCTCCTTGACGGCACGGATACCGAGACGGTGAGCAATGGGGGCAAAGACCTCGAGGGTCTCCCTCGCCTTGTCCCTCTGCTTGTATTCGGGCATGGCGTCGATGGTGCGCATATTGTGCAGACGGTCGGCCAGCTTTATGATGATAACACGGATGTCCTGCGACATTGCGATAAACATCTTGCGGATGTTTTCGGCCTGTACGCTTTCCTTGGATTCAAGCGGAATTTTACCGAGCTTGGTAACACCGTCGACCAGCTCGGCAACGTTTTTGCCGAAAGCCGACTTAATGTCATCATAGGTGGTCTCGGTGTCCTCAACAACATCGTGTAAAAGCGATGCGGCGACCGATTCGGTGTCCATTCCCAAGGAAATTACGATCTTGGAGACCGCTATGGGGTGCATACAGTACGGCTCACCCGAGACTCTTTTCTGCTCGCTGTGTGCCTCAACACAAAGTCTGAAAGCCTTTTCTATCAAGCTCTTGTCATAAAGCTCGGGATTGGGCTGTTGATCGATAAGTTCAAATATTCCTTGCAAATTTTTTGCATCATCACAGCAACAACTCATTAACGGTCACCTCCTTTGATCGATTTTAATTCTTTCAGTATATCGGCGCTGTCAAGGTCGGCCTTACCTTCAAAAGGCAACAGCTTGACTTTTTTTTCCGAAATTTCGGCTAATTTAAGCTCACAAAGCGCCGAAACAGCCACCGTTATCTTGCCGATCGGCAAGGCTTGTAAAAGGTCGTTTTCCAAAGCGGCAAGCAAAACACCGTTATGGGTACGCAGGTATCTGAACACCACCGCTATATCGTCACGTGTGGGACAAATGCTCTCGGCATCGGCCGCATCAGCCGTTTTACTGTAGTATTTTTCAAGTGAATTCAACTGCTTTTCGGTTTCCGCTTCATCAACATTGCTCTTGCGGACGGCACGGACAATGACCGAAACCGACTCGGTATTATTATAGACATTAACATCCAAAGTAACCGCAAGGTCGAGCACATCCCCCACCTTAAACGGCAGATCATCGGGTGAAACGCCAAACATAACGGCGCCGAAATCGGTATTGTCACGGTGAAGTTTTAGCCTTATGTGCTTACCGTTAGCCAACGGCTGAATACCTATAAGCTGTGACTCCATAACACCGAACAACGGGGTCGGGTTGCCTGCGCCGTAAGGCTCAAAGGACTTGAGCGCTTTGGCAACATCAAGTGTCAATGCTCTGGGCTTTAAGCGGCAATCGACCTTGACCTTCTGAAACGGAACATCGGTCGAAGCGGCATATTGGTTGATAGTCTTTCTGAAAAGGTCGATATCGTCTTCCTTCACGGTAAGACCTGCGGCAAGCTCGTGACCGCCGAATTTCACAAGTGTTTCAGACGAAGCAGTCAAAGCATCAAACAACGAAAATCCCGAAATACTGCGTCCCGAACCGACCGAACGGTCACCCGAAGCGCTGATAACGATGCAAGGTTTCCCGTATTTTTCAACCAGCTTTGAAGCGGCTATTCCGATAACGCCCACGTGCCAGTCAAAGCCCTCAACAACGATAACACGCTGACGGTCGTAGCCGTTTTGCTCGATAATATTGCAGGCCGATTGGAAAATATCCTGCTCTATCTGCTGACGCTCGGCATTAAGTCGGTCAAGACAGCCCGCATAGTACAAGGCATCATCATAATTGTCGCTCATCAAAAGCTTGACGGCAATATCTGCATTAGCCATTCGGCCTGCGGCGTTTATTCTGGGGCAAAGCGTAAATGCGGCATTGCCTGCCGTGATAAACTTGGCCCCGGCCACCTCAATAAGTGCCTTAATGCCTAAATTTTGACGTCGGTTGATAAGCCCCAGACCAACGCTTACAATGGCACGGTTTTCCGAAACAAGCGGCACGATATCGGCAATGGTACCCAATGCCACAAGGTCGGCATATTCGTATATGACCTCTTCCGGAGGTCTACCCTCCAAAGCGCAGACCAACTTAAAGGCCACACCCACACCGCAAAGGTCGGAAAATATCCAATCACATTCCTCATCAATATGAGGGTCAACAACGGCAACGGCATTGGGCAACGCATCCTGCAACAGATGGTGGTCGGTAACCACAACATCAACACCGAGCTCATTGGCACGCTCAACCTCGGCAACGGCATTGATGCCGTTGTCAACAGTAATTATCAGCGTAACACCGTCCTCGTGAGCCTTTTCGACAGCCTTTACGGAAATTCCGTAACCGTCATTCTCACGGTCGGGCACAAAATAATCAACATCGGCTTCCCTTTTCTTGAGATACGAGGTCAACAGAGCCGTTGCGGTAACACCGTCACAGTCATAGTCACCGAAAACAAGTATCTTTTCCTTTTCCTCAATGGCCATGTTGATACGGTCGACCGCTTCGCTCATTCCGCTCAATTCATAGGGGTCGGAAAAGTCAAGCTCTTTTTCAAAAAACTGCTCGATCTCGTAAGGGTCCTCAAGTCCTCTGGCAAGGGCAATGAACACTACGAGCGGATCATGATTGCAATCGTCGGCGATCTCGGCAACCATAGTTTTATCCACCTCGGGGAACACCCATTTTTTGTAATTCATCGTCCTCACCTGCCTTTAAATAAACATTTACCCACATTACATTAAAATATTTGATTTATTATACTACCAAACCGTGTATTTTTCAAGACAAATATATAATAATATTAAAAATATAATAATGATATCCAAGGATTTTTAAAATGCATCTAAAATTCAAATTTTACTTATTTCTTTTTTGCATCGGAGCGGTTGGTTATTGCCTTATCGAGCTGCTTTGGCGAGGCTACACCCACCCTTCGATGGGGGTTGCAGGCGGGCTTTCGTTTTGCCTTATTGCAGTTATACAAAAACGCCTTAAGCCGTTGAGATTCACTTACCGCTGTATAGCTTCGGGGCTTTGTATCACGGCTGTTGAGCTTGTCTTCGGCGGCGTATTCAATTTATGGCTGAGGCTTGAGGTTTGGGACTATAGCTTAATGCCCCTAAATCTTTTCGGTCAGATCTGCCTGCTCTACACCGTTTTGTGGTGCTTACTTTCGGCACCCATGCTGATAGCCTCCGATCTTTTGAGGCTACGATTCTGTTTTGATACACCGAAACGGAACGACGAGGGCGTCGTTCCCTACAAATAAAAAAGTCGCTTTACCAAAAATCGGTAAAGCGACTTATATCTTGGTTTTATTTCTCGGCCTTGTAAGCCTTATAAAAAGATGCCATTCAGTTTTGATAGAATATCTGCTCTCCTGTTTTCAAGGGGTAGCGGTAAAGAATATTGCCGTCAAGGTAGCAACGGTGCATATCGACCGCCGTTATCTGATGATTGTCGTAGGTCGTGTAGTAATAAATGCCCTTATCGGCATTCATACACGAGGTATAGACCGTTATTTCGTACTCGTCACGGTCGGCAACGTTACAGCCTCTCGGCTGACCGACCGAGTTGAGGATGTGGAAAAATTGGCTCACGCTCTCGCATTCACCGTCCCCCGACACCGAGTTATTCCGCACAAAGGCCGCCCTTACAAAGCGTGACGCAGAAGTAAGGTCACCCGGCAGACCCAAGGTGCCCATTCCCTTGGAATAATACTGAAGCTCCACACCGCTGCCGAAGGTATTTTGCGGTGCTTGGGGCGACAGATGCATATAGTCGTTCAAGCGTTGCAGTTGCTCCGGAAATGGCGGATTATTGGTCAAAACACCGACCTTATTTTCGTATATTTTAAGTCCGTCCTTGACCGCTTCCACCGTGATTTGTTGCTCACGGTCGGCAATCATCCAATGAAGCTGTGCCACGGGCAATTTGTCATTAAACGGTTTATTTACAAGGTTTAGGTTTTCAAGCTTAAGCTTCGCCTCTTTGACCGAGGCACATTGCGATAGAATGTACGGTATAAACTCAAAAACCGCAACGTTTTCCTTACCTTCAGCCACACCGCTAAAATGTGCATTGCCCACAAAGTTCAGTCCTGCAATGCACAGTCCCTTTTCATTCATTGCATCGTAATAAAGCGGATAACCGTCGCAAACATAGGCCATTCCGATGATAGCATAATGAGCGTTTATTTTCTCCGAAAACCTGAGATCAAGCGGGAAATTCCTCGGTGTAACGGTAACCTCCTCTGAGAATGAAAACTCGTTATCCAAGGTCCTTCCAAAATAGAACTGTTTTGTTTTATAGCTTGCGGCTGTGCACATAAAGTCTCCAAAAAAATCAGATCACGGGTTTATTGCTGATGTATTTAAGCACCGTAAGAGCATTTCCGTCCTTATCGGTCGCAGAATAGGTCTCAAAGCGCTCGGGATGCAAAAGATAGCTTACGGCAACGAGGTCGTAAACGCTGCAGACCTCCTCGTTTCTGCTTTGAGAAAGCTTGTGGTAACGGTCAAGCATTTTGCCGAGCAGACCTTGTCTTTCGGAATTTGTCTTATTAAGGTCACACATATCAATATGGCAGGTATCCAAAGTTGCCACGGCATGAGGGTATTTCACGCAAAAAGCAAAGCTCTCGGTATCAAGTCCGTGGTTAAACTCATAGCCGTTATAGTTGGGCGGCTCGGCAATGTTTCCGGCCATAATTATCAGCGGCAAAGCGCCCTTTTTCTTAAAAATATCCTCGGTCACGGTGCAGGGGCCAACGCTTATAACGGTGTAATCACCGTCAACCTCTTTGAGCCACTCATCATAGTCTATCACGGGCACCTTTTCCTCATATTCCAAAGGCAAAACGTCGCCCATACCGTCTTTGCCGTGTATTTCGGGAATGGATTCACCGTTTTGCTTTACCGAAGATGTGTCCACAATACGGACATTACTAAGCGGTTTTTCAAAATAGGTCAGCACACGCTTGGCATTGACAAAGGTCTCCTCCAATGGAAAATTACCTGCAACGGGCAGTATATCTATCAGGTCAAAACGGTCAGCGTGCTCAAGAAGATACAGCGTCGCAATGGCATCATCAAGACCGTAGTCACACAAAAGCGCAATTTTTTTCATACTAAACACTCCTTCACTGCTTAAAACAGAAAGCCTGCTCCCTCTTTTTCAACCTTGGCGAAGATCATATTCTGGATCTCTATCCTCTTGCGCCAGTTGCCGAAAAGATTTTTAGCCGTGCGTGAAAGCTCCATTTTCTTAAGACGGCTGTCCTCAAATTTATATTGTTCCGCAATGGACAAAAGATATTCCTGCGAAACAAAATTCATTGAAAGCGAATTTTCACGTGTGTCAGCCGTGTAATACGAATAAAGCTCCTTGCGGTAGCCGTATGTCTCGGCACAGTATTGCTTTTGCTTGGCCAGATGCTCCTCGGCCTTGTCGGGCTCCAATTCCTTTAGTTGACCGTGGATAAGATAGATATTACGTGTGGTAAAAGCCTTATACAAAAGCGAGTATTCCTCATCCTTTTTGGGCTGACCCTCGGGCACGTCGTTGATGTGCGCTTCGATCATTTCAAAAATATTGTGACACAGCTCCAGGGCGGCGTAATAATACTCTATTTTTTCCTCATTGTCGGACTGATTGCCGGCAAAAAGCTCATAACACAGCTCCAGCTTATCCGTTCGGAATATCTTACACCAGCATTTAAGGTCGTCGTCATCCATATTATTCTCATATTCACGGCTTAGAGCATCACAAAGAGAATAAAAATCGTTTTCCTCCAAAGGCTTTGTGAGACGGTTGGTGGCAACAAAGACATTGAGCACCGCCATAGCACAGGCCACGGCGCTGTAATCCCCGTAGCGGTCCTTTTTGGCAAGCTGAGCCTTGATGTGTGTCAGCTTTTCGTAAAGGCGCTCAAACTCACCCGAATACACCGCCGCCTGCATTCCGTATATCAGCTTGTCGGCAATGCGGATATCACCCTTGTAGTTGTAAATATCCAGCTTGTTTTCTTCCCAATCGTCAAAATAATCAAGCTTGTCGGCGTTTTTGAAATTTTTGATGTATCCGAGAAAATCATCAACTATTTTTTCGGTGACCGAATTGAGCACCCTTTCGCGTGCCTCTGCATCATCATTTTTATATTCGGGTTTTTCGACCTTCAGAGTCCATGCACCCTGCAGATCGGACGGAAGCTCGCTCGGATCAAGGTTAAGCAACACCCTTCTTATCCTCTGATGGTCGGACACCTTGCGGAGCATATAGCCCAATTCCATCATAACATTGGGGTTAAAACCCATGCTTACTATCTCGTCCTTCTTATTGCGACGGATCTCTTTTTCGATAAGAACAATGGCAAAATCGCAGACATTCATCTGATCGATTATCTCCTCGCTCACGGTAAGCGAAGCCTTCCATTCACCGCCGATTATAGACGAAAATCCGCTTTCGGAAAGGCGGTTGGACACCTTGCGTGCTATCTCTTGATTATCGGGTCCGCTCCAGCCGATAAAAACCCTGCTGTTTCTCATCTTAACGCTCCTTTTTATTAAAGCTTTAACTTAAATTTAATTATATCATACAAAAACACAAAGAGCAAGCAGCACGGACAAATTGTTCCGTATTTCAAGTCTTTTCAGCAGGCGGTGTCTCAAATTTCACCAGAAACGATTCCTCCCTGACTGAACGCTCCGTTCGGCAATGTCTTTTTTCTTCCGCAAACTGTGTTTGCTCCCTCCTTGTTCGATTCCCGCCATTTTACAAAAATTAAAATCTTGATATTTTTAATGAAATATTTTTCTCACGAAAAATATGAAATAATCCTGACGGATTATGAAATATTCGGTGTTCCACCGAATGTGAAATAAAATTCGCCTCTTAACATTTGCGAAGCAAATATTTCATACGCGTCAGCGTATTTCATATTACGTAGTGATATTTCACTCGCCGCAAGGCGAATTTCATTGAAAAAAGCATCGACTTTGTCGATGCTTTTTTCTGGTGGAGATGGCGGGAATCGAACCCGCGTCCAAAAACCTATTCCTGCAACCTTCTACATGCTTATTCTGTCTATTGAGATTCCCTTACACTAACGCCGGCAAACAGGCTTTATGCTCGGTATCCTCTCTCCGTGGCGGGGTCGAGGAACGCCTCCGCTCACGTTCACCACTAATCGACGCCCTTACTTAAGCCGTGGTACTCTCAAGCAGGACGGCAGCTTAATTAAGCTGCGTAAGCAACTGTATTTTTGTCAGTTATTTTTAAAAATTCGGTTTTCAAAGCGTTCCCGTAACGCTGCATGCTTATCGCAGTTCAAGATCCCTGTCGAAACCTTTACATCCCCTTATATACTTTTCTTGAGTTTTACAATAACACGTAAGGGACGTCGAGGACGCCGTCCCCTACAAATGCATATTATACCTTATTAAAAATCAAACACCGATCGAAGCCATCTTACGGCCAGGTTACACCACACGGAATTATACTTCATGGCATCACTCTCGGGATGCGGCACAAGACCGTGCTTGCAGGTAGTAATACCGTGTCCGCCGCTCGGGAAAATATGCAACTCATAGGGTATCTTCTTTTCACCTAAAGCCGCCGCATATCTCATACTGTTTACAGGGTTTACCGCACCGTCGTCCGATGCCGCCCAGATAAAGGTCTTGGGTGTCAATTCGGGATCAACGTGCTTTTCCAAAGAAAAATGCTCAATATCCTCTGCCGTCAATTCCGTCTTACCCGTGAGGTTTTTAAACGAACCCATATGAGTGGGTGGTTCGGCCGAAATTACGGGGTAGCAAAGTATTGCCGCCTGAACGGGCTTAGGCTCGGGTATATACTTCAAAACCTCGGGGTCGTTGCGCAACGTGCAGTAGCTTGCCGCTGCATGACCGCCTGCCGAAAAGCCCAGAATGGCGGTCTTTTCGGGGTCTCCGCAAAACTCCTCTGCATTGGTCACGATGTAATCCACCGCACAAGCCATTTCGAGTATTGCCTGCGGAAATACGTGAGGCTTAACCGAATAATGAAGCACAAAGCAGTTACAGCCTGCCGCAAGATAATCAAAAGCAACGGGTTGTCCCTCGCCTGTCCAGGTTCCGCCGTAACCGCCGCCGGGGCAAAGCAGGACCGACGGTCTTTTCTGGTCGGCGTACTGCGGCTTATGAACCTCCTGCACCATGACCTCAAGCCTTGGGTCGGCACCGTTGCGGTCGAGCACGGGATATAACTCTTTTAAATGAACAGTTTTGAAGATCATATTATTCCCTGTTCCTTTCCTTCATTTCACGCTCAATAGTGCGCTCGGCTGTTCTTTTGGCCATATCGGCACGCTTGTCATAAAGCTTTTTACCGCGGCAGACGCCAAGCTGAACCTTCACAAGTGAACCCTTAAAGTAGAGCGACAACGGTATCAGCGTCAGACCCGTCTGCTTGATAACACCGAAAAGACGGTTGATATCCTTTTTGTGCAGAAGCAGTTTTCTGACACGGGTCGGCTCACGGTTGAAGATATTTCCCTTTTCATAAGGGCTGATGTGCATCCCCTTGACAAAGACCTCGCCTGCGTCGATATCGCACCACGAATCCTTAAGGTTCACACCGCCACGGCGAATGGATTTTACCTCGGTGCCGCACAGCTCGATACCGCATTCCATACTTTCCTCAACAAAATAGTCGTGAAACGCCTTTTTGTTGGTGGCAATTGTTTTTAAGCTTTCAGCCATACGAACACCTCTCTTTCATTCTTTGGTAATTATGGATTATAACACATAATAAGCCTTCGGTCAAGTGGTAACGAACGACAAATATCTCCGATTTATTGTATGATTCTACCATGAATAACCAAAAGCACCACGTTATCCAAACTTTAATAACGTGATGCTTAAAATTATATTCTATTGTTGTTCTTTAAGCGACAAAGCATATCAAGCGTAAGTGTTGCTGTCCATCCGTAGTCACGGATAGCTTGATATCGCACCTTGAAATCATAAGGCTCAACCACTTCACCCTTACGGTTCAAAAGCCAAGGCGGAGTAACGCCTTCCGAATCGTAAAACTCAAACACCGTACCGCTTTGTTTATACCATCGGTTGACCATATTAACGGTATCAATTCTCAATTTCTCGGACAAACCGTACTCGCCGTAGTTATCCAGGCCCTCTGCAATCATATAATTATAATTTATCCACACGGGACCCCGCCACATATCGGTGCCGAATGTCGGTTGATTGTATTCAAGGCACGGAATAAGGCACGGACGGCCGAATTTTTCGGGATCAAAAAGTTGCTTGATTATAACCTTTGCGCGTTCAAGTGTTGCAACACCCGAAAGTAACGGCAAAAACGATGCAACCGAGCCCACCTTGTGTAGTTTTCCGTCGGCAACATTTCGGTCGTAATAAAAGCCCTCCTCTTCATCCCAAAGATAATTATTTATATCATTCTTGATGGCGTTAAACCGTTCAACAAAATGCTCCTTATTCACCCCCAAGATGTCACAAATTTTAGCCATACACTGCATTTCATTGGCCATAAAGCAGGAAAAATCAATGGTCTGCAACAAATTCTGCTCGTCAAATCTGGGTGAATTATCCATTCCCGACTCATCGCAACGACAATCAACTTTATCGGCGGTATTCCACGAGTAAAGCTCGGCACCGCCGGGCTTGCGATTCTTGTCACACCACGATAAAAACTTCGTATTAGCAACAAACACTCGATTTAAAAACTGTTTGTTGGACGTGCGCTCAAAAACCTTTAGAGCACCCCAAGCCAAAACAGGAGGCTGAGTAATATCGGACGACCAACCGGGGCTTGACATATGCGGTATCATGCCGTCGTCTCTTTGTGTATCAAGCACCGAGATTATAAGCTCTTCGGCTAATTCTGTGTTGATATTACGGTGACCGATTGCGTGAAATACGGAGTCCCACAACCACAAAAATCTATGCGGAAGACGGTCAGGCGTTGACCAATGTTGCTTAAAGCGTCCATCCGGCGAATAAATTTGTGTTTTCATAATCGAAACGCATTTTGAATAAAGTCCTTTGAACCTTTTATCAGAAATTGTTTTTCCGTTGTAATATGCTTCCTTTTCGGCACACAAATTATTCAAATCAACCGACAAACCGGAAACAGCCTTTTCAACTGCGGTTGCTCTGTCGGTTGACAATGCAAAACAAAACCTTCCGTCACGCTTTGCAAGGACGGTGACCTGCCCATCCCCTGTGTTATGCACCGTTACGCCGTTCTCTGTGTCTTCCGACAAAATTTCTCCCTCACAGAAAACCGTTAAAAAACTGTTTTCGGGAAAGCTTCCCACAACAACACCGTTTTTGTAAAAAACAAAACAAGCATTGTGCGTTTCGTCAAAAGTAACATTTATATAATCACCCGTCACGGCCGAAAAGGTAATGTTTTTCGCTGTGTGACCTACAATCGCCAATTCTCTGCGAACTTCGGTATGGAAGATTATTGAAATTCGGTCGGCACTAAGTGTACCTACAAGGTCATTTTTGAAATCGGTCTTGCCGTCCAACCCCGAAAAGGCAAACAACTGCCCTTGTCCCCATTTTTTGTTCATAAGAACACCTCTAAAATCGTTGACAAATATACATATTGTGCTATAATTTCATTATAACGTTTATTTTGTTTTAGTAAATGCATTATTTACGCTATAAATTATATTATTTCGACTTTTGAGAGATCATGAAAAAGACACATTACAAGTTTGAACGATACCGTGACCCCAAATTTCCCGTCTATTCCTCGTTGCAAAGTAATCAATATCAATTGGTTTCGCCGCATTTTCACGAAGATATCGAGCTTTTGGCTGTGATTTCGGGCTCAATAACGCTTTCAATCGGTGTTGACCGGCATATATTGCAACATGGAGATATTGCGATATTACCTCCCGCGGTCATACATTCAGCAACATCAGAAACCGAAGACGCCGCAATCCGCGGTTTGGTTTTCAATTTGAAAGAATTGCAGTTGCCCAACATTGTAAACGAGCTTCGTTTTGTGTCTCCCAACGGTGTTATATTGAAAAGCACCAACCAAGAGACCCACCTTGTAGAATCAGAGCTTTTTAACTCGGTAAAAATTTATGAAAGCGAATCAGACGGACGGATCTTAAAGCTTTACGGCGCAATAATGAGCCTGCTCGGAGTGCTTTGTAATTTGAATATCTTAACCGCCCAAGCCGATAAAAAACGATCTCGAATCGATCCTGCCCTGCAATACATTAAAGAAAATTATATGCACGGCATTTCGGTCTGCGACATTGCTCGGACGGTAAATCTGTGTAATGACCGTTTTATCAGAATTTTCAAGGAGATCACCGCCAAGCCTCCCACCGACTACCTGATTGATTTTAGGTTGACCAAAGCTATGAAGCTACTTGTTTCAAGCGATATGTCGGTGGCCGAGATCGGCGAAGCCGTGGGCTTTTCTACGGCAGGATACTTTTGTCGCACCTTTAAAGCACGCATCGGTCAAACACCTTCCCAATACAGATTTAAACATTTAAATCCCTAAAACAACCAAAAACCTCAGTTTAAGGAGTTGAGTTATTTGTTACTGCTTTTAGCCGCTGTTATAATTGCATTCGGATTTGGAGCATACTGGCTTTCGGGCAGGTACGTCCGACTTTTTAAGATTGATATAAAACAAACAAAATTCCGCATTATCCGTGCCGCTATCGCCGTTTTGCTGACGGCACTTTGCGGTATTTTCAGAATCGGGCTTTTGATTGTGCTTCACCTGCTGGTTTTGTGGGGGCTTTGTGAGCTTGTGCGTGTAATTTTACGTCCAATTTTAAAGCACCGCAAGGGCACCAAACCTTACTCATTTCTGCGAACGGTCTACCGTTTCGGCATCGTGCCGATCTTAGCGGTTGCCGTGCTTTTCACTTACGGATATTTCAACATAAACACGGTGCATCAGACACGTTATGAAATTGCGTCGGATGAGCTTTCACGTGATTACCGTGTGGTATTTTTATCCGACACACATTACGGTACCATCCAAAGCCCCGAGCTTTTGAAGGAAAAGGTAGATGAAATAAACTCCCTCAAACCCGATCTTGTTATCTTAGGCGGCGACATTGTTGAGGAAGGCACCGACAAAGCCGAAATGCAAGAGGTTTTTGAGCGTTTGGGTAATATTGAAAGCGTTTACGGAACATATTTCGTCTACGGCAACCACGACCGTCAGCGCTACACCTCCGACCCAGAGTATACCGAGGAGGAGCTTGCCCAGACCGTCAACCAAAACGGTATAACTATACTTAAAGAAAATTACGTTGAAATTGGCAACGATATTCTGTTGGTCGGACGTGAGGACTTGAGCGCCAAGGATGAACGGCTTGAAGCCGATGCGCTTTTAAACGGTGCCGATACCGATAGATTTATACTTGTGGCCGATCATCAGCCAAACAACGTAAAAAGCAACACCTCTTACGCTGCCGACCTTCAGCTTTCGGGTCACACCCACGGCGGTCAGATGCTACCGCTTGGCTGGATGACCTTTATGTATAACGGATATGTTTACGGTCAATACCAAGAGGCCGACACCGACGTTATCGTGTCATCAGGCTTTGCAGGCTGGGGCTTTCCCATCCGTACCCAAGGAATCAGCGAATACGTTGTGGTCGATCTTTTAGCAGAATAAGCACAAAAAATGCTACCCTCAAAGAGGATAGCATTTTTTATTTATCCAAGATTTTTCACGTAGCTGATACCGTCGTTTTTCTGATAAATATTTATCCAATCAACGATGTACTTGTTGGTGTATGCCCAATCGTCGGGGGTGGCGTCGTTTATCGAGGTCGAATTGTTCTCAAATCCGAGAGCCATACTGATTATGAGGTACATTTCCTGGTTGAACGTGTTTTTGTCCTCGGTGCCGTCCCGGAAATTGTAGGTAAAATAATCGTCACCGTCACACACAAAGGTCATGCTGTCGGGTGTCCACATCATACCGTAGGTATGGAAGCTTTGGGTCAAAAGCAGGTTATCGGGGCATTGATACTTCTTCTCATTACCGTAGCTGTCGTCAAGCGAAGTGTGTTTAAGCCCTGCTATCTCACCGTGAACGGTCGGCCAGCTGTGGCAGTTTGCGGCATACCACGCCGAATTGCCAAAGCACTCAATAACATCGATCTCAGGGTACATATTATAGCTTCCGTTGATGGCCTCGGTCACATCACCGCAGGCCCAAAGTGCCACCCAGAAATCGCTTCCGTGAGGCAGAACGGCACTCATTTCAAGATAGCCGTACTTGTATCTCATGGTCTTTTGGGTCGTGATCCTTCCGCCGTAATAATAGCTCTCGTCCTGGCGTGCGCAGATGTGGAAGCTTCCGTCGTTGACAAAAACGTCGTTTGGGTTATCGGAGCGCACGCTGGTCTTGCCGTTTTCGCCCTTGGTGCCCGATTCCTTCATAGTGGACTGATACCACTTTGAGGTATCGAGCTTATCACCGTTAAAATCGTCACCCCAGGCATATTTTAAGGTGGTTGCAGCATCATAAGAGCCTATGGCGGTATTGTAAGAGCCGTCGGTGCTCTGATCCTTAACATCGCCTGTCAGAAGCTTTGCGAACTCCGAAACGGCAATAGCAGTCGAGTGGGCGCTGCCACCGTTAAGATACACCTTTTTGCCGCTGACCGTGATGTTATAGGCATCGCTGTCGGCAATATTTTTTGTATCGCTACGGTTGGTCTTGCCAACGATGATCTCATAGTCGCCCTCGTTCACGTGTTCATCGTGAACGGCATCAAGCATAAATCCGGTCTTTTTGTATACCGTGTCGACAATTTTCTCCATAGCCATTTCGGTCAGATACGACGAATTGAAATGCGGACGTATGAGCTTAAATTTGCCTATCGGTTCACCGTTTACGGTGATATTTTCAAAATCACCCTTTGCGGCCTCGGTATAAAGAATGCCGCCGCTTACACCATCTGCTTTAACAAAGGTGTTGATAAAACGCTCTGCGGCCTTTTCAAGGTTCAAAGGATTTTTGGAATATATAACAATCTTCTTGTTAATTGAGCAGATGATGATGTCATCGTATCGGCCGCCGATCTTTTCGGCAAGATACTGCTTGGCGGTTGCCGTTTCGGGACGGTCACAGTTGCCGATAAGTATCTCATATTTGTCGGTTCCGTCGTTGTCATCGGTCTGATTCTTGGCGCTGACACCAACAGTGTCCTTAATGGCCTTAAACACCTTTTGTGCCACGGGCAAAGCAGCCTGATCCCCCTCGGGACGGATGACCGAATAGACCGATTCGCCGTTGGAATCCTTAAAATCAATCTTCCCTGTGAAGAAAATGTCCCCGTCAATGCTCGTGCCA
Source organism: Clostridia bacterium (assembly GCA_017416345.1). GTDB lineage: Bacteria > Bacillota > Clostridia > Oscillospirales > Acutalibacteraceae > UMGS172. The sequence goes on along the minus strand of JAFQCR010000026.1, from coordinate 65,881 downwards.
CCGTTTGATGCGGCATCACTGCTACCGTCCGAATCCAAACCGCAGCCGACGAAAAGACCGACCGAGAGTATCAAAACAAGCAAAATCGATGCAATACGTTTAAAGCTCATAGAATTACTCCTTTGAAAATTCTTTAAATTCATTGTACCAAAGCAAGCATTACGGTTCAATACAATATTTTGCTGTTTTGTTTAGATATTTTGTCATTTTGCCAAAATCAAATGATATTGTTTAGATTTTCTGCGGTAAAATCAGGCAGTCAGAACCTAATCGCCAATCTAAAGCCCTCAAAATCAGTAAAATACAGATCGGCAATATGAAAATATAAACCATTGACAAACCGCCGCAAATATTGTATATTATAGAGGTTCAAAAAAGATATGCGTCCGTAGCTCAGCAGGATAGAGCGTCCGCCTCCTAAGCGGAAGGTCGGGGATTCGAATTCCTTCGGGCGCGCCAGGCTGTCAACAGTAATTGTGTGTGAACTTGTATCTGTTGGTTGCAAAGATGGCGTAACTCACATTCACACGTGGGCGATTGTAAAGTGGGGATCACTCCCCACCGCCATACCAAACAACAAATAAACCGCCTCTAGGGAGCGTTCAGTTAGGGATAATTCGCCCAAAACAGCGCTTTTTTGCGGTCTAATGCGTCAAAAGCCCACGGTACGCGTCAGCGTTACCGTGGGCTTTTTCCTTTTATACCAACAAAAATTCATCTGTTTTGGGTGCACGGCAGTTTTGTAGGATGAAATTTGAAGATGTTGCGAAGTTGAAAAATGCAGTAATACTGCCGTATTTCAAGGCTTTTCAACAAGCGGCATATCAAATTTCACCGAAAAACCGATTTCTCCCTAACTGAACGCTCCGTATGAGGCGGTTTTATTTGTTAGTCTTCGGGATATTTGTCTTTTCTGTACTTGGTTTCTCTTATAACGTCCTTTTCATCGGGTCTTACTTCAAGCAGTTCGGGATTGGTAAGATACTTTCTGAACTGGCGGAAGGCCAATGCAAAATAACTGCCCGAGCAGATACGCTCATCCATTACTATTCCGAGCGGAATACACTTTTCAAAGTATATCTCACCGTCGGTCTTACGCTTGGGAACCTCACGGCTGTTACCCATTGCGATAAAGACACCCGTGGTTCCGAAATTGTATATATGATGAAAAATGTGGTTGGTTCTGATGCTGGCAAGGTTGGTGATGGACATACTGGTGTGGAACGGGCTGGCATCAATAATGGCTCTGGGCAAAAGACCGTGCTTATCCGCCCAGCGGAAAAGATTGACACCAAAGCGCATAAGACCGGGAACACTTACCAAAAACTTGGCTAGCTTATCGGTGCTGTTGTCGCCCTCGCCACGGTTGCTTTCTATGTATTCGGTCATTTTACGGTTAACATCGTCAATGGTGTCGGCAGGGTCAAAATTGACCTTGGACATGGTACCGTTATCCATCTGGCCGGCTTTGAGCACGACCATACCGACGTTAAGCTCGTTTCGGGCATAGACCTTTTTGTTCACGATAAATCGGTTCATCTGCGGAAACTGACCCAAAACACGGACATAGGCCGCAACGATAAGCGCAAGATGGCTTATCCTCTTACCCTCTTTACGCTTGGCGTTAAGATAGTCCTGCATGGGCTGCAAAGGTATATCAACCTCTATAAAATTCAAGGAATCGTTACGCTGTGGCATTATATGCGGCGTTAACGCATATTCAACGCTTTCAACCTTAACCTTTTTTCCGTCTCTTCTCATACAAACACCTCACCTATGCAAATTTTACTATATTTTCGGTCAGATGTCAAATGTTAATATTTGTAACATCTCGACTTCGGCAATCGACCTTCGTCGGGAATCCCTCCACCGCCGTAAGCAGAGTTTACGGAAGGCATAAATGCCGTCCCTACGATAACGCCAAAAAACACAGTGTAGGGACCGACCTCCCGGGCGGTCCGCCGCAAGCCGGTTTGCGGACAGTCGAGGACGCCTGTCCCTACAACAAACCTAACAGACCGTTGTAGCGCAGGGAAGGCTAAAAGAAACGATATCGTATCGTAGGGGCGAACTGCGTTCGCCCGCAAAGTGTGATGTGACGGTCAGCTTTTTCGGGACGTCGTAGGCGCCGTCCCCTACAATTCAGACCCAAAAGTCTTACGTAGGGGCGATTCACGAATCGCCCGTGGTAAGATGGTTTTCGGGAGGCATACTCCTTCGGTTTCGCTTGCGCTCAACAGCTTCCTCAAAGAGGAAGCCTGTGCCTTCTCTACAACAAAAAGCGGACGGTTTTCACCATCCGCTTGCATATTTTTTAAAAACCGAGCTCCGTATCACAGCACCGAGAAGAAGGATGCGTTGATGTGAAGCTGATCCACATAGCGGAAAACGGGTTGCTCCAAGGCGATCCGCTGCTTCGCCATACGTTCGGCAAATTTTGTGGGGATATCCTCATAGCGCAGGTGTGAGAAATGGCAGTCATTAAACGACACGTTTTGCACGTGGCAATCCTCACGGCCGCTGACCTTGGGCATTCCTGCGGAAAATGCGTGGATCCCGCTGAAATATATATTCCGAATTGCGGTGCAAAGGTTATGCTCCTCTATCTGGATGCGGATGGGGTGCTGATAGCAGCGGTCAATGGTGATATTGGAAAAGCTGATGTTTTCGATCAACGTAGCCTCAAAGCCCTGGTCGCTCATACGTGCTTTCGCAGGGTTTGAGGGCAGATACATACAAAGACCCGTTCTCGATTCGGTGATATTAAGGTTTGAGAAGGTGCAATCCCTCATCACACCGTCGTTGATCCAGCCAACACGTACAGCGCAGGTGTGGCTGGTCAGGTTGCAGTTGGTAACGGCAACCTTTTCGCAGACCGTGTTTTTGCCTAAAGGTGCGGAATAAGCACGGACGGCGATACAGTCATCACCGCAGGTGATATTACAGTCGGAGACCGTTACATTTCGGCAACAGTTGATATGTATTCCGTCGTTATTGGGCATATCCACGGCGGCAAGTATCTGCGCTCTGTGGAAATGCACGTTGGTACAGCCGCAGACCCAATAGCTCCAGCCTGCAGGCTGATTGCGCATGGTCACATCCTCAACAAGAACATTGGTACAGCCCATCAGCATCACAACACGTGCAGGAGCAAGGCTGGTGGAACGGGGATCAAGAGGATGCGGATAAATGCCGATCATGGTGACCTCTTCGGAAATAGGCTCACTACCCTCGGGCAAAGGAAACGGCTTTCGGGTATAGGACATGGTCGGCTTGGCGGCAATCTCCTCCTCGGTCATAGGTACAACGTAAGAGTGACCCTGGCAGTCGATAGCACCACGACCCGTGATGGCGATGTCCTCACAATTTTCGGCATAAATAAAGCAGCGCTTGTTGAATCTCGGTGCATATTCGGTGTTCCAGAAATCGGTCACGACCTCGGGGAAATCGTCAACGTCGGTCGAGCCTAACAATACGGCATCACGCTCAAGATGAAGCTCTACGCCGCTTTTAAGGTCGATTCGACCGCACAAAAAGCGACCCTCGGCCAAGGTAACACGGCCGCCGCCGTGAGCGGAGCAATCGTCAATGGCGGCCTGCACCGCTGCGGTATCCTTGGTAACTCCGTCACCCACGGCACCGTAGGCTCTTACATCACAATTCAACATAATGATTTCCTTTCATTTTAAAACTGAACCATAAATCGGTTTATTTGGTAACAGTATACCACATCCTAAAATATGTGTCAAGAAAGCAGAACAAGACGGTTTTACGTGAGGGCACAGAGGCTCTCCCCTACAAAAATCTCATAGACGCATCGTAGGGACCGACCTCCCGGGCGATCCGCCGTAAGACGGTTTGCGGACAGTCGAGGACGCCTGTCCCTACAACAAACCTAACAGACCTTTGTAGCGCAGGGAAGGCTAAAAGAAACGATATCGTATCGTAGGGGCGAACTGCGTTCGCCCGCCGTAAGTCGGCTACATTGTATCATTTGCGGTCTATCGTGGCGGTCAGCGAAGCTGACTGAGGGAGTTCGACGATCCGCATAAGCCTGCTTGCGGAATCCCTCCGTCTTTTTGCTTCGCAAAAATCCACCTCCCTTTAGGCAAGGGAGGCTTCGTAGGGGCGAACTGCGTTCGCCCGCCACTCCTTCCGTCACACTTCGTGTGCTGCCTTACTAGGAATCCCTCCACCGCCGTTCGGCGGTCTACCGACCCGTCCCTCTCTGTCTGCTTCGCAGACATCTCTCCCATCTTATGGGAGAGTCTTCCCCTCCCTTTAGACAAGGGAGGCTATACGGAAGGTTTTTGTGAACGCCCGACGTGAGATAGCAAAAAGAACCGTTCTCACCAATCGTATTATTTATCAACAGCGTTCAACAAAAAAACTCCCTTGTTTCCAAAACAATTGAAAACAAGAGAGCTTTTAATGCTTTTAGATAGAAATTGTATTTGCGGTCTCGTATTTTTCGACGTCGAAGGGCTTGGTCATATTGAGCGCCTCGAAGATATCGAAATCGACGATCTTACCGTTGCGGTAAGAAACGACACGGTTGCCGATGCCTTTACTTAAAAGCCTTACGGCATAGTTGCCCATACAGCTTGCCATCTCACGGTCACGGACTGTGGGGCTTCCGCCACGCTGTACGTGTCCGAGAATGGTTGCACGGGACTCAACACCTGTCTTATCCTCTATCTCCTTTGCAAGCTTGGAGACCTCGCCGACGCCCTCGGCAACAACGACGATAAAGTGCTTCTTTCCCGACTGTACGGTCTTTTTGATCTTGGCAACGATGTCACGGTCAATATCAAACTGAACCTCAGGAACGAGGATGGCGGTTGCACCTACGGCAATACCTGCCTCCAAAGCCAACCAGCCTGCGTGACGTCCCATGACCTCAACGACCGAGCAACGCTCGTGCGACTGGGTGGTATCACGAAGCTTATCGACCATATCCATTGCGGTGTTCATAGCGGTATCAAAGCCGATGGTATAATCGGTCGAGGTGATATCGTTATCAATGGTTCCGGGGATACCGACGCAAGGAATGCCTCTCAAAGAAAGGTCACGTGCGCCACGGTAGGAGCCGTCACCGCCGATGACAACGATGCCGTTGATACCGTACTTTTTGCAGGTATCCATAGCCATTTTCATACCCTCTTCGGTCTTGAACATAGGGCTACGTGCGGTATAAAGCACGGTACCGCCACGGTGGATGATATCCGAAACATCTCTAAGGGTCATTTCAAAAACATCACCCTCGATAAGACCGTTATATCCACGGCGGATGCCGTAGCACTTGATACCCATAGAAATTGCAGTTCTGACAACTGCACGGACGGCAGCATTCATACCGGGAGCGTCTCCTCCGCTGGTCAGAACACCGATTGCTGTTACGTTAGACATAATATATACACCCATTTCTGAAATTGTAAGTAAAATACTGAACCTTAAAAAGTATTCAAAATGTATATTACCCCAAAGTTTTAAATATGTCAAGTCTAATTGTCAAAATAATCACAAATGCAATGTTTTACTCAACAAACTTAACATTTTCGGTACCTAAGATCTCACAAAGACAGCGCATCATGGTGTCGTTCATCATTACCCAGGTGTTTTTTGGCGATACAAAGGCCTTGCCCGACTCGGTCTCCTTTATTATGACCGGAGTCGTACCGTCGAAAACATCCATAATGCGGCGAGCCTTTAGATAGTCTTCACTCTGCATCGAGGTTACACGCAGATAAAGTCCGCGCTTGAACTTGGATGCAGGTGCATCGGCCTTCGGCTCTGCTGAAGGTCTTTGGAACTGAGGCTTTGCGCCCAAATTGCTTTGCGGCACGGCCCTGCCCTTGGGCAACGGCTCTATACGGTCGCACACAAGGTCAACATCGCCCGATTCCTTGACCGAAACACGACCCGTGAACTTGAACACAGAGCCTATCTTCACGGTATCGGAATACTGCTCGTAAAGCTTGGGGAAAAGCAGGACATTTACCGAGCCAAACATATCCTCGATATCCAAGAAAGCCATTGTCTGGTCGTTTTTGGTGGCTTTTTTGCGTATCTTTGACACCATCGCACCGATAGAAACCGTTTTGCCGTCAAGCTTCGGCGCTTTATCGGCATCGGTAAGATCAAATGTTTTAAGCAACCCTTTTTGAGACAAAGCACCCGAATACTGCTCTAAAGGATGACCCGAGATATACATTCCCGTAACCTCTTTTTCACCGGAAAGCAGTTCAAACTGCGGCATTTCGTCAAGCTCGTTCAGTTCATAGTTTTTCTTGGTATCACCCGTCGAGTTGCCGAACAGGTCGAGCTGACCGTGCATTGTATACTTTTTGTCGGCTTCAACGGCACGCATAAGACCGTCCATCCCCTGCAAAAGGGTTCTTCTTGTGTGACCGAAGCAGTCCATCGCACCGCTTTTTATAAGACTTTCAACTGCACGGCGGTTGAGGTCGTTGCCGTAAAGACGGTCGCACATATCGTAAAAATCGTCAAATCTGCCGTTTTTTCGCTCGGCAATCACCCTTTCAACAAGGTTGGTACCGATATTTCTGACCGCCAACAGACCAAAACGGATACCGTCAGCCGTCGGAGTAAAGTCACGCTCGCTCAAATTAACATCGGGTGGCAGGATCTTAATGCCGTTTTTAAGACATTCCTGCATATAGCGACCCAGCTTCGACTGAAAATCCAACACGCTCGTCAGCAAAGCCGACATATATTCCTTTTCGTGATGGCATTTTAAGTATGCCGTCTGATAAGCAACATAGGCATAGGCGGCGGCGTGCGATTTGTTGAAGGCGTATTTGCTGAATTCCGACATTTCGTCAAAGATCTGCTCGGCGGCCTTGGGGTCTACTCCCCTTTTCACACAGCCGTCACAGATAACGGTGCCGTCGGGAGCCGTCTCGCCGTATATAAAGGCCGAACGTTCCTTTTCCATAACATCGTGCTTTTTCTTGGCCATGGCACGGCGCACGATATCGGCTCGTCCAAGAGAATACCCCGCAAGGCTTCGGAATATCTGCATGACCTGCTCCTGATACACGATACAGCCGTAGGTCACCTCAAGTATTGGCTTCAAAAGCGGTGTTGAATACTTTATTTTATGCGGATTGTGGCGATTTTGGATATATTTTGGAATGGAATCCATCGGGCCCGGTCGGTAAAGCGAGATTATGGCGATAAGATCCTCAATTTTTTCGGGTCTGAACGACTGCAGAACGCTTCGCATACCGCCCGATTCAAACTGGAACACACCCTCGGTCTGACCGCGGCTCATCATCATCATAGTAGCCTTATCGTCAAGCGGGATCTTGTTTATATCAAAATCGGGATCGTGGCGCTTGATCATCTTTGCGGTATCGTCAATGACCGTAAGGTTGCGAAGCCCCAAAAAGTCCATTTTGAGAAGTCCAAGCTCCTCTAAAGTGGTCATTGTGTACTGCGTTACAACGGCATCGTCACTCAAGCTCAGCGGAACATATTCCGCAACGGGACGGTCGGTTATGACAACACCTGCGGCGTGGGTCGATGCGTGTCTCGGCATACCCTCTACCTTGCGTGCCATGTCAATAAGCGCCTTGACCGTTTCGTCCGAGTCGTACTCTTTCTTAAGCTCGGGCACCTTTAACAGACTTTGATCAATGGTAATTTTGAGCTCCTGGGGTATCATTTTGGCGATACGGTCGCAGGCGGCATACGGAATATCCATTGCCCTGCCGACGTCTCTCACAGCCGCTCTGGCCGCCATTGTACCAAAGGTGACGATCTGTGCCACGTGGTCATTGCCGTATTTGGACACAACGTAATCTATGACCTCCTGGCGGCGGACATAGCAAAAGTCGATATCAAAGTCGGGCATGGAAACACGCTCGGGATTCAAAAAGCGCTCAAAAAGAAGGTTGTATTTCAAAGGATCAATGCCCGTGATACCTATACAATAGGCCACAAGGCTTGCGGCACCCGAGCCACGGCCGGGACCTACGGGTATATCCTGCGATTTGGCATAGCGAACGAAATCGGAAACGATAAGGAAATAGTCAACATAGCCCATGCGCTTGATAACGCCGAGCTCATAGTCCAATCTTTCCTTGACCTCATCGGTGACCGAGCCGAAAATACGGACGGCGCCCTTAAGGCTTAATTCCTTCAAATATTCAAAATGATCCTTGTCACCTATATCGTAAAACGGAAGCTTGGTGTTACCAAACTCAAAGTCAAGGTTGCACATTTCGGCAACCTTAACGGTATTTTTAACGGCTTCTTCGGGGAACAGTTCGGCCATTTCGTCACCCGTTTTAAGGTAAAACTCCTTGGTAGGAAACTCAAGACTGTTTTCCTCGTTCACGGTATGGTTGGTACCGATGCAGATGAGTATCTTCTGTACCTCGTGGTCGGCTTTTTCAATATAATGCACGTCATTGGTGCAAACAAGCGGAATACCCGTTTCCTTTGAAATGCGCACAAGCTGCGGATTGACACGCTGTTCCTCCGATAGGCCGTGATCCTGCATTTCAAGATAATAGTTACCCTGACCGAACATCGAGTTATACCTCAATGCGGTCGCCTTGGCCTTTTCGTAATCGTTATTCAAAAGTGCCTTCGGGATCTCACCCGAAAGGCAAGCCGAAAGTGCAACAAGTCCTTCGGTATGCTCGGCCAAAAGCTCCTCGTCTATTCTGGGTTTCGAGTAAAAACCCTCGGTAAAACCCTTGGAAACAAGTGAGATAAGATTGCGGTAGCCCGTCATATTTTTGCACAGAAGCACCAAATGGCGGTACTCGGCATCGTATTCTTTGATCTTATCAAAACGTGTTCTGGGTGCAACATAGACTTCACAGCCAATGATGGGCTTTATACCCTCGGCTTTAGCGGCTTTATAAAAATCCACCGCACCGTACATTACGCCGTGGTCGGTTATGGCAAGCGCCGTCTGACCTTTTTCCTTTGCGGCCTTTACAAGGTCTTTTATGCGGCACGCACCGTCAAGTAAGCTATATTCGGTATGAACATGAAGATGGACAAAATCGGTCACCGACACTCACCTACCTTTCTTTTTTACGTTTTTGTTATTTTACGTCTTTTCTTTTATCTTCGGCAATATCTATTATTTTCTTTAATCGGTGGTTCATTCCCGAGCGTGAAATAGCACCGTTACATAAAGAGCAAAGGTCGCTTAAAGACGCATCGGGATTGTTTTTGCGGAGCATTGCCACCTCAAAAAGCTCCTCGGGCAAAAGCCCCAAAAGGTTATTGCTTTCCAAAAATTTTATAGCCTCATTTTGTGCAACGGCGGCATTGACCGTTTTGGTGATGTTGGAGGTCTCAAAATTGGTCACGCGGTTGAGCTTGTTTCTCATATCCTTGACTATCTTGGTCTCCATCAGCTCCAGCGTCACGTTCATTGCGCCCATCGTACCCAAAAGATCCTCAAGCACCGTGCTGTTGTTATAATAAAGTGCCGTGACGCTCTTTCTTGCAGAGGTCTTGGGTTTGTAGCCGCAAAGCTCCAGAAATGCGGCAAAAGCAAAGCTTAAGGTCGGATCCTTTACGGCAAATTCAAGGTGATAGCTGTTTTCGGGGTCGTTCATACTGCCCGACGACAAAAACGCACCCCTTATAAAGGCTTGTCTGCAGCAGGTTCTTTTAACGTGCTTGGGGTTGAATATCCAGTCGCTCTCGCCACCCGTGAAATGGTTGATTATCCTTTCACGGTCACCCTCACCGGGGACCGACACGATATGCCAGCCGTTTTTCACCTCGTTCACGGTATGCACCGAAAAGCAGACCTTCAAAAGCGAAGAATACATCTCGGCGGTATCGGCATTGGCGGTGCGGATACTTATGTCCTCTTTGCAAAAAGACCGCCCGAAAAGAAGCAGACCGTACGTTTCGGCCAATCTGCAACAACCGGTCGGTTTTATTTTGCAAAGCTCGGTTTTCAGTTGACTTGAAAAGGAGACTTTGGGCATTTTTTACTCCTTTCCTATATCACGGTGGTTGACCGCAACACGGTAGTTTTGTTCAGACAGATGCTTATGTATCAGTTCGGCAAAAACCACCGAGCGATGCTTACCGCCCGTACAGCCTATAGCAATAACAAGCTGACTCTTACCCTCTTTGCAATAAAGCGGAACCGTGTAATCTATAAGCGACAAAAGCCTTTCGGCCAACTCCTTGGCTTCGGGAAGCTCCATCACGAAATCACGCACGGGAGCCTCAAGTCCCGTATGTGCACGGAGTCCCTCAACATAAAACGGGTTTTTAAGGCAACGCACGTCAAATACGATATCGGCCTCGGAAACACAGCCGTATTTAAAGCCAAACGACATACACTGAACGGTAAGGCCTTGATTGATATCGCCCAAAAACAGACCTGTGATGCGCTCTTTAAATGCACTTGTGGACAAAATGGTGGTATCGATCATATAATCGGCCATTTCCTTCAAAGGTGCAAGCATTTCACGCTCTTTTTTAACGGCATCCAGAACGCTTACCTTTGTGCCCTTGGACATAGGATGACGGCGGCGTGTTTCCTTGTAACGGGTGACCAGCTTTTCGTCCCCTGCATCCAAAAAAAGCAGTTTAAAATCGGTATTGGCCGCACGCATTTCGTTCAAGGTTGGGATAAGCTCCTCAAACATTTTACCGCCACGGATATCGGTAACGATGGCCACCTTGGAAAGCTCGGAGCCCTGGCGTACCGAAAGCTGTGCTACCGGCTTAATGAGTGACGGAGGCATATTATCTATGCAGTAAAAGCCAATGTCCTCAAGGGCATTGGCCGCTACCGATTTTCCTGCTCCGGACATTCCGGTGACGATAACTAATTCCATAAACTACTCCACAAAAATAACTTCTTTTTCCAACTCCACGTTAAAATTGGCTTTAACGGTGGCTTGGATGTGCTTGATAAGTCCCAAAACATCTTCGCAGGTCGCATTATCTTTATTGATAACGAAGCCAGCGTGCTTTACACTTACCTCGGCTCCTCCGACCGAGAAGCCCTTAAGGTTGCTCTGTTCTATCAGAGCGCCTGCAAAATACCCCTCGGGGCGCTTGAAGGTACTGCCTGCGCTTGGGTATTCAAGCGGTTGCTTATCCTTCCTGCGGCCAAGGAAATCATCCATTTTGGCTTGTATCTCCTGCTTTTCGGCAATATCAAGCCTGAAAGTGGCCGAAAGGATTATCTCACCGTTCTTTTTGAAAATACTTGTGCGATAGCCAAGCTCCAGCTCATCGGCGGTATAATGCTTTATATCACCGTCAAGCGTGATCGAGGTAGCAGACACGATACATTGCTTTATTTCTCCGCCGTAGGCACCTGCGTTCATATAGACCGCACCGCCGACCGAACCCGGTATTCCCCACGCAAATTCAAGCCCCGTTAAGGAGGCATCCCTTGCGGCAAGGCAGACCGTGGACAGCTTGGCACCTGCATTGGCGCAAACCTCGTTGCCGTTGACCGTTACTGTATCATCGCACACATAAAGCACAACGCCTTTTATCCCATTATCGGACACAAGCAGATTTGAGCCTTTGCCGATGACCGTTAAACGGCAGTTTTCTTCTCTTATAACAGCTAAAAGCTCGCCCAACTTGCCGACATCGTTGCACTCGATAAACAGCTCGGCGGGACCGCCGATGCGGAAGGTCGTATGAGCCTTCATCAGCTCATTTTCACGGCAAGCAAAGCCTAATTCCTTTGCTTTTAAAGCAACATTTCCAAATTTCACCGACAGTCACCTACCTTTCTGTTGTTTATTAAATCGACCTGTCGTTCTGAGGGACCTGAGTTCCGAAGAATCTTTTAAAAAAAGTAAAGATCCTTCGCTTCGCTCAGAATGACAACGGTTTTGGTTTATCTGTAAATATTTCCAAGGAATGCGGCACCGATGATACCTGCATCATTTCCGAGCTCGGCAGGCTTGATAACGGTCTGCTTCTCGACATTCTTGGAATATCTCTCACGCTCAACATACTCACGGATGGGACCTACAAGGGTCTCGCCCTCCTTGGAGATACCGCCGCCGATGCAAAGTACATCGGGCTGGAAGATGTTGATGATATTGGTCAATCCGCAGGCAACATAATCGCAATACTGCTTTACAACAGCCTTTGCGGTCTCGTCTCCTGCTCTCATACCGTCAAATGCGGTTCTGCCGTTGACCTCATCAAGACTGCCTGCGATCTCCCACATTTTCGAGGACTTGTCGGCCTCCATAGCGGCCTTGGTCTGACGGATAAGACCGGTTGCCGAAGCATAAGCCTCCCAACAGCCGTTTCTGCCGCAGGAGCAGGGCTCGCCGTCCTTTACGATAACGGTGTGACCAAGCTCACCGCCTGCCGAGTTCATACCCGACAGAATGAGGTCGTTGATGATAACACCGCCGCCGACACCGGTTCCGAGTGTTATTGCGATAAACTGATCGGCACCCTTGCCTGCGCCTGCCAGCTTTTCACCGAAAGCAGCTGCATTTGCATCGTTTTCAAGGAAGACCTTGCGGCCAAAGCGCTGCTCGAGCATCTGACCGATGGGTGCGTTGACAAAGCCGAGGTTGTTGGAATAGCAGATGATGCCGGTTGCGGGATTAACGCTACCGGGACAGCCAACACCGACCTCTGCGATGTCATCGAGGGTAAGACCGGCATTTTTAATAGCCATCATACCCGACTCATAAATACTGTCAGCGATCTCCTCGGTGGGACGGGGGCAGTTGGTCTTGACCTTGCCCTCACCGATGATCTTATAGTTTTCGTCGACAACAGCCGCCGCAATGTTAGTTCCTCCGAGATCTATACCAAGATAATACATAATTTTTACTCCTTTGTTTTTTATTGTTGATATGTTTTAGAAAAATACATCGCTGTCTTTGTTGGCATCTTCGGGGACATCCTCGGTCATACCAAGACGTTTAAGTAACTCATAAGCCGCATTGTAACCCATCTTCTTCTGACGGTTGTTCATAGCGGCAACCTCAATAATAACAGCAAGGTTACGACCGGGCTTTACGGGGATGGTGACCGACGGAACATCAATATCAAGAATCGATGCCTTCTGCTCGTCAAGACCCATACGGTCATAGACCTTATCGGGCTGCCATTGCTCAAGGTTTATCACAAGATCGATCTTCGAGGTAAGGTTTACGGCACCCACACCGAAAATGCGGCGTGCGTTTATAATACCTATTCCGCGAAGCTCGATAAAATGACGGATATTTTCGGGTGCAGAACCGACAAGCGATCTTGACGATACCTTGCGCACCTCAACGGCATCGTCGGCAATAAGGCGGTGGCCACGCTTAACAAGCTCAATGGCCGTTTCACTTTTACCGACACCGCTTTCGCCAAGGATCAGCAGACCCTCGCCGTAGACCTCGACCAGAACACCGTGACGGGTAACTCTGGGAGCAAGCTCAACGTTAAGGAAGGATATGAGCGACGCCATAAAGCCAGAGGTGGTGTCCGACGTGCGAAGCAACGGTACCTTATGCTCCTCGGCGGCGGCCTTCATAATATCGGTGATAGGAAGGTCACGGGAAATGATGACCATTGAGGGCTTATGGGCAAAAAAGTCATCCACCCTCTTTTTATACTCATCCTCGGGGAACTCTTTTAAGTATCCCTCCTCGCTTTTACCGATTACCTGAATACGGCCGTTATCGAAATACTCGTAAAATCCGCAAAGCTGAAGTCCCGGGCGATTGACCTCGACATTGGATATATAAATATCCTCAGGCGGCAAAGGCAACGACACGACCTCAAGCGGAAAATTCTTGATGATTTTGGCTAATGAAACCGAATACGGTGAACTCATTTGTCTCCTCCTTTTGCGATAAAAGTCCATACACAAGTTATTATATAATAAATCTTTAGAATTTAAAAGAGTAAATTTCATATTTTCGGCAAAATTTTATAACTTTCTCAATCTACACCTTGAAATTGCGGGAAAAAGAATATATAATCTATAGGTATTAAAATATATTTTTTGTTTTTGGAGTGTAAATAATGAAATTAGGTATCGTAGGACTGCCGAACGTCGGCAAGTCGACTCTTTTTAACGCCATCACTAACGCAGGCGCTCAAAGCGCAAACTACCCCTTCTGCACCATTGAGCCGAATGTGGGTATGGTTTCGGTTCCCGACGAGCGTCTGGACAAGCTGGCCGAGATGTATCATCCCCAAAAATTCACCCCTGCCGTTATCGAGTTTGTTGACATCGCAGGTCTTGTAAAGGGTGCTTCAAAGGGTGAGGGCTTGGGAAACAAGTTCCTTTCCCACATCCGTGAGGTCGACGCCATCGTTCACGTGGTGCGTTGCTTTGAAAATGACGACATCATCCACGTTGAGGGCTCGGTCGACCCCTCCCGTGACATTGAGACCATCAACCTTGAGCTTATCCTCTCTGATCTTGAGATCCTGGAACGCCGCCTTGATAAGGCCAACAAGGCTCTCAAAGGCGACAAATCCTACCAGGCCGAGGTCGATTTTATCAAGCGTCTTATTTCCGAGCTTGAAGCAGGCAAGACCGCACGTTCGGTCGAGGTTGACGAAAACGAGGCAGCGATTCTTAATACTATCGAGCTGCTTTCCGCCAAGCCTGTGATTTACGCTTGCAATATGAGTGAGGACGATTTCCAGGGTGGAATCGACTCAAACGAGCGTTACAACGCCGTCAAGGCCATTGCCGCCGCCGAGGGTGCCGAAACTCTGCCGATATGCGCATCTTTGGAAGCCGACATGGCCGAGATGAGCGAGGACGAGAAAAAAATGTTCCTTGAAGAGCTGGGTCTTGACCGCTCGGGTCTTGACCGTCTTATCCAGACCTGCTATTCCCTTTTGGGCCTTATCTCCTACCTCACCGCAGGTCAGCCCGAGGTCAGAGCCTGGACCATCAAAAAGGGCACCAAGGCACCCGGAGCCGCAGGCAAGATCCACACCGATTTTGAAAAGGGCTTTATCCGTGCCGAGGTCGTAGCATTCAAGGATCTTATCGCTTGCGGAAACGACGACAAGGCTCTCATTGCCGCCAAGGAAAAGGGTCTTGTCCGAAGCGAAGGCAAGGAGTACGTTATGCAGGACGGCGATGTTGTCCACTTCCTCTTTAACGTTTAATCAAATATAAAACAAGCAAAAAAACTCCCGACAGATCACTCTGTCGGGAGTTTTCGTTTTTAAATAGTTTCGGGCCACCACGGGATGGGTGATGACAACTCTATCTCTTCATTGTATAAACCGTCATCAATAATATCTGCGGCTATACCTGACTTCTGAACGAAGCTGTTTATGCTAATTTCGGGTTTCAAATACTCTTTCATTTCGATCCCTCTCCTATTACTGAGCCATCTTGGCGGCAACATCGTTATAGCTGTAAGCCTTAACATTGGTGTATACCTTCTGGCCATTGACAACTGCATACATAGCGCAGGTTATCTCGGTATCCAGCAGGTTCTGCTGAACATTTTCACGGGTAAGACCGGTGATGATGAGCTGATAATCATAGTACTTACCGGTAGAATCGGTAGCGACCTCGTAGATTATCTCATTCATGCCCTCGGCCATGACCTTGCCGGAAATGGCAACATTATCGGCAGTTTCCATATACTCCGCAATGGTCAGACTACCGAGAATTTCGGTAGGAACTGCAACAAAGCCAAGCTCGGTTGCGTTCTCACGGAATTCGGCGTATACTCGGCCTTTGAAGCGGATACCGGCCGACTGGTAAACGCCGTTGTTATCAGCGGCTGCCTTCTCATCACGGATGGAGCCCAATGCGACCATATCGAATTCCTCGATATCCTCATACTTTGCATAAATAACTGCGTTATCGGCATTGGGAACGGTGGTAGTCTCGGTACCCTCGTCGAAGGTTGCGGTGGTGTACCAGCCGGCAAACTTCTTGCCCTCAACGCCTGCAGCATTAAAGCCGTCAAGCTTTGCACCCTTGACTGCCAAATGGAACTCGGTAGCACCGTTGTCGTTTACGGTAAGCTGTGTGAGGGCAGCATCATTATCACTGGTAATAGTGACCTTGTCGATAATAAATCCGCCTTTACCACCGATGAAGAGTCTCAAAACGGCAGAGTGCTCTGCTGTCCAGTTATTGAGAGATACGGTGTACCAGGTATCAACCTCGGTATAACCGGTATCACCGTAGGTAACAACATTGATAGGCTCAACACAATAAGCATCAGAGGTCGTTTTGTAGGAATAGTTGCTGGTACCGCTTATCAGGTAAGCAAATCCTATCTTGCTCTTACTGTAGGGATTGGTGTTGGTAGTGATCGACTTGGTGAATTTAAATCTTACCGAAATATCATAGGTTGCACCCTCTTTTACCACAAACGGGGTTATTGCATCCCCGGCCTTGGGAACGGTAAACGACATACCGCCGATACCGGAGCCTACAGTATAGGTGAGGTCGGTATGAGTATCTGCATACAATGTGCCATCCTCGTTATACTCAAAATAAGAGTTAGTGAGATTGGTATCACCGTAGCGGTTTGAGGTCCATGCTGCTGCGCTGCTACCGATAACATATTTACCGTCGGTATCGGTCACACCGTTGGCAGGTGTGGCATTGCCGTCCTGATCAAAGGTAAAGAATTTCTCCCAACCTGTGGTCTGCGCAGTAGGGATATAGTCGTACTTGACCAGCTTGATGTTCTTTACATAGGTGTCAACAACGGTTGAAGCGCTTCCGCTACCGTTGAGACGCAGATAAATATGCGGACGGTCAGCATCAGCAGCAGGTGTGATAAAGGTCAGAACTGCGTTGTGGAATTTTCCGTCACCTTTATAGTCGAGAGAAACACCGTTTGAATAAGAGGTTATCTCTTTCTTACCGGCGACCGATGCGCTGTAGGTAGGAGCGGCACCCTTGTAAATAGTGAAGGATGCAATGGTTGCTTCGGCACCGAGCAAATAGTCAAATGACAAAGCGTATTTTGTGTTGGGCTCCCACTCAAACTCGGTAGCGGTTGACGACTCATCGGTCGCAAAGCCGATGTAGCCGTATTTGTCTGCTCCGGTCTTATACATTCTCATAGCACGGATACCGGTACCCGGCAAGGTGGGATCCTCAACAAGCGAGATGAACTGGTTATCGTAATTGTAGGCGCCGAGGATCTGCTTGTTGATCTCAATGTTTCTCATAAATGTATAATCTGCAGCACTTGCTGTGGTTGCCAGAAATGCAAGTGTAGAGACTAACATCGTGAGCATGAGAACAACGCTTAAAAGTTTCTTTGCTGTTTTCATGATTTTTTCTCCTTAAAATTATTTTTGCTTCTCAGCACACGAAAAGAATAAACCACGACTTGTTTTAAAGTCAAGCAAAAAGAAGAAATTGTATCAATAATGATAACGTGTTGCGATTTTGTTAAAAAGAAAAACAGCGCTTCATTCAAAACGCTGTCCTAACAGTACTCAACCTACGGTTATGCTGTCTTTTATCTGTTCAAATATCTTCTCACCTATTCCGCTGACGTTCATAACGTCCTCTATCTTTAAAAACGCACCTTGGGTGTTACGGTGGTCGACAATAGCCTGTGCCTTGGCAGGGCCTATGCCCGGCAGAGCATCCAGCTCATCGACCGTTGCGGTATTTATATTGACCTTGCCTTTGGTCTGCTCTCCGCCGCCCGAAACAGCAGAACCGCTTTCGTTTCCAAAGGGAGCTTGCGTCTTACTTTCGGTCATATACTGAAAAGAGACCGTACCGTCGCTTTCGGTATCATCATCCTCAATGTAGCTCCAGCTGAACGCAAAGGTCACGATTATTCCGGCAAAGACCAGAAACACCGCAAACAGTATCAGCTTTTCGGCAAGCGTATTTGATTTCTTATTTGCCATAATATCACCTACTGAAACAAAGGACAGATGCCAAACGGTATCTGTCCTTGCTTTTAATTACTTCAAAACATAAATATTTACGTTTCTTACGCCCCAACTGCTTCCGCAGTTACACTTGGAGCCGGTGGGCATTCTGAGATCGACAACACGGCCGCTGCCGTTATAGGCAAAGCCGCCTGTATCGGCTGCGATGGCATAGCCGTAAACACGCTTGCCGTCGGCCGAAACGATATAAAGCTTGGTGCCGTAAGGGATCTGCTTGGGATTGACGGCAACATATCCGGGTCGTGCAACGACACCGGTTGCGGTCATATTACTGTCACAGCAGCCGCAGTATGCGGATGCCTTACCGGTAATGACCTTGGAATAGCTTACGGGACGGCCGTTTTTGTCAAGCTCGATAGGCTTGGAGGGCTTAAGCTCCGAAATGCACTTGACATCGTCGCTGGTCATAACAGCGGTCTCGGCACGAAGCTTGGTGCCAATAGTCTCGACCTGATTGACGGCCTCCTTGAGCACTACCTCGCTGACAGCCTCACGCTCGACCTCGATGCCGTTGATCTTGGTCACCATATAAACGACCTGCTTTTCGCCGTTCTGACCCTTGGTGGTCTTGCTCTCACCCTTGTAGAGCTTGTCAGTATATACCTTTTTATAGGAATACTTGACGGTTTCTGTTACGGTCTCCTTGATCTTGGTGATAACGACCTGCTGGGGTTCTGCACCGTCACCGCCGGGAAGCACCGTGCTTACAAGTGCATCCTCTACTTCCTCGGCGTCAATGATCTCCTCTGTTTCGTCATCGGTAATTGCGATGTCAGTGGAGTCGAACTCATTGTGGCTATCCCCGAAAACAGTATCAACACGGACACTGTCGGTATTAACGCCTGCACCGTCGAAAGTGAGGTATCCCACAGCAAGTGATACAGCCGTCGCAAGAGCAAGCATTGCTCTTAACGAGTTCTTGGATATCACGGCTTTAAGAAGACCTGCGATCTTTTCTAACATGTAATTCTCCGTTCGCCGTCAGATTGGATCATATATCAAGGCCGACGGCAGGCTCTTGACGATCGGCGGCTTTACCGCCACTTTCAGGCAGATATCACATCTGTCTCTGACATTATTTGTACGCACTTTTTGAGCGTAGCAAAACCTATTATATGCAATTTTGGCGATAAGTCAACCCCCGCTTGTGCATACCGTTTGTGCAAAATGACGAAAAACCGCTGCCA
Organism: Clostridia bacterium; assembly: GCA_017416345.1. GTDB lineage: Bacteria > Bacillota > Clostridia > Oscillospirales > Acutalibacteraceae > UMGS172. The sequence continues at coordinate 46,778 of JAFQCR010000026.1, read as the reverse complement.
AAAACGCTCAAAAAGAGGTTACAAGATTGTAATTTTTTAAAAAATCGGGGTGTTACGGTAAACCAAAACAGAGAAAAAATTGTGCAAACCTACGATTTTTTGTGAATAAAATTCACAAATGCGGCATTTTTCGGCCAAAATGCACTCTAAAAACTAAAAAACAGGCATTTTTGAGGGTCTGTTCCCACAAAAGCACCTGTTTTTAACACTAAATTTTATATTTTGTAATCTTTTTAATACGTTTTTATATGATTAATTTACACAAAAACCCTTTCAGCCAATTCAAAAACCGCTTTACAAAGCTCTAATGCCATACTTTCATCCATAAAACGTGGCATTTTTCCGCATTTAAGGTCAAGCGCCACCACTTGATCACGCCAGATCCCGACCTTTTCACACTCAAGTGTGCCGACCGACTCAACCGTTGCGGTCGCAAGCTTTGGCAAAACGTCGTTTTTCAGCCAATCCTCTTCCCTTTGCAAAAATTCATACCCGTATATCTCATTCCAGCGCTCTTCCTTAAGCTCGTCCTCAGGCACTTCGGCACCAAGCAGCAGACGGTACATCGGCTTATCGAAGCTGCGATCCCACACAATATCGGTCAAGATATGCAGAATATAGCCTCTCAAAAACGCCTCATCGGTCTTACCTTTGTTTTCATTATAAAATAATGCGGCATTTTCGGTCCAAGCATCAAGGTCGGAATTCCGCAGGTGCGCAGGCCAACGGTCGGCTTTCGGCGCATGCCCGTTTATATTGACGCTGTCGGGACTGATGCTTCCGAGATATATTCCGGCGTCAAAGCCGAAGCTCTTTTCCTTATTATAATAGTAAGCGGTCTTAAGATGTGTTATTGCTCCCGGCACGGTATTCCTCCTTACATTATATATACAATAATATTCGATACTGCACTTTTTTGTATTTTTCAAATATTCTAACACGTTTCCATATATCCGTCAAGTAAAAAGACCGATGTTATTGAACAACGGTCTTTAATTATGTAATATTATTTCTGTGTTCCGTTACATATAATAGCGGCGGTGTTCTTTACAAATGACACAAATCTTTCTGAAAAATCCCTGCCGTTCATACATACCTTTTCGCTCAGCCAAATATCTATAGCGTTTTTAAGCGAAAGAGCCAATAATTTGCCTTGAAAATCAGCCAATTCGGGGTCCTCACAGCCGGCTTCCAGTTTTTGGGTAAACGAAAGACTGCAAAACTGCGTAAAGCACTCCGAAAAAGAGTTTTGACCCTCAATTTTAAGCGCCTGGCGGTAAAACTCACGGTTCTCGTAAAGATAATCGCAAAGATCACTGAACGCCTCTATGGCGCCGGAATATGACTTGGTTTTGGAGACCGCAACGAACTCACGCTCAAAGATCCAGTTTACAAGGTCGTACTTATCGCGGAAATGATAGTAAAAGCTTTTGCGGTTCATTTCGCATCGGTCGCATATCTCACCGATGCTGATCTTGGAAAAAGGTTGCTCACTCATCAAAGACTTCAAGGACGCAGCTAATGCTCTTTTGGTTATAGCCGAATCAGCCATATTCTTTTACTTCCTTTCAGGCCGCAAAAATAAAATAAAAAAAGACGCGACCTATCAAATTTGATAAGTCTCGTCATTTAAGGTGCTACCAGGATCAAGGATCCTTGCTGTTGATAACACCGCACAAGTGCTGACTACTCCCCTATTGCAATCATTTTAACAAATTCACATACGTTTTGTCAATACGAAAACCGCATTTTTTGGACATTTTTTAAAATTAGTGCAAAATATTGAATATATTAATAAATTGCCCCTATTAAAATAATGTATGTTCGTATATAATATTATTTAAACTATAATTTACCAAATTGGAGGTATCGCAATTGTTATATCACTCGCTCACTCCCGACGAGGCTGTCCAAAAGCTCGGTTCCGACAAGGTCACTGGTCTTTCGTCCGAAGCCGTAGCCGCCAAGCAGGCCGAATTCGGTCCCAACCGACTCGAGGAGAAACGCAAAAAGACCTATCTTCAGCGATTCTTTGACCAGTTCAAGGATGTAATGATAATCATACTTATCATTGCCGCCATTGTTTCGTTTGCCGTTGTGGTCTACGAAAAGAATTGGGGCGAGCTTTTTGAGCCGGCACTTATCCTGCTTATCGTCATTTTAAATGCCGTTATCGGCGTTTATCAGGAGGGCAAGGCCGAAAAAGCACTCGATGCTTTGAAAAATATGTCGGCACCCCATGCACGTGTTGTGCGTGACGGTGTTGAAAAACAAGTTGATGCTGCCGACCTTGTACCGGGTGACATCATTCATCTTGAAGCAGGCGACTTTATCCCTGCCGATGCAAGACTGCTTTCCTCGATAAGCCTTAAATCCGAGGAATCGGCTCTTACTGGCGAATCGGTGCCTTCCGAAAAGGATGCCAATGACACGGTCAAGGAAAAGGCACCCTTGGGTGACCGCAGTAATATGGTATTTTCGGGCTGCAGTATCACCTACGGAACGGGAACGGCAATTGTTACCGCCACCGGTATGAACACCGAGATGGGCAAGATCGCAGGCCTGCTCGACGGTGAATCCGACAGCCAGACACCCTTGCAGAAAAAGCTTGCCCAGCTTGGAAAGTACCTTGGCTTTATGGCCTTAGCCGCCTGCGCAGTTATATTTATTGTAGGACTTATCAGCAAGCTTGATCCGCTTCATTTGTTTATGACCGCAGTATCCTTGGCTGTTTCGGCCATCCCCGAGGGTCTGCCTGCCATCGTTACCATCGTTTTGTCCATCGGCGTTCAGCGTATGGTCAAGAAAAACGCGCTTATCCGCCGCCTGCCTGCCGTTGAGACTTTAGGCAGCGCCTCCATCATCTGTTCGGACAAGACGGGCACGCTTACGCAGAACCGTATGACCCTTACCACGGCTTATGTTGACGGTGGCGAGGTCGTTGACCTTCCCACCGAGGATGCCGCCATAAACAAGCTGTTGTGCTTCGGCACGCTTTGCTGCGACGGCTCGATCGTTTTTGAGGGTGACAAGGTTCAGCATCTTGGTGACCCAACCGAGACCGCCATCGTTTTTGCCGCACACAAGGCAGGCTTTAACAAGGATACTCTCAACGAAAAATATCCCCGTGTCACGGGTATTCCTTTTGACTCCGACCGCAAGCTGATGACCTCGGTCAACGAGATCGACGGAAAATATGTGGTAATAGTCAAGGGTGCTTGCGATATTATGATCGAACGCTGTGTCGCCGGCGATCTTAAAAAAGCCAAAGAGCTGACCGAAGCTATGAGCGAAAAGGCTCTGCGTGTTCTGGCTGTTGCATATAAGGTTATAGACAAGGTTCCCGAGGTGCCCACCTCCGAGGAACTGGAAAACGGTCTTACCTTTATGGGTCTTGTCGGTATGATAGATCCGCCGAGACCCGAAGCCAAGGAGGCCGTTGCGGTCTGCCGAAAGGCCGGAATCAAGCCGGTCATGATAACAGGTGACCACGTTGTCACCGCCAAGGCCATTGCCGCCGACATCGGTATTTTTGAAGAAGGCGACCGTGCCGTTACCGGTGCCGAGGTCGATGCCATGACCGACGACGAGCTTGACCGAAGCGTTGAAAACATCTCGGTATATGCACGTGTTTCCCCCGAAAACAAGATCCGTATAGTTAAAGCCTGGCAGCGCAAGGACCAGGTTGTTTCCATGACGGGTGACGGCGTAAACGACGCCCCTGCCCTCAAAGCCGCCGACATTGGCTGTGCAATGGGTATCACGGGTACCGACGTTGCCAAGGGTGCATCCGATATGACGCTGACCGACGACAATTTTGCCACCATCGTTGACGCTGTAAGAGAAGGCCGAGGAATATACGCCAACATCAAAAAGGTCGTCGGCTTCCTGCTCGGCACCAATATCGGCGAGGTCATTGCGGTATTTTTGGCAATGCTTTTCTGGCAAAAGTCGCCACTGCTTTCGATGCAGCTTTTGTGGATAAACCTTGTTACCGACAGCCTGCCTGCCATTGCTCTTGGAATGGAGCCGGTTGAAAAGGATATCATGGATCACGCTCCCAAGCCCAAAAACGAAGGCATTTTTGCCAACGGACTTGGCGTAAGAGTGGTCTTGCAGGGCATTATGTTTGCCGCTTTGTCGCTGGTCGGCTTCTGGCTGGGTTCCTCGTGGAGCAGCGGCCCTATGAGCGACACCGCAGGCCGTACCATGGCATTTATGGTACTGGCAATGTCGCAGGTGCTTCAGTCCTTCAATATGCGCTCCGACCGTTCGCTTTTCAAGACCGGTCCTTTTGGCAACAAAACACTCAACCTTGCCGCTTTGGCCTCGGTACTGATGGTTGCATTCGTTTTGTTTGTGCCCGGTGTGCGCGGTGCCTTCGGCTTGGTCATCCTGCCCGCAAAATTGTACCTTATAGGCCTTGGAATGATCTTCATCCCCACCGTTATTATGGAGATATCCAAGCTGTTCATTAAGAAAAAATAACAAAAACAGCAACAAAAAACCACCGTGGTGACACGGTGGTTTTTTATGTAGTTGATTACACTAATTACTTCTGCTCGGGATTCTGGCCGTTAGCCTGGGGGATCTGCTGACGGAGAGCGGCTCTGGTCTTTCTGATCTCGTTGAGGTTGGCGGTCAGCATCTCGTCGGAACGGAGCATAAGATCGTCAACAAAGTCCTGTGCGGCCTTTCTCATATCACGGCTCTTCTTCTGAGCGGCGGCCAGCATCTCGCCTGCCTTGGCCTGTGCCAGCTTGGTGATCTCTTCCTGGGCTACCATTGCCTTGGCTCTTTCCTCGGCAACACGGATAATGCTGTCGGCCTCACGCTTGGCATTGTTGATAATGTCGGCACGGTCGGCAACGATACCCTTGGCCTGCTTGACCTCGGTAGGCATGGTCATACGCATATCGTCGATGATAGCTCTGACCTTTTCTGCATCGAGAACTACACGCTTACCGGGCATCTTAAAGGCGGATTCCAGCATTTCGTCCAACTGTTCCATCAAATCGTCCATATTCATAACATTTTACTTCCTTTCGGTTTGAATTCTTTTAATAATGGTATCGTGGATCGCTTCGGGGACAAAATCACTTATGTCTCCGCCCATACTTGCGATCTCCTTGACCATACTTGAGCTCAAATACATATTTTCGGCCTTGGTAGTCAAGAAAACCGTTTCCACGTCGGGGTTCAGTTTTTTATTAGTCAGCGCCATCTGGAACTCATATTCAAAGTCCGACATAGCACGAAGACCCTTAACAATTGCACCCGCTCCAACCTCTCTTGCGTAATCCGCAAGCAGACCGCCGTACTGTGTGACGGTGACGTTGGGAACATCGGCGATGGCTGTTTTAATCATCTCAATACGCTCCTCGGCCGTGAAGCTGGGCTTTTTGGATGAATTGGTGGCAACAACCACAATCACTTTAGCAAACATATTGGCGGCACGCCTGATAATATCAAGGTGGCCGACCGTGACCGGATCAAAGCTACCCGGACAAACCGCAGTTATCTGATCCATTTTATCAACCTTCCGTATTCTTCTTATAGATAGTGACGTTTACAAGCTTGCCGTACTTATAGGTGCGGTAGACCGTAAAGCCGTTGGTTTCCTCGGGCAACCCGACCTCGGCCGGATGCTCAACAACAATTATACCGTAATCGCTCATCACCTTGGCGGTACTTGTCAAAGCGTTGACATAGTGACCCTCGTTATAAGGCGGATCGATAAAGGCAATATCAAAGGTCTCCTTTGTACCGCGCAGAAACGACATATAGTCGGTTCGGCAGATGACCGATTCCTTCAAAAAGCCGGTCTTCTGCACGTTGCGCTTGATAACGTCAACTGCGTTCTGTGACTGGTCGGTGAAAACGCATTTCAAAGCGCCTCGGCTCAAAGCCTCGATACCAAGCTGACCCGAGCCTGCAAACAGATCAAGCACACGTCGACCCTCTATTTCAAAATTTATGGCGCTGAATATGGCCTCCTTGACCTTTTCGGAGGTGGGACGAACGTCGTTGCCCTCCAGGGTCTCAAGGCGCATACCTCGAGCCGTTCCCGTAATAACTCTCATAGGACATCCCTTTTAACAAAATACACGTGTATAGATTTACACACATATATTATCCGCTAATTTTGTCGTTTTGTCAATATAAATTTCTGCATCACACGCAAAATACGGCAATTTTATTTAAAGACACCACAATTTTTCCGTTTTATGTAAACGTTTAGCTTTAAAACGAAAAACAAAAGACTGTAAAAACTCATAAATGTCATCCTGAGCGAAGCGAAGGATCTTAAACACTCCCGAAATTCCTTTAAACTTCAGATCTTTTAAAGATTCTTCGGTCGCAATTGCTCCCTCAGAATGACAATGTAAAGAGTTTTTACAGCCCTAAAAGTCAAATCTCCAATTCCTCTTCCAAAATCACCGTGACCCCGAGGGTTTTGGCTTTGGCCAATTTGCTTCCTGCGTTTTCGCCGCAGAGGACGAAATCGGTCTTTTTGGAGACCGAGCCTGTGACCTTTGCGCCCATCGACTGCAGCTTTGCGGTCAGCTCGTCACGGGTATATTTTTGGAAGGTTCCCGTGATGACCACCGTCTTTTGGAAGAACATATTGTCGCTGTCGGCCGCAACGGCACCCTCCTCCTCAAAGGTGAGCAGAGCGGCTATTTTTTCAAACTCGGCCATATTGTCGGCGTTTTTGAACCAATTGGTTATCTCGTCGTTCATTATACTGCCGAAGCCCTCAAGCGATGAAAAATCGTAGCCCGACTTGACGGCGCTAAGGAAATCGCCGACATTTCCCAAAAACAGCTCGGACATATCCTTGGCGGCGCTTTTGCCGACCAGCGGAATGTTCATCGCCACAAGGAAATTGGACAGCTTGGTGTTGCGTGCAGAGTTTATCGCATCTATAAGGTTTTTGTATGATTTTTCACCGAAACCCTCAAGCACGGTTATCTCGGCCTCAAAACGGTCAAGACGGAAAATATCGGCAAGCTCGGTTATCCATTGATTTTGGATAAACTTTTCCAAGGTAGCCTCCGAAAGACCGTCGATATTCATGGCCTGCTTGGAGACAAAATGGGTGAACTTTTTGATCTGTCGGCCGGCACAGTTGGGATTGCCGCAATATAGCACCTTTATCTCTCGGCCGTCCGACTCGGTAGTCTTTATCTCGGTCTCGCCGCCGCAGACGTAGCAGGTCTTGGGGTGATCCAAGGCATAATCCTTGCGGTCGGCCTCCTCAGCGCTCAAATTCCGCTCAACGTGAGGGATTATCATATTGCGCTTGGAGACAAGTATCCTATCCCCTGCCAACAGCTTGAGATTTTCAATAAAGGTCATATTGTGCAACGATGCACGGTTGACGTTGGTGTTGTCGATCTCGACCGTGTCAAACTCGGCAATGGGTGTAAGCTGACCCGTACGTGAAATGTTCCAATTGATATCACGCAACACGGTCTCAAAATGCGGGTCACCGAATTTGTAGGCGATTCCGTCCTTGAAATGGTGAGAGGTCTTGCCCTGCGCTTTAGCAAAAGCAACATCGTCATAAGAAAACACTATCCCGTCGATCGGCAGACCGTTTTTGTCGGCGGCGGCTTTCAGCGAATTTATCTTGTCTGTCACGGTCTCGGCGGTGTCGTTACCGTCAAGTGATTCGTGGAAATTGGTACCGAATCCGAAAGAAACCAACCTTTTCAGGCGCTCGGATTTAAGCGGAATTTCATCCAATCCCTCAAGCACGTTGAAGGGATAGAACTTCACTCCCCTATCCTTGCAGATGCGTGAATCAAGCTGACGGACCGAGCCCGAAGCAAGGTTTCGGGGGGTGGAATACTTGTCCTCGTCATTGTCGATGTTATCGTTTATCGCATCAAAGGTCGGTATGTCGATAAGTGCCTCACCCGTTACCACAAGGCGGTCGGCGTAAGGAATTTTAAGCGGAATGTTACTGAAAACACGTGCGTTGTGGGTTATGACCTCGCCGACGTTGCCGTCACCACGGGTGGAGGCTGCAAAAAGCTCACCGTTTTCGTATTCAAGCTTAACGGTAAGACCGTCCAATTTAAGGCTCAAAAAGCCGTCGGACTGCGACAGCATAGCCATAATGTCGCCCACGTCCTTGGTTTTGGCAAGGCTTAAAAGCGGAATCGGGTGGGTTATCTTCTGAAGCTCGCTGACCGCCTCATAGCCTGCTCTTTGTGTCGGAGAATTGGGCAGAATAACCCCCGTTTCCTTCTCCAAAGCCGTCAGCTCGTCAAACAGAGCATCATACTCGGCATCCGACAAAGTCGGTGCATTGAGGTTATAATACTCATCAGCACACTTATTCAAAAATTCAACAAGATAGTATATTCTGTCGTGTTTTGCGTCCTGCATAATTCAACCGCCTTAAATCCAGATCAAATTTTGAAACTATATAGTTATTATACTCTAATAACAACACAAAGTAAAGAAAACAATCCGGGATTTTTTGCATAAACACAAAAAAACAACACCGCACCACCAAATTATGGTGATGCGGCGCTTTTATAAAGGTTTTAACTTAAAAGGTCCAAAACTCTTATTTCATGCTGTTCTCGTAAGACTCGATCATCTTCTTGACCATCTGTCCGCCGATAGAACCTGCCTGCTTTGCAGTAAGGTCACCGTTGTAACCCTGCTTAAGGTTTACGCCGACCTCAGAAGCGGCCTCCATCTTAAAGCGGTTGAGTGCTTCCTTTGCTCCGGGTACTACTGTCATTTCTTTCACTCCTTTTCTAAAATTTGCGCTTGCAATACTATTTTGAGTAAACGGACAAAATATATTAAAGGTAATTTTCTGCTCTTTTTCTATTTTTTTCAAATTGACCGTTAAAACGTTTTGACTATTGCTTTTGCACCGAAAAATTGATATTATAAATGTATAAGATTTGGCGGTGATAAAATGGCTTTAAACGAATTAAAGAAAAAGTGTCTTGAGTGCAGGGATTGCAAGCTGTGTGAGACACGCACCAATGTTGTTTTCGGTGAAGGCAACCCCAACGCACGTCTGATGTTTATCGGAGAAGGTCCCGGTGAGACCGAGGACCAAACCGGTCGTCCGTTTGTGGGGAGAGCCGGTCAGTTGCTTGAAAAAATGATACTTGCCATCGGTCTTACCCGTGACGAGGTCTACATTGCCAATATGGTCAAATGCCGACCGCCCAAAAACCGTGACCCCGAGCAAGATGAGACCGAGACCTGCATCAAATACTTACGTGAGCAGGTCAAGTTGATCGACCCCGAGTTTATTGTCTGCCTCGGACGTATCTCGGCCTGCCGACTTATCGACCCCGACTTCAGAGTCACCAAACAGCACGGCAATTGGATTCAAAAAGGGAAAATTAAGTTTATGGGAACCTTTCATCCGTCAGCTTTGTTACGCAACCCCAACCAAAAGCCCGAAGCCTTTGAGGATTTTTTAAAGATAAAGCTGGAGTACAACAAGGGCTGATAAACGGAGCGCTCAATTAGGGAGAAATCGGTTTTTCGGTGAAATTTGGTATGAAGCTTGTTGAAAAGCCTTGAAATACGGCAGTATTCCTTCATTTTTCAACTGCGCATCAAACACAAATTTCATCCTACAAAACTGCCTTGCATCCAAAACAGATGATTTTTTGTTGGTATAGAAGGAAAAACCGCTCAGTAACGCTAACGCGTACTGAGTGGTTTTGACACATTAGACCGCAAAAAGGCGCTGTTTTGGACGAATTATCCCTAACTGAACGCTCCGAAGAATCACCCTTTTACCCGTTAAACCTGACCCCTTCTTGTTATAGCGGCCTCGGTGGTTTTAAGATTTTTCTCAAAAGCAAGGATAAACTGAAAATCCACCCTACAATTTGTTAAATTCAATGGCCAAATCACGCACGAACTTATAAATGGTGAAAACTCGGTTATTGTGCTTGCGTGAGTCATTCTTGAATGATTACTACGAAATAATACAAAAACAAAGACACATTATATGATGTGTCTTTGTTTGTTTAATGCGGTTTATTTATTCTCGTCGGGGTTGAAATAATATGTATAATTAAGGCGACCCATAGGAGCACAATGGCCGTTAACATAAAAGTCCATCAGGTCATCGCTTTGCATATTATCAGACCACTTGAATTCTATAGAAAACGCTTTCTCATATATACCAAGAAGCTTTTTGGGGATTTTTATTTGAATTTGTGTTTTGTTGAAAGAATATTCAACTTCGCTTAGCGTTTCCCATTTATAGCTGCCATTTTCACAGCATTTTTCCAATGAAGTGAATTTGGATGTTCTATTTCTATTTATAACAAATTGATATCCTTCCCACGAACTATCGTCAATTTGGGGGTTTCTGATATATAAATTCATCCAACTTTCCTCTAAAGGCTTTGAAATATCTTTCACACACTCAGCGTAAAAATAAATATTTTGTTCATCCGAAGCCACCTTAAGCAAGCTAAACTCGTTTCTTCCTGTGTAATTGCAATATTTACCGATTGCATCATAAGCGCGGTGGTCACGAGGCTTACAACCGCCGATATAATTGCGGTAGGCAATACCGATATTATCCCACTGTGAGAAATTATCATTGATTGTAATGCTGCTTTTAACACTATCAAAAATAGGTTGCTCCATACCCTTAAAGCGTCTTACAAAGGATATAAGCTGCATATAATATGCATCCTTATATCCACCTTTCATAGGCTCAATATCACGGCTGTATTCTTCATTGAATTCATCTCTGAAGCAGATATCGTGACCATGATAACTGTAGCTTGGCACACAGGTGCTTTTAGTTGTCAAAAAGGGTACAAGCCATTCGTTCCACTGACAAACAAACACCACGGGCGGATTTTCTTTTAAGACATATTCCATTTGCTCACCGATATGAAAGCCATAATGAGTGGCGTTTTCTCTTGTGTCTTTTTGGCCGTTGTGCCAACTGCGTCCGTGAACCTGCAACCCCCAATGACCATCGCTCATATTTTCTCCGTAAAGAGGGTCTTTCCCGGGCAGATCACATCGGTTTGCGCAAACACTGATGGCCATTTGCTCGGGATTGCCGTCATTATCAACCGCCATTTTAGGGGGATTTCCTTCCCAAGCCCAACATTCGGGGAATTGAGGGTCCTTCCAGGTTGGTGCTCTCCAGGTGAAGAAGTTTCTGACTTCATCAGGAATAGCGCGCTTGCTATGACATATTATAAGAGGCTTTTCTTTCCAATAAAACCATAGATTTGAATAGAGCCCGGGCTTATATAAATCCAACCATAAAGCTTCTAAGTTACCCGTTCCACAGCCTCTTGTCTGAGGCGCAAGATAAAAACAAACCTTTGGCACGTTAAAGCCTTGGTTTTGGTAATCGGTGAGTACCTCAAAAAGCTTGAGATAACTGTTCCTATATGTAAAACCGTTGGTAACGTCAAAATACAACACATCAATCTGCGCATCGATAAACATTTGTACGTGTCTGCGCAACACCCATTCATCATCCGAAAGATAATAGCCAAATAACGGCTCTCCCCAATGAAGCATAGGAGCGTTGGTATGGTCGGGCCAGGCGGGACTGTCAAGGTTGTCCATGGCGTTTGGGTCTTCCTGCAAAATCTTTGTGATATCATAAGGTCCTTGTGTGCCGTGACAACCATGCCATAAATAGTAAAATAAACCCACTATTTTGCTATCGTCCTTTTGCTTGACCTCTTGTGCTTTGGGCAAGGCTCTGCCCAAATGGTCTATTGCGTTGAAATTCGAGTGGTTTGCAAATTTCATAATAACTACCTCACTATAATCGTTATAATGATTGTAGAATGTAGAAACGCTTAGCGTTTCCACAAAAGCAGATAAATCAGCTTTTAAACAATCAAATTTCTTGAAATTTGATTGTTTTTCTACATCATTGCAATGGTCGTTGTCAAATCGAAGATTTGGCGTGGAAATAACACTTTCAGAATTATTTCCACGTTCAACCACCATTATAAATTCATTAAGACTATTGCTATCACACCGACCGATAAACTGAGTTTTTGCTTATTACTGATCTTTTCTTTTAAAATCAATAGACTTGAAAGATAAGAAAGTATTAACGCGCCACCATAATATGCAGGGAAAATAAGTGTTCCGTCTATAATGGTTATTGCCTTGGTGTTGAGGATCTGAAAAGTTCCCAACAATATGCCGATAGATGCTGCATATCCAATTACTTTAATATTTATTTTATAACTGATGCCCGTTCCTTTACATTTGAAAATTATATATATCAGAATAGATATAATTGCTGCAACGGCATATCCGCACACCACAAATGGCTTCGAGTAAGTATGCCACTCTGTTTTAGAGAATATCTTTTGACATACCGCTAAACCACCACTGAAAAGCGATGACAATATACTCAAACAAAACCACTTTCTGAAATTTCGTTTTTCAACTCTGCTGTCAATACTTAAAAACAGCGCAAACACGGTCAATAGTATTCCGAAAAATCTTAAAACGGAAAGCCTTTCTCCATAGCAAAAAACCGATACCAATATAGGTATTATCATACTCAGGTTTACTATTAAAACGGTTAGTGACACATTGCCGCAGGACATAGCGCTTATGTAGCACATCTGAAACGCAACTGTCAATACACCAAAAACCAAGGAAAATAAAAATACAGAGAAGTTGAGCGTTAAAATATCTTTGAAGAATATCAAGACCAAAAAGAGAAAAACAAGCGCATTAAAAAACAAGGAATCACAAAAGCCTTTTATGTTTGTTTTAGCAAATAGCCCTTGAACCGTGACCTTTGATGTTGCTAACACACACAAGCACAGAATTATAAGTAAATGCACAACGCACACCACCGTTTAATATAAGTTTTAAGCCACACTACTAATATATCCTAAATGAAAATTTAATAATATGCACATTATTTCGAAAAATGGCGGTATTTTTAAATAAATATATTGACATAAGACTTTTTTTATTTTAGTATTGACTCAGATTCAATAAAGGGTGATGCATTTTGAGAAGGTTGTATTCCAAAGAGGATATAATTGAAAATCGTATGATTTCGGTAATGTATAGGGAAGACCCAAAGGATTCGCCTGTGCATACTCACGATTTTTTAGAAATTATATATATCATCGAGGGTCGGGCTATACATAATTGCAAAGGGAAGCAAACCTCTATAACAAAAGGAAATTATTTTCTTATCGATTATAATTCAGAACATCAGATAGTTTGTAAAAGCCAGGATTTTAAGGTTATTACATGCACCTTCGTTCCGGAATTTATTGATGACTCACTTTGGGGATGCGGAGGAATTATTGCGGTTTTTAAAAATTATAATATAAACCTATTACCGCATCCGTCTATTGATTTTTACTCATTTAACGATGATAACGGGAGTATATTAGATATATTGGAAGCAATGATAGATGAATACAAAAGAACCGAACCCGGATATCTTTCTTTTTTGAGGAGCTATCTTATCCAACTTTTGCTATTAACTATAAGAAAATTTGATACTCTTGCTCCTGAATTTGATAAGCGTATCGAGGAAATAATCGAATATACAGATTGTCACTATGCCGAGCATATTACCTTGGAGCAGTTGTGCCGTGATTATTATTGTTCGGTTTCAAATATCAGTATTCTTTTTAAATCTCAAACGGGAATCACGTTTTCGGAATATTTAAAAGAAACCCGTATTAAGAAAAGCTGTAAACTCTTAACCAATTCAGATAAAAGCATTGAAGAAATAGCAAACGCGGTCGGCTATAATGATACGAGGACATTTAGAAAGCATTTTAAACTTTATTTTGGTATTACTCCGCTTAAATTTCGTAAAATTTCACACGCCAATAAACAACATTGCAGTATGCAGAATATTCTCGAAAAATTATAATTGCGTTGAAGGCATATCAACAGATAAACACTTATTGAAAAAAGTTCTTGACAAATGAACTCACAGTTGCTATAATATTGTGTGCTATTGAGCATATCTATGTAAATAGCTCCTTGCCCTCAATGAAATTTGAGAGCCAAATGTCCATAAGGAGGTGTAACGAATGGCTACTAATAAGTATGAGGCAATGCTCGTTTTCTCGGTTGTAAACGGTGAGGAAGCTACCACCGCTCTTGTCGAGAAATTCAAGGCTCTGATTGCTGAAAACGGTACCGTTGAAAACGTTGACGATTGGGGTAAGCGTAGACTTGCATATCCTATCAACGATGAAGTAGAAGGCTACTACATCGTCGTCACTTTCGACAGTGTCCCCACTTTCCCCGCAGAGCTCGACCGTATTGTTAAGATCACCGACGGTGCTCTTAGAGTCATGGTCACAGTAAAGTAAGGAGGGTACGACAGAATGAATGTTGTAGTACTCGTCGGTAGATTGACCGACAATCCCGAACTCAGAAAAACGAATAATGACATTTCGGTCACCCGTTTTTCTATCGCAGTAGACCGTCAATTTAAATCCGGAGAAGAGAGACAGGCTGATTTCATCAACATCGTTGCTTGGAGACAGTCGGCAGAGTTCATTTGCCGTTACTTCACCAAGGGTCAGCGTATCGGTATCGAGGGTTCACTCAGAATGAACCGCTATACCGACAAAGAGGGCAACAACCGCACCACTTATGAGGTGGTTGTCAACAATGCTCACTTTGTTGAGAGTAAGCGTGACAGCGGCAACGCAGGTGGTTATGCTCCCGCAGCCCCCGCTTCGGCTCCTCAGTCATTCTCCAACAGCGATTCGGGCGATTTCTCCGAGATCGCATCTGACGACGATCTGCCGTTCTAAGATTAACTTTAAACCTTAAAGGTTTTCTACAAAATTTAAAGGAGGTCGCCTTAAAATGGAAAAGAATGAGAGACCTATGCACCGCAAGCCCAGAAAGAAGGTTTGCCACTTCTGTGTTGACCGTGCAGAGTTCATCGATTACAAGGACGTTGCAAAGCTCAGAAAGTTCATCTCCGAGCGTGCAAAGATCCTTCCCCGCCGTGTAACCGGCACCTGTGCTGCTCACCAGCGTGAGCTCACCACTGCTATCAAGCGTGCACGTTATGTTGCATTGCTTCCTTACGTAGCAGACTAATCAAAGCTTTAACCCCGAACCGTTTGGTTCGGGGTATTTTTTATTTATGCATTTATGCGCCTTTCCCCCCACCTCTCTGCCCCTTGAAATTGCGAAATCAATGTGTTATTATTGTAATGTAACATAAACAGTGTTTACTCTATATGAAGATAGAATAAATTATTGTAATCAGAGGGGTATTATGGGTAAAGAAAACGAATTCGGACAGTATGAATACACCGTGCAGGAAAAGGTCACGACCAAGAAAATTGAGCACGACCTTCAAAAGGTGCACAAACGTAATATAATTATACATTTGGCACTGTTTCCGTTTTTGGCAATTCTGGACGGTGTGTATATATGGCTGACATTTGCATTTTTAGAAGACGGGAAAGATTTGCCGATCTTCATAATGCTCGCCGCTGCGATTGGATTGATTTTCACCGTTGCTTTGATATTTGATTTCGTTCACAGCATTTATATGCTGCTTTCGGGGTATAAAAAATTTTACATTGCCATCGACCGTTTCCGAGGCATCAAAACCGTAAAAAGTCGTCACAGAAGAAGAACTGTTATCTATTATTATCTGATGTTTAACAAGCACGGCCAGATACAATTCTACCCCGAAGTTGAATATTACACTTGGTCGGAAAACTACCGTATGTTGGGCGAGGGTATCGGACAGTCTGTGCACATGGGTGACCGATTTTTCCTTATAATGCGAGGTAAGAAAATCGTTTATTTTTACAACGACCGTATGTTTGATCTGAGTGAGACCCTGAAAAAGGTGCGTGTTATCGATGAAGCTCCCCAACCCACTCTGAACGGTGAGTCTGCTGACAACGGTAACGGCCAAAACGGTGACAGCGGTGAGGAAAGGATCTTCCATTAAGTTTTTGCGCCAAAAGGCAAAATAAATATGCTCTACTACTTGAAAATATTTTAAAATATGTTAAAATAAACTGTAAATATTTTTCCAAAAGGAGTTTTTCAAAATGGCAAAAGAATTTTTAGTTGAAATTTCCGCACGTCACGTCCACGTGACCAAAGAGCACCTCGAGACCCTTTTCGGTGCAGGCTATGAGCTTACCCCCAAAAAGGATCTTTCCCAGCCCGGCCAGTTCGCTTGCGAGGAGCGTGTTACCGTTGTAGGCCCCAAGAAGGAGCTTAAGGGTGTTTCCATTCTCGGACCCTGCCGTCCCGATACCCAGGTCGAGCTTTCGGCTACCGATGCACGTTCCATCGGCGTTGTTGCTCCCATCCGTGAGTCGGGCGATGTTGCCGGTTCAGGTGCTTGCAAGCTGGTTGGTCCCTGCGGCGAGGTTGAACTTTCAGAGGGTGTTATCGTTGCAAAGCGTCACATCCACATGACCCCCGAGGATGCTGCAGAGCTTGGCGTTAAGGATTGCGATATCGTAAATGTTAAGGTCACTACCGACGGCAGAAGCCTTATTTACGGTGATACCGTTGTCCGTGTAAGCCCCAAGTATGCACTTGCTATGCACGTTGACACCGACGAGGCAAACGCAGCCGCCATCCCCGGAAGCTGCATGGCTACCATCGTTGAATAATAAATTAGGACTTTATCTGCACGTTCCGTTCTGTGACTCTAAATGCGCATACTGCGACTTTTACTCTTACAGAGCGGACGTCCTGCTTTATGAACGGTATACCGATACCTTATGTGAGCACATACGGCTTGCGGGCGAACGGCTTAAAAGACAGGTCGACACGCTTTATTTCGGTGGCGGCACCCCCTCCCTTTTGGGTGGTGAACGCATCAAACGGCTGATCGACACCGTGAGGGCATCGTTCAAGGGTGAAATTGACGAAATAACGGTTGAGTGCAATCCTGCCGACGACCTTAAAGCCGATTTTGAGCTTATGAAAAAGGCAGGCGTTGACCGCATTTCTTTAGGCGTTCAGTCGGGGATCAACAGCGAGCTTAAAGCGCTGTCACGCCGACATTCCGTAAGCGATGTTATAAGAACGGTAAATGCCGCAAAGGCCGCAGGAATACATAATATTTCGCTTGATCTGATGCTGGGCATCCCGCATCAGACAATGGAAAGTCTTAAGGCTTCTCTTGATTTTCTTTTGTCGCTTGAGCCTACTCACCTTTCCTGCTATATGCTCAAAATCGAGCCCGATACCCCATTCGGACGGGCTGACATTAAAACACTCGACCTGCCGGATGAGGACACGGTTTCGGATATGTACCTATTCACATCGGAATATCTCCAAAAGCACGGCTTTGAGCATTACGAGATCTCGAATTTCGCTAAAAACGGTTTCCGTTCAAAGCACAACACCCGCTATTGGCTGTGCGAGGAGTATTTGGGGCTTGGCCCTGCCGCTTATTCGTTTGTCAACGGTCAACGTTTCAGTTTTGATCGCAACTGTGAGCAATATCTCACAGCGCCCCACATCAGCCCCGACGGTGAGGGCGGCGATTTTTCTGAATTTTGTATGTTGGGACTTCGGCTTAAAGAGGGCTTGGATTTTTCCGAGCTCGAAAGGCGTTTCGGTGCAAAACCGACCGAATTGCTTAAAACAAAAGCCGAAAAGTTCAGAAATACGGGTTTGGTTGACCTGACCGACCGTAATTTATGCCTTACCGTTCAAGGTTTTTTGGTTTCCAATGCAGTTATCGGAGAACTGCTGTTTTAAACAAATAAAAATATGAGGTGGAAAAAATGAAAAAGTTTTTCGCAGATTTCAAAGCATTTATCAGCCAGGGCAACATAATCGACATGGCTGTCGGTGTTGTCATCGGTACCGCATTCAAGGCCATCGTGTCTTCGTTGGTTGCCGACATCATCAACCCCCTTATCGCACTCATTACCGGTGACGTTGACCTTAAGGGTCTTAAATACGTCCTTGTTGAGTCGGTCAAGGAGCTTGATGCCGCAACCGGTGAATTGGTTGAGACCCAGGCCGAGGTTGCCATCACCTACGGTATGTTCATTCAGGCAATTATCGACTTCCTGCTCATTGCACTCTCTATCTTCGTTGTCATCAGAGTTATGATGAGCACCAAGAAGAAGCTCGAAGCTCTCAAAAAGAAGGAAGAGGAAGCTGCTGAGGAAGCCAAGGCTCCCACCACAAAGGTCTGCCCCTTCTGCAAGTCCGAGATCGCAATCGAAGCAACCCGTTGCGCACATTGCACCTCTCAGCTTGAGGAATAATTGTTAAGCTTTAAACCGCAGGGTCTGTCCCCTGCGGTTTTCTTTTTTGCACAATTTACTTCAACAAATTTATACGTAATAAAATATTTACACGGCACGAAAAATATGGTATACTGTTTTTAACAAATGACAACGGAGGGATCCCATTGAAATTCAGTATCAAGAGAACCTTAAGCCTTATTGCCGCATTGCTTATGCTGGTACTGGCCTTTTCGGCCTGCGGAGGCGACACAGCGAAGGATAACGGCTCTTCCTCATCAACCAACAATAATTCCAACGCTTCGTCCGAGACCATAGTTGAACCCAACACACCCGACATTGAGCAAGGCTCAAAGTATGACCCGGCGACCTGGGACCCGTATGCCACGATTTCGGAAAGCATCAAGGGTCAGACGGTTCGCCATGCCACCTGGGGCGATCCCACCACCAACGAAAGTGCCATTGCCTACGCTAATTTTGAGGCTGACACCGGCCTTAAGTGCGAGGTTTTTGCCGTGCCGCAGTCGGGCTACCCCGAGCACATCAAGACCAAGATCGCCATCGGTGATGCTCCCGACGTATTTATGACCAACGAGGGCAACCAGTCCTTCCCCTTGACTCTTGAGATCGCCTCACCCATCAACCTTGTTTCGACGGTCGACCTCAACGACCCCATTTGGGACAAGAGTATGCTTGAAAGCACACGTCTTAACGGCAACATCTACGGTGTCAACACCATCGGCACACCGCACACCGGCTCAAATCTGGTCTTCTTCAACAAGCGTATCTTTGAGGAGAACGGCTTCAAATCCCCTGCCGATTATTATGCCGAGGGTAACTGGACCTGGGACAATATGCTGAAATGCTTGAAGGATGTCAAATCGCTTTCGACCAGCAACGACATTTATTACGGCGCACAGCTTGAGCTAGATATTCTGGCAGGCTCGGTCGGTGCCTCGTTCACAAAGTACAATTACGATTCCGACACCTTTTCGAGCGGCGTAAACGATCCCAAGCTGCTGGCCGCATTCCAATGGTACGCCGATGCCAAGGAGCAGGGTCTGCTTGACGGTAATATCAACCGTTTTGTCCAGGGTCGTTGCGGCATGATAGTCCGCGGAACATGGGGACTTAAGGCCAACGGCTATTTTGCCGAAATGGACCCCGAGGATGTTGGCTTCGTTTATATGCCTTCGTTTGAAAAAGGAGAAGAATCGTTGGTTTCTTCCATCTACCGTGTATACGGCATTTGCGAGGGTGCACATCACCCCGATGCCGCAGGCTACTTCATCAGATATCTGCTTGACCCCATCAACTACGACCTGCAGAACACCTTCCTCACCCCCGAGGCAGGACAGTTCTACTATGCATTGACCAACCGCACCGCAAGTCAGAAGTATTTCAACTTTGATGCAGGTCTTGCCACCCTGCTCGGCCAGGACCAGAACACAGCGTTCTATAATTCCGCAAAAAATGCATCCTCTGCCGGTATGAAGACCGCAATCGACTCGGTCTCCAACAAGGTAGACACCGCCGTTGACCTTGCTAACAAGCTTATCGAGATCAAGATCAACGCCGACCGAGAAAAGTATAAGTAAACACAAAAGCCGTTACATCAAACGATGTAACGGCTTTCTTTTGCAGTTTTATGGATACGATCAGCAGAATTCGATTCCCTTTTCGGAGTCCATTGCGGCAATTCTTGCCAGCGATTCGACACGGTAGCCCTTATCACGCAACAGCTTTCCGCCGTTCTGATAGGCTTTTTCGATAACGATTCCGCAGCCCTTGACCTCTGCGCCCGATTGCTCGACAATGTCGATAAGACCAACCAAAGCGTTGCCTGTTGCAAGGAAATCGTCAATGATAAGTACCTTGTCATCGGCGTTCAGATACTGCTTTGAAACAACAACATTAAACACCTTGCCGTGGGTAAAGGATTCGATCTTGTAGGAATAAACATCATTAGAAATGTTGGAGCTTTTGCTTTTTTTGGCGAAAACCACGGGCACTCCGAAATACTGTGCCGTAAGGCAGGCTACGCCTATTCCCGATGCCTCAATGGTAACTATCTTGGTGATGCCGCTGTCCATAAAAAGGCGCTTGAATTCCTTTCCCAGCTCGCACATAAACATAACATCGATCTGATGGTTAAGAAAATTGTCGACCTTTAAAATATTACCGTCCAAAACACGTCCGTCACGGATGATCTTTTCCTCAAGCAACTTCATTTTACACCCTCCGAAAATGTATATATTATATATAGAATATACCTTTTGAAGCCGATTGTCAATAATTTACGGCAAAATATTGCAGTTCTGTTTTAACGCTTTTCTATTGCAAAACCGTTGTCGGCGTGGTATAATATTATGGTTAAATTCACAGAATGTGATCTGACCTAACACTTTTGGGAGAGATACATAATGAAAACAGATGTAGTTATTGTCGGTGCAGGCCCTGCCGGAATTTTTACCGCTATTGAAATGCTGAAGCTTGGCAGCAAAAAGAAAATAGTCATAGTTGAAAAAGGTCAGTCGGTTGAAAACCGTCACTGCCCCAAATCTAAGACCAAGCAATGCGTCAACTGCAAGCCGTTCTGCCATATCACCACAGGCTTTTCGGGTGCGGGTGCATTTTCGGACGGTAAGCTGTCTTTAAGCTATGAGGTCGGCGGCGATCTCCCCTCTTTGATAGGTGAGGATTTTGCGCAGGAGCTTATCAACTATGCTGATAAAATATACCTTGAGTTCGGTGCCGACGAGCACGTTGAAGGCTTGGGCAACACCGAGGAGGTCAAGGAGATCAGAAAGCGTGCCATTCAGGCAGGACTTCAGCTTGTTGACTGCCCTATCCGTCATATGGGCACCGAAAAGGCGCAGGATATCTACCTTTCAATCGAAAAATATCTGTTGAACAACGGTGTTGAGATCTATTTCGGCACCGAGTGTCTGAACCTCATTTTTGAGGGTGAAAAGTGCGTTGGCATTAAGGCTACTGACCGCAAGCAGGAGTTTGAGATATATGCCGACAGTACCATTGTTGCCACCGGTCGCAGAGGCGCAGATTGGCTCGAAAAGCAGTGCGCCGAGCATAATATTGCTCATCAGCCCGGCACCGTTGATATCGGTGTCCGTGTTGAGGTTCGAAACGAGGTTATGGAGACCGTCAACAAGGTGCTTTATGAGTCCAAGCTTATCGGCTATCCCAAACCGTTCAAAAACAAGGTTCGTACCTTCTGTCAGAACCCCGGCGGATTTGTCAGCCAGGAGAATTATGACAACAACCTTGCCGTTGTAAACGGTCATTCGTATAAAGATTTCAAATCGCAGAATACTAATCTTGCCATCCTTTGCTCGCACAACTTCAGCGTGCCCTTCAATCAGCCGATAGAATACGCTCAGAAGGTCGGTGAACTGACCAATATGCTGGGTGCAGGTCACATTTTAGTGCAGCGCTACGGCGATATTCTGGACGGTAAGCGCACCTGGCAGAAGGAGTTGGCACACGCCAATCTGAAGCCCACCCTGCCCGATGCCGTTGCAGGCGATATCACCGCCGCAATGCCCTACCGTGCAATGACCAACATTATCAACTTCATTCAGGCGGTCGACCACGTTGTTCCCGGCTTTGCCTCTACTGAAACCTTGCTTTATAGCCCTGAATTGAAGTTCTACTCCAACCGAGTAAAGATGGACGAAAACCTTACCACGAGTGTTGAGGGGCTTTACTGCCTGGGTGACTCCAGCGGTTGGACACGAGGTCTTATGATGGCATCCGTTATGGGTGTTCTGATGGGCAGAAAATTAGCAGAATAACACATCAACCGAAAGGAAGAAATATTATGGCAATTCTTATTACAGGCGGTGCCGGATATATCGGCAGTCATACCGTTGTTGAGCTTTCCAAGGCAGGCTACGATGTCGTTGTTATCGACAACCTGCGCAACTCCAAGGAGGAATCCTTGAAGCGTGTTGAAAAAATCATCGGAAAACCCGTAAAGTTCTACAAGGCCGATGTCAGAGACCGTGAGGCTCTGCGCACCATTTTCAAGGAGAACAAGATCGAGGCCGCTATCCACTTTGCAGGCTTAAAAGCCGTCGGTGAATCGGCCAAGATCCCGATGGAATATTACAAGAATAATATCGACTCTACCTTTGTCCTTTGCGACGTTATGGAGGAGTTTGGCGTTAAGAAGATCGTTTTCTCGTCCTCGGCCACCGTTTACGGCGTTGCAACCGAGATGCCGTTGGTTGAGACTTTTGCCTTGGGCGCTATCAACCCCTACGGCCGCACCAAGCTGTTTATTGAGGAGATGCTCCGTGACCTTTACGCCTCGGACAACGGCTGGAGCATAGCACTTCTTCGTTACTTCAACCCCATCGGCGCACACGAAAGCGGCACTATCGGTGAGGACCCCAAGGGCATCCCCAACAACCTTATGCCGTATATTTCGCAGGTTGCGGTCGGTAAATTGGAAAAGCTGCACGTTTTCGGCAATGATTACAATACCGTTGACGGAACCGGTGTGCGTGACTATATCCACGTTGTAGACCTTGCTAACGGCCACGTTAAGGCGGTCGATTGGGCGCTTAAGAACACCGGCTGTGAGGCTATCAACCTCGGCACAGGTAACGGTGTCAGCGTTCTTCAGCTTAAGGATGCGTTCCAGAAGGCAAGCGGAATCGAGATCCCCTTTGTCATCGACCCCCGCCGTCCCGGCGACCCCGACGAGGTCTATGCCAATGCCGACAAGGCCAAGAACCTCCTCGGTTGGGAGGCTAAAAAGACCATCGAGGATATGTGCGTCGACACCTGGCGCTGGCAGTCCACCAACCCCAACGGTTATGGAGAATGATTCTTAAATAATAAGCAAGATAAAACAGGAGCAGGTGTTGACCTGCTCCTTGTGTATATCACACCTAAGATGTACTAAATGAAATATTTTGCCATTTGGCAAAATGTGAAATAAAATAAATCCTAATACGCCGCAGCGTATTTCACAAATCCCGAAATGGATTTATTTCATTGAAAAGAAAACACCTTTTGTCCGATAGACAAAAGGTGTTTCTTTTCTTGGTGGAGATAAGCGGGATCGAACCGCTGACCTCTTGAATGCCATTCAAGCGCTCTCCCAGCTGAGCTATACCCCCAAGCACAAGTGGTATGATACCACACTTTCTTTAAAAAATCAAGTCTTTTTTTCAATAATTTCGATTTTTTTACATCTTGCCGATTTTAAACTATTATGGACTCATTTGGATATACAGTCATAACCACCGGCTAAGCCGGTGGCTTGCTCAGCCCTATAAGGGCATGTTACTGACTGGGCTGAAAGCCCACCGAAACATTTGACACTTGCAAACTCGCCCTACCGCCACAGATGTGGCTACTATTTTTCGCCTCCCTTGTGCAAAGGGAGGTGGCACGCGCAGCGTGACGGAGGGATTGTAAAAAAGCACTCTCAAACAACCCCTCAGTCAGCTTTGCTGACAGCTCCCCTTACACAGGGGAGCCTACCGCTGCGGCGGGATTGCTCAACGGCAAAAGCCTCTAATGAACCACCCGCTTAGCGGGTAGTTTTCGTTATACAACAAAAACACACCCTTGAGCCGACTCAAGGGTGCGTTTATTTGTGTATTACGTGTTTGTGTTACGCGTTTTGTTTTTTGTGGTTGATCTTTTCGATTATCACAATAACAACATAAATTGCGAGGCCGACGGCGATGGCTACCACCAGATCGAACACGACGGTCAGCACAAAGGTGACGACCAGCACAACGATATTGTACCACTTTTCGGTCTTGCAAAGCTCGACAAAATGACGCCACTCGCTCATATTATAGGCAACCATAAACAAAATTGCAGCAATGGCCGGCATGGGGATAAGCTTTGCCAAAGGCATCAAGAACAGAATGACCAACAAAAGCACAACGGCGTGAACCATGCCTGCAACGGGGGTCCTGCCTCCGTTTTTGGCGTTGGCCGCAGTACGTGCAATGGCACCTGTGGCCGGGATTCCGCCAAACATGACCGACAGCATATTACCCGCACCCTGCGCCACAAGCTCGGCGTTGGGGTTATGCTTGGAGTCGACCATCTTATCGGCTACAACGCAGGACAAAAGCGACTCTATTGCCGCCAAAATTGCGATGGTAAACGCATCGGGCAAAACTGCGAGAATTTTATCAAAGCTGAAATCAAGTCCTCCCAGAGTGAATTTCGGGAAGCCTGAAGGAATATTGCTGTAAAGCTCACCGATGGTGAAAACTCCCTCGTCAAGACCTGGAATGAATTTGACCATCAGCGCACCCACAACAACGGCTATAAGCGAGGGCGGCAGTTTTTTCTCGAACTTAGGGTAAATGATAAGAATTGCCAAGCAAACTGCACCGACCAACAATGCCTGCCAGCTGAAGGTTGTGATGTTGTGGATATTGGCCTCTATTTTTTCAATGGTTTCAACCGGCTTTTCGCCGCCTTGGTATGTAAGACCCAAAAAGTCCTTTATCTGACCGACAAGGATGGTTACGGCGATACCTGCGGTAAAACCGACAGTTATTGTGGCAGGCACGTATTTTATAAGTCCGCCCAGCTTGCACAGACCCATTATGATAAGCATTATACCCGCCATAAGAGTTGCGAGGATAAGTCCCTCCATACCTTGTGTGGCGATAACACCTGCGACAATGGTGGCAAAGGCGGCCGTGGGACCTGCGATCTGGATTCGGCTTCCGCCGAGCAGAGATACCGTAAATCCGGCAAAAATTGCGGTGTATATACCCTGCTGAGGTGCCGCACCCGAAGCCAGCGCCAACGCAATGGACAACGGCAAGGCAATTATGGCAACGATAATACCGGCAATCAAGTCCTTGACAAACTGCTGACCGCTATAATTCTTCATAGCGGAGATCATCTTTGGCTGAAGATAACCCAATTTCAAATTAAAACCCTTCCCTCTTGTTATATAACTTTGCCATTATAGCACAAACATTCGACATATTCAATCATTAATTAGACAAATCTTAAAATACGGTAAAAATTTCGACAAAACAAAACACCCATCGGAAAGGCTCCGACGGGTGTTGCAATTCGAGGGATTATTCAAAGAAATCGTCCCAATCGCCTGCGGGAACAGATACTTCATCTCCGTAGATCTCATCAGCGTAGAGCATGGGATCATTGGCAAGGCGGGTATCGGCTACAAGAGCGTCCATCTCAATAATAGGCTTGACATAAGTCTTCATTTGTTTTTCCTCCTTACTGCAAAATCTCGCTAAATCACGGATCAACACACGGCTTTAAAACCGTATCGACATCTGCGTGTAGTAAAACTACTCCTTGTAGTTTATTATAAACTCCTACACTACAAATGTCAACTGTTTTTTTTCACTATTAAGATAATTTTTTTATACGGTTTTCACCGTTTCATTTTTCAGCAACAAAGCGTGTCCGAAAACACGCTTTGCTGTAAAAAATGACATTTAATTATTATAAAGCGTTGACTGACATACAATTTGCATAGTTATGAAGTCTGAACTGATCGGTGGGATATTTGAGCAATTCCTCCTCAAGCTCCTCTATGCGGTCGATATCCCCATTTATATAGGCTTCAAGACGCTCACGGCAGCTTTCAAGACGCTTGATAACACCGCCAAGCCTTGCATCCTGAACATCAAAGCCGTGCGGCTTCTTTTCCTTGAACCAGCATTCCTCGTGCGCACGGTGGAAGGCATTGACCTTGGCCTCGGCAACAAGATACTCCTTAACTACCTCTTTGAGAGCCTCCTTGTCACCCGATTTATAAACCTTGCGGGTCAGCTTGCCCAAGCCACCCTTGTAGGCAACAGCCTCACACAAAGCGGCGGCCGACTTAAACAGATGGCCGTAGGTCTCGTTTTCGGCAAACGGCCAAAGCACCTTGGCATAACCAAGATAGGTCTCCTTCATTTTGGCGGCATCGTCAACAATGGTATCGCAAAAGCCTAAGAAGGGATCGGAATAGAGCATCTGCTTATCGGGAAGCTGTGCCGAAGCCTCGGCACCGGGACCGTAGACAGACGGCAGATCAAGCTTCATAAAATCGTCGAAATCAAAGTCGAACAGCTCTTGGAATTTAGCCTTAACAGACTCCATATCATCATTGCCACGGTAAACTTCAGCAGCATACATCAATGTCGGCAGTATGGCAAAGGTCGAGGTCTCGGCACCGTTGTCGCCCCAGCAGGTCAAAAATACATTGTCAACCTCTGCATCACGGCAGGCCGACATTGCCGACTTGGTGGTTATCAACGACAGGTTGTTGTGAGGGCTGAAGCCCGTCCAGGTCCATGCACCGCCTGCAAACCACACGGGCTTTTTGAAGCGCTTGTGCGCCTCGATCATACGGTCGTAGGGCTCACGCTCTTTTTGGTAATAGTCCCAATAAACCAGCTCAACGTTATCGGGTACGCATTTTACGATATCCTCGGTGATGATATCGGGGTCTTTTACGTAATAAGCACCGTGGTTGGCAAGTCTGAAGAACATATCGCTCCACATCATGGGCTCAAAGTCGTATTTCTTGGCAAGATCGGCAACACGCTTCAAATGGCGTGCGATGATCTCAAAACGGTTCTGGAAGCCGTATTTATCAAGGAATTTACCGAGACCGACGTTGTGCGCCTCGTCCATACCAATGTGCAATTTATTGGTCTTAAAGCACTGACGGAGGGTCGAGAACATATCCTCAATAAGCTTGTAGGTCTTTTCCTCGTCGATAAGCAGAATGTCATTACAGTCACGAACCGAGTTGTATTCGCCCCAACGGAACATCTGATTCAAGTGTGCCAGGGTCTGAATGCAAGGGATAAGCTCTATTCCCTTTTCCGCACCGTAAGCGACGATCTCCTTCATCTCATCCTTGGAATAGCGGCCACGCAGGTAACCGAACCAAGGCTGATCGTCGACCTCGTAGGTATCCTCGGTGTAGAGCATAAGCATATTATAGCCCATTTTGCTCAACGAATCGATGAACTTTTTGAGTGTATCGACCGTCATAACAGCGTTTCTCGAGCAGTCGACCATAACTCCAAGTCTTTTGTTACTCATTTTTACCCCTCATTTCTGAAAGCTTAAATATTATTTGCAGAAGCGTTTTGCCTCCAATTGGTAAACCATAAGCCATCAACATAATGCTGTGGCTCTTCAAGCTCCTCAATACGGTCTATCTCCCCGTTTGCATACTGCAAGAGCCGCTCACGGCAGGAAACAAGACGCTGTCTGAGTCCGCCAAGACGTATATCCTGAACATCAAAGCCGTGCGGCTTCTTTTCCTTCAGCCAGCAAGCCTTGAACTCCTTGATAAAAGCATCAAGCAGCCTTATTGCCTTTTTATATCGGTCGGCAATCTCCAAGACCGCCTGCTTTTCGCTGCTCAAATATGCGATCCTTGTGTCACGTCCCAAGGTGTATTTCACCGCCAACAAATCGCAAAGTGCCTTTGAGGATCTGAAGATATAACCAAAATTCTCGTTGTCGCACAACGGCTTCAGCTTACGGCTGACCTTTTTGTAATGCTTTATCTCACGGTCATCCTCAAAAAGCATTTTATCGTAGATGCCGAGAAACGGATCGTTATAAAGCATGACCTTGTCGGGATTTCTTGCCAAAATATGCGACTCATCAATGAGCTTTGAAGGAAGGTCGACCGTGCAGAAATCGTCAAAACCGATTCCAAACATTGCCTCAAACTTACTCTTGATATCCTTCAGATCGTCATTACCCCGAAATGCCTCGGCGGCATAAAACAGTGTGGGTAAAACGCTGAAATAAGGAGACTCGGCACCGTCATCTCCCCAGCAGGTGATGAAGACATTTGTCAATGATTTATTTTTGCAAGCGCTGACAGCGGCCGCGGTACGGGTTATGGAAATTTCGTTATCGGGTGAAAAGCCCTTCCACATCCATGCACCGCCTGCAAACCAAATAGGTCTTTCAAAACGCTTGTGCGTCTCGATCATAATTTCGTAAGGCTCACGGGTGCGTTTGCAATAATCCCAATAGCAAAGCTCAACGTTATCGGGAACTTGATTTTTGATATCCTCGGTAATGATCTCGGGATCATTGGTGTCATACACTCCGTTATTGGCAAGACGGAAGAACATATCGCTCCACATGATTGGCTTAAAGCCGTACTTTTCAGCCAATTTTGCAACCTTGTTCAAATGGCGGCCAAGCAACTCAAATCTGTTGCAAAAGCCGTGCCTATCCAGATGCTTTCCCAAGCCGACGTTGTGAGCCTCATCCATACCGATATGTATGTAATCGGTCTTATAGCATTCCCTTACGGTTCTGAACATATCCTCGATCAGCTCATAGGTTTTCGGTTCATCTATAAGTAAAATATCGTCACAGTCACGGACTTCATCATATTTATACCAACGGAGCAACTGATTCAAGTGAGCAAGGGTCTGAATACAAGGGATAAGCTCTACTCCCTTTTCCTCACCGTATTTAACGATTTCCTTCAGTTCGTCCTTGGAATAACGGCCGCGGAGATACCCAAACCAAGGCTGATTGTCGACCTCATAGGTGTCCTCGGTGTAGAGCATGAGCATATTGTAGCCCATTTTACTCAACGTATCAATGAAGCTTTTGGCGGTGTCGACCGTCATAACAGCATTTCTCGAGCAGTCGACCATAACGCCCAAACGATTTTTATCCATAACCAACACCCTCTCGTTGTTCAAACTATAATTTCAAGGCCGTCATTGGCCATTTTAATTCCTAATTCCGGCATATTTGCCGCAAGACGCTGTAAATGCGGGAAGTTCCATTCAGCGGTATGATTTATGATCACCCTTTTGATGTCACATTCCTTGAATATCGGCTCGTATTTTTCCACATCAAAATGTGCGCCCTCACAAACTGCAAGCTGAAGACTGACTTCCTTTGCAATTTTGGGGAAATCCTCGGAAGGCTCTCTGAAAAGATCACCCGTAAACAAGACCCTTTTGCCCTCGGCTTCGAGCAAATACGCAAAGGACACATCACAATGCTTGGTGCGTATCGCTGTTACCGTCAGCACACCGTCATCAAAAATAATGCCTTCCTCGACCTTACGGTAGTCAAATTCACGGGACTTTGTTCCCGTGACCTTAAACCAAGCTTCAATAACCTCTTTACCCTCAACTTTAGGTAAAAATATTTTAGGCTCAGCAGTCTTATACACCCAAGAGCAAAGGTCAATAAACGAGATAAGCCCATTAGTGTGATCGCCATGCATATGGGTGATAAATATTCCCTTGACCGAGTCAACGGCAATGCCTCGATTGACAAGCTCCTCAATCGGCATAAGACCCATATCAACAAAATATCGGTTATCTCCCACCTCAACAAGTATACAACTGCACCTTCTGTTGGGTTCGGGGATACCGTGGCTTGAACCCAAAAATACAATTTTCATTAAATCAACCCCTTTAAAATCGGCATTCAAAAAAATGAGCACAGAACAGTGATGTTCTATGCTCATTGTACTAAACTCAACTTCAAATGTAAAGACAAATTGACAAAATTTCAGGACAAATATTTACCTGTTTATTTATTCACTCCGTCAACAAATCTAAGGAATGCGGCCTTGCCGTTTTCGTCACGCTTGTAAACACCTGCGT
The DNA here is from genome assembly GCA_017416345.1 of Clostridia bacterium. Lineage (GTDB taxonomy): Bacteria > Bacillota > Clostridia > Oscillospirales > Acutalibacteraceae > UMGS172. Next base: position 16,879 of record JAFQCR010000026.1, on the reverse strand, counting down.
GCTCCAGAACCTTGGCAAAAACCTTGCCGACCTCGGCACGGATGATATCGTCAACGTTGTCGGCGGTGATGGTATAGTTCTTCTTGAACTCGTTTGCCCAATCGGCGTGCTTTGCGGTAACCTCGTCGGAATAAAGGTCGTCCCCTGCTACCAGCTTTTCACCCAATATACGCATTTCTTCTTTAAGACGTGCAGGCAAAACCGCAAGACCCATAACCTCGATAAGGCCGATATTTTCCTTCTTGATGTGGTGCAGCTCGGCATGAGGATGGTAAACGCCCAAGGGATGCTCATCGGTCGTTATGTTGTTGCGAAGCACAAGGTCAAGCTCAAACTTACCGTCAGCCTTTCGGGCGATGGGGGTAATTGTGTTGTGCGGAGTACCATCGGTTTCGGCAAAGATGAATGCATCCTCATCGGTATAGCCTCTCCACTTTACGAGAATCTTGTCGGCAAGCTCGATAAGACGGTCGGTGTCATTAGCTCTCAGGCGGATGACCGACATAGGCCACTTGACAATGCCTGCCTCAACATCCTCGAAGCCGTCAAATTTCACATTGGTCTCAACGGGAGCCTTGGCCATTGCGAAGGTGTAATGTCCGCCCTGGAAATGGTCGTGCGAAAGAATAGAACCGCCGACTATCGGCAGGTCGGCATTGGAGCCGACAAAGTAATGCGGAAACAGCTTGACAAAATCAAGCAACTTTCTGAAGGTGGCACGGTTGATGGCCATGGGTGTGTGCTCAGAATTGAACACGATACAATGCTCATTATAGTAAACGTAAGGGCTGTACTGCATCATCCAGGGGGTGTTGTTGATCATCATGGGGATAATGCGGTGGTTACCGCGTGCCGGGTGGTTCATTCGGCCGGCGTAGCCCTCATTTTCCTTGCAGAGCAAGCACTTGGGGTAGCCGCTCTGCTTAGCATTTTTAGCGGCGGCAATAGCCTTGGGGTCCTTTTCGGGCTTGGACAGATTGATGGTGATATCAAGGTCGCCGTATTCGGTCGAGGTGACCCATTTAACATCCTTTTTGATGCGGTAACGGCGGATATAATCGCTGTCACAGCTCAAATTATAGTAATAATCGGTAGCGGCCTCGGGTGACTTCTCATATTCCGACCAAAAGGTCTTGATAACCTCGGACGGACGGGGCACCAAAGCTGCCATCACCTTGGTATCAAAGAGGTCCTTTTCGGTGATGTTATCGTCGATAATGCCGTTTTCGACCGCAAATGAAAGTACATCCTTCAAAATGACCTCAAGGTCGCTTGTGGTTGCGGTTTCGGGCTCATTAAACTCGTCAAGACCCAAAATCTCCAACAAACGGTTGGCGGTGTATACCTTGTCCTCGGTGGTGATAAGTCCGGTCTCAACACCGTATTCAACTAAATTTTTAATTGTCTGATCTATCATTTTTCCTGCTCCTTGGATTTAAACTTTGATTTTAAAACATACAAAAAGTCGCCCACGACCGCTCTGAAGCGAATGGCGGTGACCTTTATGAAATTGGGGTACAAAAACAGATTTTTGAAGCAAGGCCACAGCCTTTTTTCACGGAGAATTATATCACGGTTGCGGCAAAATTGCTGCAATCTTTTGGAAAAACGCCTTTGTGACGGGTCGCTTTCATCCATATTTTTGGTGAACATATCGGCTTGAAGCTGTTGGTCACGAAGCACTCTGAACCGCATTTCCACCGTACCCGTCATCTTAAGCGGTCCAAAGCCTGCCTCCTCCTCGGGGGTGAGACCGATGGTATTGTTGCCGTGCTGACGGTAGCCTATAAGCGGCAGGTTCAAAAACCGCAGACCGTTTTTCTTGGCAGCCACCACATTAAGCTCCCAATCGTGCGGCATGGTGCAATCTGAGGTTTTGAGGTATTCCTCAACCGCAGAACGTCGGTAGGCCGAGGTACAACCGGGTGAAATGTTGTTGAGCAGTACCGTTTTGGCGTCGATCTCAACGCACTCGCCTTTTTTCAGCTTCATCCTCACAAGACCGTGGTTGGACGTTCTGTTATCTGCGCTGAACGGCACGGTTATATCACCGTTTTTATCGGTCATATCGAAGGATGACGTCACGCCGAGGCAATCGGGATCGTTCTCAAAGACCGACACTATTATTTCAAGCTTTTCAGGGTACCACACATCATCCTGGTCGCACAAAAACACAACATCACCGGTCGTGGCCTTTAAGCAATTGTAAAAATTGCGCTTATAACCCGAGTTGCTTTCGGCAACCGAAAGCCGCCAATCAAGACCGTTTTTTTCGATATACTCCCTTACGATACCGACCGTACCGTCGGTCGAGCGGTCGTCGATAATAACGACCTCATCGGGTCTTCTTGTCTGCTCACGCAACGAATCGAGCTGTTCGACCACAAAGTTTTCACCGTTATAGGTCGCAAGTGCAACCGAGACCGTCATATCCTCACCGCCTTTAGTGTTTAGCCTTTAAAATATATTATCTCACACTTTAAAATCATTGTCAAGAGACGAGACCGAAACATACAAAAACACGAGACCGAAACATACAAAAACATTGGAATTTGTTAAATGTCGAACACCCTTAACCACCCACAAAATACACGTCTGCCACGTAGGGGCGAACAGCGTTCGCCCGCCGAAAACCGACTATATTGTATCATTTACAGTCTATTGTAACGGGGTTCACCTCATCCGTCAGCCTTCGGCTGCCACCTTCCCCGCTGGGGAAGGCAAAAAAATCGGCATAAAGACACGCAAAAAAGCGGTCGGCTTTCGCCAACCGCTTTTTATCGTTTTTAGTTCTGAAGTTTATCAAAATCCTTATATTTCCAAAATCCTCATTGCGATGAAGAAGTACACGATAAGTGACAGAACATCGACAATTGTGGTGATAAAGGGACTTGCCATAACGGCAGGGTCTAATTTTACGGCCTTGGCCAATATCGGCAGGCTACAGCCCACCAGTTTTGCCACAAAAACGGTCACCACCAATGTAAGGCTTACGACCGCCATTTCGGAATATGACACGTTCATATTGAGAAGCAGGTTATCAATAAGGATTATCTTCAAATAGCCCACAACGGCCAAGGTCACACCGCACAGCAACGCAATGCGGAGCTCCTTCCACAGCACCTTCAAAATATCCTTCAGTTCGATCTCACCAACCGCCATACCACGGATAACGGTGGCCGACGACTGTCCGCCGGCGTTACCGCCCGTACCCATAAGCATGGGGATAAACGAAATAAGCACGGGAAACACGCTCAAGGCCGTTTCAAACGAGCTGATTATGATACCCGTAAAGGTTGCCGAAAGCATAAGCAAAAGCAACCAAGGAATTCTTGTCAGCCAGATGCTGAATACCCCCGTTTTGAGATACGGCTTATCGGTCGAGGTGATAGCCGCCATACGCTCGATATCCTCGGTAGCCTCTTCCTCGATAACGTCCATAGCGTCGTCTACCGTGACGATACCGACTATCCTACCCTCTTTATCGACAACAGGTAAGGCCAGCATACCGTATTTTGTAAAGGTCTGTGCAACGACCTCTTTGTCCTCATAAGCCTCAACGCTTATAACGTTGGTCTCCATTATATCGGAAACTACGGCATCCATATCGGCCATAAGCAGGTCTTTCACCGACACGATACCGATAAGCTTTCGCTTTTCGGTAACATAGCAGTTATAGACCGTTTCCTTGTTGATGCTTTCTCTGCGTATCTTGTTAAAGCACTCGGCAACGGTCAGATCCTTTCTCAAGGAAACGTATTCAACCGTCATAATACTGCCTGCCGAATCCTCGGGGTATTTCAGCAGTTCATTTATCTGACGGCGGACGGCAGGGTCGGTGTTTTTGAGTATCCTTGTTACCACATTGGCCGGCATTTCTTCAATTATATCGACCGTATCGTCAAGCCACAGCTCATCCAAGATCTCACGCAGCTCAACGTCGCTGAAGCTGCGGATCAGCAGTTCCCTATCATCGCTCTCCATATAGGAAAACGTATCACCTGCCAGGTCTTTTGGCAGGATCCTGAAGACAAGCGGGATCTCCTTGTCCTTCAGTTCGCCGATAATTTCGGCAACGTCGGCAGGGTTTTGTTCACATAAAAGGTTGCGCAGGCGCACAAGTGCACGAGCCTCAACCAGCTCCAAAACCTCAGCCATCATCTCCTCTTTTCTTTCCATTTTGGGATTCTCCTTTCTTGTTACGGTACAACCGCATTTTGACAGCAAGAAAGGTACAATTCCGGGAGATACCAAATTTTAGAAACGAGAAAAACGGACACAGACCGTTTTTCTCACGGTACCTCGGGGCTTCATACCGGTACTGTTACTGCCAGCGTCCATTTAATTCTCACCTCTTTTTTACATAATAATTCAAATAAAAATTTATGTTACAGCATTTTGCTTAACAGATTTATTATATCACCTTTGGTTTTCCGTGTCAATACAGCGGAACAACGCACTTTTTGCCCTGCTCGGACACCATCCAGTTATACAAAATCCTGGCGTTTGACAGCGTGGGCTCGGAAATGCGGATGGATATATTGACGTTTATCGTGAAAGGATAAGCTCCCGATCGAACATTTGCCACGGTGGGCTCGACCGAGTTGATCTTAAGCGGTTTTATACTGCCTCCCGAGAAATTACCCGAGCGGCTGAGCAAGGCGTAACCAAGCGCACCGTTGCGGTTGTCATAATAAATATCAGCGGCAAAGTCACCTTTTTCGGTCTTTAACGGTCTTTTTGTAGCCGAAGCCGCAACCTCAACATCAATATGATGCTCAAAAGCATTCTGCACGGCTGTGCCCGGAAGCTCGGTAAACAGCGTCACGGGAAGCTCTTTGGACTCCTCTGTGCCAAGTGTTTTCCAATCAGCCGTTTCGCCCGACCAGAGCGATTTCAACTGTTCCACCGTCACATCGTCAACAATTTGTGCTCCGTTGGTCAGAAACACCAGCGCATCACGTCCGATCTCGGTGGCCTCAAAGCGCAGAGCATTGGTGCTGAGTGCCTTTTCGGTCACGCTTCCGTATTCGTGAGCAATAACAACGTCGCACTCCTTGTTGATGAGTTTAACATAGCACTCATCGGTGGTATCACACACGGTAATAAGCGTTTTGGCGGTTTCGGCATCAACGCCGAGTGCCGCAACCGTATAGTTTATTGCCGTATCAACGGTGTACACAGTGGCAGAAATTTTCGGGAAATTTTCTTCTGTGAAAACAAGGCTGCCGCTTACGGTCCTCGTGGGCTTTTCCTCACCGCAGCCGACAAACACGGTCAGCAGCATAAGTGCACAAAGGAGTACGGTCAAAGATCTTTTCATAACGTTTCCTCCTTTAGTGTCTGCTCAAGGTTGCGGCATTGAGCACCGCTTTGAGTTCTTTGTTATAAACAGTAATGTTCACACCGTCGACCACCGACAAAAGCTGGTTGCCGTTGACCGTGGACAGACCGATGCAGTCACATTTTTCAAACACAAAGCTGTTGGTCAAAAGGTCGTAAAGACCGTAGGTCTTATCGCTGCTGTTTTCCAACACAAGGTATCTTCCGTCGAGACACTCACGGGTGTAACGGTGCTTCATCCATTCGGTCCTCTGCTTGGTGCTGACCGAAACGAAACACACCTTGCGGTCGTTTTCATTGACCACAACGGCGGTGTTGCCGAAGCGGTCGACCAGCTCACCGAAATCACCGATGCTTGCCACGGCTTCGCCATCCTCACCGAAGATGGTTCCCGTACCCGAATATACGCAGACAAAAAGTCCTCCGACCGAATTTCCGCTATCGGGAAACTGACCTGTTTCCTTGCAGGAGAAGGGTTCATCGGTATCGGCATAGAAATATTCAACACGCTCGGTGTCGGGGTTGACCTTTAGGTATATCAGCCTTTCGGAGGTGACGACCTCAACGGTGCCTCGCTCAGTAAAGACCTTTTTGACTACCTTCTTTTCCTTATCGAATATCTCAAAATAGCCTTCACTTGCCGAGGCAAACAGCCCCATATCGCTGTTATAGTTTATCGCACGGTAATTGGGCTCTAAAAACCACTCTCCCTTGGGAGTGAGAACACCGAAAAGCCCCTTATCGTTTCTGACAACGGCATATCCGTTTTTGAAGCTCTCACACTCTGTAAGACCCTCCTGCACCTTTTTGCCGTTGTTATCAATATAATAGGCCTTGAAGGTATCGACCATCTTGCCGTCCTTCTTCTCTCTTATCAAGATGTTTACCGGTGCCAAGCCCTCGGAAAAAGCACCGATTGTGTAGCTGATGTTCTGATCCTCTGCAAGGGTCTTGTCAAAAGTAAACTTGCGCTTGCCCTTGTGGTCATAAAAATCGTGATAAGTGTATGTTATCTTTTTGGAGGTACGGGTGCGCTCAAGGATGACACGGTCACCGCCTGCCGAATAAAACGCACTTTTTTCGGGTATCTTGAACATCCATGAGCCGTCAAGCGCCGCAATATAACGCTCACCCTGATAAGGATCGCTTCCGTCGGCACCGATTATCAGCTCGTAAACGTAAGAGCCCTCGTCGGTCGGGTGAAGCTTATACGCATCATACACCGCATCGACCACCACAGTACCGTCGGCCGTGCAAAGTCCGTAAACGGGATTTTTGACCGTAGCGGTGCTGCCCTCGGCGGTGCTTTTATACTCATAATATCCGCCGATAAAGGTCTGCAACGGACCGTAATTATCGGCAGGTACAAGCGCACCCTGATAATCGGCCGTCAAGCGCTTATAGACCGTATCGGTCTTTTCGACCGTTATTACGGGATCCTCTTTAAGTTGAAAAAATGTTGGCTGTGTACTGTCGGCACTTTGGCCGCAGCCTGCTGACAGCATAAGCGTCACGATACTCAAAATAATGCAGATATATTTAAAAGGTCTCAATTAACTGACTCCTTCCGCATATTTATACATCACCATTGTATCATCTTTTAAACGGTTTGACAATGCCAAAAACTTAACATTATAAAAATTTACAATTTTTGTGTTGACTCAAGGAAAAAAATCCAATATAATATTGGTATATCATAAAGTTTTGAGATTTTGAAAGGAGAAATCGTTATGGAAAGATTTATGGTTATGCACGACATTGACATTGCCGATTTTATTCAGACACTTGACAAGTGCCGCGGTGATGTATTCTTAGAGACCGAGGAAGGCGACGTTTTGAACCTCAAGTCAAAGCTCTGCCAGATGATCGGCGTTTCAAATATTTTGAAGGATGCCATCATCAAGGAGGTCACCATTCGTTGCGCCGACCCCGAGGATGAATCGCTTCTGTTCCGCTTCAACCTTTACAAAGAGGTTCCCGGTCAGAATAACGAGGACGAAGAAGACGAATAATATCTTATGAAAAAAAGGCGTACACTTGTCGGAGCGCTCCGTGTGTACGCCTTCTTTTTTATTTAATCGACTATTACCACTTTAGTGCAATGTGCCTGGCGTGGCATAGAATCCAAAATATAGTCATATGTCACAATAACACCCGACATAAATTCTATATCATCACGGTCTGCTCTGTCTCCGTCTTGAAACACGATATCGGCATCGCCGAGCAATATTTTATAGCATACGGCACGCCCGTTATCGACAGTACAAACCGTGTTTTCGCCCACAACGATTGCATAGTTAACGGAGTGTTCGGGATCCGACGCCCCCGGTAGTTCTCCGTGCGGATAGCTGAGTAACTTTGCAGTTGAAAGCAATTCTTCTCCGGACAAATTACATTTCTCGTCAATATCATCAAACCTAAGCACAAGGAGTTTTTCGCTGTCAACGATATATAACTTTGAGTAGATACCGCTTTCTATGGACGAGCCGGACAGTGTATCTATTATCTCACGGTATGCAACTCCTTGGCTTATAGTCTCTACTTGCTCTGCGGTTGTATACTCAATATCATATGAAATCTCAATGGCCGGACCTATGTTTGAACGGTCATCTGAAGCCGAAGCAGTAGCTTGTGATTCGAAACCGTGCGGCGAAGATTCCACCGTCATATGTGAGCAAGCTGTTCCTGTAATAACACATATAAATACAAAAAGCATAATAGATATTGTCGGATTAAATTTCTTCATATATCGTTCCCCTCCGAGAGAAACCGTGCAATTATTCACTATTCAGGTTGTTGATATTGCACGAGGTAATTATAAAGCCATTCGGTTATCCTGGTTCCGCCACTCACCGACGTACCGATACTGTAAGTATGAATTGCGACAACCACGCCTCCCTCTTTATAAACCGGGGCACCGCTCTGGCCACCTACAGCATCTGCATTATATTCCAGTCTTGCAGATAATGAATTGGTAATGGAACCGTTACAATACCACATATACATTCCTTTACCATAAACGTTAGTATTATTTTTATCACTAAGGCTGGTAGCAATGTCATTGGGGTATCCTGTAACTGTGATGGCTGTACCGTTTAGCGACCCTGCACTCCACATTTTGCCTAACCATCCTGTAGTATAACCTATATCTTCTGCCAACTCAATCACGGCCCAATCTTGGTTCCAATCACCACTCTCAGTCCATGCGACGCTTGTGTGAATTACTGTCGAGCGTAGTGTGCCATACGGTTTATCCGCAGGACCATTTTGCGCTAAGGTTACGATCGCATATTCACACCACTTGTTAATCGATACATCATAAATGCAATGGCCTGCTGTTACTACTGCGCTTGGACCCTCCAAAAATCCTGTTCCGACATTGATTCCACTATCAATAACCCCATCGTCATTTTTATCCCAATACGACACAATGCGACATATCGCTCTATACGGATACGCGGCTTTAGGAGAAGTAACTCTGATTCTATTGTCGCCACCTATAATCGATCGAGGTGAAACCATACCGTCATTTACGTTCGCAGCATCAAAAGCAACAGGGTCAGTACCATAATAAGCAGGTGTGCTCATCTCTGTGATACCGCGACTCTTAGCCGCAGCTGTTAAATAGGTATCATATCGTTCAATTGTTTGAACCCCAGTATTTGTATTTAAAGATATAACGTCAAAATACTGCACATCAACACTACTCAACGACATTGCATATGCTCCCATACTTTGGAAACTACCCAACACAATAACGAGAATTATTGCCAAAATAATCTTAAATGATTTCATATTATTCCTCCTTTATATACTAAGAACAACTTTCCATAATTAAACAATAATTCATTGGTATCACCTCCATTTTTAAACTTTTATAAAAAATTACAATTCATATAAAACAACCATCACAATACACTTTTCATCATTATAATAACATTTGTGGTATTTTTTGTCAATTGACATTTAAAACGAAAACATTTCATTGCTTTTATATAATTCAACCAAAGTAAAAAAGAGCTTGCAAACGGATTCTTCCTTTGCAAACTCTTTTTGTTAAACTGTACTCACAGCAATGCTTTAAGTATGCAGTCGGCGGTGGCGACGTTGTTGGCAATGGGAATGTCGTACACCTGCGCAATTCTCAAAAGTGCCTTAACGTCGGGGTCGTGAGGCATGGCGGTCAGAGGGTCGGAGAAAAAGATTATAATATCTATCTCTCCTGTCGCAACACGTGCACCTATCTGCTGGTCGCCGCCCAAAGGTCCGCTCAAATATGCCTTAACGGGCAGGCCCGTAGCCTCGGTTATCTTGGACGAGGTCGTGCCCGTTCCGCAAAGAAAATGGTGCGATAATGCCTCATAATTATTCTTGCACCATTCTATCATCTTGGGTTTCATATTGTCGTGCGCTATCAAAGCAATTCTTTTAGCCATTTTTATTCTCCTTTAAAATACTATTCTTATTGAAGTACCGACACCAAGCTCACTTTCGACCGAAACCGAAGCACCCAGAAACAAAGCACCGTGCTTGACGATGGAAAGTCCCAGACCCGTTCCGCCGATAGCCTTGGAGTGGCTTTTGTCGACACGGTAAAAGCGTTCAAAAATGCGGTCGATATCCTCTTTGGGTATTCCGATACCGGTATCGCTTACGGTCAGCTCAACACCGTCCATGCATTGCTTTATGCTTACCGTTACCCTACCGTTTTCACGGTTGTATTTCACGGCATTGTCGCAAAGGTTGAAGATCATTTCCTCAACTATTTTTTCGGCCGCAACAAGCTCGGTATGCTCACCTTGAAGCTCCATTGTCACCTTATGCTCGGCCGCCGCCATTTCAAGCTGTGACAAAACGTCACGGCAAACGTCATAAAGATCAAACCGCTCGACCTCTATGTTCATTTCCTGACCGTCAAGTCGGGAAAGCTTGATTATATCACCAACCAGCGTTATAAGTCGCTGTGACTCATCATATATCTTGCCCGCAAAGCGCTCGATATCCTCTTCCTTGGCAATGCCTGCCTTGATTATCTCGGCATAGCCCGAGATCGAGGTCAACGGTGTTTTAAGCTCGTGCGACACGTTGGCGGTAAAATCTCTGCGCATTGCATCCTGGTTTTCGTGCTCACGGTTAAGGTCGGTTATCTGTTGCGCTATCTGTGCATTCTGCGCCTCAATACGGTCGACCAACGGTGACAGCTCACGGTACGGCACCGTGCTTTTGGGGTCGGACGGATTGAGGTTGTTTATCGGCTTTATAATTGATTTTGATACCTTTGAGGCGATCAGCACCGACACGGCTATCTCAATGCCGAGCAGCACCACCGCAATAACCAACATCTCTAACGTCGAAATATTGCTTCCGTGGGCTTTGAAATAAAAAAGCATAAACAGTACGCCAAACGCCACGACCGACAATACCGACGAAATTACGACGATATTACGTGTAATTATTCCGCGAAGGCTTTTCATCGCTCGTCACCTGCAATCTTATATCCGATTCCGCGAACGGTCTCGATGATATCCCCTGCCGTGCCAAGCTTTTGGCGCAGGGTTCTGATATGTACGTCGACCGTGCGGCTCTCACCGTCGAAGGAATAGCCCCAGATGCTGTTTAATATCTGATCACGGCTCAACACCACCTGGCGGTTCTGCAGCAGCATACAAAGCATTTCAAACTCCTTTAAGGTGAGCTGAACGCTGTTACCGCCGACCTTGACGATATGCTTTTCGGGGCAAACGTAAAGGTTTTTGACGGTATACTCCGAGGTTTTTGCCCCGGTCGGCGCATTGCGCAACCGTGCCTTGACACGTGCCACAAGCTCCATCATTCCAAACGGCTTGGCTATGTAATCGTCGGCACCCGTTTCAAAGCCCTTGACCTTGTCAAGCTCGGTGCCCTTGGCCGTCAGCATTATGACTGGGATGCTTTGGGTATTTTTTGCACCCTTCAGCTTGGCCAGAATGCTCATGCCATCCTCTTCGGGGAGCATTATATCGAGCAAAATAAGCCTCGGGAGCGTGTGCTCCATCGCCTTATAAAACTCGGACGGTCTTTCAAATCCGTGCGCCTCAAAACCCGTGCTGTTGAGCGTGTAGACCACAAGCTCACGGATATTGGCATCATCCTCAACGAGATATATCACGTTATTCCCTCTTTTCATTTAACAAAATGCCCTAATACTCCATATTACAAAAACATTATACCTAATAACTTAAGATTTGAAAAGAGTTTTTTTATTAAACTTAAGTTAAATCTGTGAAAAAATCAGAGGTTGAGCACTTGGCACAACCTCTGAATAAATATTTTATTAAATTCCGAAGTATCTCTTGGCATTTTTGTATGCGATGCCCTGAACGATCTCGCACAAAGCCTTTTCGTCATCAGGATATTCGCCGTTTTCGACCCACTCACCGATAAGATTACACATAATTCTTCTGAAATACTCGTGACGGGTGTAGGACAAGAAGCTGCGTGAGTCGGTCAGCATACCGATGAAGTTGCCCAAAATCGAAAGATTTGCCAACGAGGTAAGCTGATCCTCCATACCGGTCTTGGTATCGTTGAACCACCAGGCCGAGCCGTGCTGGATCTTGCCTGCGACCTCGGGTCCCTGGAAGGCACCGATAATGGTGTCAAGCAGCTCATTGTCGGCAGGATTGAGCGAATAAAGGATGACCTTGGGGCAGGCGTTGTTCTCAACGAAAGCGTTAAGCAGGCCTGCTATGGCCTCACAGCAGCAACGGTTGGAGATAACGTCAAAGCCGACGTCGGGACCCATTTTGCGGAAGATGGGTGCGTTGATGTTGCGCATGGTTCCGTAATGGATCTGCATTGCCCAATCACGCTTCTGATATTCTTCAGCAAAGAAAATGAGCAGCGAGGTCTTATAAATCTCCATCTCGGTTTGGGTGACCTTCTCACCCGACATTGCCTTTTTGAATACGGCATTGACCTCATCCTCTGATGCAGGTGCATATACAACGTAGTCAAGTCCGTGGTCGGCGGCCTTACAGCCCATTTCCTCAAAAAGGTCAAGACGGTCGTGCATAATCGACTTCAAGGTGGCAACAGAATCGATCTCCTTGCCGACTACGGCCGAAAGCTTCTCGATATACTCGCAGAAGCCGTCCTTTTCAATATTGACAGCCTTATCAGGTCTGAACGACGGCGCAACCTTGGTCTTGAAGGTCTTGTCCTCCTTCAAAAGACGGTGCCACTCAAGAGAGTCGGCAGGGTCGTCGGTGGTTCCGATAAATTCAACGTTAGAGCGCTCGATAAGCTTTCTGACAGTAAAATCGTCGGTCTTAAGCTTCTCGTTACAGAGATTCCAGACCTCCTCGGCGGTTTCCCCATTCAAAATTCCGTCGTAGCCGAAATAACGCTTGAGCTCAAGGTGGGTCCAATGATACATCGGGTTACCGATAGCCTTGGGCAGAGCCTCGGCAAAGCGCTGGAACTTTGTGCGGTTATCGGCACTACCCGTGATCTCCTCCTCGGGGGTACCGTTGGAGCGGATAAGTCTCCACTTGTAATGGTCGCCGCCAAGCCAGACCTCGGTTATATCGTTGAACTTACGGTCCTCGTAGATCTCCTGCGGATTTATATGGCAATGATAGTCGATGATCGGCATATCACTACACATTGCATACAGTTTTTTTGCGGTTTCGGTCTTCAAAATAAAATCTTCATTCATAAATGGCTTCATAAAGCACACCTCCGTGTTTTCCATTGTATACCATTTATCCCATATTTACAAGTATTATTTTCATTTTTCTGAAATTCTTTGTTATTTTGTCGAAAATCTTGTTGACAAAATGTTGATTCAATGTTAAAATTAATTGGAATCCAAATTCCAAATTGTGGATTTTAGTATTAAGCTGAATAACGGAGGTACAAAATGCTCGCTGTAGAACGTAAAAATCTTATATACGCCAAGCTTTGTGAAAACGGACGTGTCCTTGTCAACGACCTTGCTGAAGAGTTCGGTGTTTCGGATGAGACCATTCGCCGTGACCTTGACAAGCTTGAACAGGAAGGCCTTGCCGAAAAGTTTTACGGCGGCGCAATAAAGGTCGAAAACACTTTTTTTGACCTTCCCTTCCACGTGCGTCAGAACTCGAATATGCCCGAAAAGCGCAAGATCGCCGAGCTTTGTCTCCCATTGATACACGACGGTGACTATATCGCCATCGACTCGAGCACAACCGCTCTCGAGATCATCAAAGCGGCCAAAAGCTGCAAAAACCTCACCGTCATCACCAACTCGGTCGAGGTCATGCTTGAGTTTTCGCAAAAGGCCGATTGGAATATCGTTTCAACGGGCGGCTCTTTGAAGACCGGCAGCCTTTCTCTTGTCGGCGGTATTGCCGAAAAAACGCTTAAGGATTTCAATGTTGACCTGTGTATTTGCTCCTGCAAGGGTCTTGACCTTGACAAAGGCTGTACCGAGTCGAGCGAAGCCGAGGCAACCATAAAAATTGCACTTATGAAGGCCGCCAAGCGCAAGATAATGGCGGTCGACAGCACCAAGATCGGCAAGGTCTCGTTCGCCAAGGTTTGCGAATTTTCAGAATTTGACACCGTTATAACCGATAAAAAGCCGTCGGCAGAATGGATCGAAGCCCTCCAGAACAGCCGTTGCGAGCTGATCTATTAAACAAAAAGTAACCGCCCGAGTCCAAAAAACTCGGGCGGAATTTTTATTTCAATTTCTGTGTGATAATGGCCTTTATTGCGGTATCAAAGCCGCTTTTAGGGAAATCGGGATAGGTTTGCTTCATCAAAGCCACATACTGCGACTGGATCTCGCCGGCATCGGTCACACCCGTGCTGTATAAGCCCTCGGTAAAGGTCACCAGCACCTCAAGGGCATCAATACTGTCACTGATATACTTCTGTGAAGCCTCTGCACCGAAAGCAAAAGCACCGCTCGGACAATATGCGTGCGAGATAAGGATGTTTTCAATATCCATCTCCTGCAGCTTTCTCATCGAGGCAAAATAATCGTCAATGTGCCTTACCTGGCAACCCCACGAGGCAATACCGTGTAACTGAATGCTATCTCCCGAAATAAGTGTCTTGGAGCGGATATCGAGGTATCCGCAGGTGTCGGTATCGTGCCCCTTTATGGTCACGACCTTTACATAATCGGCAATCACGTCACCGTCCGACACACCGACATAGGTGTTGCTTCCGGCCGAAGCGTTACTGTCCCTCACACCGTATACCACCGCGTTGGGGCACAACGGTGCAAGTGCCGCAAGACCGCCTGCATGGTCACCGTGGGTGTGGGTCAGCAGAATGCCTTTAATGCTGTCGAGAGTAATACCCAACTCACCCATTGCAGGCACAACGTAGTTGTTCACGTCGTTAGCGTTTGAGCCTGTGTCAACGGTAACGTAGCCACCGTCAACCTTGACGAAAAATACGCTCGTGTATATGCCCGAAAACGGAACCTCAAGCTTAAAAATGTTGTCATTGACCTTGTAAAGCACAGCCTTTCCCCCTATCTCTGTAAGCTTTTGCAGATTTGCGGTATTTTCCGTTCCGCCCGATGCCGAATCGGACGAGGTCGCATCGCTTGAAACGGCGCTTTCAGCCGAAGCAGTCGATTCGGTTGAGGTGATATTCTCCGACGAAACCGAGCCGTCCGGGCTCACATCCGACACCGCAGAAGAACCGCCGTCTACCGTATCACCGCAGGCCGACAAAGCCATCAGCAAAACAAAAAGACACAAAGCAATCGAAAACGCTCTCATAAACCGCAAAAAACCACCCCAATCAAGAGTATACATACATTGTACCATATTACAGCCAAAAGTAAATACCATTTTCGGCACAACCGACCACCTACTGGCATAAATAAAGTAATTACACTAAACTAATCTAAGCACTATTCCTTGCAAACCACCAACTTCTCGATCCTCTTAATGCAAGCGTAGTATCTCGGGTCATTTCTTATCGGGTCAAACCACTCCCAACCCTTTCTATTGACAAGGATATTCAGACAATTGTACGGATTCACAGTAAAAAACCAATCATCATCAAACGAAATCATTTCCCGTCTGATTTTGCCGTCGCCATAAGTGTCCCAAACAAACTCAACCTTTCGTTCATAGCCATTTAACGCCGGTGATGAGCTTTTAAGCACATCGCCATCCTTTAATGCCATTGCCTTTTCAAGCAGAGTTATCGTGTCATCTAGTGTCACAAATGCACCATTAGCGTCTCCCGTTGAAGCCTCATAACAAGCCTTTCTAAAGCCTAATAGCAGGCGGCTTTCGACAAAAATATCAACCTCACCACCACCCGAAATGAAACATTCTTCATCAGGTGATGCTTGATTAAATAAGTGCAAGAACTGAAGCAACACACGGTTTACCCACTTCGAATAATTAACATCCTTAGGTAAGGCCTCATTTCTCCACAAGCCCATACCGGTCAACATATTATCGATAGCTAAATACAAACGCTTAAGTCGTATGGGTTCCAATTTGTCGCCCTGATTGCGGTAGATGTAACGCCAACGCAACAGTTCGTTTTTGCTGATATCAATAGACGTAGAGTTGTGCTTGATAAAATCATCAATATGCTCATCGTCCTCAATCTGCGCCATATAACGTATAATTACGGTCTCATCGTTATATTCAGACTCAGAGCGCATAACATGAGCAAACAAATCGCGCAGACATTGAAGCACCTCAGGATAATTACCAACCTCACGATTAACAGCGGCACAAAATACCATGGTAACGTTTGCGGTAACAAACCGTAGTTCGCCCTGAATATCTTTAATGAGCGAACACATCCTACTGACGTCCTTTTGTTTAGCCGCTTCATCAAAGGAATTTTGAAGCTCATCTATATGTTTTAGTCGTTGTTCTTCGTTGCCGTTGTTCATAAGATCATCGATTGTCACCGAAAAGACCTGAGCAAGCGTAGGTATGAGTTCAAGGTCTGGATATGTTGTACCGTTTTCCCAACGGCTGACCGACTGATAAGATACGCCCAAAAGTTCTGCCAACTGTTCTTGCGTCATATCAGCGTTGCGCCTGTAATTGCGTATATTTTCACCAATATTCAGTTTCATTATATCACCTCAAATTTTTCTTTTGCCGGCATATTCAGTATAAACTAAATATAACACAAAAACAATAACGCATAATGAGAGAATTATTCTCATTATGCGTGAGCAATAAAAAACTCCGACCGAAATGGTCGGAGTAAATCATTTTCTGCTCTGAACACACCCTGAAAACTGAACAAGAAAAGTATACAAAGAGGTCAAAGGTCAAGCCCTCGGTCTATTAGTACTGCCTAGCTACACACGTCACCGTGCTTCCACATGCAGCCTATCAACCCGGTAGTCTTCCGGGGACCTTACTAACTTAAGTTATGGGATATCTTATCTTGAGGTTGGCTTCACGCTTAGATGCTTTCAGCGTTTATCCAATCCGCACATAGCTGCCCGGCTATGCCACTGGCGTGACAACCGGTGCACCAGAGGTGCGTCCATTCCGGTCCTCTCGTA
>JAFQCR010000025.1 GCA_017416345.1 Clostridia bacterium | reverse complement strand
TCACCAAAATCCACTCATAAAACCGCACCTTTTAGGTCGCAGAATTTTGTGATAAAGGATTTTTGATGTGGCGAGGCACAAAACACAGCAAATCCTTTCGGATTTGCGAGTATTTTAACAATGCCACAGCATTAAATCCTTTCCTCAAAATCTGATTCGGGTTTGAATGCTTTGGCTAAAAAAGGGGTGAACTGCCGTGGTCAAAAAGGGTGATATTTTTCTGTCGGTCGGGTGTATACTTGCGGCAGTTGTGCTGTTGATATTTGCGTTTATATTCAAGGATGATGGCAAAACGGCGGTCATCACGGTAGACGGTAAAGTTTTTGGACAGTATAAGCTGTCCGACGAGCAGGACATTGTGATAAAAACCGAGCACGGTGAAAATTTTGCACAAATTCAGGACGGTAAGATAACGGTCACGGCGGCCGACTGTCCCGACCATTACTGCGTTGACCACGTGGCTATCGACTCGGTGGGCGAGACCATAGTTTGTCTGCCGCACCGTGTGGTCATAGAAATAAAGGGGTGACGGTATGGCCAAAAAAACAGCTTACTACGGTTGCCTTTTGGGTCTTGCCGTCATCTGCGGATTTGTTGAGTTTCTGATTCCGTTTGATTTTGGCATTCCGGGCATAAAATTGGGACTTGCCAACATAGTTGCCATTTATCTGCTTTACAAAAACGGATTTTGGCAGGCGTTGGCGGTGAATACCTGCCGAATACTGCTTTGCGGAATACTTTTCGGCAACGCCATGAGCATTTTTTATTCGCTTTGCGGCGGTCTGCTGGCGCTTACGGTTATGTTTTTCATTAAAAAAGCACCCGTGTTTTCGGCGGTGGGTGTCAGCGTTGCAGGTGCGGTTGCTCATAATGTGGGACAATTGCTTGCGGCGACCACGGTCATCGGCTTCACGGCTTTGACCTATTATCTGCCGTTTTTGGTAATAGCGGCGGTGGTCACGGGCTTTTTGGTCGGTCTTGCGGCGGCTTACCTCATAAAGCGTGTCAAAGCGTGAGGCTGTATTGACTTTTTTGTAAAAATTAGGTATAATTCAACTGATTATGACGGTTTTGCACTAAACGGGAGGAATTCTTTTGGAAAAGACCACTTTAAGACTCCAGACCATTCTTTACTACAACGAAAAGGAAAACCTTGAAAAATCGCTGGCAAGCGTGGCAAGGGCGGTTGAGGTGTCCCGCAAGAAGGGCGGATGCATCGAGCGTATCGATATCTGCTACGGTGATGCTTCGGCCGAGCCTATCTACACCGATGCCGAGATAGCTGCCTTGAATCAAAAGTACGGTGAGTTTTTCCATCTTGAGTATATGTTTTTCGGGTTCAATTCGGGCACCTCAAGGGGTCAGAATGTTATGTTCAAGACCTGCAAGGCGGAGTACCTGCTTGCAATGAATCCCGACGTTATCCTGTGTCCCGACTTTTTTATTGAAATGATGAAACCGTACCGCACCCGTGAAAACGTAGGTATGGTCGAGGCAAGGCAATGTCCTTTGGAGCATCCCAAGACCTTTGACCCTTTGACGGGTGAGGAACCGTGGGGCGCAATGGCCTGCGTCATCATCCCGTCGGCCGTGTTCGGAAAGCTGGGCGGACTTGACGAGAAAAACTTTTTCCTTTACTGTGACGATGTTGACTTTTCTTACCGTTTAAGACTGAACGGCTATAAGGTCATATATCAGCCCCGAGCCTTTGTTTACCACGCAAAGCGATTGGACGAAAAGGGTGGAGTTCAGCCCACAAGCGCCGAGCTTTATTATTCGGCCGAGGCCGCTCTGCTTATGGCATATAAGTATTCCGATGATGCAAGGCTCAAACGCTTTTTGCAGGTGTATGCAACCGGCAGCGAACAGCAGAAAAAGGCCGCCGAGGAGTTTTACCGCAGAAATAAAAACGGCCTTTTGACCGAGCGCTTGGACAAAGACCACAAGATAGCCGCCTTTACCGAGTGGGGCTATTCCGAAAACCGCTATTGATGCCGGAGGGAAAACGATGAGTGAAATAAAAAACCATACCGGCAACGCACTTGTGCGTCGGTACTATGATACCTTGTCCGAAACGGTCGGACGTGAAAACCTCGAATATTTTTTGAACGGTGAGATAACCTATCTCGAGGATGCACCGTTTTTGTCGGTCATTATGCGGACCCGTGGCAACCGCCCCGAGGCCTTGGCCGAGGTGTTGCTCTGCCTTTCGGGTCAGTCCGACCTTGACTTTGAAGTGCTTATAATGGGTCACAACCTTGATGACAGCGGCCGCAATACCGTGAACGGCATAATTTCCGAGTTGCCCGATTATATGGACGGCAAGGTCAGACTTTGCGAGGTCACGGGCGGTAACCGCACAACGCCCTTGAACGAGGGCTTCAAGGCGGCAAAGGGTCGCTATATCTCCATTCTTGACGACGATGACCTTGTTTTTGACAACTGGGTCGAATCGTTTCATTCGCTGGAGGAGGGGAATGCAGGCAAGATATTCCATTCCTACTGTGCCGCGCAGGATTGGAAGGTCTCGCAGAATGCCGACGGTGAGAACATTCTGACCTCTATTTCGGCCTTCAAAACGATGTACTGCGTTCCTTTTGAAATGCTGGAGCAGCTCTCGACCAACCGCTGTCCCACCTTCAGCCTGGCATTTCCGTCCTATGTCTATAACGTGCTCAACATACATTTTGACGAGACACTCACCACCACCGAGGACTGGGATTTTCTGATGCGGTGCGCCTTTATCTGCGGTGTTGCCGATATCCCCAACCTCACGGGTGTCTACCGCTTGTGGGTCAATGCCGAAAGCTCGGCTACGTTGCACTCCAGACGTGAGTGGAAAAAGAACCACACCTATATTCAGGACAAATTCAAGACCAACGCCGTGCTTATCCCTAAAGAGGAGCTTGGCGGGTTGATGTATAACGCCGATTCGGGCAGTCAGGACAATGCAAAAATTCGTGAGGTCATGGTCATAGCCGATGACGGCACGGGCTTTGGCGCTCACAAGCCCTTCAAGCTGGAGTTCACCTGCGAAAACGGACGCTGGACGGCCAAGTGTGTCAACATTTCCAAGGTCAAGGGTATAAAGGCCTTAAGGCTTGACCCCGTGGCTTCGGGGACGGTCACAGTGACCGACTTTGCCGCAAAATTGGTTGACGAAAACGGCAATGACGTGGGCTATACCGTTGACAAAAAGCGCACCAACGGTGTGTTTGTGAAAAATAAGATAGTGTTTATGGGCGATGATCCGCAGATAAGGGTCGACCTTTTGGGTCAGCACGATCTGTCGTTGGCGGAATTCTCGTTTGAGATACTGTACGACGTGCCGGAAAACTTCTTCCGCTTCCCCATAATCAAGTACCTTTTTAAGCGTTGGGCAGGTGCTGTCTACCGCAGAGTGAGAGCCGTTTTCCGCAAAATAAAACACTAAAGCAAAAGCCAAGCGAGTGTGATATCCACACAGCTTGGCTTTTTTTCTATTTAATTATTCCACCGCCCAGTACCTTGTCACCGTCATAAAAAACTACCGATTGACCGCTTGTTGCGGCACGCTGGGGTTGGTCGAATTTTACGGTTGCTGTATCACCGTCCACCGTGACGGTGGCAGGCTGTTCAATGTGGCGGTAACGGATGCGTGCACTACACTCAAAAACCTCGGGTGGGGTGGGGAAGGCGATCCAATTAAGCTTAGTTGCCCGGAGCGTGTCGGAATACAACTCGGCATCCGAACACAGCGTCACCTCGTTAGTCAGCACATTCTTGCGGCCAACGTACATCGGCTTGCCAAACGCCACGCCGAGCCCCTTGCGCTGACCCGTAGTGTAACGGATGATGCCTTGGTGCTGACCCAAGACATTGCCGTTGACGTCAACAAAATTTCCCTTGGGATAGATTCTGTCGGTGTAATCCTCGATGACCTTGATGTAATCACCGTCGGGGACAAAGCAGATGTCCTGGCTGTCCTTCTTCTTGGCGGTCACAAGTCCAAGGCCTTCGGCAATTGCCCTTATTTCGGGCTTCGAGTATCCGCCCAACGGGAAAAGCACACGGCTCAAAGCCTCCTGCGGCAGGGAATAGAGGAAATACGACTGATCCTTTTCCAAGGTTTCGGCTTTTTTCAGCACAAAGCGTCCGTCAATGCTTTCGATTTGTGCGTAGTGTCCCGTTGCGATAAAGTCGCACCCAAGCTCGGTGGCTTTTTGCAAAAGCAGACCGAATTTCAACTGCTTGTTGCACACAACACACGGATTAGGTGTGTCACCGTTTTCGTAGGACTTTATAAACTCGTCAATGACCAGCTCACGGAATTCTTTTCGCAGGTCAAGCTCATAAAACGGAATACCGATACGGTCGGCAACCGCCTTGGCATCGGCTATTTGTCGGTCGGCACCGTCAAGCAACCGCATCGTGGCACCGATGCACTCATAGCCTTGGCTTTTCAAAAGATGCGCCGCAACCGACGAGTCAACTCCGCCCGATAACGCTACAAGTACCTTTTTCATCCCAACCTCAGCATTTCGTCGATGCTGTGCTTGGCCTTAAGACGGGTGTCCTCGTCCAGCACTATCTCCTCACCGCCCACACCGCGGAGAATATTGTATATCTCGGGCAGGGTGGTCAGCTTCATATCACGGCAGATAAGACTTGCCGACACGGGGTAAAACAGCTTGTCGGGACATTCGTACTGCATATATTCCACAATGCTGTTTTCGGTACCTATGATAAATTCCTTTTTATCGCTCTTTTTGGCATAGGCTATGATAGCGGTGGTACTGCCGACAAAATCAGCGTGCTTCACGACCTCGGCCTTGCATTCGGGGTGAACCAGCAGCTCGGCCTCGGGGTGTGCTTGCTTGGCATAAACAGCCTCGGCCTCGGTGACCGATGCGTGGTAAGGACAGCCGCCCTGAACCGTGATGACGTTCTTTTCGGGCAGCTTGGAGGCAATGTAAGAGCCAAGATTGATGTCGGGAATGAAGATGACGCCCTTTTGAGGCAGGCTTTCGACTATCTTCAAGGCCGATGCCGAGGTCACGCAGACGTCGCACACCGTTTTAAGCTCGGCGGTGGTGTTGATGTAGGCAACAACGGCGGCTTCGGGGTACTGCTTTTTGAGTTCCAATATAGCCTCGGGGGTCATCTGCTCGGCCATGGGACAGCCTGCACCCGATGCCGACAGATAAACCGTTTTTTCGGGGGAGAGAATTTTGACGGTCTCGGCCATAAAGCGAACACCGCACATGATAACGGTCTGCTGGGGTGCCTTTGCAGCCTGCTCGCTAAGCCCGAACGAGTCGCCCATAAAATCAGCGACCTCAATAACGTCACGTGACTGATATGCGTGTGCCAAAATGCACACGTCCTTTTCCTTTTTCAAGCGGATTATCTCATCCTGCATTTCTCTGACGGTCATTTTATCATTCCTTTTTAAAGGTATATATATTAATTATAACGCAAAAGAGCCTCGGTGTAAAGTGCATTTAAAAAAATGATAGGTTATTTATAAGACCTCTCTTTGTAGAAACAGACAAGGCGTCCTCTTTTATGGAGTATGCCTTGTGCAAAACCGTCTTGCATCGGGCGAACACAGGAAAGCCCCTACGATAAGGTGGATTGATTTTTTGTATGGACCGGCGTCCCCGACGGTCCGTAAACCCCGGCCACGGCGAACGAACAAAGATCGCCCCTACGACAAAAACACACGGGGACGGTTCTGTTGTGTTGACAAAATGTTTCGGAAATGGTATAATGTTCAAGAGTGATATTATGCCAAGGCAAGCTCGTAAGCAAAGCGCAAGCGGGATATACCGCATTATGTTAAGAGGTATTAACCAACAGGTGATTTTTAAGTGTGATGAAGATAAAGAAAAGTTCTTACAAACACTAAATCACTATAAGGCAATAAGCGAGTATAGAATATTCGCAAATTGCCTTATGTCAAACCATGTTCATTTATTAATAAAGGTTGAAAAAGAAAATTTAGATTTGATTAAAAGAGATAAATATTTAAAGCTTTGCAGGGAAAAAGGAATTTAAATACGTCAATTAAGCAGACTTACAGGTGTAAGTTTTAATATTGTGAGAAAGTTCAATTAACACAAGAGAACCGTTCCCTTGTGTCCGTGTCCGGAGGGTAAAAAATATGACAAAAAGAATAATTCTACTCATTTTGCCTATGTTGCTGTTTTGGATGGTGGGCTGTAACGGTAATAGCGAATCCGCCCAATCCACCCAATCGGTTACGTCAACACATCAGCAGGATCTGGTCACGGGCGATGACTTTTTGGGTGCCGACAGACCGTATTATGAAACGTTCAGCTCAACACATATAATGATCGCATTAAATACCGGAGCCAAAAACAACGGCAAAGAGGCGGAGTTTGGGTTTATCCCCATCCATTTGCTCAAGGGAGAGTTTGCAGAAGATGACCCGCCCATAGGAATTATCAACATAACGGTCAAGGGTGCGCTTTCCAATTATGATTTCACCGACACCTATGTCGAAGGAGAACTGTATCTTCTGTTTCTGGAGTATAAAGAGGACGGCGGTTACTATTACGACAAGTTTGCAATGGAACGCTGTGTGAAGCTGGATGCATTTGATCTTGTTTTATCGCCCGAGGAGGAACGGGAAGCCGTGCTCGAGAACGTTTTCAAGTACAATAAGCACCAGTTTGAACGTTTGGAAGAACTGATGCAAATGGGTGAGGAGAAGTTCGGAAGTTCCGACAGCACCACGGCAGAGTGATTCCCAAGATAATAACTATTTTGGTATTTTGTTAAGCCTTGAAACTAAAAAGCGTAAGAGACGGGTGGCGAAAGCCACCCGTTTTGCCTTCCCCTTAAAGGGGAAGGTGTCACCGCAGGTGACGGATGAGGTGAATGCCGTCACAAAAGGCCGCAAACGGTTTTGATCAAAAAATTTAAAAATTTTGGAAATTGGGTATTGACATTGTTGACAGATAGTTGTATAATCCTATAATGCCTAATCATGGGGTTCTATGCACCTATTTTTTGGTCGTTGTAGAAAATAGCGCACAAAACACCCGTGAATTTATGCGGTTTGACAGTAAATTTATAAGTTCTGTCAATACCCTTGCTCAAATCAGATAAGGAGTGATCAAAGCCTATGGCTCAGACGGTGAATGTTAAACCCGTTAAACTCGGAAAGAACGAAAGAATGACGTTCTCGAAGATCAGTGAAGTTATCGATATGCCTAACCTCATTGAGATTCAGAAGGATTCTTATGCGTGGTTTCTCGATCAAGGCCTTAAGGAAGTATTCGAAGATATGTCTTCGATCGCCGATTACACCGGCAATCTTGTGCTCGATTTCATAGACTACCGTCTTGATGACAAGCCCAAGTATACCGTAGCAGAGTGTAAGGAAAGAGATGCGACCTATGCCGCACCTTTGAGAGTTCTTGCACGTTTGCAGAACATGGAGACCGGTGAGATCAAGGAGAACGAAGTGTTTATGGGCGATTTCCCGCTCATGACCGAATCGGGTACCTTCGTTATCAACGGCGCAGAGCGTGTCGTTGTATCACAGTTGGTACGTTCTCCCGGCGTATATTTTGACTGTGTTATCGATAAGTCGGGTCGCAAGCTCTTCTCGTCGACCGTTATCCCTAACCGCGGTGCTTGGCTTGAGTATGAAACTGCTCAGGACGGAGCACTCTATGTCCGTATCGACAAAAACCGCAAGCTGCCTCTCTCTACCTTTATCCGTGCGCTCGGCGTACAGACCAATTTTGAGATCTCTGAGCTTGTCGGTGAGGACGAGCGTATGACCGTCACCTTCGAGAAGGACACCACCACCGATACCGATTCTGCCCTTATTGAAGTATATAAGAAGCTGCGTCCCGGTGAGCCTGCAACCGTTGAAGGTGCCCAGACCCACTTAGAGCAGTTGTTCTTTGACGACCGCCGTTACGACCTGTCCCGTGTAGGCCGCTTCAAGTACAACAAGAAGCTGGCTATTGCCGCACGTATCATGGGCAAGGTTCTGTCCCGTCCCGTTGTCGACCCCATGACCGGTGAGATCATGGCCGAGGCAGGCGAGACCGTCAGCCGTGAAAAGGCAATACAGATGCAGAAAAAGGGCGTAAGCGAGGTCTACCTCGACGTTCTCGAAAACGAGGGCGAGCGCTCTGAGGTCAAGGTCATTTCCAACGGTGTTGTCGACATCAAGGATTTTGTCGACTTTGACGTTACCGACCTCGGCATCAAGGAAAATGTCGTATTCAGCGTTTTGAAGGACATTCTCGACAATAACGAGGGTGAGGACGCCATCCGTGACGCCATTCTGGACAATATGGATGCCCTTTGCCCCAAGCATATCACTCTTTCGGATATTTTCGCATCGGTCAACTATTTCCTCGGCCTGCCTCACGGCATCGGCACTACTGACGATATCGACCATCTCGGTAACCGCCGTATCCGTTGCGTAGGTGAGCTTCT
This sequence comes from Clostridia bacterium, assembly GCA_017416345.1. Classification (GTDB taxonomy): domain Bacteria; phylum Bacillota; class Clostridia; order Oscillospirales; family Acutalibacteraceae; genus UMGS172. The sequence continues at coordinate 16,116 of JAFQCR010000025.1, read as the reverse complement.
GCAGAACCAGTTCCGCATCGGCTTCTCCAGAATGGAAAGAGTTATCCGCGAGAAGATGACATTGCAGGCTCAGGATATGGATGTTATCACTCCCCAGAGCCTTATCAATATAAGACCCGTTGTTGCTGCCATTAAGGAGTTCTTCGGTTCTTCGCCTCTGTCCCAGTTCATGGATCAGACCAACCCGCTTTCCGAGCTGACCCACAAGCGCCGTCTTTCGGCTCTCGGCCCCGGCGGTCTTTCCCGTGACCGTGCAGGATTCGAGGTTCGAGACGTTCACTACAGCCACTACGGCCGTATGTGCCCGATCGAGACCCCTGAAGGCCCCAACATCGGACTTATCTCCTATCTTGCAACCTTTGCAAAGATCAACGAATACGGATTCATTGAGGCTCCCTTCCGTAAGGTCGATAAGGCTACGGGACGTGTTCTTGATGAGGTCGTTTATATGACCGCTGACGAAGAGGACGAGTTTATCGTTGCTCAGGCTAACGAACCGCTCGACGCAGAGGGTCACTTCCTCAACGAGCGTGTCAACGGCCGTTTCAGAGACCAGTTTGTTGAGTGCAAGGGCTCCGAGATCGACTTTATGGACGTTTCGCCTAAGATGGTCGTCTCGGTTGCAACCGCAATGATCCCGTTCCTTGAGAACGACGATACCAACCGAGCTCTGATGGGATCCAACATGCAGAAGCAGGCTGTTCCGCTTCTGAAGACCGAGAACCCGTTTGTCGGTACCGGTATGGAGTATAAGGCTGCTGTTGACTCGGGCGTTGTTGTGCTTGCAAAGCGTGCAGGTACCGTTGTTGCCGCTTCGGCCGATATGATCAAGATCAAGGCTGAAAACGGTGAGATCGATGAGTACGAGCTTATCAAGTTCCTCCGCTCCAACCATGGCACCTGTATCAACCAGAGACCTATCGTAAATGTAGGCCAGACCGTAGTAAAGGGCGAGGTCATCGCTGACGGCCCCGCAACCTCTACCGGTGAGGTCTCCCTCGGTAAGAATGCCCTCATCGGCTTCATGACCTGGGAAGGCTACAACTACGAGGACGCTGTTCTCATTAACCAGAAGTTAGTCCGTGAGGATATGTACACCTCTATTCATATAGAGGAATATGACATCGAAGCCAGAGACACCAAGCTCGGACCCGAGGAGATCACCCGTGATATCCCCAACGTCGGTGAGGATGCTCTTAAAGATCTTGACGAGCGCGGTATCATCCGCATCGGTGCAGAGGTCCGTGCCGGTGACATTCTTGTCGGTAAGGTAACACCCAAGGGTGAGACCGAGCTTACCGCCGAGGAAAGATTGCTCCGTGCGATCTTCGGCGAAAAGGCAAGAGAGGTCCGTGACACCTCGCTTCGTGTTCCCCACGGTGAATACGGAACCATCGTTGACGTTAAGGTCTTCGACCGTTCCAACTGTTCCGAACTCAACCCCGGTGTAAACCTTGTCGTCCGTTGCTACATCGCACAGAAGCGTAAGATCTCTGTCGGCGATAAGATGGCAGGCCGTCACGGTAACAAGGGTGTTGTTTCCCGCATTTTGCCTTCCGAGGATATGCCGTTCCTGCCGGACGGTACTCCGCTCGATATAGTCCTTAACCCCCTCGGCGTTCCTTCCCGTATGAACATCGGTCAGGTTCTTGAGGTTCACCTGGGCTATGCCGCAAAGGCTTTGGGCTGGAAGGTCTGCACACCTGTTTTCGACGGTGCACATGAGTCCGATATCAGAGAGCTGTTCAAAAAGGCTGAGGAGTTCACCAAGAGCGACGAATACGCCGATCGCGGTTCGGCCAAGCTTGACTTCTCCAAGATCCCCTTCACCGAGGATGCCAAGACCCAGCTTTACGACGGACGTACCGGCGAACCCTTTGATAATAAAGTAACCGTTGGTTACATGTACTACCTGAAGCTGCATCACCTCGTTGATGATAAGATCCATGCCCGTTCCACCGGTCCGTACTCCCTTGTTACCCAGCAGCCGTTGGGCGGTAAGGCACAGTTCGGCGGACAGCGTTTCGGTGAAATGGAGGTTTGGGCACTTGAAGCTTACGGTGCCGCTTACACCCTGCAGGAGATCTTGACCGTCAAGTCCGATGACGTTGTAGGCCGTGTCAAGACCTATGAGTCCATCGTTAAGGGTCAGAACGTTCCCAAGGCAGGCGTTCCCGAGTCGTTCAAGGTTCTTATCAAAGAGCTGCAGTCTCTGGGTCTTGATGTTAAGGTTCTCGACGCCAACAACGAAGAGATCGACCTTAAGCAGACCTTCGATGACGATGAGGATATGGGCTTCACACCCGTTATCACCGATGATCCCGACTTCTCGGAGCCGACCGTTGCCGACAATCTTGACGGCTTTGGTCTTGAGGATGAAAACGGTGACGCCATAACCGACGACGGCAACAACGGCGACGGTTTTGACGACGCAGATGATAACTGATAAAGGAGGAGACAGTAATGGAAAATATTGATTTTGAATCTATAAAAATTGGTCTTGCTTCTCCTGAACAGATAAGAAGCTGGTCTCACGGTGAGGTCAAAAAGCCTGAGACTATTAACTACCGCACCCTGAAGCCCGAGCGTGACGGACTTTTCTGCGAGCGCATTTTCGGACCCCAGAAGGACTGGGAGTGCCATTGCGGAAAGTATAAGAGGATCCGTTACAAGGGCAAGATCTGTGACCGTTGCGGTGTTGAGGTAACACGTGCAAAGGTTCGCCGTGAGCGTATGGGATCTATTGAGCTCGCCGCTCCGGTATCACACATCTGGTACTACAAGACCATTCCTTCCAGAATGGGTCTTGTGCTGGACGTTTCGCCCAGAATTCTGGAGCAGGTTTTGTACTTCTCACAGTACATCGTTACCGATCCCGGCAACACTCCGCTTCAGAAAAAGCAGCTCTTGAATGAGCAGCAGTATAATGATATGCGTGAGAAGTATGAGGACGACTTCGAGGCCGGAATGGGCGCCGAGGCCATCAAGAAGCTTCTCTGCGAAATAGATGTCGAAGAGACCTGCAACGAGCTGGTTGCAGAGCTTGAGGATGCAACCGGACAGAAGAGAGTAAGACTTTTGAAGCGTCTCGAGGTCATGGAGGCATTCCGTCAGTCGGGCAACCGTCCCGAGTGGATGATCCTGGACGTTCTGCCGGTCATTCCGCCCGATCTCCGTCCGATGGTTCAGTTGGATGGCGGCCGTTTTGCCACCTCCGACCTTAACGATCTCTATCGCCGTGTTATCAACCGTAACAACCGTCTTAAGAGATTGCTCGAGCTCAGCGCTCCCGACATTATCGTCCGCAACGAAAAGCGTATGCTTCAGGAGGCTGTCGATGCTTTGATCGACAACGGCCGCCGCGGCAAGGCTGTAACCGGACCCAGCAACCGTGCATTGAAGTCACTTTCCGATATGCTTAAAGGTAAGCAGGGACGTTTCCGTCAGAATCTTCTCGGTAAACGTGTTGACTACTCCGGCCGTTCGGTTATCGTTGTAGGACCCGAGCTTAAAATGTATCAGTGCGGTCTGCCCAAGGAAATGGCCATCGAGCTCTTCAAGCCCTTTATAATGAAGAGACTTGCCGAGACCGGTATCGTTTCCAACGTTAAGACTGCCAGAAAGATGGTAGAGCGTGCAGGAACCGAGGTGTGGGATGCACTTGAGACCGTTATCAAGGATCACCCCGTACTTCTCAACCGTGCTCCGACACTTCACAGACTTGGTATCCAGGCCTTCGAGCCGGTACTTGTCGAGGGTCGTGCTCTGAAACTCCATCCGCTCGTATGTACCGCTTACAACGCCGACTTCGACGGTGACCAGATGGCTGTTCACGTACCTCTGTCGGCTGAGGCACAGGCTGAGGCACGTTTCCTCATGCTTGCCGCCAACAACCTTTTGAAGCCCTCTGACGGTAAGCCTGTAACCGTTCCTACCCAGGATATGGTTCTCGGTTCTTACTATCTGACCATTGTCAAGCCCGATGAACCGGGTGCAAACAAGGTCTTCCGTGACACCAACGAGGCCATTATGGCTTATCAGGACGGCGTTGTCGGACTTCACGCTCCTATCCGTGTCCGTATGGAAAAGGATGGAGAGAAGGGTCTCACCTGGTGTACCGTCGGCTTCATCATCTTCAACGAGTCCATTCCTCAGAATCTCGGATTTGTTGACAGAAGCAAGCCCGAAAACAAGTTCAAGCTTGAGGTCTGCTTCAGTCCTAAGGATGAGAACGCTCTCAGGATCACCTCGGGTGAAGAGATCAACAACTTCAAGGTAGGCAAGAAGCAGCTCGGTAAAATTATCGACCACTGCATCAAGCTTTACGGAACCTCCGAGACCGCTATCGTGCTTGATAACATCAAGTCGACCGGCTTCAAGTATTCTACTCGCGGTGCTATCACCGTCGCTGTTTCGGATGCTATCATTCCTCCTCAGAAGAAGGAGATCATCTCGGCAGCCGAGAAGAAGATCGACGAGGTCAAGAAGATGTACCGCCGTGGCTTCCTTACCAACACCGAGCGTCTTTCAATGGTCATCAAGACCTGGAACGATGCTACCGATGAGATAGCCGATGCTCTGAAGGGCAACCTTGATGAGTTCAACCCCATATTTATGATGGCTGACTCCGGTGCCCGTGGATCCATGAGCCAGATCAAGCAGCTTGCCGGTATGCGTGGACTTATTTCCAACACCTCCGGTGCCGTTATCGAAATTCCTATCCGTGCTAACTACCGTGAAGGTCTGAACGTACTTGAGTACTTCATTTCCTCCCGTGGTGCACGTAAAGGTCTTGCCGATACCGCTCTCAGAACCGCTGACTCGGGTTACCTGACCCGTCGAATGGTCGACGTTTCGCAGGATGTTATCATCCGTGAGGACGATTGCGGAACCGTTGAAGGCCTTAAGGTTTCCGCCATTATGGAAGGCAACCAGGTCATCGAGCGCTTTGAGGAGCGTCTGCAGGGCAGATACCTTCTCGATCCCGTTGTCGATCCCGCAACCGGTGAGGTCATTGTTAACAACGACCATATGATGAACGATGAGGATGCTGAGAAAATCGTTGCCGCAGGCTACGACAGCGTTTATATCCGTTCCATTCTTTGCTGCCGTTCCAAGCACGGTGTATGTAAGAAGTGCTACGGTATGAACCTTGCAACCGGTCTTCCCGTCACCGTCGGTGAGGCTGTCGGTATCATCGCCGCACAGTCCATCGGTGAGCCCGGTACCCAGCTTACCATGCGTACCTTCCATACCGGTGGTATCGCATCTACCGAAGATATTACCCAGGGTCTTCCCCGTGTTGAGGAGTTGTTTGAGGCTCGCCGTCCCAAGCACAGCGCAATACTTGCTGAGATCAGCGGTACTGCAACACTCACCGAGGACAAGAAGAACCGTGTAGTCATCATTACCGATGAGGAAAATGCTGACGAGCGTAAGTACACCATCCCGTTTGGCTACCGTGTAAGCGTTGCTCACGGTGACCATGTAAATAAGGGCCAGCAGCTGACCGAAGGCTCGATCGCTCCTGCCGATATCCTTGCAACCACCGGCCCCGGTGCTGTTGAGGAGTATATCATCAAGGAGATCCAGAACGCCTACCGTTCACAGGGTGTTGAGATCAACGATAAGCACATCGAGGTCATTATCCGTCAGATGATGCGTAAGTTCCGCATCGTCGATGCAGGAAGCACCAACTTCCTGCCCAACACCATGGTTGACCGTGGTGAGGTCTATGAGGCCAACGATGAGATCCAGGCACGTATCGATGCAGGCGAAGAGGGTCTGTCCCTTGCCACCTACGAGTATACCTTACTCGGTATCACCAAGGCTTCTCTTGCAACCGAGTCGTTCCTGTCGGCCGCTTCCTTCCAGGAGACCACCAGAGTTCTTACCGATGCCGCCATCAAGGGCAAGGTCGATCCTCTGTTCGGTCTTAAGGAGAACGTTATCATCGGTAAGCTTGTTCCTGCCGGTACCGGCATGAAGTGCTACCACGAGGATGACGAGGAGGAGACCCCCGCAGTCGGTGAGGCTACCGAGATAGGCACAGGCTGTAACGACAATCCGGTCGATTTTGAGAACCCCGACGACCATGTTATCGACTGAAAACGGTAAGTTTTCAAGAAATTTTAAGTATTTTTCAGAAAATACTTGACAAATATAACATGTAGGTGTTAAAATCATCTAACGTGCGGAACCTTGTCCGCACCAAACAAATTATATTACGCAGGCAGGAGAGATTCTGCCTGCGTCGTATACATTATTTTTTGAGGAGGTGTAATATGCCAACCTTTAACCAGTTAGTCCGTTCGGGTCGTGAGACCATCGAGAAGAAGGCAAAGGCACCTGCACTTTTGAAGGGTTATAACTCCATGAAGCGCAGCCTGACCGACAACGATTCTCCCCAGAAGAGAGGCGTTTGTACTGCTGTTAAGACCTCGACTCCTAAGAAGCCTAACTCGGCTCTTCGTAAGATCGCCAGAGTACGTCTTTCCAACGGTATCGAAGTTTCTGCCTACATTCCCGGTATCGGCCATAACCTGCAGGAGCACTCGGTCGTTCTCATTCGTGGTGGACGTGTTAAGGACCTTCCCGGTGTGCGTTACCACATCATCAGAGGAACCCTTGATGCCCAGGGTGTTGCAAACAGACTGCAGAGCCGTTCCAAGTACGGAGCAAAGCGTCCCAAGGCTGCCGCTAAGTAATCAGAAAGCCTAATTTTTCCGACGAATCTTTTGTCGCAATTTCGCGGCGTTTATATATATACGCCTCGGAAGACACTAACGGGATTTGTCACTCGAGTACCTATGATATCATTATGTGAAGGAGGGAAGTTAAAGTGCCAAGAAGAGGTATAATCGCAAAACGTGATGTATTGCCCGATCCGCTTTACAATTCCAAAATCGTAACCCGTCTCATCAACAACGTTATGTTGGACGGTAAGAAGGGTGTTGCCCAGAAAATCGTATACGGAGCATTCGACATCATCGCAGAGAAGTCCGGTAAGGAGGCCCTTGAGGTTTTCGAGGCCGCTCTCGAGAACGTAATGCCCCAGCTCGAATGTAAGGCTGTCCGTAAGGGCGGTGCAACCTACCAGGTTCCTTTCGAGGTTCGCCCCGAAAGAAAGCAGACCCTGGCTCTCAGATGGTTGACCAACGCAAGCCGTGCACGTTCGGAGGCTACCATGAAGGAGCGTCTCGCAAATGAGCTCCTTGATGCTACCAACGGTATGGGTAACGCATTCAAGAAGAAAGAAGAAATGCACAGAACCGCAGAAGCCAACAAGGCTTTCGCACACTACAGATGGTAATCACTGCTATATAGGAGGAAAATATGCCTAGAAAAGTATCTCTTGATATGACAAGAAATATTGGTATTATGGCTCATATTGATGCAGGTAAGACTACCACTACCGAGCGTATCCTGTTCTATACCGGTAAGACTCACAAGCTGGGCGAGACCCACGAAGGTGACGCTACCATGGACTGGATGGCTCAGGAGCAGGAGAGAGGTATCACCATTACTTCGGCTGCTACCACTTGTTTCTGGAAAAACCACCGTATCAATATCATCGACACTCCCGGACACGTTGACTTCACCGTTGAAGTTCAGCGTTCCTTGCGCGTACTTGACGGTTCCGTAACCGTTTTGTGTGCAAAGGGCGGTGTTGAGCCTCAGTCTGAAACCGTTTGGAGACAGGCTGACGAATACCGTGTACCCAGAATGATCTATGTTAACAAGATGGACATTATGGGTGCAGACTTCTACAATGTTCTTAAAATGGTCAAGGAGCGTTTCCAGTGTAACGCTGTCCCCATTCAGTTGCCTATCGGCTCTGAGGACACCTTCCGCGGAATTATTGACCTTGTTGAGAACGTAGCCGAGGTCTATTATGATGACCTTGGTAAGGATGTCCGCCGTGAAGAAATTCCCGAGGATTTGAAGGATCTCGCCGCTGAGTACCGTTCCAACCTCATTGAGTCTATCGTTGAGATGGATGAAGAGCTCATGGAGAAGTACTTTGAGGGTGAAGAGCCCACCGTTGAGCAGATGAAGAAGATCATCCGCAAGGCCACCATCGACAACGAGATGGTTCCCGTTTGCTGCGGTACTTCCTACCGTAACAAGGGTGTTCAGCCCTTGCTCGACGCTATCGTTGACTATATGCCCGCTCCTACCGATGTTGAAGACATCAAGGGCGTAAATCCCGATACCGAAGAAGAAGACGTAAGACGCACCGGCGATAACCAGCCGTTTGCTGCTCTTGCATTTAAGATCGCTACCGACCCGTTCGTTGGTAAGATCTGCTTCTTCCGTGTATATTCCGGTACCGTTGATGCCGGTGCTACCGTTTACAACTCCGTAAAGGGTAACAGAGAAAGAATGGGACGTATCCTTCAGATGCACGCTAACAGCCGTGAGGATATCGAGACCTGCTATTCAGGTGATATCGCAGCCGCTGTCGGTCTGAAGAATACCACCACCGGTGACACCCTCTGCGACGAGAAGTTCCCCATCATCCTTGAGTCGATGAACTTCCCCGAGCCGGTTATCCGTGTCGCTATCGAGCCTAAGACCAAGGCAGGCCAGGAGAAGATGGGTATTGCCCTTTCCAAGCTGGCTGAAGAGGATCCTACCTTCAAGTTCTACACCGATGAAGAAACCGGTCAGACCATCATCGCCGGTATGGGTGAGCTCCACCTTGAGATCATCGTAGACCGTATGCTCCGTGAGTTTAAGGTCGAAGCTAACGTTGGTAAGCCTCAGGTTGCTTATAAAGAAACCGTTCGCAAATCTTCCGATGTTGACTGCAAGTATGCTCGTCAGTCCGGTGGTAAGGGTCAGTACGGTCACGTTAAGATCAGACTGTCTCCCAACGAGACCGGCAAGGGCTACGAGTTCATCAACGCTGTTGTCGGCGGTGCTATCCCCAAGGAATACATCCCTGCTGTTGATGCCGGTATCAAGGGCGCAATGCAGAGCGGTGTCTTGGCAGGATACAACGTTGTTGACGTTAAGGTAGAGCTGTACGACGGTTCTTACCACGAGGTCGACTCTTCTGAAATGGCATTTAAGATCGCCGGTTCTATGGCGTTCAAGGAGGCCTGCAAGAAGGCTGATCCCGTTTTGATGGAGCCCATCATGAAGGTCGTTGTTATCGTTCCCGAGGATTACATGGGTGACGTTATCGGTGACCTCAACTCTCGCCGTGGCGAGATCCAGGGCTTTGAGGACAGATCGGGCGGAGTTAAGCAGATCAACGCCCACGTGCCTCTCGGTGATATGTTCGGTTACGCTACCGATCTTCGTTCGAAGACTCAGGGCCGTGGCCAGTACACCATGGAGCCTGACGGCTACAAGGAAGTACCCAAGAGCATCGCTGAAAAGATCATTTCTGCAAGAACCAAGAGCGAATAATATTTTTTAATATTTACTCTTGAAATTTTGCGCTATATTTGTTAGAATAGCAGTAGCGCACCTAAAATTTATTAATTCACCTATTTTAAGGAGGAAATTACAATGGCAAAGGCAAAATTTGAACGTTCCAAGCCGCACGTAAACATTGGTACCATCGGTCACGTTGACCATGGTAAGACCACTCTTACTGCAGCAATCACCAAGTATCTTTCTTTGAAGGGCTTTGCACAGTTCGAGGACTATGCAAACATCGATAAGGCTCCCGAAGAGAGAGAGCGTGGTATCACCATCAACACAGCTCACGTTGAGTACGAGACTGAAAACCGTCACTACGCTCACGTTGACTGCCCCGGACATGCTGACTATGTTAAGAACATGATCACCGGTGCTGCTCAGATGGACGGTGCTATCCTTGTTATCGCTTCTACCGACGGTCCTATGGCTCAGACCAAGGAGCACCTTCTCCTTGCTCGTCAGGTTGGCGTTCCCTACATCGTTGTTTTCATGAACAAGGTTGACCAGGTTGACGACCCCGAGCTTCTCGATCTCGTTGAGATGGAGATCCGTGAGACCCTCGACAAGTACGAGTTCCCCGGCGACGATACTCCTATCGTAAAGGGTTCTGCTCTCAAGGCTCTTGAGGCTGGTAACGATCCTTCCGAGGAAGCTTATGCACCTATCGCAGAGCTTATGGATGCTGTTGACAGCTACATTCCTACTCCCGAGCGTAAGGCTGACCTCCCCTTCCTTATGCCTATCGAAGACGTTATGACCATTTCCGGCCGTGGTACCGTTGTTACCGGCCGTGTTGAGCGTGGTCAGTTGAACGCAGGTGACGAAGTTGAGATCATCGGTCTCACCGAGGAGCGCAAGAAGACTGTTGTTACCTCTATGGAAATGTTCCGTAAGACTCTTGATTACTGTGAGGCCGGCGATAACGTTGGCGCACTTCTCCGTGGCGTAGGCCGTGAAGAGGTTGAGCGTGGTCAGGTTCTCTGCAAGCCCGGCTCCATCAACCCCCACACCAAGTTCCATGGTCAGGTTTACGTTCTTAAGAAGGAAGAGGGCGGCCGTCATACTCCCTTCATGAACAACTATCGTCCCCAGTTCTACTTCAGAACTACCGACGTTACCGGTATCATCACTCTCCCCGCTGGTGTTGAGATGTGCATGCCCGGTGATAACGTAGAGATGGACGTTGAGCTCATCACTCCTATCGCTATCGAAGAGGGTCTCCGCTTCGCTATCCGTGAGGGTGGACGTACTGTTGGTTCCGGCGTTGTTACCGCTATCAACGGCTAATTTGAAGTTAATATAACTTTAAGTTAATTCAAGCCTTCCGTTACCTTTTTGGTGACGGAAGGTTTTTTGTAACATTTTGCCTTTTCAATACGTAGTAAGTATGTAAGCTGATTACATTTGAGGGAAGTGATAAAGTGACGTGCAACGGGCTGGACGAGGGCTTGAACGAAAAAGTACAGCCATACATAGCTGAATACCAAATCTGGATGACCAATCTTTGCTATATTTTGTGCAAAAACAAGTGTGATGCAGAGGATATTTACCAGGAGACCTGGGTCAAAATAATCAGCAACTTTGACCGATATGACCAAAGCAAGGAGTTCAAGGCATGGGCAGGAAGGATATGTGTAAACTGCTTTAAGGATATGTGTCGACGCAAAAAGCGGAATGTCGAGTTTTCAACAGAGCAGGAAAAAACCGCCTTTTTAGAGTCGATACCCGATATTTCGGAGGAAGATAAGCAGGATTACTCCGATCTCTATGAGGCTATGGAGCGATTGAAGCCGGTTGAACGTATCGCTGTTTCACTTTTTTACTTTGAAGATATGAGCGGTCAGACCGCTGCAGCAGTAATGGGCAAGACCTATGGCGGTTTTCGTGTTTTGCTGTCGCGGGCACTTAAAAAACTACGTAAGGAGTTGGAAAAATGAGAAACGACATTGAAGAAATGCTGAAAAAGATCGGCTCTGCAAGACCCCAAGAAGAATTTTCTTTAAAAATGGATGATTTACCGCCTCTGCAACCGACAAAAGAGAAACAAAACAGAATAAAATATTACCTCATTCCGGCGGTTGCCGCTGTTTTGATAGTTGCGGTGATTGGCCTTACCTATCTGCTTCCGTTTTCCAACTCACAAAATAACGGTCAGGGCGACACAGTGAGCAACGGCAGCAGCAACGATGTGATCCACCTTGCGCCACCGAATGACGACCGGAACGTTATGTACCCTTGGGAGCTTGAAATTCAAAGCGGTGATTCTTCGCCCGAGTCTAATATTGCCCCCTGGGAAAGCGGAAAACTGAAATTCACGACACTTACATTGTCGGGCAGAGGTGCTTCACGCCAATTACCGACCGCTGCAAACGGTTTCAGGCGGTCAGACCTAATGTACCTCACCGGCGGCACGAACAAGATCAAGCAAGACAACAAACAGCTGTCTTTAATGGCCGATACCGAAATACGCAGTTGTATCAACGGCAGATGGCTGGGAATTTACACAGAACAAGGCAAACACGCCGGCTGTGAAGGGCTTTTTTACGATATTCAGGATGATTGCTATGTTTGTGTTGCGTGCAAGCTCAATGAACTGATAAGGACTAACGAATACTACGTTGATGCCTGCGTGCGTACCGCTGTGGAAGTGTATTGCATGAAAAATCCCGAAACACCTTCACCAAGCACGAGCGTTTCCGCAATGTTTCCTAAATATTACAAAGCCTTTTACAAAAGTGATGCGCTTAAGGTCTTTGCATCGGGCGAAAAGCCTACCAAGGAAAACACGAAGCTGGATTTTCAAAAAGGCGGCATATATCACGAAACCTGGGAAACAACCAAAATGGATGAATTCAAGTACCCTGTTGTAAAGGTGCTTGAATACGGGCAAGACATAAACAAGTGCTTTTTTGCGTTGGTATCTCCCGACGATAATCTTGCGTGGGGGAGCTTTGTATACGATTTTTCCGAAAAGAAGCTGTACTCGCTTAACGGAGATACGGAGCAATCAGAAATAACAATAGTCGGCAATGAGAATTTTATGTATCATTACGGTGATTACTATTACAACTATTCTCATTTTAAAAGAAACGAACTGATAGTGATGGCAGAGCTTGCTTATGCCACCAATGTGACTGTATCGGACGATTACAGATTTATAGCTGTTTCAGCTCCGTATTTTGCAACGAGAGGCGGATACACCGACCCCGATACCGGCATCAAAAAGAATGCTTATGAAGAAGATGTTGTCTTTTTGGTGGATGTTGAGGAAGGAACCTGCAAAGCCTTGTACGACACGACTGACAGCGACTGTTCATTTTACCTTGAGATCAAGGATACCGACGGACCGTGGCCGTCAGCAGCTCCCGAATTTGTTGAGGGGGAAATATGCTTCCCGACCAAAAGGGGCACGTGGAGATTTGACTATAAAACAGAATACAAGGGTGACCTTTTAAAAATAGCGACCCGCGGAATAATCAAATATGTCTTTATGCAGCAGGAAAACGGTGTCAGAATATATAAGCTGTCTGACAGTACGGATGTCACAGCCCAAATGCAGAATGCCGTTTTTGACAGCGAAAGCTATCCCAAAGATCAAAACAAAGATCTGAACTTTTTGAATAATGAAAGCGGCTCTATTCTGGATGGCAAATATGTTGCAACTGCGTCAAAATCGGGACGGTTTGTTTATCTTTTCTATGAACACATCGGACAGGTGCTTTGCGTTGACACCAAAAACAAAACGACCCAAGCCTTGACGGTCGATACGTCGTTTATGGATAATGCATCGAAGCTTTCCAATATAACATACCAGTTGTTTGTGAGCGATGACGGAGAAGATCTGATATTGACTTATTGCAACGGTGTTGAAATAAGCTTGATCAAAGGAAAAACTCTGCATCCTCATGTTATATTGTCCTATTTCCCCGATGATGAATATTTGAGCTGCTATATGGTTGAATATGACAGCTTTGATGTGTTTTTCAGCAAAGATGAAAATAAGATGATGTCACTTAATGAAACCGACAGAATCACATTTATTCGCTGTGTTCAAATATTGAGCTGTGATTTTGTCGTGGATATCATCAAAGAATATGAATCGATCAAAACATCGGCAACGCTTGAAGTTTCTTCGTTGCATAAAAAGTTCAACAACAAAATAGATGAATACTGCGAAGAAGTGGCCGAAATGGTACTGTATAACGGAGAGAGTATATACATGTGCGAGGATGCGGTCGAGAAATGCCTGGATAAAACCGGCAGGACCATGTTCGAATTCAAAAAGTATTACGGCTCTGCAATGGAACACCCGGTATTCTATTAGGTTTAACCTGACCCGACAAATATATTTTGTCGGGTCTACTTGACTTTCACGATTTATCGTGTTAAAATGTTAGTGCGCGACAACGAGTTGCACAAATAATGAAAGGTTGGGCCTTTTTATGAACAAACTGCACAACGAGAGTACCGATCTGCTTTTTAAGGCGATCCTTACTTTAAAGGATATTGACGAATGCTATGCCTTTTTTGAGGATATCTGCACGATAAAGGAGATCCAGTCCATCGCACAGCGTGTGACCGTTGCTCAGATGCTGACCGAGGGCAAGGTCTACAGCGACATTGTTGCCGAAACGGGTGCTTCGACCGCAACCATAAGCCGTGTCAACCGTTCACTCAATTACGGCAATGACGCTTACAGGATCGCTTTCAAGCGCATTGACGAAGAATGAGCTACGAAAACTTTGCCGCAGTTTATGATCAACTGCAAGGTGACGTTGATTATGAGGCACGTGCCGAATATTTGGCCGAGCTTTTCAAAAAATATGACCGTCTGCCCACACTTTTGCTTGATGTTGCGTGCGGAACAGGCGGTTTTTCTCTGCCGTTTGCAAAAAAGCGGATAGAGGTCATCGGAGCCGATCCTTCACCCGAAATGCTGGACGTTGCACGTGAAAAGCTTGCCGCAGCAGGGGTTGAAGCATTGTTGCTCTGCCAATCGGCCGAGGAGCTTGACCTTTACGGCACGGTGGACGGTGCTGTCTGCTGTCTGGACAGCCTTAATCACATTATCGACGGGGACGAGTTCAAACGCTCAATTGCCCGAATTGCGCTGTTTTTGGAACCCGAAAGGCTTTTTATCTTCGATGTCAACACCGAGTATAAGCACAAAAATGTGCTGTCGGGGACAACTTTTGCCACCGAGACCGAGGATGTATTCTGCGTGTGGCAAAATTCCGAGTGCGATGAGGACGGGATCGTCGATATTTCGCTGGATTTCTTCCGTGAGACCGGGGACGGCACCTACGAGCGCACCTCGGAGGACTTCTCGGAAAGGGCATACAGCCACGAATTTATTGAAAAATGCATCACCGAGGCAGGGTTAGAAACCGTTGCCATGCTGGGTGATATGAGCTTTGACGCTCCAAAGAAAGAAGAGGAGCGTGTCATTTACGTTACAAGAAGGGTTAAGAATGGGTAAACTGATAAGATGTATCACAAGTGAGGGTGCCGTAATGGCCACCTGCGTTGACACTACCGATATCGTGGCACAGGCCGAAAAGTATCATAAGACCTCGGCCGTTGTTACGGCTGCTTTGGGTCGATTGCTCACGGCGGCTTCCATGATGGGCAATATGCTCAAATCCTCCGATCATACGCTTACCTTGCGTATAATGGGTGAGGGCAAGATCGGTAATCTTGTCGCCGCAAGCGATTTTGACGGTAATGTCAGAGGCTACGTCACCAACCCGATAGTTGAGATACCCTTGAATGCCAAGGGTAAGCTGGATGTCGGCGGTGCAGTTGGTGCAGGTACACTCTATGTTATCAAGGATCTGGGTATGAAGGATCCTTATGTCGGTCAGATCCCGCTTGCTACGGGTGAGATCGCCGAGGATATTACGTCGTATTATGCCATCAGCGAGCAGATACCCACCATCTGCGGACTCGGCGTGCTGGTCAACCCAAACTTAACCGTAAACGTTGCGGGTGGATTTATTATACAGCTTTTGCCCGGTTATACCGATGCCGATATTGACAAATTAGAGGATTCGGTCAAGGATCTTGAGTCGGTCACCAAAATGCTGTCCGACGGTAAGACCCCCGAGGAGATTTTGCGCTTGGCTTTAAAGAATTTCGAGGTCGAGGTTCTTTATGAGCAGGAGATAGCATATAAGTGTAAATGCAGCCGTGAGCGCACGGTTGAGGCTTTGATGTGCGTCGGAACCGAGGATTTAGAGGAAATGGCCAACGATACAAAGGACACCGAGGTGTGCTGTCATTTCTGTGATAAGAGGTATATTTTCACTCCCGAAGATATCAAAAAAATAATTTTAAAAAAAGTTGAAAAAAATTGAAAAAAAGTGTTGACAAATCTCTCCCGTTGTGTTAATATATCATTCGTCGCCGGTGGTAACTAAACAGTAACCTGCGTAGATGGGAGCATAGCTCAGCTGGGAGAGCATCTGCCTTACAAGCAGAGGGTCACAGGTTCGAGCCCTGTTGTTCCCACCATTAGGTGGCCTGGTAGTTCAGTTGGTTAGAACGCTAGCCTGTCACGCTAGAGGTCGTGGGTTCGAGCCCCATCCAGGTCGCCAACCTTACGCCTCTGTAGCTCAGTAGGTAGAGCAGGGGACTGAAAATCCCCGTGTCATTGGTTCGATTCCGATCGGAGGCACCATT
>JAFQCR010000024.1 GCA_017416345.1 Clostridia bacterium | reverse complement strand
TTGTAAATATCAGTTGTGATATTTTTATCAATTATGATACAAAAAATATTGCAAACAACCTTTTCTTCTGCTAAAATATGAATAGAGGTGAATTAATTGTTTATCCATTCTGTTTCTAATCTTGCTATAACTAAAATTTTTTCGGCAAACCGTCTGCTCAGTTCTCCTATCGGTATCACAACACATCGAAATAATCGTAACGGTTGGGGTATTGTGTTAAAAACAAAAGGAAAAACGATTTATACTGTTGGCGATAAACAAGTTTTATCCGACCGCCTGCATCCTGTAATACTGCCTAAAGGTTGCAGTTATTCCTGGGAATGTGTTGAACCCGGTGAATGTATTATTATTGAGTTTGATGGAAATATCGCAGAACCCGAAATTATGTCTTTTGAGATTAAAAACAACAACTTGATTATCAATAATTTTTCAAAGATAGAAAAAAGTATGAGCACAAAAAATACGTGCTACAAACTTGAATGTAATTATTATCTCTATGAAATTTTATTGTTTTTACTTAAATCTGCTAAACAAGAGCGGCAACATCCAAATAAGCAATCAATTTTAAAACCAGCGACAAAGCATATAACCGAAAATTATTCTGACAGTAATATTACCAATGAATTACTGGCTGAACTTTGTGCGATGAGTACCGTATATTTCCGAAAAACCTTTGTGTCTGTATATGGTATATCTCCAATAAAATATCTTCATAACTTTCGTATAGAAAAAGCAAAAGCAATTCTGCACAGTGATTATGAATCTGTAGAACAAGTAGCTTTTAGCGTTGGTTATAACAGCATTTATCATTTTTCAAAAATGTTCAAACTATACACAGGGAAAAGTCCGTCTGAATATGCAAAAGCATCCCGAAAATAATTCGGGATGCTTTGTTTTATGATGCATCTTTTAATTGTTCTTCTTTCGGACGGTCGAGGACGCCCGTCCCTACGCTTTGCGCTGTTTCAAGCATATTCTCGGCAAAGATACCGTAGCCTTGGAGGCAGTTATTTAAGAACACGTGAGTGACGGCTCCAATTAACTTACCGTTTTGGATTATAGGGCTGCCGCTCATTCCCTGCACTATTCCGCCGGTTTTCTTTATCAGCTCGGGGTCGGTGACTTCGATGACCATATTCTTTATTTTGCTTGAGTCGTTATGGTACACCTTTTTTATAAGGCAATCGTAAACCTTAGGCTGTCCGTTGTCAAGCGTTGTCAAAATCTGCGCCTTGCCGACCTTTACCTCCTGCTTCAAAGCAATCTCAAGCACATTGTCGCACTCTATCTGACCGCTGACCTTACCGTAAACACCCGTTATATCATTCTTTTGAATTTCGGCGATAACTCCGCCCGAAAACATCCCCTGCAGCTCGCCCGTAGAATCCTCGGTCGATTTTTTGATGCCGACTATCTCTGCACCGACAAACTGACCGTGGTCAACGGGCACAAGCTCGCCTGTATCGGCATCGCAGATACCGTGCCCAAGCCCTGCCGCAACACCCGATCTCGGCTCGTAGAAGGTCAAGGTTCCGATACCTGCCGAACTGTCCCTGATCCAGATACCTATCTTATAAACATTATCGGTTTTGGAAAGCAGCGGTGCAAGCTTTACCGTAAACTGTTTATTGTCGCGCTTTATCAAAAACTCGGTCATTTGCGATTTTCTCGCCCTTATAATGTTCTGCACATCGTTGTTGTTTTCAACGCTTTTGCCGTTGACTTTGAGTATAATATCACCCGTTTTGATCCCTGCCTCAACAGCAGGATTTTTTATGCCGTTTTGGGTCTCGATATCGCTGTAACCGACCACCAAAACACCCTCGGTGAACATCCTTATGCCAAACGGTGTGCCCAAGACTGCGACCTCACACTCGTCGGCTTCGGTAACATTGACCGATTTTATAGGAATAACACCAAAAAGTGAAATTTTTGACCTATATCCGTTGACCGATACTGAACCGTTTTTAGTAACCGCAACGGTTTGATCTGTCTTGGTACAAACAAGCGCTTTGCCGTCTCCAATACAGAAGTCGTTATCTTTATAAACGCTGTAGCTGTCCCCTATCTGTGCTTCAAAATAACCGACCGTGCCAAGCGTTGCCGACGACAGCAAAAAACACAAAACAAATATAAATTTTGTTAATTTTTTCATTTTCACATCCTCCGAAAAAGCTTTATGATACTAACATACCAACCTTTCGGCGGTTTAAAAACGAGAAAATCCGTTATTATTCTCAAATTCAAGAAATAACTCTTCCAAGTGTTTTGAACACCGTTAAATTTTCAAAATTTTGCTTTATTTTGAAAATAAAATGTCCGATATAATGTTTTTCCGTTTTGGTGTCGGCTGAAAGCCGTCTATATTGACCAGTATCGAGTCCTCGCCGAAAACCTCAATACATTCCCACGGAATACGGAAATCGTCGTCACGGCCAAATATACGTCTTTTTCCGAATACTATAATGTTGATGAGCTTGCCGGAGCAGGTGTCGACCTCAACATCGCCAACAAGTCCTAAAATACTGCCGTCTTTAATGCACACTACCTGCTTTTCACGCATTTCAACCAATCTGCAACACATATCATCACCCAAAATTTTTATTCAATATATGATATGCCGCATTAACTTGTACATATTATTCACTTCTTATTTTATCGAGCACACCTTTTTCGATACGTGATACCTGCGCTTGGGAAATACCGATCTCGCGTGACACCTCCATTTGTGTTTTGCCGTGCATAAATCTGAGTGTCAGAATGCGTTTTTCACGCTCATTTAAGGATGCCAGAACATCCCTGAAGGCTATCTCCTCAAGCCAATCGGAGTCGTCGCTCTTATCACCAAGCTGATCGAGCACATAGACCGTATCACCCGAATCTGAATAGACCGAATCAAACAATGACACGGGCTCGACAATGCTTTCAAGTGCCATTACAACGTCGCACCGTGGTATCCCCAGTTCATTTGCTATTTCGTCAACAGTAGGCTCCTTTTGATGCATTGCTATCAATTTTTCCTTGACCTGCATGGCCTTATAAGCCACGTCTTTAATTGAACGGCTGACACGAACCGAGTTGTTATCCCTTAAATGCCGTCTTATCTCACCGATTATCATCGGGACGGCATAGGTGGAAAATTTTACCTCGTGAACGGGGTCGAAATTGTCGATAGCCTTGATAAGACCGATGCACCCGATCTGAAAAAGGTCGTCCATATTTTCGCCTCGGTTGGTAAACTTTTGAATAACGCTCAAAACCAGGCGCAGATTTCCGCCGATAAGCTTGTCACGGGCAGACTTGTCCCCCTGCTTTGTCAGCTTTAAAAGCTCCTCCTTTTCAGCCTCCTTCAAGACCGGTAACTTATTTGTGTTGACATTGCAAATCTCAACCTTATTGTACTGCAAGATTCATCCCTCCAAAGTTTGTAAATAGATTATTTACCGAAGGAAGGAGATATAAACCGTAAGTAATGCAAAATAAATTTTATGTTGATTGAATAAAATCGGAATTTAAAGATCAACACATTTAAAAATAAGCCATACGCCAATATTTTTATATTTTGCAAATTTATTATATTGACCTTGGTACTGCAATTTAGTAATATAAAGATGTATGGCAAACAGCCGAAGCTCTTTGGAGGTGCAGTATGAAAGATTATATAAATCCTGATTTCAAGCACATGGTTCACGGCGGTGACTACAACCCCGACCAATGGCTCGATTATCCCGAGGTCCTGTCCGAGGATATGCGTTTGATGAAGCTCAGCCATTGCAACGAGATGACCCTGGGCATTTTTGCGTGGTCTGCTTTGGAGCCCGAGGAAGGTAAATTCAACTTTGAGTGGATGGACAAGGTCATGGATGATATCCACAAGGCAGGCGGCAAGGTCGTTCTTGCCACACCCAGCGGTGCAAAGCCTGCCTGGATGGCACAAAAGTACGTTGAAACCCTGCGTGTCAACGACCGAGGTGAGCGCTATTGGTACGGTGAGCGTCACAACCATTGCTATACCTCACCCATCTACCGTGAAAAGGTAAAGCTCATAAACCAAAAGCTTGCCGAGCGCTACAAGGATCACCCCGCCCTTATCGGTTGGCATCTTTCAAACGAATACGGCGGCGAATGCTATTGCGACCTTTGCAAGGAGGCTTTCAGAGGCTGGCTTAAGAAAAAGTACGGCAGCATCAAAAACCTTAACGGTCAATGGTGGAACGCTTTCTGGTCACACACCTTCAACGGTTTTGATCAGATCAATCCCCCTTCACCCTTAGGTGAAAATCACGTTCACGGCTTAAAGCTTGATTGGAAGCGTTTTGTTTCGGAGCAGACGGCAGATTTTGTAAAGCATGAGTATGACTCTGTCAAATCGATCACACCCAACATTCCCGTAACCGCTAATCTGATGGGCTTCTACCAGGGACTTAACTACCGTGATATCGTCAAGGTCATTGACTATGTTTCGTGGGACAACTACCCCAACTGGGTCAACACGGATCACGACATAAACGTTGCACAGTATTCGGCAATGTGCCACGACCTTATGCGTTCACTCAACTGCCGACCGTTCTATCTCATGGAAAGCACTCCGAGCCACGTCAACTGGAAGCCTTATAACAAGCTGAAGAGACCCAAAGTACATATGCTTTCATCCCTGCAGGCCGTTGCTCACGGCTCGGACAGCGTGCAGTATTTCCAATGGAGAAAGAGCCGAGGTAGCTTTGAAAAATTCCACGGTGCAGTAGTCGACCACGTCGGCAACGAACACACCCGTGTATTTAAGGACGTTACCGCTGTCGGTGAGCGTCTTGAAAAATTGGATGAGGTCGTCGGCACGGTCGTCCGTCCCAAGGTCGCTTTAATGTATGATTGGGATAATCAGTGGGCAATTGATATGGCAGGCGGTTTCCAGCTAAACGATAAAAAGATAAGCCAGACCAACTGTCAGTATTACAATGCTTTTTGGAGCAAGGGTGTTGACATCGACATCATCGGTGCAGACAGCCACGATTTCAATGATTATAAGGTCATCTTTGCACCCATGCGCTATATGGTCAGCGATGCTTTGGGTGAGAAGCTCAAGAGTTTTGTCAAGAATGGCGGCACATTGGTGTGCACCTATATGACGGGTATGGTCAATGAAAACGACCTTTGTCACCTTGGCGGTTGGCCGGGTGCAGGACTCCGTGAGGTGTTCGGCATCTGGAATGAGGAGATCGACACTCTCAATCCCGGTGAGTCCAACACGGTCAAGCTGAAGGACGGCACTGTTGTCAAGGCCGTTGATTACTGCGAGCTGATACATTCCGAGGGTGCCGAGGTGCTTGCGGAGTATGATTCTGATTTCTACAAGGGTATGCCGGCATACACCGTCAACAGATATGGCGAAGGCAAAGCCTACTACATCGCCTTCCGTGATGACGGCAGCTTCACCAAGCAGATGATAAACGATATTCTGGATGAGGTCGGTGTGAGCTCCGAATTCGACGGTGCGCTCAAAAAAGGCGTTACAGCGCATTCAAGAACCGACGGTGAAAACACCTATGTCTTCCTCGAAAACTACACTCCCGACGATTTTGAGACTGAGACAGGCATTCTTTGGACCGAGGTGGACACCGGAAAGACCTTGACCGGAAAATTCACCCTTAGTGGCTACGGAACGCTGATTTTAAAGAAATAAGGACGGTCTTTTTCTAATGTCCGCAACAAAAAATGCTTACCCGATTTTGGGTAAGCATTTTTGTTTCTGTATTTTAATGATCCGAGAAGAAATCGTCAAAATCACCGTTGCCAAACGGATCCTTTGGGCCTTCATCGTCCTCGGTGACGGTATTGACATAGCTGGAGTTGCCGTGGTCGGGCAAAAGCTCGGCAAACACGGTCTCGGATTTTCTCGTTGAAACGTGATAAACGGTAAACGACATTGTAACTCCCGGCTTTGTGGCTTCAATTATATCCAGCGCAATGTCACTTGTTGTGATGGGGACATCGTTGATATGGGTAATAACATCGCCCTTTTTGATACCCTTGTTATTAAGGTCGCTTTCGATCGAGATCTCTCCAACCTCAAGTCCTACGGGTATGTTTTTAAGCTCGGCGGTAATGCTGTCAACAGCGTAGTAAGACAGTCCAAGTCGGCCCCTGCCCTCAACATAGCCGTGCTTTATAAGCGAATCAACGACGGTCACAACGGTATCTGATGGTATGGCATAACCGACATTATCGTAGCTCGAGCCTGCCATTTTGACCGACGGAATACCGATAACCTGGGAATACATATTGACCAGCGCACCGCCCGAGTTGCCGGGATTTATGGGGGTATCGGTCTGGATCATTTTGGCCGAATAACTGTTGGTAGATGTGAATCGGATGCTGGCCGATGAAACGGTACCCGATGTGAGAATAGAGCCACCTGCGGCGCCCGAAGGATAACCTATGGCAATTACCTCCTCACCCACCGTTACCTGCGCTGAAATGCCAAATACGGCCGGAGTAAGACCGTTTGCGTTAACCTTTAATACCGCAAGATCGCTTCTGGTATCTCCCGCGATAAACTCTGCCTTACGCTCGGTACCGTCGTTAAACGTAACCAAAAACATCGGAGCGGCCACCTCTGTGTAGATATGGTCGTTGGTGATGATATAACCGTCCGCTGTATAAACAACGCCGCTGGCGTAGCCTTGGATGCCCTTGCTGTTATAAACGGTTATGGAAACGACCGAGCTGTCAACATTCCGGAAAACCTGGGTGTAGCTTGTGGATACTGCATTCTGATCCTTGCCTGCCTGATTGGTATTACCAGAAAAATGATGTTCAAGAACTTTAGACTTTGAACCAAATACGAATCCTGCCGAAACAGCGATGATAAGAGCAACAACAATGGCGATGATCGAAAAGAAGACCTTTATTCCGGTATTGGAAGCATTTGTCGAAGGCTCTTGAACCGCATCAAAAGTGACCGTCGGCACACCGCCGTAAGGCTCACCGCCATCAGCTACGGTCGGGCCTGCACTAAGGTCATCGGATGAGGTGTAGGTATATACCGTCCCTTGCTCATCTTTGGGCGAGGTGTTTTCACCGTCCTCGGTATCGGTCGGTGAAGATTCGGGGACAGTCTGTGAAGCAGGTGCACTGTCTTCTGCAGACCGAGTGACAGGCTCTGCCTTGGGTTCATTTTCACCTGCGCCCGAATAAACATTATTATCGGGTATAAACTTATTATCGTTTTCCATAAATGATTCCTTTCAATAAAGCTTATGGCTTGGGAAAAGTGATCGTAAACTCTGCAAATTTTTCGGGTTGGCTTGAGACCGAGATGTTTCCGTTATGAATATCAACTATCGTTTTTACAATATAAAGTCCCAACCCCGTTCCGTCCTTGTTGGCCGAGCGTGCCTTATCAGATTTATAAAAGCGGTCAAATATCAACTTCAGCTCATCGGGGTTGATGCCCTTTCCATCGTTTCTTATAGAAATAGAAGGACGGTTTTCAGCATCGGTCTTAACAGTAACGGTAATATTGCCGTTTTCGGGGGTAAATTTAATGGCGTTGTCCACAATATTGTAAAGAGCCTGGTGGATAAGGTCGCGGTCGGCCGTGACTTTAATGCTTGCACCTTCATCGAGGCCTAAAATATTGATATTTTTCTCGGTTATGCGTTGCTCCTGCGACAAAAGCACCTCACAAGCAAGCTCACTTAAGCCGAACTCGGTCGGGTTGACCTTCTGCTCACCCGATTCAAGCCGTGCAAGGCTTAACATCGACTGTACAAGCCGTGACAGACGCCTGACCTCCGACGAAACAACACCGAGATAGTACCCGTGCTTTTCGGGCGGTATCGTGCCGTCAAGCATTCCGTCGATAAAACCGCCTATGGTGGTCATCGGTGTTCTCAGTTCATGAGAAACGTTGGCGATAAAGCTTCGCCGCATTCCCTCAAGCTGCGTGAGAGAATTGGTCATCGCATTGAACGTTTCGGCAAGGTGTGCTATCTCATCGTCACCGTTGACGGGGATACGCTGCGAAAAATCGCCCTTTGACATACTGACGGCCGCCTTGGACATAAGGTTTATGGGTCTTGTCATCCTTTTGGTCATATAGAAAAGGAACACAAACAAGACCGAAAGCGGTATTGCCGCACATATAAGATAAAGCCGTGACAGCTCCTTCCACATCGAGTTAAGATGCGATGCGGGCGACGAGATAAACACAAAGCCCGCAAGCTTGCCCTCGGTGGTAACAAAAGGTGTTGCCGCCGTGTAATACATATTGGAAAAACGGTTGTTAAGTCTTCCTACCTCAAAATAATTACCCTTTGCGGCCTTTGTAAGGATTTCCGCAGGCACCGTTTTTGATGAGTGTACGCAGGTCTTGTCGTTCTGCCATTCCATGCAACTGCAGGTTATAACGTTACCGTCGGAATCGCAGACATAGGTCTCGCCCAAAACTGCGTGCGAAACAACGCTCATCATACCCTGAAGGCTGACATAAAAATTATCACTGTCGGATATCTGGCTGGAAAGAACGTTGGAAATAGTCTTACAGTTGTCGGTCAAGAGCTGTTTTTTGTCATTGACAAAGTAATTGTTGACCGAAACTCCGATAAGGATAAGCATCAGAATCAGGCTAATTATAAGCGCAACGGCTGTTGAGGTGAAGATCTTTTGAAACAGTCGGTTCTTCATCTGCATCAATCCTGTTTCAGTTCAAACTTATAGCCAACGCTCCAGACCGTTTTGATAGACCACTTATCCGATACGCCTTCAAGCTTCTCACGAAGTCTTTTGACGTGAACGTCGACCGTTCTGGAATCACCGTAATACTCAAAGCCCCAAACCTCATCCAGCAGCTGATCACGTGAATAAACACGGTTGGGGTTGCTAGCGAGATGGTATACAAGCTCAAGCTCTTTAGGCGGAGTATCGACCACCTTACCGTCAACAATAAGCTCGTAGTTGGTCAGATTAATGACCAGCTTATCATACTTAACTATCTTTTCTGCGTTTTCGTCATTGCCGGCAGTCCTTCTTAAAACAGCTCTGACACGGGCAACGACCTCTTTGGTATCAAACGGCTTGGTGACATAATCGTCTGCGCCAAGATCAAGTCCCAAAATTTTATCAAAGGTCTCACCCTTTGCGGTCAGCATAATGATGGGCACATCGGAATTTTTTCTTATGGTGCGGCACACCTGCCAACCGTCAAGCTTGGGAAGCATTATATCAAGCAGGATGATATCCGGCTCATCTATATTAAACTTTGCTACAGCCGCCTCGCCGTCATTGGCAATAACGGTATCAAAGCCGTCCTTTTCAAGATACAGCCTTAAAAGCTCGCAAATATTTGTATCATCATCAACAATAAGTACTTTTTTATTAGCCATATTCTGCACTCCATTAACTGTTTGTGAGGAGGTTTTATACTTATTCCCCACATTATTTTTGACTACAAGTATATTTTAAATCAACTGCAAAAAAATATATGAATAAAATATTAAAAATCTGTGATTATACGTGAAAGAATACTCAAAAAAAGACAAAACGATGAAAAAGCCGTTTCAGGAGACCCCTGAAACGGCCACATAATTCTATAAATTAGATTATGCCTGTTCTTCCTTCATCTTTGCGAAGCACTCGCTGCAGTATACGGGACGGTCGTCACGGGGAACGAACGGAACCATAGCAGGCTTGCCGCAAGCTGCACAAACAGCCTCGTGCATTTCCTTGGGTGCTCTACCTGCGTTCTTGCGTGCGTCACGGCACTTCTTGCAGCGCTGGGGCTCGTTTACAAAGCCTTTGGACTCATAGAACTCCTGCTCACCGGCGGTGAATACGAATTCCTCTCCGCAATCTTTGCATTTAAGGGTCTTGTCTTCGAACATGTTTTTTACCTCTCTCAATTTGAGTATTTTAGCCCCGGACGGAATCGCACCGACATCTTTGTAAACAACGCTCTGCCTTATTTAAGCTACATAGGGCATATAAACTATTTTAATTTCTGACGGATACGTCTTATCGCATTATTGACCGATTTTAGGTTGATATTATTGCGAAAAGCGATCTCGTCATACGAATAACCGCTGAGCATATCGGAAAAAACCGAGTATTCCAACTTGGAAAGCTCGTATCTTGCCTTTTTCAGCAGTTCCTCATATTCATCCTTGACCGAGACCGAATACTGCGGATCGGGCGAGGAATCGGCTATTTGTACATCGTTGATATCGACCAGCATCGAAGACGGTATCTGCGACAGACGGCTTGTCTTACGGAGATAGTCGATTATCGCCGAATCAATACACCTTCTTGCAAAGGTGGCAAAGCTTGAAAGATGCTCATTGTATCTGATGGCGGCCGACAAAAGACCGATGTTACCCTCCTGGATAAGATCATCCAGCTCACAGCCGCTTGTCAAAAAGCTAAGGGCACGGGACTTGACCAAGGGTGCATATTCGGTCACGATCTGGACAGCAGAAAGACCGCCGTTAACAAATGAACCGCTATTCTCACCGTTTGCCGAATTTCTCAAACAACATCTTCCTTGCAATGCTTCATAGTTATACAATTAACCATTTTTATAAATTTTAACCTATTTTCAAATATATGTCAAGAGAATTTTATAAATTTTGACGAAATTATGAAATGTCACAAATTGTGCCATTGGTTTTAGTTGAAAATGCATTGAAATAAGTGCAAAATGACGGTGAATTTATTGAATTTACGAATAATTCAAAGTGTTTTTTGCTTCGATCCCCCACTTACATCGAAATTTAATATTGACTTCAAGAAAAACCAAAGTATAATAATTATAGATAAATTAACGGTTTTTAGGGGTGGTTTTTATGAAGGATCAATTCACCGAATTTGACCGAAACGTGTTCTTTTCCGAGACCTTTATTCATGCTTTTTATTGTGATCAAAAACGCACAAAATACCACAATCACAATTTCTTTGAGCTTGTCTATGTTGTTAAAGGAAAAGGTCTGCACAAGCTGGATACCGACGTGCGTGAGATAAAGCCCGGCGATTATATGTTTATGGACTACAGCACCTTCCACGAATACGAGGGTCTGACCGATGATTTTTGCATAATCAACTGTCTGTTTTTATCAAAGGGCGTTGACAAAACAATGCCCGACTGTCACGATTTCAACGAGCTGCTTAAAAGCTACCATCTGCGGTTAAACAAGGTCATTTTAAAGGAAACGCCCGTCAACCGTTTCTTCCACGACAATAACGGAAAGATAGGTATGCTGCTCGATGAAATGTGTACCGAATGTGCCGAGAAAAATTCGGGTTACGTTGACTATATGCGAAGCCTTCTGATACAGATAATAATTCAGACGGTACGCAACATTTCTGTAGGTGTTGAGATAAACTATTCCGAACCGGTATTCAAAGCCGTCAAGCTTATCGAGGAGCACTTTGCCGAAAAGCTTCAGCTTTCCGATATTGCAAGCCGAATGTTCATCAGCGTCCCCTACCTCAGTTCAAGGTTCAAGGATGAGACCGGAGTATGCTTTAGCGATTACCTGAAGCAAACACGCATTCAAAAGGCCTGTATGATGCTCAACACTACAGACCTAAAGATACACTCTATTGCCGAAAAGGTCGGTTACAGCGATTATAAACGCTTCGGAAGCGTATTTCGGGAGATAACCGGCACTTCTCCGGGCAAATTCCGTTCACAAGCCAAAGTATAGCAAAAACCGACCGTGAAAACACGGTCGGTTCTTTGTTATACAGTATGAGAAAAAATCAATAATTCTCTTTTCTAACCTCAAAGTAGCTCTGGGGATGAGCGCAAACGGGGCATATTGCAGGTGCCTTTTTGCCCATTACAAGATGTCCGCAGTTGCGGCATTCCCACATAGTCTCCTCTGCCTTTTCAAATACCTTCTGCATCTCAACATTGTTAAGAAGTGCACGGTATCTTTCCTCGTGGGTCTTTTCGATTGCGGCTACTGCACGGAACTTCCATGCAAGCTCGGTAAAGCCCTCTTCCTCTGCATCGTCGGCAAAACGAGCGTACATATCGGTCCACTCATAGTATTCGCCTGCTGCTGCAGCGGCAAGGTTCTGTGCGGTGTCGCCCAGCTCACCCAAAGCCTTAAACCAAAGCTTTGCGTGCTCTTTTTCATTATCTGCGGTCTGCTGGAAGATGGCTGCTATCTGCTCATAGCCTTCCTTTTTTGCAACACTTGCAAAGTATGTATACTTGTTGCGTGCCTGGCTCTCGCCTGCAAAAGCCTCCATCAGATTTTTCTCGGTCTTGGTTCCCTTAAGTTCCATAATTTAAACCTCCAAATTTAAGATTTGAGTATATTATAACACGCACTAAAAATGATGTCAATATCGACAAATGTTAAATTTTAACATCCGGTAATATATAAGACAATTCATATTAAAAACCGTGGCTGAAGCTTCATTGAGCTGAAACTCTTGCCACGGTTTTGGTTTAATCAATTTGTGTTTTGATTTTGAGTGGAGGTGTCATCATCGTTGGGCTTCACAGCATCGGGTTGACTGCTGACGGTTGCCGAAGAGGTCTTATCGGACGACGAGGTGCTGTTGGTCGCCGAGCTTGCGTTCGACGAGGTCGCAGAACTGTTGCCATCCTGCGGCTTGCTCTCGTTTCCTTCGCCGCCTTCGGGGTCGGTAGTGCCTTCTCCGCCCTCTTCCTCGGGCGGTACATAATCAACGGGAGGTAATACCTCGCCCGGATGCTTTGTACAGATCGCAGGTAAAGAGTAGTTGGTCTTATACCAGCCTTCGCCCTTGTTTTCGCAGGCATCGGTGGCAAGAAGTCCCGTTTCAAGACAATAATAGCGGTTGGTTACAAACTCGCTGTTGACAAAATCCTTTTCGGGCAGGTCGGCGTGGATGCGCTTCATAACGTTTTTCCACATATTTTTGGCAAGGTTGGCGTTATTAAGCTTTTCCTGCTGATCGTATCCAAACCAGCAAGAGCCGACATAATAAGGAGTACCGCCTGCAAGCCAGCTATCGTAAACATCGCTGGTGGTACCGGTCTTGGCGTAGCAAACGTGCTTATCGCTGAACGAGGCGATGGCCTTTGCGGTACCCTTTTCACCGTAAACAACATTTCTGAGCATATAGTTCATAATGGTTGCGGTGTTTTCATCAATAGCGGCAATACCGCTTGACTGCTTCAGAATGACCGTATCGTGCTGATCGGTCATAAGTGTAAAGGTTGTGGGCTCGTAATAGGTACCCATATTACCGAACACAGCAAATGCAGCGGCCGATTGGGTTGTGGTGATACCGGTATAGGTACCGCCAAGTCCCAGGGACGACAGGTTCATATCCTCAACATTGCTGAGGTCGGTAAGTCCGAGATTATTTTTCAGATAGAAGTAGGTAGACTGAACGCCCATCTGCTTTACAAGGTGACAAGGAATGGTGTTGGTCGAGCGCTCAAGCGCCTCTGCGACCGACATAAGTCCCTCATAACGTCCGTAAGAGTTACGGGGGCCTGCACCGCCGCCGGGATAATAGTTATCAAGCGGCTTATCCTCGACGAATGAGGAATAATGGATAATATTCTTCTGCAGAGCCTGCGAATAGGTCGCCAACGGCTTCATAGTCGAACCAGGCTGACGGAACGCCATCGTTGCACGGTTATAAGCACGGTTATCGGTCTTAACGCCCGAGCCGCCGACCATACCGACGATATGGCCCTCATAGTCCATAATGGTCATGGCCGACTGAACCGTCTTTCCGGATTCCTTACTCTTTAAGGTAAAGTAGGTATCGGTCTTGGCGTATTCCTCTTCAAGCACCTTCTGAACATCGGGATTAAGGGTACAGTATATCTTGTAGCCGCCGTTGTAGAAGTTCTTGGAGGCGTAAGCCTCATCCATACCGTATTCGCTGACAAGACCGTCGATAACCTCTTCGATAAGAGCATCAACAAAATAGTTGTTGACGGTGTTGAGGTTTTTGGCAGATTCGTCTGCAACTATTTCAAGATCTGTTTCCTTGGCCTCCTGATAGACCTCCTCGGAGATATAGCCTTGCTCTTTCATAAGACGAAGCACAATGCTTCGGCGTTCTGCATTAAACTTTGGATTGCGGTCGGGCCTGTAACGCTCGGGTTCCTTAGCAAGGCTTGCTAACGCCGCACATTCCGCCAACGTCAGCTCACTTGTGGTCTTGCCGAAATAATAGTTTGCGGCGACCTCAACTCCGTAGATACCGCCGCCGAGACAGATGGTGTTAAGGTAACATTCCAGAATGGTGTCTTTTTCGTAGTTTTCCTCAAGATAACGCGCTCGCATTATCTCTCGTATCTTTCGCATCGGCGTTTGCTTGTTATCGTTGGTAAGGTTTTTGACCAACTGCTGTGTTATGGTCGAACCGCCCTGGTTTGACGAATAAAGGTCGATAAACATATTGGCAAAAGCACCAACAGTTCGCTTCCAGTCAACACCCTGGTGCTCTCTGAAGCGCTGATCCTCGATCGCAACGAAGGCGTTGAGCAGATTATCGGGCATTTTTTCAAAATCGACCCAGATACGGTTTTCTTCGCCGTGCATACGCTGATACTCGACAAACTCGCCTGCTTCATCCTGCACGTATATCGTGGTGGTAAAGCCGAGAGCCAGCTCGTCAAGATCCTCATGCACCTTATCGTCAACAAAGTTGAAAACATAGATAGCAAAAGCACCGACAACGAGGCAACCCGTGATGATACCGATAAGCATTATGGAAAACAGTATCTTAAGGCCAAGGAAAACATACTTTTTGACCTTGGTCTTGGCGGCTTTTTTGCTTTTCTTTTTGTTCTCTTTGTTTATCTCACCCTGCTTTTTACCAAAGCTTGAAAGGTCGATATCCTCGGGAGCGTCCTCTGTTCCCGAAGAAGCGGAAAGATCGAACCCGTCATCGGTAGGAATATTTTCACCCGGCAAAAGATCGCCGTTATCCGAACCCGAATCGGATCTGTGGCTGTTAAAATAGTCAAGATCGTAGTCTTTTCCGTTATTCTGATCGCTCATAAACAGCACCTCCTGTACGTTGATGAAGCGAGAAAAATCTTACTTTTGTAAATATTTTACCATATTTTAAGCATTTTGTGTGTTACATTATTGTTACAAATCGGCTTAAAATATGCAAAAATTGTTAAATTTTTGTTGTTTTTCGGTGTCACGGCCGCAAAAATCGAAGTATAAACAAAACGATGCAGTTAAAAATAATATTGGTGAATAAAATGAAAATAATCAATATTATGCTGAAATCGTCTGTTTGTGCCTTGGCGGCCCTTTCGGCTGTTGTGCTTTCGCTTGATACGGCCGTAAAACAGCCCCAAAGCACCGAAACGCCCGGCACCAAGCTTTCCGACACAGAACCGACAGGCTACCTCATTAAAGAGTATAACGGGAAAATTGCGGTATTTTCAAAGGAGGGTACTTCCCCGTTGTACACTTTTGAATCACCTTATGTGCGTGACCTACCGGAATATGACCGAAAACTCCTTAAAGAAGGCATATTTGCCGACTCTAACGCAAAGCTGCTTGAGATTCTGCAGGATTACGATTTTTGAGTTTTTAAGTGCTCCATTGCTTTAAGAAAATCCTTATCGACCTCAATTCCCTTGAGCAAGCGGTAGCGAAGCTCCTCCTCGGTCCACTCGATCTTTATTTCGGGAATAACTCCTATACCGTCAAGGCAGGTGCCGTTGGCGGTATAATATTTTGCAACGGTAAAACGGACAAGCGAGCCGTCACTCAAAGAAAATGTCCTTTGAACAACACCTTTTCCGTAGGTGGTACGGCCAACAGAAATGGCCTTATCGTAGTCCTTCAACGCCTGCGTGAACAGCTCGGAAGCACTTGCGGTCGATTCATCGGTCAAAACGACCATCGGGATATCAACATCCTCAGGACCCGAAAGATAGGTCTGGCTGTTGGCAGGATCCTTGTATTTGACCTCGATGGCAAGACCCTCGGGGATAAGGTAATCTACCATATGGTAGACCGAAAGCAGCGTTCCGCCGCCGTTACCTCTTAAATCGAAAATGATACCCTCAACATTTTGCTTAACAAGGTCATCGATCGCATCGGTAAACTGATCGACCGAGCTATCGTTAAAGGTGGTTATCTGAACATAACCCACATTATCGATCACACGGTAAAAGACCGACTGTGTTACGAACTGCGTTAATTCCAGTTCCATTTCGATCTCTTTACCGTCACGAAGCAGGACAGTCTTCATCTTATTGCCCAAGGGAATGCTCTTGATGTATGCCAATGCTTCGCTGTAACCCAATTCAGACACATTCTGTCCGTCAAGACGGATTATTTCATCCTTGGGCTGAACACCTGCCTTATGTGCGGGGCTGTCCCTATGCACCTCAAGCACGAGAATGCTCATATTATCGGGATGCGCCGTAACCTGCACGCCAATGCCGGTATTAAGGCCGTAAAGCTGGTTCATACTCTCCTCGGCCATATCGGGAGTTATATAATCGGCATATTTATCGTTAAGTCCTGCAACATAACCCATTGCAAGGCACTCACGCACATATTCCTCGTCCAGCTCACCCGTATAATACCTTTCCACAAGGTCACGGATCTCAAGCATTTTCTGATTGTGGTCAAAAAGTGCTCCCTCACGCTTGGGGACGATGACAAATGTAAACAGCATGGTCGTAACAGCCACAGCG
This sequence comes from Clostridia bacterium, assembly GCA_017416345.1. Taxonomy (GTDB): domain Bacteria; phylum Bacillota; class Clostridia; order Oscillospirales; family Acutalibacteraceae; genus UMGS172. The sequence continues at coordinate 81,571 of JAFQCR010000024.1, read as the reverse complement.
GCCGCAGTAAAAAAGCAGACCAAGGTAACAAGAAATCTCAAAGAAACTGTTTTTTTCATAATAAAACCTTTAATTTTTTGATAATTCAAAAGGGGGACTGAAAAATCAGCCCCCTAATTCAGATTAATAATAACTCAAGGGATTGGTAGTATTGCCGTTGACACGCACCTCATAATGGAGATGGTATCCCGTTGAGGCACCTGTCGTACCTACATATCCTATAGTCTGTCCCTTTCTGACCTTTTGACCCACGCTGACGATATATTTTGTCATATGTGCGTACAAGGTAACATAGGTGTCGCCCTTGGTATCGGTACCGTGGTTGACCATTACATAATAGCCGTATCCGCCCTTATTGTACTTTGCGAGCGAAACGATACCGTCGGCTGCGGCAACGATAGGCTTACCCTTGATTCCGCCGCCTGCAATATCAATACCCTTATGGAACTTCTTTTTACCGGTAAACGGGTCGCTTCTGTAGCCATAAGGCGAAGAAATACCGTAATAACCGGGAACAGGCCAAGAGAATGCGCCGCCCTCATAACGCTGATCGGAGCCAACGTGCTGGGCGTTCTTGATGGCCTCCTCGTATTCCTTCTGAGCCTTTTCCAAAGCGGCCGCCTTGTCCTCAAGCTTATCAATATTACCCTCAATGCCTGCAAGAGTGGTATTGACCTTCTTGATCTCGGTCATAAGCTCACCCTTCTTCTCGTTCAGCAGGGTCTTGGTGGCGTTCTGCTCGGTGATAAGGGATGCAATATCGGCCTTATTCTTTTCGATAGTCTTCATATCATCGACTATCTTCTGCATCAAAGACTTATCGTAAGAGCTGATATTCTGCGTGAGCTTGGACTTTGTGAGCAGCTCCTCAAGGTTTTCAGCATCAAATATAACAGCCAAGGAAGAGCTTGCCGAGCCTCCGCTCATATAAATAGCTCTCAATCTCTGTCTGAAGATATATTTTTTCTCTTCAAGCTCTTTAGTTTTCTTCTCATTCTCGGCTTCAAGGTTGGTTATTTGCTCGTCAAGATCCTTGATTTGCCGGTTGCAGGCGCTGATCTGACTCTGAAGGTTATCTATCTTCTTCTGCAAAGCGGTCTGAACGCTTTTCTGGTCGGATTTATCGTCTTTAAGACGGTCGATCTCCTTCTGGATCTCCTTTTGCTCTGCTTCAAGATCCTTGATATACTGCTGATACTCGCTGACAGTAGCCGCCTCGACATCAACGGGAGCGGTATTATAAACGCACAAGGTACCGGCAACGGTCACAAGGCAAAGTACTGCAATAACGATTCTTTTAAGGTTAAAGCGCACGGAATTCGCTACCTTCCTTTCTTAAATACTTATTGATCATAAATGCACTGGAGAACAAACCTGCGAAGCATCCGATTCCGGCAAAGATACCGAACAGTATCCAGAAGAAATCGGCAAACGGGATAAGTGAAACGATACCGAGCTTGTTCATAATGGTACCGTCGACCGCTTTATAAACAAAGTAGCATATAACCACGGTAACTATGGACGAAAGCAGACCGATGGTCACGCCCTCAATCATAAACGGCAGTCTTACGAAGGAATCGGTAGCACCGACGGCCTTCATAATGCTTATCTCAAGCTTACGGTTGTACATCGTAACTCTGATGGTGTTGGAAACGATCATCAACGAAATGATCAACAGCACGGCAACGATCCAGAAGCCGATGATACCGATAGCACGCTTGATCAAAGTTATGCGCTCGGCGATATTCTTGGAAGAATATGTACTGTCAACACCGTCCACCGCCTCAATGCTCTTGATGGTCTCATCAAAATTTTCGAGATTTTGGAAGGTCACTCTGGCACCGCACGGCATAGGATTGCCGTAGTCGTCGCTGTCAAACAGAACGTTGTAAAACTTGGCATCGGACTCGGACATACTTTCCATAGTCGTAAGCAGAGCGTCATCGCTGCTTACATATTTTACCGAAGCGATATTGTCAAGCTTTTCGATCTCGCTGCAAAGGAGGATGGCATCCTCAAATGAGTGGACGCTGTAGTCGTCCTCAGTAATTTCATTATAGGTGCCGTCGGGTGATGTTCCCGATTCGGAGTAAAGTGCAGAATTACGGTCATCAAAGAAAACAAGAACAACATTCTCCTGCTCAAGACCGCTCAAAGCATGGTCAACATTGAAGGACAAGGCCATGGCAAGTCCGATGACCGACATACAGGCAACCAGAACACCGATGGAGGCCAACGACATCAGCTTATTAAGCCAGATGTTCTTGAATCCGTTGCCGATAAGATATTTAACGCTGGTCAGTTTCATATTGAACCTCCATTCGCGCTGTCGGCAACTATTCTGCCCTTTTCGATCATAATAACACGTTTTCCGAAATCACGCACAAGCTGATGCTGGTGGGTAACCATAAGCACCGTTGTGCCTCTGCGGTTGATCTCGGTAAGCAGCTCAACGATCTCATAGGACATATTGGGGTCGACGTTACCGGTCGGCTCATCGGCAATGATGAGGCTGGGTTTATTGACCAAAGCACGTGCCAGACCGACACGCTGCTGCTCACCGCCCGAAAGCTCGGAGGGCTTACAGCGTGCTTTTTCGGCAAGACCGACAAGGTTTAAAGCACGGGATACGTTTTTGCGTATCTCCTGGCGGCCTGCACCCACAACGTGCATTGCAAAAGCAACGTTTTCAAACACGTTCATATTGGGAATCAAGCGGAAATCCTGGAAAACGATGCCCATTGTTCTGCGGAAATAGGGCACCTGCTTTCTTCTCATTTTAGTGAGCTTGAAGCCGTTAACGGTGATATCACCGGTGTTGGGCTTTTCTTCTCTCATTATCAGCTTCATAAAGGTACTTTTACCTGCACCGGAAGGACCGACGACAAAGACAAACTCGCCTTTATTTATTCTGATATTTATATCATCAAGGGCATGCGTACCGTTGGAATAGTTCTTGGAAACACCCTTAAACTCGATCAAGGGCGCCTCGGCCTTCGGACGCTGACCTATAGCAAAATCCTCAGAAATATCTATCACTCTTTCTATATAATAAACGGTTAAAGCTATTAATATTTAATGGGGTTGGCTCTCAAGTACTTCTTGACCATAAGTGCTATCTTGAAGATAATGGCATGGTCGAACTCTCTGAGATCAAGACCTGTGATCTTTTTGATCTTTTCAAGTCTGTAAACCAGAGTGTTGCGGTGAACAAACAGCTTTCTCGAAGTTTCGGAAACATTGAGGTTATTCTCAAAAAACTTCTGAATGGTGAACAAAGTCTCCTGGTCAAGGCTTTCAATAGAACCTCTTTTGAAGACCTCTCTCAAGAAAGATTCGCAAAGGGTTGTGGGAAGATGGTAGATAAGACGTGCGATACCAAGGTTATCATAGCTGACAATAGCCTTTTCGGTATCAAACACCTTACCGACCTCCAAAGCGACCTGAGCCTCTTTAAAGGAACGTGCAAGCTCCTTAAGGCTTTCAACGGTCGAACCGATGCCGACAACGGCGTGTGTATAGTAGAATTCGCTGGCAAGAGTATCAACAATAGAGCCTGCAAGGTTCTCAAGGTCGGAGGATTCGATTCCCGGCTTGGTCTCCTTAACAAGTGCAATATCGGTCTCGCTTATATTAATGATGAAATCCTTATTTTTATCAGGGAAAAGGTTCTGAATGATATCAAATACCGAAACATCGTTGTTTGATGTGACACGGATGAGGAAAACGGTACGTGCAACGTCGCTGTTGAAGCGAAGCTCACGTGCCTTCAGATTGATATCGTTGGAAAGAATATTCTCAAGAATGACATTCTTTATAAAATTGCCACGGTCATACTTTTCGTCGTAATAGAACTTGATGTTGGAAAGTGAGATCGACAAAATGGCCGCATACTTGGCAGCCTGGGGATCGTTACCCTCAACAAACAGAATATACTCGGCACGCTGGGGAGTTCCGAACATTTTATATGTATACTGGCCACGGACAAAGGTATCGCTGACACCGTTGCCACCTGCACCGGCAAACATGACCTCATGGGTCTCTCCTATCTTGCCAAGATCACTGCAGGCGATGACGGTATAATTTTCGTCAATAACACCGACAGTACGGTCGATCGCGTCCTTTATCTGATGAATTACGCCCTGAAAAAGTCTGTTTGACATAAATGTCACCTCGTAGGATTTTCACATTATTAGTGCATTATACACACATTGTTATTTTACACAATTTTTTGTCATATTTCAAGAGCAAATTGCAAATTTGTAAGAAAAAGTTACAATTTGATTACAAAATAAGTATTATGTAAACCTAATGCGTAAAAAACTACCGCAGTTTTACCTGCGGTAGTTAAAAAATCATCAGTTTGTGATGGTCTTCTCGGTCTTCTTATCGAAGATGTGGATCTTACCGGGCTCGAGAGTGATCTTGATAACATCACCGGGATGAGCGGTAGAGGTAGGAGCAACACGGCCGTTGATGTTCTGGCCCTCACATACGGTGTAGAGATATTTCTCAGCACCCATAAGCTCGGTAACTTCAACGTTAGCCTCAACAATACCGTCGGGGAACTTCTCAAGAAGCTCTTCCTCGTCATGTACGTGTTCAGGACGGATACCGATGATAACCTCCTGATCGATATAAGGAACAAGGCAATCCTTCTTATTCTTCTCTGCGGGAAGCTTGATCTTATACTTAACACCGGAACGGGTCTTGGTGTCTTCAGAACCAAACTCTACAAAGAAGGTTCCATCCTCTTCAAGGACCTTAGCATCGAGGAAGTTCATCTGGGGAGAACCGATAAATCCTGCAACGAAGGAGTTGCAAGGCAAATCATAAAGATGCTGAGGAGTATCGACCTGCTGTACGATACCGTCCTTCATAACAACGATTCTGGTACCCATGGTCATAGCCTCGGTCTGGTCGTGGGTAACGTAGATGAAGGTGGTTCCCAGTCTCAGGTGAAGCTTGGAGATCTCGGTACGCATCTGTGCACGGAGCTTAGCATCCAAGTTGGAAAGAGGCTCGTCAAGCAAGAAGACCTTCGGCTCACGAACGATAGCACGTCCCAAAGCGACACGCTGACGCTGACCACCGGAAAGAGCTGCAGGCTTACGCTGGAGAAGATGCTCGATATCAAGGATACGGGCTGCTTCTTCAACACGGCGCTTGATCTCCTCCTTGGGAGTCTTACGGAGCTTAAGACCGAATGCCATGTTATCATAAACGGTCATATGGGGATAAAGAGCATAGTTCTGGAAAACCATGGCGATATCTCTGTCCTTAGGTGCAACGTCGTTTACGAGACGGTCACCGATGTAGAGCTCGCCACCGCTGATCTCTTCGAGACCTGCGACCATACGGAGAGTGGTAGATTTACCGCATCCGGAAGGTCCGACCAGAATGATAAACTCCTTGTCCTTGATCTCAAGGTTGAAGTCCTGAACAGCGAGAACGCCGCCGGGATACTTCTTACAAATATTACGAAGTGAAAGGCTTGCCATTGTTTTTCCTCCTAAGAAAAATTGCATAGTATTACGCTACGCAAAGATTATAACATACAATGTAATGAATTTCTATACCCTATTTATCCAAACTTTAGGCCAATATTTTATATGAAATGTCAAAACTTATGAATACTTTGTAAAAAAATACATAAACAATCCGTTAAATTGTGGAAAATTTTAGTTATTTCCACACAAGGGACAAATCCTCTTCGGTCAACTCACGGTATTGACCTACGTCTAATTTGTCATCTTTGCACAAACTGCCAATTCTGATCCGTTCAAGCTCGTTGACGCCTATCCCCACAACACCCAGCATACGCTTTATTTCGTGATACTTGCCTTCGGTTATGGTCATACTTACCACTTTTTCACGTTCGGTCTGTCTTACCTTTGCAGGTCGGCACACGGTACCGTCAGCAAGGGTCACCCCTGCTTCGAGCACCTTGATATCTTCGGCAGTGATAGGCTTGTCCAAGGTTACAAGGTACTCCTTTTCGATCAGGCTTTTAGGCGAAATGACCTTGTGTCCAAAATCTCCGTCATCGGTGATGATCAAAAGACCCGTTGTATCCTTGTCCAACCGTCCGACCGGGAAAAGCCCGTCTCTCGGGAAATCGGGTTTAACAAGGTCGACCACCGTTTCTCTTGATTTATCGTTGGAGGCCGAAAGAATACCTTTGGGCTTATTTATCATTATGTATACATATTTTTTATATGTGAGGCTTTGTCCGTCGACCGATATATCGTCGGTCTTTGGATCGACCTTTTGAGCAATATTGCCCGAGACCTTGCCGTTTACGCTGACACGACCGCGCAGCACCATACCTCTGGCATCCTTGCGGGAGCCACCGGTCATTGAAGCTACTATTTTATCAAGTCTTTCCAAATCCTCACCTCATTTCAACGGAATTAAGAATCCGTCAAGTGCAGTCGAATAAACATCCGCACCGACTACGGTCTTATCAAATAAAAGCACCTCGGCAAAAACACCGTCTCCGTCGGGATGCTCCAAAACCTTAAATGTGTACCTTTTTAAAGCTTTACCTTTGTGTTTTGAGAGGTCAAAGCCTTGGGATAACTGAACCTTATTATAGCTTGAGTAGACCTCACCGAATTCAAATGGCACTGTGACCTCATCAACGGTGCACTCCCCTGTCTCAATACCGAACGATGCTACATACTTTCTCACATCGTCCTCGGTGCTGCATCGAACCGACGGCGCTTCCCTTTTTGCAAAGGTCTCAAGCCGCAAAGCCACAAGCACAGTCACCGACAGCGAAAAAATGAGAAGTATCGCCGTAAGCCTTTTGTTGGTCAGTTTTAAATTCACCGCAAACATATCATCACCAATGTATCATATGCTTCGGTTTATCTGATTATTTCTTATAGATCAAGCAGACAGCGTGAGCCGATACACCGAGGCCCTCACCCGTAAAGCCGAGCTTTTCTTCGGTGGTGGCTTTCACATTGACCTGACCGACAAGAATTTTGCAGTCTGCGGCAATATTGTTGACCATTTCAGGGATAAACGGTTTGAGTTTCGGTCTCTGCATAATAACTGTTGCGTCAATGTTGGAAATGCCGTAACCCTCATCCTCCAAAAGCTCCACAACACGCCTTAACAGTATGCGGCTGTCGATATTTTTAAAGGAATCATCGTTATCGGGGAAATGCTTGCCGATATCGCCCAAAGCGGCGGCACCAAGCAAAGCATCCGAAACGGCGTGCAGCAAAACATCGGCATCGGAGTGACCCAAAAGTCCCATTTCAAACGGTATTTCAACGCCACCCAATATCAGCTTACGGTCGGTCACCAAACGGTGAACATCGTATCCGTGTCCAACTCTAATATTCATTCCGTCTCCTTTGCAAAGACCTCGGCAATTTTGAGATCTTCGGCCGTGGTAATTTTAATATTTTTATAGTCGCCAAGCACGGTATAAACAGGATGACCGATCGCTTCGACCACAGAACAGTCATCGGTAAAGCTGTCAAGACGGTCGGCCATTTGCTCAACAGCGTTTTTATAAAGGCTTACCGCAAAACCTTGGGGCGTTTGCACAGCCTGCATGGTACTGCGGTCGGGTGTTGCGGTGACAAGTCCGTCAGAGCGCACCGATTTCACGGTGTCCTTCAGTGGCACGGCGCAGGTGACGGCTTTGTATACCCTTGCGCCTTCAATAGCGCGAAGTATACATTCCTCGGTCACAAAAGGCCTTGCACCGTCGTGGATCAGCACTATACCGTCATTATCCCCAAGCTGTGAAAGACCGTTTTGCACCGAACGCTGACGGCAATCGCCACCCTCTACTATATCAGTGACCTTGGTCAGCTTAAATGTGCCGCAAAGCTGCTGCATTTTCAACACGCTTTCGGGTTTGGTGACAATTATAATTTCACTCACCTTGTCACAGTTCTGAAACGCCAGAACCGAGCGGATACACACGGGTATTTTGTTTACCTCGGCCATCAATTTATCAATTCCGCCCATGCGTGACGAGCTTCCGCCGCACACGACAATGACCGAAACCTTATCGGAAACAGCCTCGTCAACGGTGGTATATTTCAATGCAGTCTGAACCGTTGCCACATTCTCACCTCTCGCAAAAACCTTTTACTTAAAAATCGGGCACCCAAACGGATGCCCGATTATTTGTTAGGATTATTCTTCCTCGTCGCAACCGGAGCAATCGCCGCAATCACCGCAGCTGACATCGAACTCAAGCTCCTGACCGCAGTTGGGGCAAACGATGCCGCCCTCGTCGATCATTTCGTCATCAAGGTAGATGATGTCGTTACACTTGGGGCACTCGACCTGATAGCAGAAATCGTCATCATCGTCTTCGTAATCGTCATCGTCCTCGTAGAAATCCTCTTCCAGAGCTGCAAGATCCTCGTCAACAGCGTCAAGCTGCTCGTTGATCTCGTGAAGAGCTCCTGCGATATCCTCAAGAACATCGATGATAGCCTTTACGACCTTATCCTTTGCATCGTTATCAGAGAAGCCTGCGTTCTCGGCAAGACCCTTGATGTATGCTACTTTCTCAGAAACAGTCATAGTTTTCTCCTTTTACCTTAAGGTATTGAAATTAATAAAAAGGTTAAACCTTATGCACGCTCCATGTATTCACCGGTTCTGGTGTCGATACGGATCATGTCGCCCTCGTTGATGAAGAGAGGTACACGGATCTCACAGCCGGTCTCCAAGGTAGCGGGCTTGGTTGCGTTGGTAGCGGTGTTGCCTGCAAAGCCGGGATCGGTCTGGGTAACAGCCAGCTCAACAAATGTCGGGGGCTCAACGCCGAATACCTTGCCCTTGTAGGAAAGGACCTTACATACCATGTTCTCCTTGACGAACTTGAAGTTGTCGTCAAGCTCATTCTTGCTTACGGGTACGAGCTCATAGGTCTCGGAATCCATAAAGTAGTAGAGATCGCCATCGGCGTAGGAATATTCCATATCCTTTCTCTCAACGAAAGCGGTGGGGAATTTTTCGGTGGGGTTGAAGGTTCTCTCAACAACAGAGCCTTCAATAACGTTTCTGATCTTGGTTCTGACGAATGCAGCGCCTTTACCGGGCTTTACGTGCTGGAACTCAACGATCTGGTATACCTTTCCATCCATTTCAAAGGTTACACCGTTTCTGAAATCACCGGCAGTTACCATAATTTTTTACCTCCAAATATTTACAGTTATGATACTGTTAATTTAACATAGATATAATATCTTATTTTGGCTTTAATTTCAAGTGTTATTTTAATATTTTACAGAATAATCAAAGATTTTTCGCAAACTGTAAGGTTTTTTGAGCCGTTTTCGGTCACAAAGAGCATATCCTCTATCCTTACACCGAACTCATTTTCGATATATATGCCCGGTTCATCGGAAATTATCATACCGCTTTTGAGCTCGGTTTCAGAAACTAAAGACACGTTAGGTGCCTCGTGGATCTCAAGTCCGACACCGTGACCCGTGCTGTGGGTGAAATAATCACCGAAACCGGCAATAGCGATGACAGCTCGCGCGGCGGTATCGACATCTGAGCACTTGATCCCTGCCTTTACTGCCTTTTCGGCGGCAAGCTGTGCCTTTAAAACGGTGTCATACACAAGCTGCATTTTATCGGTAGCAAATCCGACCGCAACGGTACGGGTCATATCACTGTGGTAACCGTTGTACGTTGCACCAAAGTCCATTGTAATAAAATCGCCGTTTTTAACAACGCTGCCGTCGGGCACACCGTGCGGCATTGCACTTTTGAGACCTGCCACCGCAACCGTATCAAACGACGGCTTTTCGGAGCCGTATTTTTTCATACGGTACTCTAATTCCGCCGCAATATCACGCTCGGTAACACCTGCCTTGATGAAATCCAGCACATCAAGGAAGGCTTTTTCGGCAATGCGCTGCGCTTTTACGATACATTCAACCTCAAGATCGGTTTTTGCGGTACGAAGCTCTTCGATATACTCAAGAAGTCCGCAATCGGCAATAACGTCAATCGGGGCAAGCATTTTTCTGAAAGAGCCCAACTGTGCAACCGAGATGGTATCCTCACAGAAAACGGTTTTGATGCCGTTTTGCTTGACAAAATCATTCAAGCTGTCGCTCACTTTTTTGAACAGTTCCACCCTACAAGCCTTAACACTCTGCTTTGCGGCGAGGATGTACCTTCCATCTAAAAACAGACAGCTATCATCCTTTGAGATCAAAAGAAAGCCCAAGGATGAGCTAAAGCCCGACAGATACTGACGGTTGACCTCGGTAAAAATGAGTGCCGCCGTGTTTTCGGGCAACCAATCGGCTATTCTTTTCATTTCAAGATATCCTTCATTGCGTTAACGGCCAAAAAGTAGCTGTTTTTGCCAAAGCCGGCGATGCTTCCGACACAGGCAGGTGCAATGACCGATGTGTGGCGAAACTCCTCACGGGCGTGGATATTGGAAAGATGAACTTCGATAAACGGCTTACCGACAGCCTTGATAGCATCAAAAATAGCGTAGCTATAGTGAGTATATGCGCCTGCGTTAAGGATGCAACCGTCATAATTTTCACGTACCGAGTGGATCCTGTCTATGAGCTCACCCTCTGAGTTTGACTGATAAAAATCACAGCTTATATCGAAACCCTTTGCATAGGTCTCGATATTGGCGTTGATTTCCTCCAGGGTCTGATTGCCGTAGATACCCGGCTCACGGATCGATAACATATTGAGGTTGGGACCGTTCAGAACCAAAACTTTTTTGTTTGCCATTATATAGACTTCCTTTCCAAATAAAGGTTTTTCATTATAAGAGCATCCTCCGACTGTGTGCCGTCGGACTCGCAGATTATCGTGGGCTCAAGGTCAAACTCGCACAAAAGCTCCATTAAAGGTGTGGGATCGGGGCCGAAGACGGAGTCTTCAAAGGTGAGGTGCTTTTTCTCGCCGCCCTTGGTATATTCTATCTTGGAAAAATGCGAATGGAAATGCTTTTGGCGGTATTCACCCAAGCGGTTACCTATCTCATCAATGATCTGCTTAAAGGCTTCCTTTGAGTTGACCTCGCCAAGTGTTCTTGCGTTCAAGTGACCGAAGTCGATACACGGAATCAGTCTTTCGTCAAGCTCACAAAGAGCAATGACCTCCTCCAAGGTGCCGAGCTGATTTATCTTACCCATTGTTTCGGGACAAATGTGAATATGTCCCAGGCCTTGCTCATCAAGAGCCTTCAAGGATAAGGTCATGGTATCCTTGGCAAGGCGCAAAGCCTCTGCCCTGTCAAGCTTTCCGCAGGAGCCTGTGTGGACAACTATACGGTTGCCGCCCATAAAGTCAACGGCTCTTGCACTTTGCAGAATATAATTGACCGAATTGAGGCGCTTTTCCTCCTCAACGCTTGACATCGAGATATAATACGGTGCGTGAAGCGAAACGCCAATATTTTTTTCGGCACAGAGAGCACCAAACTGACGTGCCTTTTCCTCGCCGACGTTGACACCTCGGCCGCATTGGTATTCAAACACATCAAGTCCGAATTCACTGATATACTGCGGCACCTGAAGGCTATGTTTGAAGCCTTTTGCGTAAAACGATTCGGCACATCCTGCCGGTCCGAATTTTGCAGACATCCTAACACCTCTTAAAATTTATCTTTTAGCAGTTTCTTTTCAAAATAACGTCTGACCTTGAAGCTCCAGCCGTCCTCCAATTTCACGGGGCGGACGAGCAACGACCTTATACCGTAAAGATTTGCACCCAAAACATCGGTAAAGATCTGATCGCCGATAATGGCTGTGGTCTTTTTATCGGCGTTCATCATTTTGACCGCCTTGCGGTAACCGTTTGGCAACGGCTTGCAGGCCAAACTGACATACGGCAGACCGATTTTTTCAGCAAACGGTTTTATTCGCCAATCCTTGGAGTTTGATACCACTACAAGGCTGATACCGTTGTCCTGCATTAATTTCAGCCATTCGGTCAAGCCCTCAACCAGCACCGTTCCGTGATGGGTGGACAGAGTATTGTCGACATCCAACAGCAAGGTCTTTATATTATTGTCATTTAAATATTTTATATCAATATCGGTAATTCTTCTGAACACCGCAGTTGATGAAAAAAGTGACATATTTATCCTTTCGGGTAGAAAAAACCGACCGGAAGTTGTCTTCCGATCGGCTTTTTTACACATTAAGATTTAGCGGAACTTGCGCTTACGGGCAGCTTCCGATTTCTTTTTACGCTTTACAGAAGGCTTCTCATAATGCTCTCTCTTACGGACTTCCTGGATGACTCCATCCTTCTGGGTCTGTCTCTTAAAGCGTCTGAGTGCGTTTTCAAGCGATTCATTTTCTTTTACACGAACCTGGCTCACTATATTCCCTCCCTCCGCCTGATAGCAGGGGTTAATTACATTTTTCACTATTATACACCCAAGTGTACATAGATGTCAAGCACTATTTTTGAAAACTTACAACAATTTGTCACATTTTATTTTGCAACGATGTTTACAAGCTTCTTAGGAACGTAAATTTCCTTGATAATTGCTTTACCGGCTATCTCTGCGGCGATCTTTTCATCGGCCTTGGCGGCTGAAATGGCATCGGCGGCAGAAATGTCGGCTTTGACGTTCAATCTTGACTTCAGCTTGCCGTTGATCTGAACAACGATCTCAACAGTAGAATCAACCGTCTTGGTCTCATCGTACTGCGGCCAGGCACTCAAGGAGCAAAGTCCCTCTCCGCCAAGCTGTTCCCAGATCTCCTCACATAAATGAGGTGCAAAGGGGCTGAGCATCTGAACCAGCATCTTAAGCTCATCACGGGTCAACGAACCGTTGTCATAAATTGCGTTAAGCAGGGTCATCATTGCGGCAATAGCGGTGTTGAACTTCATATCCTCAATATCAAGGGTGACTTTTTTGAGCGTCTTGTGGAAGAGGCTCTCAAGTGCGGGAGTTGCACCCTCACCCTTTATCATTGAAGGCAGCTCGGCAACACGGTCAAGGAATCGCTTACAACCGCGCATACTGCTTTCCGACCAAGGTGCGGCCATTCCGTAATCACCCATAAAGAGGATGTAAACACGGAGAGTATCGGCACCGTACTCGTTGACAACATCGTTGGGGTCGACAACGTTTCCGCGGGACTTGGACATCTTCTGTCCGTCGGGTCCCAGGATAAGTCCCTGAGCAGAACGCTTTGCATAAGGCTCGGCTGTAGGAACCTCACCGATATCGTAAAGGAACTTATGCCAGAAACGGGAGTAGATAAGGTGACGGGTAACGTGCTCCATACCGCCGTTATACCAGTCAACGGGCAACCAGTAGTTGAGCTTTTCCTTATCGGCAAAGACCTTGTCATTCTTGGGGTCGATATAGCGCAAGAAATACCACGAAGAGCCTGCCCACTGCGGCATAGTGTCGGTCTCACGGCGAGCATCGCCGCCGCACTTGGGACACTTGCAGTTGACAAACGAATCGATCTTGGCAAGAGGACTTTCGCCGCCCTCACCGGGTTCAAAATTCTCAACGTTGGGCAGTTTTAAAGGAAGCTCCTCATAAGGTACGGGAACCATTCCGCATTTTGCACAATGCACGATGGGGATAGGCTCACCCCAGTATCTCTGACGGTTGAATGCCCAGTCCTTCATCTTGTACTGAACGCCCTTTTCACCTATGCCCTTTTCACCGAGGAATCCAAGCATCTTCTCGATCGCATCGGCCTTCTTTTCGATTCCGTTAAGGAAATCAGAGTTGACCATCTCACCGTCACCGGTATAGGCCTCGACCGAAATATCTCCGCCCTTGATGACCTCGATAATATCAATGCCGAACTTCTTGGCAAAGTCATAGTCACGCTGATCGTGTGCAGGAACAGCCATAATTGCACCTGTACCGTAGCCCATCATTACATAGTCGGATATGTAAACGGGAATTTCCTTGCCGTTTACGGGGTTGACGGCGGTCAGACCCTCGATCTTGACACCGGTCTTGTCCTTGACAAGCTGGGTACGCTCGAACTCGGTCTTCTTGGCACATTCTTCCTTGTATGTATCAAGAGCATCAATATTGCTGATCTTGTCACGGTATTTTTCGATAATGGGATGCTCGGGAGCGATGACCATAAAGGTCACACCAAACAAGGTGTCACAACGGGTGGTATAAACACGAAGGCTCTCGTCGACCTCTTTGATAGAGAAATCAACAAATGCACCGGTCGATTTACCGATCCAGTTGACCTGCTGCATCTTGATGTTTTCGGGGTACTCAACACCGTCGAGACCCTGCAAAAGCTTATCGGCATACTCGGTAATGCGGAGATACCAAACGTCCTTGGATTTCTGGATAATATCGCTGTGGCAGATATCGCACTTACCGCCCTGCGAATCCTCGTTGGACAAAACGACCTTACAGCTGGGGCAATAGTTTACCAAAGCCTGATCACGGAAAACAAGGCCGTGCTCAAACAGCTTTAAGAATATCCACTGTGTCCACTTATAGTAGTCCTCCTCGGTCGTGTCGATGACCTTGGTCCAATCGAAGGAGAAGCCTACCCTTTTAAGCTGAGAGGTGAACTTTGCAATGTTGCGGTCGGTCAGAATCCTCGGGTGGGTGTTAAACTTGATAGCCGAGTTTTCGGTGGGCAGACCGTAGGCGTCAAAGCCCATCGGAAACAGAACGTTATAGCCCTGCATTCTGCGTTTACGTGAGATGACCTCAAGACCCGAATAAGCCTTGATGTGGCCGACGTGCATACCCGAGCCGCTCGGATAAGGGAACTCAACAAGTCCGTAGAACTTCGGCTTGGAATAATCCTCCGATGCTACGAAAGCCTGTTTTTCTTCCCATACTTTTTGCCATTTTTCTTCAATAGCCTTAAAATCGTACTTCATTTGACTTTATTCCTCCAAAGCAGATGTTAATATCTGCGTCAAATCAACCTGTTCGCCGTCCTGCCACATATGCTCAAGCGAGTAAAACTCTCGTGACTGACGACCGAAAATGTGGATAACGACGGTGCCGTAGTCCAACAGCAACCAATCGGATGCCCTGCCCTCAATGTGACCCGGCTCAACACCTGCCTCTTTAAGCTTTTCCTCGACCTCATCGGCCAAGGCTCTGATATGTGCGTTGGATGTTGCGGTGCAGATCACAAAGTAATCGGCAATATCCGATATTTCGTCAATTCTGATAGCTTCCAACTGCATTGCCTTTTTATCGTTCAATGCGTTGGCGGCAATCTTTAATATATCAAAGGTTTCCATTGTTTTCAACCTCTTTTCTTTCGGTAATAAGATAATTGTATGCATCCAATGTATCAGGATGCAGGGGTTTATTTTTGGATACGATATCCTTAATGGTGAATTTCAGTATACCGATAATACATTCGTCCAAATCACGGTTTGCGGCGGCACGTATTTCCTCGATATCGGGATAACTGCGGTCGGCCGACGTCAGATCGGCAACAAAAATGATCTTTTGGCACAGCGTCATATCGGCCTTGCCCGTGGTGTGGTAACGGATGGATGAGATTATATCCTCATCATCAATTCCTAACTCATGCTCAACCACCAAAGCACCCGACATTGCATGCCAGATAAGCGGTGACGCTTTTTCGGTAACAGACAGCATTATATCAAACTTTTTAAAGGTTTGCAACTGTTCATCATCAGAAATATTTTTTGTTATGTCGTGAAGCAGACCTGCAAGGTACATTTTATCGGGGTCGGCACCGTATTTCAGCGCCAACCTCTTGGCCTCGTCGGCAACACAAAGCGAATGGTAGTACCGTTTCTCTTTAAGTCTGCTTTTCAGTAGTTCCTTATACTTTTCCAAGGTATTTAACCCTTTCGGTATAAACCGTTTTGGTTTATATATTTTAAGATGTTTTGCGGCACATAGGTATCAGCGTTTTGACCGTTTGAAATAGCTTCCCGCGCCTCGGTCGATGATACCTCGGGGAAATCAAGCTCCAAAACATGAAAGGTGCCACCCTCTTTTTTTAAAGCCTCAACGCTTTGGTAAAACTCGGCATTGTCGGTCCCCTTGCGGCGAACGGCATAAAACTCAGCTATTTTAAGCAGCTCTTTATAGTTGAACCACGTGGTAAACGAGGTCACCATATCGCCGCCTATAAGCATTGAAATATTGCCGTATTGCTCTTTTAATTCCGACAAGGTGTAGTAGCTGTAGCTTTTACCCTCTCGTCGAAACTCAATATCCGAAGTTTCAGCCTTGTTTATACCGTTGCAAAGCAGTTCGCACATATCAAGCCGTTGCTCCTTTGTGGCAAACATACCCGGTACCTCTTTATGGGGCGGGATGTTGGTAGGAGCCACCAAAACACGCTCGATCTCGGGCAAAGCGGCAACCGCTTCGACCATTTTGCGGTGTGCAATGTGAGGCGGATTGAAGGTGCCGCCGAAAAACAAGGTCTTACCCATATTATTTCACCAAAACTATCTGCTTGTTTTCTTTGCTCTGCTTATACAGAATGAATTTTGAACCGATGACCTGAACAACTTCGCTACCCGTTGCCTCGGCAACCGTATCGGCACATTCTCTGGCCTTCATAGGTGAGGTTTCAAGCACGGTCAGCTTAATTAGCTCACGTGCCTCCAAGGCCTCATTGACCTGACGGATAAGCTGCTCGCCTACACCGCCCTTTCCTATCTGAAAAATTGCCTGATACGAGTTAGCCATACCTCTGAGCTGTGCTCTTTGTCTTGAATTTAACATATATTACTCCCAAATCAAATGTAATTCTTTAATTCTTCTTTAAACGCAACAATGGCATTGTGACGGTGGCTGACCTTGTCCTTTTCCTCGGGTGTAAGTGTACCGAAGCAACCGAACTCTGTCATAAATAACGGGTCATAACCAAAGCCGCCGTTGCCCTGAGGTTCTTTCAAAATATAGCCCTCGCAGGCACCTCTCACGGTGAATTCTCTGCCATCGGGAAAAACGCAGGCAATGCATGAAATAAACCTTGCGGTTCTCTTTTCCTTGGGCAGACCTTTAAGGTTTTTGAGCAAAAGCTCATTGTTATCGTCATCGTTACCCGTGCCTGCATACCGTGCGGAATAGATACCCGGTGCACCGTCCAATGCATCAACACACAGTCCCGAATCATCCGCAACAGCAGGAAGTCCCGAGCATTTGCAGGCCGATCTTGCCTTGAGCAATGCATTTTCCTCAAAGGTAGTGCCGTTTTCCTCAACATCGGGGACACCGCCCTCGATGTCCGTCGGACAGACAACGTCAAAGCCCATCGGCTTTAAAATACGGGTCAGCTCGTTGAGTTTTTTCTTGTTGTGAGAAGCAACTATAAACTTATCCATTACGCTTCCTCCGAGAAAATGCCCTTTGCGAAGGCATCGGGATCAAACGGCTGAAGATCGTCGATCTGCTCACCCACACCGATAAACTTTACGGGGATGTTAAGCTCGTCCATAATGGCAAGCACAACACCGCCACGTGCGGTTCCGTCAAGCTTGGTCAGCACGATACCCGTAATTTCGGCAACCTCTTTGAAATCTCTTGCCTGGTTTACGGCATTCTGACCGGTTGTTGCATCGAGCACTAAAAGGGTCTCGATATCGCTTTCGGGAAGCTCACGCTTTAAGATTCGGTACATCTTGGCAAGCTCGTTCATAAGATTTTTCTTGTTATGAAGTCGACCTGCGGTGTCGATGATTATAACGTCGCTATTGCGTGCCTTAGCGGCGGCAACGGTATCAAAAACGACCGAAGCAGGGTCGGCACCCTCGGCACTTTTGACCATATCGACCCCTGCCCTGTCACTCCAGACAGCCAACTGATCTATAGCGGCGGCACGGAAGGTATCGGCAGCGCCCAATATCACCTTTTTGCCCGAAGCCTTAAGCTGCGATGCTATCTTACCGATGGTGGTAGTCTTGCCGACGCCGTTTACACCGATGACAAAAATGACAGACGGATGTGTGGTCATTTTAAGCTCACGGTCGCCGTCAACCATCTTGCGGACGGTTTCGGCCAGCATTCCCTTGATAACGCTCGGGTCGGTCACCTTTTCCTCCTTGACTCTGGCACGAAGCTCGTCACATATCTTTTTGGCGGTGACAACACCTATGTCACTCATAATAAGTATTTCTTCAAGCTCCTCAAAAAGCTCCTCGTCGATTCTGGTAAACGCCGAAAGCATTGAGTTTACGGCGTTGGTAATGGAATCGCGTGTCTTTTTTAAGCCTGCGGTTATTTTACTGAAAAAGCCCATTTTTGCCTCCGAATATTACTTGTTTTCAATGTTGAGCGTCTTGATAAGCTCGTCAACATCAAGCTGTAACAGCTTGGTTACACCCTTTTCCTGCATGGTTACACCGTAAAGCATATCGGCCGAATCCATTGTGCCACGGCGGTGGGTAACGCAGATAAACTGCGTTCCGAACTGCGACTTGGTCATATACTGTGCAAAACGCTCGACGTTGATATCGTCAAGTGCGGTATCGACCTCGTCAAGGAAGCAGAACGGCGGCGCATTGACCATCATAATTGCAAAGTAGATAGAAATTGCAATAAGCGCCTTTTCACCACCCGAAAGACCTTCAAGGCTGGGAACGTTTTTACCGGGAAGCTTGGCAACGATGTCGATTCCGCTTTCCAGAATATTCTCGGGATCGGTCAGCACAAGCTCTGCGTGACCGCCGCCGAACAGCTCGGTAAATACCTTGGTAAAGTTCTTTCCGATCTTCTCAAAGCCTTCGGAGAACTTCTCCTTCATCTGCACGGTAAGGTCGCCGATAAGCTTATTAAGCTCGGCACGTGAAGCATCAAGGTCATCCATCTGCGCCTTCATAAATACATAGCGCTCGTGAACCTCTTTATATTCCTCAATTGCGGCTACGTTGACGTGACCCAGGTTCTTTATCTTGCCCTTGACCTCCTGCAGCTCACGCTTGGCCTCGGGGATATTTTCAACCGGCTCTGCTACCTGCTCGGCCTCGGTTCGGGTCAGCTCATACTCGTCAAACAGACGCTTGATGATCTCATCATACTCACGGAGCATATTCTCACGGCGTTCCTCAAGACGTGCGACCTCACCGCTAAGCTTTTCGCGCTCGGCGGTCATATCACGCTCGGTCTGACGCATCTTAAGACCTTCACGGTCAAAGCTGTCACGCTCAAGCTGAAGCTCGGTGACCTTTTTGTTGCCTTCCTCGATGTCCTTTTTGCGCTCGTCGATCTGTGCATTAAGACCGTCGATTGCGGTTCTTTCAACATCAGACAAGGCTTCAACGGCTTCTATTTCTTTGAGCAGAGCTTCTCCCCTGTTTCCGCTTGAGGACATAGCCTCCTCCAACAGTTTGATGGAGTTTTCGATGGACTCTATATCCTTTTCAAGCTCCATAATTCTGATGCGAAGCTCGGTTATTTCGGTGGTAAGTGCCTCACGGCGGTCGGTTACGGTATCTCGGCCGCCCGAAAGACTGTCGATCTCGGTCTGTGCCGTAAACTTCAGCTTTTCAATTTCGGCAATCTCCGTATTAGCTGTGTTGACGGTGTTCTGAAGCTCAACCTTACGGTTATCGAGCAGAAATTTTTCACCGTTCATAGCTTCGATCGACTTGGTCAATTCGGCAATAAGGTCACCGACACGGCGGATCTCACCCGAAACACGGATCTTGTCCTCGGTTGCGGTGGTAAACTCGGAGCGTGCGTTCAATATTTCGGCCTCTAAAGACGAGACCTCGGCCGATGCCGCATTATAGTTATCGGTCAGCATACCCGATTTCTCGAGCAGCTTGACGATTTTTTCACTAAGCTCCTTGATCTCACCTGCACGGCTTAAAATACCTGCATTTTTGACCAGAGAACCACCCGTCAGCGAACCGCCGGCGTTTACGACCTGACCGTCAAGCGTGACGACCTTGAAGCGGTAGCCGTGCTTTTTGGCGATGGTGACAGCCGCATCGATATCCTCGGCAACGACCGTTTTTCCAAGCAGATTGCCTATGATACCCTCATATTTTTTATCAATCTCCACAAGCTCGGAGGCAATGCCCACGTATCCGAATTTGTTTTCAAGTCCGTCCTCATCAAGCGTTCTTGACCTGATGGTGGAAATGGGCAAAAATGTTGCTCGTCCCTTGTTTTGATTCTTCAAGAATTCAATAGCACGCTTGGCATCGTTTTCGGAATCGACAACGATGTGCTGTAAAGATGCACCGAGAGCCGTTTCGATAGCGATGGCGTACTCCTTTTTGACTTCGATAAGCTTGCTTATTGGACCGTGGATACCGCGAAGAGTGCCGTGCTCTGCCTCCTTCATGACTGCCTTAACCGGCAGTCCGAGGCCCTCCATATTGCGCTCAAGCTCTTCCAGAATAGCAACTCTGCGCTTTTTGTCCTCAATATCAAGGCGGCAGTTATCCAAAGCCTGCTTATATTCCTCAAGCTTTTGCTTTCTCGAGTCAAAGATCAACTCTCTGCCCTTCAAGGCATTGGCGGCCTCCTCGGCTAATTCCTCTGCCTTTTTGAGCATATCCCGGAGCTCTTTAAGTTCAACATCAAGCTTGTCCTTTTCGGCGGTTTTTTCAATAATAGAACCGTC
This sequence comes from Clostridia bacterium, assembly GCA_017416345.1. Taxonomy (GTDB): domain Bacteria; phylum Bacillota; class Clostridia; order Oscillospirales; family Acutalibacteraceae; genus UMGS172. The sequence goes on along the minus strand of JAFQCR010000024.1, from coordinate 60,998 downwards.
CAGCGTCACGTTTCGTGCATCAATTTCGGCGATGGACGACTGTGCGGTGACAAGTGCGACCCTTTTATCGGAAATTTGAGCCGAATAAGTGTTAAGCTTTTTGGTCAGCTCCTCGATCTGTCGGGAAATGACCTCCGAGTTACTGATAAGGCCGTTTAGCTCGGTTTCGAGTGCGGTGACCTTTTCGTTAAGAGCAGTGATCTCGGACTGCTTAGCTTCGATAGTTGCACGTCGGCCCTCTATCTCGGTCTTGGACCTGGTATCGGAGCTTTCAAGTTCCAAGATATCGGCACGCAGACGCTCAACAGTTTCCTCGTTATGCTTAATGGTGGCGTTGTGAACGTTGATATCACCCTGAAGTCGGGTTATCTCCTCCTCCAAAGCGGCAACAGTGCGATGCATTTCGTCAATTCTGACGTTGATGGAGGAATAACGCTCGGAGCTCGACTCGATGGTTGCGGCAAGCTCCTGAAGCTTACCCTCAACCTCGTTATAAAGGGCGGTTGCAAGCGTGATTTTCCGGTCCTGTGCCTTTAAAAGGTCGCCCGACTGATTCAAGGAATTAAGCCACAGACCGATCTCCAGTTTTTTGCGGATGGCGGCAAGCTCGATAAACTTTTCAGCCTTTTTGCTCTGCTCCTCCAAGGGTCCTACCCGGCCCTCAAGCTCGGCCATAATATCCTTCAAACGAAGCATATTGTCATCAGCGGCGGCAAGCTTGCGCTCGGCCTCTATCTTGCGGTAGCGGTAACGTGATATACCGCTTGCCTCTTCAAAAATATCGCGGCGTTCATCGGATTTTGAACGGACTATGGTGTCGATCTTACCCTGTCCGATCATGGAATATCCGTCACGGCCTAAACCTGTATCCATAAACAGCTCGTGAACGTCTTTCAGGCGCACTACGGCCTTGTTTATAAGATACTCACTCTCGTGCGAGCGGAAATATCGGCGTGTTACTGCAACCTCATCATTGTCAAAGTTAAGGCTGCGGTCACGGTTGTCCATAACCAAAGTAACCTCGGCAAAGCCGTGAGGACGGCGGTCAGCAGTACCGCTGAAGATAACATCCTCCATCGACTGTCCTCTTAAGTTTTTGGTGGACTGTTCACCCAAAACCCAACGGACAGCATCCGAAATATTACTTTTTCCGCTTCCGTTAGGGCCGACAACGGCGGTAACACCCTTGCCAAACCTTAAAACGGTCTTATCGGCAAAGGATTTGAAGCCTTGAATTTCGATCGACTTTAAAAACAACTGTTATTCATCCTTTCGACCGTTATATCGGACGGTTTTACGCTATCATCCGCCACAACGGTGCATTTATATCCTAAAGAATTCAAACTTTTTAAATTACTTTTTTTGTTACCCGTCACCTTGGAAATTTCTTTAGGTGAAACGTGTAACCTGTACTCGCCTTTTTCGGTCAAAAGGCTCAGTATTTTATCAAGATACCGTTTACTGTCGCAAAGCTCCTTAAAAGCAGGATGCCACGGACCTGCAACATAACGGTCGGTATCTATACTGTGAAGTCCCGTTCTTATGACGTTGATGCCGGCCAAATCGAACATATCAAGCAGTTTGACGCAAAGCTCGACCGTTTCATCCAAAGTCGGCGGAGTATAAACCCTCAAACGGTAATACTCGGCCAAACGGGTGTTTTCAAGTGTTATTGAGGGGTAGATTCTGACGGTTTCGGGATGGAGCTCAATAATTTTCTCGGCTGTTTTGAGATCCAGCTCGTATGTACTTTTGTAAAGCCCAGTCATCATCTGAAGTCCAAGCTCAAACCCAAATTCCTTAATAAGTGCAGAGGCTTTCACAACATCATCGGCGGTGTGTCCTCGGTCGTTTGCAATAAGCACCTCATCGCACATACTTTGTGCGCCAAGCTCGATCGCCGTAACACCGTAAGCCATCAGTATCTCCAAAATCTCACGGTCAATGCAATCGGGTCGGGTGGATATTCTGATACCGCAGATATCCTTTTGCTTCACATGGCGGTGAGCCGCCTTCAAAAGTGACAGCATATATTCACGGTCGATTGCCGTAAAGCTACCGCCGAAAAAAGCTAACTCGGTATTATCGGCATCGTAGTTTTTGGATGCCTTGGCCGTGTTTACCGCCACTTCAATGTCGACCTCAGAAGGCTGAGACGATGCACCCGAAATTATGACCTGGTCACAAAAACTGCAACGGTTTGGGCAACCCAAATGCGGTACAAACACCGAAATATTGGCGTGGCTCATGTGTTCTGACCCATAAGCTCCAGCGCCTGCTTTGCGGCGTATTGCTCGGCCTGCTTTTTGCTGTGAGCAACACCTTTGCCGATAACGTTGGAATTAAGTCTGACCTCGACCGTAAATCTTTTTGCGTGGTCAGGTCCTTCCTCACCGGCGAGGACATAAGAAAGCTCCTCACCGGGGTTTTTCTGTATAATCTCCTGCAGCTGGGTCTTATAGTCGTGGAAGGCTTCCTCAACGGTGTGATGCTTTATCTCATCCTTGACAAAGCGCATAACGTGGGCACGTGCAGGCTCGATACCGCCGTCAAGATACATAGCGGCAAGCAAAGCCTCAAAGGCATCGGCCAGAATTGAAGCACGGTCTCTTCCCCCGTTTTGCTGTTCACCTTTTCCCAAAAACAGAAATCTTCCGAGCTCCATTTCACGTGCAAAAGCAGCCAGCGATTTTTCACAGACCAATGATGCACGAAGCTTGGTAAGCTCGCCCTCGGGAAGTTGTTTGAAGTTTTTAAAAATATAATCCGATACGATCAGCGACAGCACCGAGTCACCCAAAAATTCCAATCTTTCGTTGGATTCGGGGATGCTTTTGACCTCATTGATATACGAGGTGTGCGACAAGGCACGGAGCATCAGTGACTTGTCCTTAAACTCGTACCCGATAATCTGTTCTAATTCCTGCATAAATACACCTTTGATCAGTTTTCAGTATCGTTTTCGGCAGACTTTGCAAGATCGGCCGAAATTTTGCCGATAACATCGTTTTCGACGCAAAGCCTGGCCTGGCGGATGGCATTCTTGATAGCCTTTGCATCCGAGCCGCCGTGAGCCTTTATGACCGGCTTTTTGACACCCAGCAACGGTGCTCCGCCAATATCGCCGTAATCGGCAAATTTTTTGAGACCCATCAAAGGCTTTTTAGCAAGCAGATACGCCATTTTGGTCTTAAAATTAGTAAGGAAAACACCCTTGACCATCTTCATAAGGTTCATTGCAACACCCTCATAAAGCTTCAAGGCAATATTACCCGAATAACCGTCGGCAATAACGGCATCGCAAACGCCTGCAGGCACGTCACGGGATTCAACGTTACCGATAAAATTGATGGGGCTTTCTTTGAGCAGCTTATAGGCCTCGATCTGCAGAGGTGTGCCCTTGGTATCCTCAACACCTATGTTAAGAAGTCCTATCTCGGGGTTCTCAACCCCTTCAACATTCTTAAGATAGATCGACGACATAACGCCGAACTGCTGAAGCATTTCGGGACGGCACTCGGCATTGGCACCGCAGTCCATAAGCATAAATTTGCGTGTTCTTGAGGGCAAAACAGTACCCAGAGCAGGACGCTTTACGCCCTTGATGCGCTTTATTATGAAGGTTGCACCCGCAACAACAGCTCCCGTACTGCCTGCCGAAACAAAGGCATCGGCCTTATCTTCCGCAACGAGCTGCAAAGCAAGACCCAAAGATGTGTTTTTCTTAGAGCGGACGATATCGGTCGGCTGATCGTGCATATCGAATATCTCATCGGTATGGACTATCTCCATTGAGGAAATATCAATAGAATTTTCAGCGGCCACTTTCTTTATTGTATCCTCATTTCCGGTCAAAACAATGTCAACACCGTATTCCTTTTGAGCCTGTGCTGCTCCCTTGATAACCTCTAACGGTGCGTTATCTCCGCCGAATGCGTCAACTGCAATTTTCATAGTATTCTCCTTTTGCCGAGATCGGCATTGGTTTAAAGTTGGATATCGGGAACCGACTTTGAAAGCCCTTGTTCCTTAAACCATTTTGCCGAACGGTAAAACAGCTCGGCATAGCGTTTTTGTTTATCTCTGATATAAATATCCAACGGCGGCAAAACGCCGAAGTTGGCACCCATTGGTTGAAAATCCTTGACCGTAGGGTCGCTGATATAACCAGACAATGCGCCAAGCATTGTGTATTCGGGGAAATCGACCGTATCGGTACCGTTTATTTTATTGGCCAGATGCAATGCGGCAACCAAACCTGAGCCTGCCGATTCCATATAACCCTCAACACCGCTTATCTGCCCCGCAAAGCTTATTTTGGGATGATTTTTCATAGAAAAATCATTGTTCAAAAGCTTAGGTGAATTGATAAACGAGTTGCGATGCATAACACCGTAGCGCACGATCTCGGCATTACGAAGGCCCGGTATCATACCAAAGACCCTTTTCTGCTCACCGAATTTGAGGTTGGTCTGAAAGCCGACAAGATTGAACATAGTCCCCTTGCTGTTTTCTTTCCTCAACTGTACCACAGCCCACGGACGGTGACCGGTTTTAGGGTCGCGAAGTCCAACAGGCTTCATAGGACCGAAGCGCATAGCGTCCTTGCCACGGGTGGCAAGCACCTCGATCGGCATACAGCCCTCATAGACCTTCAAGGGATTATCAGCATCGTGCAGAATTGCCCTTTCGGCCGAAATCAAGGCTTCGTAAAACGCTTCATACTCTGCCTTATTGAAAGGACAGTTTATGTAGTCGTCCCCGTCACCCTTGCCGTAACGGCTTTCGGAAAAGACCTTATCGTAATCAATACTGTCAGCCGTAACGATAGGTGCCGCAGCATCGAAAAAGTTGAGGTAATCCTCACCGCAAAGCGACTTAATACTTTCGTAAAGTCCTCCCTCTGTCAAAGGTCCTGTTGCGATTATTGTATATTCATCGGGGTCAATTTCAGTAACCTCTCGGTTTATTACATTTATAAGCGGATGGCTTTTTATCTTTTCGGTAATTTCCTTTGAAAAAAGGTCACGGTCAACAGCCAAAGCACCGCCTGCAGGGACTGAGTGCTTTTTTGCGGCGGCGACACACACCGAGTTCAACTGCTCCATTTCCCATTTAAGCAGTCCTGCGGCAGAATTAAGCCGTGCGGCCTTTAAGGAGTTGGAGCACACAAGCTCGGCAAAATTCTCGGACTTGTGGGCAGGTGAATATTTTTGAGGCTTCATTTCATAAAGATCGACCTCAAGCCCTTGGGACGCCAGCTTATAAGCCGCTTCACAGCCTGCAAGTCCTGCGCCTAAAACCTTAATCTTCATTTTGCTCATCGGTTTTCTTTGTTTTTTTGCGGGTAGCCGCCTTTTCAAAGCCACAGTTTTCGTCGAGACAATGAACCTTGCCTCTGCCCTTGAAAAGTGTCTTTCCGCAGGTGGGGCAATTTTCGGCAGTCGGTTCATCCCATGTCATAAACTTACAGTTAGGATAAGACGAGCATCCAAAGAACTTTTTACCCTTTTTGGTATTTCTCTGAACAAGCTTGCTTGAACAGATGGGGCAAGCACCCTTTATATCTCCTGTGATAGGCTTGGCGTTTTTACACTCGGGGTAACCGGGGCAAGCAAGGAATTTGCCGAAGCGACCGTTTTTGATGACCATTTTTCTTCCGCAAAGCTCGCAAACAACGTCGGTCTCCTCATCGGGGATCTTGATCCGCTTGCCGTCCATCTTTTCCTCGGCAGATTTAAGTGTTTTATCAAAATCCTTATAAAACTCCGCAATGGTCTCGACCCAGCCAAGCTGACCGTCACCGATCTTATCAAGGCTTTCCTCCATACCTGCGGTGAATTTGATATCAACGATACGCTTGAAGTATTCACACATAAGCTCGGTGACCGTTTCGCCCAACGGCGTAGGTGCATAGGCCTTGCTGATCTTTGTGACGTAGTCCCTCTGCTCGATATTGGAAACGATAGGAGCATAGGTAGCGGGACGGCCAATACCGTTCTCATCCAAAGCCTTTGTAAGGGTTGCATAGTTATATCTTACGGGAGGCTGTGTGAAATGCTGCTCCGAAACAACACCGTTTACGCTATCGGCCTTTAAAATATCACCGACATTCATAGGCGGAATAGCGCTGTTTTCTTCTTCCTCCTCGTCCTTGGCCTCAACGTAAAGTGCGGTAAAGCCGTCAAACCTGACCTTGTAGCCGCTGGCCTTGAAAAGGTATCCGTTGTTGTGGATATCAACAGCCACGGTATCCTGCAGGCAGGCGGCCATAAGACTTGCGATAAAGCGCTCCCAGATAAGCTTATACAGCTTATACTGCTCGGCAGTCAGAGCCGATTTGACCGACTCGGGGGTAATATCTATTGAAGTGGGACGGATGGCCTCATGAGCATCCTGAGTACCCTTTTTAGCCTTGAAATAACGGGGCTTTGAGGGTAGATAATTATCACCAAAGCGCTCCGAAATGAACTTTGCGGCGGCGGCACGTGCCTCCTCCGAAATGCGGAGAGAATCGGTACGCATATAGGTTATAAGACCGATACTGCCCTTACCGGGAATCTCAACGCCTTCATAAAGCTGCTGTGCGATACGCATGGTACGTTTACCGTCGTACCCTAAACGGCGTGATGCCTCCTGCTGCATTGTCGAAGTATTGAAAGGAGGTGCAGGCTGACGTGTGCGTGTACCGTTTTTGACCGAGGCAACAACAAACTGACCGTCCTTGACAACATCAAGGATAGCAGTTGCGGTCTCCTCATTTGGGATCTCTACCTTTTTACCGTCAGCCGTTCCGTAGAACTTGGCAATAAACTTCTTGCGGTCCTTCAAAAGCTTGGCCGAAATGGTCCAATACTCCTCGGGGACAAAGGCTCTTATCTCCTTCTCACGGTCAACGATCAAGCGAAGTGCCACCGACTGAACGCGTCCTGCCGACAGACCTCTTTTGACCTTTTTCCAAAGGAAGGGACTTATCTTGTAACCAACCAATCTATCCAAAACACGTCGTGCCTGCTGTGCATCGACAAGGTCGATATCGACCTTTCTGGGGTTGCTCATACCGGTGGCAACGCCCGAGCGTGTTATCTCGTTGAAAACAACGCGGTTTTCCTGATTCAAATCAAGTCCCAACACGTGCGCAAGATGCCAAGAAATAGCCTCTCCCTCACGGTCCGGGTCGGTTGCGAGATACACAAACTCCGACTTTTCGGCGGCTTCCTTGAGTTTTTTGATGATCTCTTTTTTGTTGGCCAGATTCTGATATTTGGGAGCAAAGTTATGCTCGATATCAATACCGAGCGACGACTGCGGCAGATCACGCACGTGACCCGTACAGCCGACGACCTCATACCCTGCACCCAAATACTTTTGAACGGTCTTTGCTTTGGAGGGTGACTCCAGAATAACAAGTTTAGACATTTATATTATCACTCTTTCGTGTTATATATACTAAGTTTATTTCAGACGGTATCTTCCGCCCGGTACGGCTTCGATAAATCCGCATATCTCAAGCTCGGTCACGCATCCGAGAACCGTTCCCGAATCCATGTCGGTCTTATCCACCGCATCATCAGCCGTAAAGGTCTCACCAAGCGCTTCAAACACCTCAATCACCTTGACAGCATCATCCGAAAGCATCCCCTTATCGGGTCGTGCCGTGACACGCTCGTCGGGTTTAGAGATTTCGGTCTTGGTCGGTTCATTGACCTTATTAATATTCACATCCTCGATCTCTCTGACCTTATCATCAACCGAGACCTTCTGCTTCGGCTCATGTATTTTGTCTGGATAAAGGAACAAATATTCATTGATAATATCGTTGGATGAAAGCAACGGACGTGCTCCGTCGGCAATAAGACGGTTGGAACCCTGATACTGCGGCAACGAAGGACTGCCGGGTATTACGAATACATCCTTCCCCTGTTCGGCCGCATGCTTTGCCGTTATCATAGTACCGCTGTCAACAGCACCTTCTATCACAACAACGCCGTTTGCAAGACCCGACATAAGGCGGTTTCTTTTGGGGAAAGCACCCTTTTCAACACCGTAAAACGGCGGATACTCGGTCAAAAGACAGCCGTGACGGGTTATCTCCTCACGAAGGTCGCTGTTAGACTTTAAGTAATCACTCTCAATACCAGCACCAAGCACACCGACGGTATATCCGTCAGCCTTTATGGCACCCTTGTGAGCGGCGCTGTCACCACCCACGGCACCGCCGCTGATGACACAAAAACCGCAGGATGCCAAGGTGTCGGCAATAACATAAGCACACTTTTCACCGTAGTTACTGATCTTTCTGGGGCCTACGATAGCAATGCTCGGCACATTGTTGAAATCAAACCTTGAGCCTTTGACATACAAAGCCGCAGGCGGATCCGCAATGTTCAAAAGCCTTTCGGGGAAAAGCTTATCGTCGGGCGTAATGATATTTATACCGTGCTTTGCACAGTCCTGCAGGACCTTGAAGATATCCTTGCGAGGGATACTGTGAAGCCTTGCGGCCTGCGTTTTGTTCAGACGGCATTTAGCTATCTTTTCACTGTCGGGTGCAAGGTAGAAATCCTTGGCCGTGCCGTAGGCTGCTATAACACGGCTGACGGCATCGTGACCGTAGCCCAAGACCTGCTGAAGCCATATCCAATACTCAGCCGACATCACAGCACCTCTTTACGGACCATTTCCCACATTATTATGGAAGCGGCGGCCGCAGCGTTCAACGACTCTGCCCTGCCTCTCATGGTTATGGTCACCTTTTTATCGCAGGCGGATATCGCCTCGGGTGTAAGTCCGTTGGCCTCATTGCCGATAAGCACAGCGCAGTTTTCGGGGTAATCCACCTTTGTAACGTCACAGTCGGCATCGGATACCACCGAAGCCAGGGTGAGAAAGCCTTTGTCCTTAAGCTCTGAAAGCTCGGCCAAAAGGTCGTTGGTGAGAAACACGGGTAGTCTCAACAAAGCGCCCATACCGGCTCTTTGTGCCTTGGGAGAAAACGGGTCGCATCCCTTTGAAGAAATGATAAGTCCCGAAAGTCCCAAAGCCTCGGCGGTACGTGCAATGGTGCCGAGGTTGGCGGGGTCGGCGGTGTTTTCAAGCACAATGTATTTGCCTTTAGTGATGTTACACACGCTCGATACGGTTTCGGGTATCTTTACAACACACATAACTCCTTGAGGCGATACGGTGTCGCACATAAAGCCAAACAAGCTGTCGGGCACCTTTACACATTGCTTTGCAACACGTGTAATGGCATAAAGTCGCTCGCTGTCTGAAACCGATTCGGACACGATAAGCGTTTCGATGGCGTAGCCGTTGAGAGCGGCATCGGCACAAAGGCGCAGACCCTCAAGCACAAAGGTTCCCGTAGCCTTGCGCTCACGGGATGAAGCCATGAGCTTGCGAACCGATTTTATAAGCTTGTTGTCTTTACTTGAAATAAAACTGAAATCCACAACCTCACCCCCGAAATCAGCATTAGTGTCCAATAAGCGCATTTTCGCATACTATCTCACCATATTTTTGTAGTATAACAGAAATCAAGTGTAAAATCAAGAGCGAATATAAATTTTATACCATTCTCTTACATTATATACAAATACGCTTGCCTAATCTTCGTATATACAGTATCGTGCAAATATAAAAAAACAAAAGATGCCGCGACCGACGGTCGCAGCATCTTTCATTATTTGTCGTCTAGTACTCCGTTATTGATCTCAAAATAAAAATCATCGTCATAACCGCTGATACCCAATCCGTCAAAAAAATCAAAATACGCAATATGATATGCTCCGTTACAGCTATAAGCCTTGCATTTTTTCACCAGCGGAATATCATCGGAAAATTCCAGATAAAACTCAAGGTGTTCGTTTTCTCTGTATTCCTTTGATGAACGGACGGTGCTGAACTCAATGACCTTTCCTGTAAATAACGTTTTGAAGTTCAATGCTTCTTTAAAATCATAATGCTTATTTTTCACGGTTTTATAAACCGTTTCATCGTTGCATGTAAGGTCGGCATTTACTGTCGCAACAGTAACGCCCGAATACTCGGTCAGTCCGTTGTAATCATCTGCGGGATTGTAAAACTCCAAGTCCGCAAATACGCCGACCTCCTCGCAATAAAAGAACAGCGGCTCCTCTGCATTCGGATAAACGTAGACCGAGTGATTTGTGCGAAAATCGTTGAGTATCAGCTTCAAGCTCACTTTTCCCATATATTGCAGACGGTCAAGCTCGGGACAATCGAGAGAATCATACAGATAATAACGCTCGTTGTTGTAATCCAAATGATCTCTAACGGTATCAATTTCGACCGTTTTCAAATAACCTCCGGGCGGCGAGGAGTCTTCGGAGCACGATGAACAGACCGCTAATGCAAAAACAAAAACCAAAATAAGCAGTAATTTCTTTTTCATAAAATCACTCCTTTAATAGGCTTTCGTCAATGCAAAATCCTACGACATCCATATCAAAATCCAATCCCCAAAAACAATAAGCGCAAGCATATAATCTTCCGTCATACATAAAACACCCCTCGGTCTTGCGGAGTATTTTATTATCTTTAAAAGAAATAAATCTCACCGAATATGAGATGTTTTCAGCTCGGTCGGCCAAATATGAATAGCAGACTTCACCCGTAAATATCTCATCAAACCCTATCGGCTTATCAAATTTTACGGTTTTTGTTTTACTCGTTTTTGCAGCGGTATCGGTTTCCGTTATCTCAATGCCGCAAAACTTAAAATCACCGTTATACTCCGAAGCATAGGAATAAAAATCCTCTGAAACGTATGTGCCCAAGCCTTCCTGGTTAATGATGATCGGAGAGTCAGCGTTGGGATACGCATAGGCAGGATTATATCTTTTTACAAAGTGAGAATAATATCCTCCCTCGCCCATATAGCTCCATTCATCCTCGTTTATATCAAACTCCAGCGTTCTGACGTCTTTATAAGTCTTGCCTTTGTAGGTTATTGTGCGAGGATCGTCGTCCGAATCATACTCAAAGGAATTTTGAGGCGGATCTTCGTTGAAAAACTCGAAGAAATTGTTGCCCACATAACCTATCGCAAATATAACAACAGCAACAGCAGCTATTACGGCAACGATCATCAAAACCCTGCGTTTCAATCAAACACCACCTTAAAATAAAATACATTACATAACATAAGACAACAAAAAACTGTAAATATTACGCCTCAAGAGAAAAAAGCCGCAGTCCGAAAACCGCGGCTTTAATAAAACTTATTCAGCTTTTTCGGCAATGACCTTCTGAGCAATGAACGGGGGTGCTTCCTCGTAGCGTTCAAAATTGAACTCGAACACTGCTCTGCCCTGGGCAATGGATCGCATTGCGGTCGGGAAATCGCCCATTTCGGAAACGGGAACCTCAGCTATGATCTCCTGCTTGCGGTTTTCCTGAGGATTCATACCCAAAACTCTGCCGCGGCGCTTGTTGATATCACCGATAACGTCACCCATTACATCGTCAGGAACGACAACGTTCAAAGTACCGATGGGCTCCAACAGAACGGGGTTGGCCATCGGGATACCTGCCTTGAAGGCAACGGCGGCGGCCATCTTGAAGGACATTTCGGACGAGTCAACGGGATGGTAAGAGCCGTCAACAAGGGTTGCCTTAAGACCCACAACGGGATAGCCTGCAAGTGTGCCCTTCTTGACACAATCACGAAGTCCGGTCTCAACTGCGGGGAAGAAGTTCTTGGGAACTGCGCCGCCAAAAACGTTCTCCTCAAATACCATCTCTTCGCTGTCACACGGCTCAAACTCGATCCAAACGTCACCGAACTGACCGTGTCCGCCCGACTGCTTCTTATGTCTGCCCTGAACCTTGACCTTCTTACGGATGGTCTCACGATAGGCAACCTTGGGAGTTTCAAGCTTGACCTCAACGCCAAACTTATTCTTTAATTTAGAGGAAACAACATCCAGATGCTGTTCACCAAGACCCGACAGAACAAGCTCTCTTGTTTCCTTATCGGTGCCGAACGACAGAGTGGGATCCTCTTCACAAAGTCTCTGCAAGCCCTGCGAAACCTTTTCTTCCTCACCCTTCTTGAGAACCTTGACGGCCATCGAGAGGCAAGCCTTGGGGAACTCGGCGGCTACTACCTCAACAGTAGAGCCTGCGGCACAGAGAGTATCACCCGTCTTGACATTGCCAAGCTTGGCAACACAACCGATATCACCTGCATTGATAACGTCGGCATCCTCCTGTTTACCGGCTTTAAGCCACATGACCTTACCAAGTCGCTCGTCCTCACCGGTACGCATATTTGTAAACTTCATATCGGCCTTAACTGAACCGTTAATGACCTTAAAGTAAGACAGCTTTCCGACAAACGGGTCGGCAATTGTCTTGAAAACAACAGCTGCGGCAGGAGCTGTGGGGTTGCAGTTAGCCTCACCCAAAGCGTCACCGTTCTTAACCTTATACTCACGGTCGGCCGCCGAAGGTGCGATTGCGGAAAGGATATCCAAAGCAAGACCAACACCCTCACCTGTCTGGTTGACACCGCCGAATACAGGACAAATGTCACCTGCGACCATACCCTTTTTAAGGGCTTCTATTATCTCATCAGCGGTAAATTCCTCGCCGCCGAAATATTTTTCCATCAAAGCCTCGTCAACGCTGGCAACGGCCTCGAGCATAACATCACGCATATTATTAATGTCGTCACTCTCGGGCATGGCTGTCTCGGTATACTTTACACCGTCGCACTTATAAGCCTTGCCTTCGATAAGGTTGACGTAAGAAACGACCGTTTCACCCTCAACATAAGGGATAACAACGGGACAAACAACTGCACCGTAATGGGCAGTAAGAGTAGAAATTACACGGTAGAAGTAAGCTCTGGGAGAATCGAGCTTACCGATAAAGAACGACACGGGAACTCCTGCGGCTTTAGCCTGATCGTAGTTGATCTGCGAGCCGACGTTAAGACCCGATTTACCCGAAAGCACGATAACTGCGCTGTCGGCTGCGGTCAATGCCTCACTGACTCCTCCCGCAAAATCAAAAAGACCGGGAGCATCTATCAGATTTATCTTATTACCCTTAAACTCCAACTGATAAACGGCAGTTGATACCGATACGCTGCGCTTTTTCTCTTCAGCGTCAAAATCCATTATTGCCGAACCGTCGGAAGTCTTGCCGATACGGTCGGTAACACCGGCATAGAAAAGCATAGAGTCGGCCAAGGTCGTTTTGCCGGACGAGCCGTGACCGAGAAGCGCAATGCTTTTGATGTTGTTAATGTCGTACTGTTTCATATTGACCATCCTCTGCTAATAAAATAAATATATTGAGGTAATATATTTTTGATTCATACTTTTGTGCATCTTGCACAGATTTTATACATAAAATTTATCATTTTTATTCCGTTTTAATAATTATAACACACTACAAACGATATTTCAAGTATATGTTTAAATATTTTACAATAGAATAAAAATTTTTATAGTACAAAAAAAAGCACCCCGACTCGGTCGGGGTGCTGACGGTGTGATCTATATCTTTTCTTCAATGACCAGACAAACGCCCTCAATCTCGCTGACCTTACCTTTAAAGGTCTCGGGAGACTTAGGGTCTCGGACGTCGATTATCAGACCGAGACGGCCGTTTGTGTTGCTTTTTGCAAGCACGATATCGACCGCAATATCTCCATCCTCCATAGTGCGGATGGTCTCAACGATATTATCGGTATTTTCGTCAGCTGTGATCTCAGCATAGAAGTGGGTCACGTTCTTGCGGCGGCGCTCAAGCTTTGAGAGACCCGTAGCGGTGAAAATACAAATAGCAGTTGCAATAATGGCTCCGAGATAGAAGCCGTAGCCGACTGCGATACCGATGGCGGCGGTCGACCACATACCTGCGGCAGTCGTAAGGCCCATAACGATGGAATTATGGCGGATAAGAATGGTACCCACGCCAAGGAAACCTATACCCGAAATGACCTGAGCCGAAATACGTGAAATGTCCCCTGTTCCGCCGATGTGTGCTATGTAAAGTCCCGTCAAAGCGGTCATTGCGGCACCAAGGCAGATAAGGATATGTGTTCTCATACCTGCGGCACGTCCGTGACGTCCGCGCTCGCTACCGATCAGGCCGCCAAGCACGGCAGCAAGTATAAGTCGTAACAATGAGGAAACCGGTCCGAAATCGTTGATCAATTCCAAAAAAGTATGCATATTACTCTCCTATAAAAAAATCACAAGAAGCGGTACCGATAGCACCGCTTCCCATAACGTACTGTTAATGATAAAATATGCCACGGGAATACAGAATATGCTTTATTCTTTAAAGCAACGTCCACTCTCTATTCTCCGGACAATATTAAGTTTAATGCAAAGGATAAGCTTCTCCGAACAAGGTGTGGTACAAAAGGTATACGGCATCGTCGGAATCTACATCACCGTCACCGTCAAAGTCACACTCCTGGTTCAAGGGGTACTGCTCTGCTCCGTAAAGGGTATGGTACATAAGATATACGGCATCGCTTGCGGTAACACTATCGTTTCCGTCGGCATCACCGAGAATTGCATCTTCGGCAGATGCTTCAACGTTGACCGAACCGGCAACAGCTTCCAACTGAACGGGTACAAGGTCGGCGTTGAGAATATCATTATCCGAATCGGTGTATACCGAGACATTATAAGCACCCTCGACAGCATCGGCATTGACCTTGAATCTCAAGGTTGCAATTGCACCGGTTGCGGTGACATTCTCGGTCGACAATGCATCAAACCAAGCAAGACAGTAGGGCGAAGAAAACTCGTCGCTGAACATTGCTTCATTCAATATGCCGCCATCCTCTGCTCCGAGAAGAGTCAGCGCATTTTCATCATAATCGACATAGAGTCTTACAACGGTTACTCCGGGATTGGCAGTTACGTTGATATCAACGTCAACTGTGTCGCCCGCCTTGGCATTGACCGTTTCAACCACAACAGAAAGCACATCAGCCTCTGCAGCGCTGACGACCGAAACAGCCGAAATAATAAGGCAGAGCGCAAAAAACAAGGAAAGAGAACGCTTGACGATCTTATACATAACCCGTACTCCTTAAAACTGCACAATAGCGCAGCGAAATTGATTCTATATACAGTATATCATATATTCAAAAATTGTCAATGTTTATTTGATTTTTATACAAAAACATTGAAAAACAAATAATCATTTTATGTAACGTGACTAACGTTGTTTGAAGATCTTCTTGAACTCTGGCGAAGATGTGAGCGAAACATAATCATTTTCTGCAATTATAATATGATCGATCAATAAAATATTCAGGCTTTTTAAAGCCTTGGCAAGCTCACCCGTACTGATAAGGTCTTCCCTTGAAGGCAGGGCCATTCCGCCGGGATGATTGTGCGCCAGCACGACCGAAACGGTAGTGGGATATCGGAGCACAGCCTCAACGAGCTGACGGCGGTCGGCCGAAACCGAGCCTGCATCACCCTCGCTTACGACAGCATATCCGGCCTCTCTGCAGTTTGAATCAAGGCAAAGCACCGAAATACGCTCTTTAACGATCCCTGCATATTTTGAAATAAGATATCTTGCACATTTATCTATCGAATCAAAAACAGTCTTGTTACTGCGCTTCGAATGGTATCGGTTCAGCAGAGGCAACATCATCTTGATAAAAACTGCGGCATTGTCACCGATACCTTCAATCCTCATCAGCTGATCCAACGGAGCCTCCAAAACGCCTGCAATATCGTTGAAGCGATGTATGAGCTCGTGTGCGATATCATTGGTGTTCCTACGAGGAATGGCATAATATAAGAGCATTTCGATGACCTCGTGGTCGCTCATTCCCTCAAAGCCGTTTTCAATAAAACGTGCACGCATTCGGTCTCGGTGTCCGGAGTGAATATTCCCCACCGACTTACCCTTTTCTGCGTTTTTCTTTTCTTTCATAAAATCTCCCTATATCAAGCTTATCATACAATTTGTGAAGTTTGGTTCGGCTTGCTATCTGTGTGCAGGCTTCGGCAACAAATACACCTGCAAAAATATCTATAATGACGTGTTGCTTTGTAAACAATACCGATGCAAACACCATAAATGCCGCAACAAAGGCAAATATCTTATACCACTTCGGTATTTTTTCACATTTAAACACAAACCGTGCCGAGAACCAGCTCACCGAGCAATGCATTGACGGAAAAAGGTTATCGGGCTGGTCGATCTGATAGATGAAGTTCAGCAGCCAACCGTCAAAGGTCGAGGTGTCCACCGCAGGTCGCAAAAAGGTTGTCGGGAATATAACAAATATAACGGCGCATATCAGCTTGCCCATCATATCGGCAGTAAGCAATCGGTTACACATTTCCTTGCTTTCACGGCTGACCCAAACGTAGCTTATAAACCAGAACAAATAACTTAAAAAGTAAATGATCGACCAAACAGGCCAAACGGGTATCGCACGGTCGAGGTCGGTGCCGATGTCCGGGAAGGTCTCGGGCATACCTCTGAAGCTATAATTGATGACTCTGCTGAGATAATATGCAATAAGCTGACCGACAGCGCACAGTAAAAACGGAATTACCGAATAATCGGGCAAAAGCTTTCTTCTTAGATCCACAATTTTCATCGGTGCACCTCCTTGATACGATATTATAGTTATTCTACCACTAATCGTTACTGTTTTCAACAATAATTTTTATGTTGAATTAAAGTGGGCTTTGTGGTAGAATGATAGAAGAAGAATTATGCACTTATGAACGGAGGTACTTATGGATCACGCAAGTACGGTATCGGCCTGCATTGTCACCTATAACAGCGCCGATAAAATAGGTGCCGCCGTTTCCTCTTTAAAAGAAAACACCAAAGGCATTGATTATAAATTATATGTTTTTGACAACGGTTCGGTCGATAATACAAAAGATGTCGTTTTAAAAAACGATCCTGATGCTGTTTTTACCGAAAACGGTGAGAATCTGGGATTTGGCAAGGCCAACAATCTTGTAATCCCTTTGATGGACTCAAAATATCACGCTATCATAAACCCTGATATTCGGCTTGACAGCGATGTTTTGACCGATATCTGCAAATATATGGACGAGCACGGCGACGTTGTGATGGCAACGCCCAAGGTCCTCTTTCCCGACGGACGTGAGCAGCATCTGCCGAAATTAAGACCGAGATTCATTTATCTTTTGGCAAGGCGCACACCGTTTTTCAAAAAGAAAGCTGTTGAATACACTATGGAAGACCGTGTGATAACCGAGCCTTTGGAGATAGACCAATGCAGTGGATGCTTTGCGGTGATAAAAAGCGAGGTTTTCAAAGAGCTTAAAGGCTTTGACGAGCGTTTCTTTATGTATATGGAGGACGCCGACCTTACATTACGTGCCAAGAAGTACGGTAAGGTCATGTTCCTGCCGCAGTTCAAGGTTATTCACGAATGGGAGCGCAGCAGTTCCAAAAGCTTGAAATATTTAATGATTCACATTTCATCAATGTTTAAATTTTTATTAAAACACAGAAAGTCGAGGTAATGATTTGAAGATACTCATCACAGGTTCAAAGGGTCAGCTGGGAAACACGCTCTGTGAGCTTTTGAAAGCCCAAAAGAACTCTCTGGGAAGCATTCCCGAAATATATAAAGGCTGTGAGGTCACGGCGGTGGACGTTGACACGCTTGACATCACCGACAAAACTGCAACGGACAAGTCTATTTCAAAGCTGAAGCCCGAGCTTATCATCAACTGTGCCGCAATGACCAATGTTGACGGTTGCGAGACCGACCGTGATTTGGCAGAAGCGGTAAACGCTTTGGGACCCGAAAACCTTGCAATTGCGGCCGAAAAGGTCAAAGCTAAGCTGGTGCACGTTTCGACCGACTACGTTTTCCGTGGCGACGCAACCGTGCCTTATGTCGAGACCGATGAGTGCGATCCCGTCACGGCCTACGGTGCCTCCAAGCGCAACGGCGAAATTAAGGTCATGGCAAGCTGTAAAAAGCATTTCATCTTCCGTACATCGTGGCTTTACGGACTTGTCGGTAACAACTTTGTCAAAACAATACGCCGCTTTGCCAAGGAGCGAGGCGCTTTGACGGTGGTCAATGACCAACGCGGCAATCCCACCAACTGTGAGGATCTTGCCTACCATATTCTGTTGGCGGCCAAGACCGAAAATTACGGTATATACCATTGCACGGGAACGGGTGAGTGTACCTGGTTCGACTTTGCAAAGAAAATCGTTGAATTCTCGGGTATCCCCTGCACCGTTGACCCATGCACCACCGAGCAATCCAACCGACCTGCCAAGCGTCCTGCCTATTCTTCGCTGGACAACCGTCATTTAAGGGAAACTGTAGGCGACGGTATGCGTGAATGGACGGTTGCTTTGAAGGAATATATTGAACAGCTTGAATTGGCCGAAAAGGCTTAAAGAATAGGAGTGTTTTTTATGAAAACTTATCTTGTTACCGGCGGTGCCGGATTTATCGGATCAAACTTCATTATTTATATGCTCAACAAGTATGACGACGTTAAGATCATCAACGTTGATGCGCTGACATATGCAGGTAATCTTGAAAACCTCAAATCGGTCGAAAACAATCCTAACTATAAATTTGTCCAGGCCGATATCCGTGACCGTGAGGCAATTCAAAAGATCTTTGATGAAAACACCGTTGATTATGTTGTCAATTTTGCGGCCGAAAGCCACGTTGACCGCAGTATCAGCGACCCCGATATTTTTGTTCAGACCAATGTTTTGGGCACCGTCAATCTGCTCAACATCGCCAAGGCTGCCTGGTCTACGGGCGACGACACCTACCGTGATGGTGTAAAATTCCATCAGGTCTCGACCGACGAGGTTTACGGCTCTTTGGGTGAGACCGGCTTCTTCATGGAGACCACTCCCCTTTGTCCCCATTCGCCCTATTCTTCTTCAAAGGCCGCTTCGGATATGTTTGTAAAGGCATATCACGATACCTACAAGCTGCCCATTAACATCACCCGTTGCTCCAACAACTACGGTCCTTACCAGTTCCCTGAAAAGCTTATCCCGCTTATCATGAACAACACCCTTTTACACAAGGATCTTCCCGTTTACGGTGACGGTATGCAGGTACGAGACTGGCTGTATGTCGACGACCATTGCAAGGCTATTGATATGGTCATCCGTGATGGTGTTGACGGTGAGGTATACAATGTCGGCGGACACAATGAGCGTCCCAACATCTTTATTGTCAAGACCATTATTCAGTACATCAAGGAAAACGTTGATGAGACCGTTGGCGAGCATATGATCAAATATGTTGCCGACCGTAAGGGTCACGACCGCCGTTACGGAATCGACCCGCAGAAGATCAAGGATGCGCTTGGCTGGTATCCCGAGACCTGCTTTGAGGTCGGTATCAAAAAGACGCTCAAGTGGTATCTTGACAACCAAGATTGGGTCAAGAATGTCACCAGCGGTGAGTATCAGAAATACTACGAAAAAATGTATAAGGACAAGTGATCTAAATGGGCAAGTTTAATTTTATAAAGACCGACATTGAGGGCGTTATCATTGTTGAGCCTACCGTTTTCGGTGATGACCGCGGTTATTTTTTAGAGACCTATCAGTACAACGATTTTTGTGCCGGCGGTATTGATGTCACCTTTGTGCAGGACAATCAGTCAATGTCCAAAAAAGGTGTTTTAAGAGGTCTGCACTTCCAGAAGCAGTACCCTCAGTCAAAATTGGTGCGGGTTATCCGCGGCGAGGTTTATGACGTTGCCGTCGACCTGCGTGAAGGCAGCAAAACCTACGGAAAATATGTCGGTGTTTTGCTTAGCGCCGAAAACAAGCGTCAGTTCTTTATTCCCAAGGGCTTTGCCCACGGCTTTGTGGTTTTGAGCGATGAAGCCGAGTTTGTTTACAAGGTTGATGACTTTTATCACCCCAACGACGAAGGCGGACTTATGTGGAACGACCCCGACATTGGAATTGATTGGCCGATATCCCCCGATATGGAGATCATCCTTTCGGACAAGGACAAGGTCAACCCCTCCTTCAAAGAGCTTCAGAAATAACAAAAGATCCTGCAGAACAAAAGATTCTGCAGGATTTTTTTATTTACCTAGATGCTCGAGCATTTTGTTGCGAACCTCGTCGCTGATATCGTGGGTGGTTTTGTCTTTAAATTCTTCGGGCTCGATGACATCAAGCACATCCATTCTGACCTTTAAGCGGCGCTTGAAAAGGTTTTTGAAAACCTTTTCGGTGTTCTGGCAGGTTAGAACAACTATCGGACATTCAGCACGCTTGGCAACGTAAAAAATGCCGTCCTTAAATTCCAGAAGCTCACCCGTTCTGGTGCGTGTACCTTCGGGATAAATTACTATCGAAACAATATCGTTTTTAATGTAATCGGTTGCCACACGCAGGGTCTTCATGGCGTTGCGTGCGTTTTCACGGTCGATGGGAAGATAACAGCTTTTGTGAGCAAACTCACCTGCCCAGGGAATCTTGAAATTTTCGGGCTTGGAAATAAACGCAACACCGTATTTTCTCAACTGCGGCACCAAAACAAACGGATCACCTGCCGAGCGGTGGTTTGATACAAGTAAAAATCTTCGATCGGTCGGGATCTTTTCCATTCCGTTAAACTCAACCTCAACATTGAGCAGCTGCACAAAGGCCTCTGCCGTAATGTCGATCATATATTTGCACAAAGGGACGGGCTTCTCGCAAAACTTCTTTTTGTTGATAAACACGGCGATAACCGACAAAAACAAAAAGTAGAGCACCACAACTCCGACGATGAGTAGAGGCAAAAGCGCAAAGGGTACCCAGATATCGGCAACGCTGTCCACTAACCCAAAAGGCCAACACAATATAACCTCGGCCAGCACAATGAGTGCCACCATAATTTTAATCAACAAGAGCCTTCGTCCTTTCTTCTTTAAAAAGCTTCTCATAAAGCTTTTTCGGCACGGTGAAATTCACAGCGTGCTGCATTATTTCAACCTTAAAGCTTTTGGCAAAATTCAGCTCACCGTCAATGGAAAAATGCATATCTTTTCCGTCACCCGACTCAACCTCAACAACGGTTCCTCGGCAGTAGTTGACATACTTTTCAAAACGTTTATCCATAAGGTGTGTGCCCTTTTCATAAGCACCGATGAGCGTTAAAAACTTGAGTCTTGAAACGGGGTTGACGTGGCATATCTCAAGCAGACCGTCAGAGTTATCCGAAAGCGGAGCACATTTATACTTTCCTCCGACATATTTGCCGTTGCCCACGGTGCAAAGCAGCATTTTTTCACGGCCTATAGGCTTTCCGTCGACCTTAACGGAACAGTTATGCTTCATTCCGTTGATAAGAGCCGTAACAACACCCGTGGTGTAGGCATGTTTTCCGCCGATTATTTTTTTGCGGCGAACCTTTGACATGGTCTTAAGGCAGGCTGAATCGAAACCGAAGTGAACAAAGTTCACGGCATAGCGTCCGTGCACCTTCATCATATCGACCTTGGTATCGACGCCGTTTACAAGGCTGTCAAGATCCATAAAATCATCCACGGTTCCGTAATACTTTATGTAGTCGTTTCCGCTTCCGCAAGGAAAGACCGAAACGCTGATATTTTCCTTTTCGACAGCACCGGAGGCTACCTCGTTAAAGGTACCGTCACCGCCGCAAGCATACACACGGTACTGCTCACCGGTTGCGGCCAGCTCCTCAACATAGCGGGTAGCATCGCCCTGACATTTAGTGCAGTAGATCTCGTAATCGACATTAAGAGATCTGACCGCATTTTTAACAAATTCGGTGGAATCCTGCTTACCTGCCGCAGGATTGACAACAAAAATATGCTTCAATTCTAAAACCCCACTTCCATACAAGGTTTATTGTATAAAATTTCAAGGCCTTTGTCAACCTATTTTCAAATTTCAACATCCTTGACCTCAAGAAAGCAATGTATTATAATGTGAATTACAAACAGTCTTAAAGGCAGGTGTGAAAATGTATAACTCATTAAGCGAGCATCTTAAGAGCAGGTTTGGTTGTAAGGTATACAAGCTGGCGTTATCGGGTGGAATGACCTGCCCCAACCGTGACGGCACCTTGGGTACAAAAGGGTGTATTTTCTGTTCTGAAAGCGGTTCGGGAGACTTTGCCGAAGCCGGATGCAGCAGTATCACCGAGCAGATCGAAAAGGCAAAGCAACGGGTCTTTGACAAGATAAAAAGCGGAAAGTACATTGCCTATTTTCAGGACTACACCAACACCTATGCTCCCGTTTCTTACCTTGAAAGGATCTTCACCGAAGCCATCAACCACCCCGATGTTGTAGCCTTGTCAATTGCCACAAGACCTGATTGTTTGCCACAAGATGTTCTTTTGCTTTTAGACCGTCTCAACCGAATCAAGCCCGTGTGGGTGGAGCTTGGACTTCAGACCGTCCACCCTGCTTCGGCACAATACATCCGTCGGGGATATGAGCTTGAGGTTTTTGACCGTGCTGTAAAAGAACTTAAAGATATCGGCATTGAAACAATAGTACATATGATAATCGGACTACCCCATGAAACCGATGATATGATTTTTGAAACCGCAAGGTATATCGGTCACTCCGGTGCCGACGGTGTGAAATTCCATCTTCTGCACGTTTTGAAAAACACCGATCTTGAAGCCGATTTTTTAAAAGGTGATCTTGAATTACCAAGTCTTGAGCGATACACTCAACTGCTGGCAGGCTGTATAAAGCGTATCCCAAAGACAACGGTCGTCCACCGCCTTACGGGAGACGGTGCAAAAAGAGACCTCGTAGCACCGCTGTGGTCGGCTGATAAAAAGAGGGTTCTGAACTATATCAACTCGGAATTTCAAAGAATGAACCTATCGCAAGGCGAACTTTTCGGTTGAAAAGATATCAAAAGTAATGTATAATGCTTTTGTGGAGTAACCCTTGAAAGGATGATTTTTTATGTGGATTGTTTATTCTATCGGCACGGCGGTGCTTTTGGCTCTGTCGGCCTTGTTTGCAAAGTGCGGCGTTAAACGTGCACACCCCACCGTTGTGACCTCTTTGCGAACCCTTGTTATCGCAATTTTTGCGTGGGTCGTATTTTTCACAAGCGGTTCAAGCGGTTTTTCCGCCATCAGCGGAACCTCTTTTCTTTACATAGCACTTACGGGTGCAGCCTTTGCAGCGGCCATGATATGCTATCATTCAGCCCTCAAAAAAGGCGATCTTGTAAGGGTCTCGGCGCTTGAAAAGGCGGCTTCATTCTTAATGATGCTGATTGCGGTGGTGCTTTATAACCGCACATCGCTTTTGTATATCCGCATAATTGCAATGGCACTTCTGGCTGTAGGTATAATTCTGATGCTGACCAAAAAATCAAGATCGGGCAGCGGTACCGTAATACTTTACGGAATGCTGTATGCCGTGGCGGCCGTGGCAGCTCATGTACTTGATTCCACGGGCATAAACGTCAGAAACAGTGCTTTGTCTTTGGCACTTATACTGACCGTTGTGCTTATAGTGTCGCTTGTCAGCTCGTTTGTATGCGGTCTTTCGGGTGGGACGGGAAGGCTTCCGATGTCGGAACTGATGTTCACATTGCTTTCGGGATTTTCGGCAGGTCTTGCCTGGCTCGGCTACCGTTATGCAATGTCAAACGGAGATACATCAACCGTAACCGTCATTATCTCTATGAGCTTTGCCGTATCGGTCGGCTTGGCTTCCCTTTTCCTCAAAGAAAAGGTTTCGTGGAAAACGGTCTGCGGAATGCTTCTGATCGCCGTAGGCATTTTGATGTATGAATTTATGATATAAGGATTGTATTATATCGAATTTACAGTAAATTAAATATATCAACAAAAAGTAGCCACCCGAAAACGAGTACGCAATACTCTGCTTCGGGTGGCTTTATCGTGTTATGACATTTTGTTCAACCGCTGTTGTAGTTCTATAAATTCGTGCAATTTTCTCAAATTATCAAATCCTCTTTCAAGCGTCTGCTTATACAACAATTCGCACTCCGTCCCCTGCCAGTTTTTACCCACTGATTTTGGATTAAATGTGCAACGGTTTGCAAAGATAGATTTGTACTTCTGCTCACCCAGATCAAGCGAACTATCATACATTTTCGCCGATCTTTCTGCAAGCAAGAGGTATTCCATTGCTTTATCCTTTTCATTTAAGGTGCTGTACAGTTCAGCTAGTTTTCGATAATTCCAACTCAGTCTGCAGTTGTAAAACAGACCATCCTCATCCTCTTGCAAAACGGCACGAAACAGGGTGTTGGCCGTTTCCAAAAACTTGATTTTATCCCTCACCGAAAGACCTTTGCTTGTTTGACGGTCAAAAGCCATACAATGCAGTAATCCGGCACTTATATCGATCATACTCAGCAGGTTTTCCTGACCGCATTTTATCTTTTCCTCGCCATCGTAAATGTGAAAGAGCAGTTCCCCTCTGCAAATAGCAAAATCGGGCATTTCGTTGGCAAGCTTTACGGCTTCATCTTTTTTGCCGAAATGCGGATAATTATAGCATAAAATCTGTATAGCGCTGTGCCTTATCGAGTCAACGGTACAATCCTCTAAAATACGTTCACAAATAGCAACCGCTTCCTCCAAAAATTTGTGTTCCCTGCTGTATTTTTGGTGTTCGTCGGTATCATTATACTGCATCAGAGGGTACGCAAGATTTAGCATCCATTGGTAATTCCGCGGATACTTTTTGAGCACCTCACGGCTGAGCACAATATTATCAAACACCTTGCCCTGGCGGTTGTTTTCATGGTAGACCGACTCGTACTCTTTTAGTTCATCGTTTTCATCGCATTTGCGCATACCAAGCAGTTCGTCAGAAGACACACCAAAGAAATTAGCAATGCTTGGCACCAAGGTGATATCGGGATATGCCGTGCCGTTTTCCCACTTACTGACTGCTTGATACGATATGTTTAAATAAGCCGCCAGCTTCTCCTGCGTAACATCCTGCTGTTTTCTGAGAAGCTTAATTTTTTCGCCTATATTCAACATTATTCTATCACTCCTGTTTTTAGATTACAAAAGCTTCTGTATGTTCAGTATAACTGATAATCGCTAAAAATAGTATAACATATACGTTTATATAAGCGCAACCGTGGGTTGAGAAAAATAAAAAAAGACTCCCTCTTAGAGGGAGCTGTCACGAAGTGATTGGGGAAGTGCATGCGGGCGAACACAGTTCGCCCCTACGCTATGTACTATCACCAAACAACTGAAAAATCAACTCATGCGATTTATAGTATCCTCAATCCCTTGGGGTAATGGTTTTTGAGGGTGCCGTTGGAGGCTTTACCAAAGCCCAGTGGTACACCGCAGACTTTCACTTGGGTATAACCTTTCAAGGTGCCGTCGCAGGGTATTTCCTCACCGTGCAGGAATCTCACTACCCTTTCATCATCAAGAGATAGGTCAAGTGTGTTTTTTGCGATATGCTCAACATTGTTAAACAATGCGTGTTCGGGAATGAAACGGTTATTGCGAACGGTGCCTGCAAAGATACCCGACCGCACGGTCTGAACACCTTTAAGGTCAAGATTTACAGGTGTTATGTAAACCTTATCTCCGCCA
Organism: Clostridia bacterium; assembly: GCA_017416345.1. Taxonomy (GTDB): domain Bacteria; phylum Bacillota; class Clostridia; order Oscillospirales; family Acutalibacteraceae; genus UMGS172. The sequence continues at coordinate 35,392 of JAFQCR010000024.1, read as the reverse complement.
ATTACAACATTTTCAGGTGTATTTCCTTGGAAATTTTCTTTATAAAAATCGGAAAAGACCTTATATATTGCGTCCTGCTTTTTGTCACGCTTGGAGTTTTGTGAAAATACGGTCGGTGCAGGCTCTCCGTCACGCTGCATAACGGCTACAAAGTGACCTTCACCGCCGTTGAAATTGAATATTCTGCGTGCAAATTCAATGTTCTCGACCTCGGGCGCAAACTCCTTGACTGCATCCTCACCAAAATCGATCTGCGGCTTTACGAGGTGAAAATCGGGATGATTTTTGAGAAAATGACCTATCACACCCTCGTTTTCCTCCCACGCATAGGTGCAGGTGCTGTAAACAAGCTTTCCGCCAGACTTCACGCACTCTGCGGCACAGTCAAGTATCTTTTTTTGCCGCTCGGCGCAGGCCAAAACGTTTTCAACGCTCCAATTCTGCAATGCGGCGGCCTCTTTGCGGAACATTCCCTCACCCGAGCACGGCGCATCGACTATGACCTTATCGAAAAACGCCGGCAACTGCGGACACAAAGCATCAGGTCGTGCAGAGGTTACGATCGCATTGGTGATACCCATTCGCTCGATATTGGACACAAGCGGCTGAACACGTGAAGAAACAAATTCGTTGGACAGTATCAAGCCTTTTCCCTTAAGCTTTGCGGCGGCTTGCGTCGATTTTCCACCGGGTGAAGCGCATAAGTCAAGCACAAGATCGCCTTCCTCAATACCGATAGCCTCCACCACCGAAGCGGCCGACGGCTCCTGCATATAAAAGGCTCCCGCGTGGTGCAATGGATGGTTTCCCGGCTTTTGCACAGCTTCGGGCAAATAATAGGAATCCTCACAAAATGCGGTCGGCTCTCTCAGTCCGAAAACCGACTTTAAAGCATCGGCATCACACTTCAAATTATTTACACGAAGCGCACGGAACGCCTCGTTATCGAAAGCTTTTTCATAAAAGGAATATTTTTCCTTTAAAATCAGCTTCATTCTTTCAATAAATTTTTCAGGTAAAGACATATTTTTCACCTTGTATATTTTTCTCGTCCCCGTTAAAAATAGTTATGTGAAAGCGGGGTGACAATAATGAACGATCAGTACAACAACCAGAATCAGAACAAGAACCAGCAGAACAACCAGAACAAGCAGCAGAACGATCAGAACAAGAAGGACAGTCAGAACAAGAAGGACGACAGCCAGAGATAACTTCTGCTTATTTCAAACGCCATGGCAATAACTTGCTATGGCGTTTAACTTACATATCTTTCGTTGAAATGCCGTTCCAGATGACCTCAAAAAGCTCGTTTATGCGGGTCTGTTCACCCGACAGATGCAGGTAACCGAACAGCGCCTCAACACCCGTTGCGGCGTGATATTTGCCGATAGTGGTGCTTTTGGGTACACCGCCGACGTGGTTGTTGCGACCTCTTTTAAAAACCGACATTTCACGTTCGGTCAAAAGGTCCTTTATCATCTCAAAGCCTTCAGCCTGGGCATTGGCATTGACATATTCGACCGATCGCTTGTGAAGCTCACCTATCGGTCGCTCGATCTCGGCCAATTTTGTGCGTACCAAAAGACCGAAAACCGCATCGCCCACAAAGGCAAGCGTTGCAGGGCTTGCCATCATTGCTTTATCCATTAAAACCACCCTTTGCGACCCTATTAAGGTACATAATTAAATTCAATGTCGTACACACAAACAAGGTCGTCTTCCTGAACGCCTGCTTTTTCCAAAGCATCAATAATTCCGCTTGCGTGCAGGGTTCTCTGGAAGTATTGCAACGACTCATAGTCGTCGGGGTCAACGGTTTCAAGAATTTTAAGCAACCACGGTGCTTCGTCGATAATAAATGCTCCGTCCTCAACGGTAAGCCTGAAATCACGCTTTTTGGCAACCGTGAAGTCCTCAACCGGTGCAGGCTCGGGCTCATATTTCACAATGGGAGGAAGCTTGTCCAGTTCGGATGCAACGTAGTTTATAACATCCCTTGTACCCTCGGCAATGGCGGCCATACACTCAAAATATTTATATCCGTTACCTTCAAAATACTCACGGACGGTTTTGAGGGTCTCCTCATCGGTAAGGTCGCACTTATTGGCAACAACGATCTGCTGACGGTCACTGAGCTCGGGGCTGAATGACTTCAACTCATTGTTGATGGTGTTGAAATCCTCGATAGGGTCTCTTCCCTCACTGCCTGCAACGTCGATAACGTGAACCAACAGACGGCAACGCTCAACGTGGCGCAAAAACTCGTGTCCTAACCCCAGACCGTCGCTTGCACCCTCGATAATACCGGGGATATCAGCCATAACAAACGACTTACCGTCGTCGATTCTGACAACGCCAAGTGTGGGAACAAGTGTGGTAAAATGATAGTTTGCTATCTTGGGCTTTGCCTCGCTGACGACCGAAATAAAGGTCGATTTTCCAACGTTCGGGAAACCGATAAGACCGACATCGGCCAACAGCTTAAGCTCCAAGGTAACATCAAGCGATTCTCCGGGAATACCGGGCTTGGCGAACTTGGGGATCTGGCGTGTAGCGGTGGCAAAATGGCTGTTGCCCCATCCGCCGTTACCGCCCTTTGCGATGATAACAGGCTCATCGTCCGAAATATCGGCAATGATACGTCCCGACTCGGCATCCTTTACAAGAGTGCCCTTGGGCACGTGCAACACAAGGTCCGGTGCCGACTTGCCGTTGCAACGGTTGGCACCGCCGGGTTGACCGTTTTCAGCCAAATATTTTCTCTTGTATCTGAAATCAGCCAGGGTCGATAAGTTTGTGTCGGCCACGAAAACAATGTTTCCGCCTCTGCCGCCGTCTCCACCGTCAGGTCCGCCTGCGGCAACAAACTTTTCACGGTGGAACGAAACCTTACCGTTTCCGCCGTCACCTGCTTTTATATGAATATTTGCAATATCTACAAACATAAATTACTCCAATAAAAAATGTGAATACCTCCACCGAGAATCCCCCAGTCAGCTTCGCTGACAGCCCCCTTTAGGCAAGGGGGCCTTGGCGGTCTCTTTCACCTAAAAAGAAATGGTTTTGGTAGAGAAAAATTATAATAATATTTGATAAAGCTTAAAAGCTAATACTTAAAAATATGACAAAGAAAAAACCCGAGGATATCCCCCGGGTTAAGATAGCGTTTTACTGCTCGACAGCGTAGATGCTGACCTTCTTGCGGTCACGTCCCATACGCTCAAACTTGACCTTACCGTCAATCAAAGCGAAGAGAGTGTCGTCAGAACCCTTGCCAACGTTTTCACCGGCATGGATGTGTGTGCCTCTCTGGCGAACGATGATGTTGCCTGCGAGAACAAACTGACCGTCTGCTCTCTTGACTCCGAGGCGCTTGGACTCACTGTCACGGCCGTTCTTGGTAGAACCAACACCCTTTTTGTGAGCAAAAAGCTGAATGTTTAACTTTAACATGGTTACACCTCCGAATAAACTTTTACGTAGTTACGATATTGGTTTGCAAGTTCCCTTGCGTGAAGCAGAAGACCGTTTAAGGTGATCTGCGATTCCGAGAGCTTTGATTTTACCTCTATTTTCATATATCCGTCATCGACCTCGGCCAAAATTTTGGCTTTGACAAATTCGGACAATGTGTTGGCAGTAAGGTAAGCCGCCGAGGATACAGCCGAGCAAATGATCTTGCCCTTCATATCGTCAAACGAGCTTGTACTGTGACCCGAGATCTCATACCCCGTGATCAAACTGCCATCATTGAAAAATCTTATCTCGGTCATAATGCACCTTAGCCGATCGAGTTGATCTGAACCTTGGTGTACGGCTGTCTGTGACCCATCTTGCGAGCGGAACCCTTCTTGGGCTTGTAGGTGAAGACGGTGATCTTCTTAGCCTTTCCGTTCTTAAGAACGACACCTTCAACCTTTGCGTCAACGTAAGGAGCACCTACTTTAAGATCTCCGTTGTCGTCGCAAACTGCAATAACCTTATCGAATACTACAGTTTCTTCTGCGGCTGCATTGAGCTTTTCGACGAAGATAACGTCGCCGCTAGTTACACGGTACTGCTTACCGCCGGTTTCGATGATTGCGTACATTTTTCTGGCACCTGCCTTAATTCAAGACTCGCTACGGTGGGTGGGAAAATCCACTTGAACCCACAATATGCGGCTCTAATACTATACTACAAGTCCCCCGAAATGTCAAGCATTATTTTTCCGTTATATAAAACTTTTTTATTTCCTTTATATCTTTATCAAAGCAACATTAAAATGACCGTTGTTTTTGTGAATGCGCGGAAGACCGAAATATTGAGTTTTATATATCGTTATCACCTTTTTCGGAACGAACCACAAGCCAAATTTCAAACACATTCAAAATGTAAAGAACGAGACAGATCGGTAAAAACAAAATATAGGATATAACAAAAATGAAAGGCTCAAGGTAATACAAATTCAAGATAACCGGCACAAAGATATACAATACAGCCAACGATATATAAAGCAGCTTTCGAGGCTTTTGGGCAAATTTCGGGACAACGGCTATTATGATCTGACTTAATATCATCGCTGCCGCAAAGATATAACCAACCAAACCGTATGTAACGTCATCAAAAAGTATAAAATAATAACAAAACACAGGAACACCGCAAAGCCAGACCGACAAAAAGCCTAAAAACCGCTTGATGTTAAGCATAATATCCCCCAACCTTTCGATTAAATTATAGTATGTTAATTACGTTTTGTCAATAATTATTTATTGTTTTTCGATATTTCCGCGCAAAAAGCACGGGCGAACACAGTTCGCCCCTACGGTAAAAGAAGATTCAATAACTTTCGTATAGACAGTTAACAAACCACACTCTTTGGGAGCACACATAGGTGCTCCCCTACGGTAAAAGAAGTGTGTAAGATTTTTTAGGGCGCACCTTAACCGTGCACCAACGGACAGTCGAGGACGCCTGTCCCTACAAAATGTTTGTGTCGGTGTTGTAGGGGCGGTTCACGAATCGCCCGTTGTAAGACGGCTTTCGGGAGCGCGCAGAGGCGCTCCCCTACAATTTGTTCCTGTTTGCTAACGAGATTGACAGCCTTCTCTTGTGAGAGAAGGTGGCATGGCGTGAGCCGTGACGGATGAGTAGTGAGGCTATATCGGTTGTATTTACCTAATTGTAGCCCAACCAACACCTCATCCGTCAGCCTTCGGCTGCCACCTTCCCCTACCGGGGAAGGCTATCGTAGGGGCGATTCACGAATCGCCCGTTGTAAGCTGATTTTCGGAACATTGAGGTACCGTCCCTACACCGGCTGTCATCCTGAACGAAGTGAAGGGTCTTTCCGTAAATTATACAACCACATAAAAGATTCTTCGCTGTCGCTCAGAATGACAGGTGTTAATTACAAGTGTTATATTCTATTTTGTCAGGGTACCGCCGTCGGTTTTTAAAAGGAGTAATATCTGTTCTTCTTCAAGATCCTGGGTGTTGACATACACCATCAGCTCTTCACCGTCGATGCCGGTACAATAAAACTCGTAGCAATGCTTTTCCTGCTTGCCGTCGGTTGGGATAATGCAACGGTTGACATCATTTATCTTCAAGGCCTTGGACAGCCTTGCTCTTGCATCGTTTACGGAATATTTGGGTGTAGAGATGGTGCGTGTGTGGTGGTTGGCGATATAACCTCCTGCTTCAACCAGAACTATCTCGCCGTCGTCCAGCGCAACACCTATTTTTATAAGGTCTGGATAGCAGACCGTTGCACCCTCTTTATAGGCTAAATTTACGGTGCAAACGCCCTCGTCGGCAAAATAATAGGTCGTGACAAAGGCTTGCTTGCTGTGTTTTTTGAGGTATTCCTCGGCTTTTTGCACGGCTTGCTCATAGGTCAGAGTCTGATCCTTGATCTTACGGAATTTCCTCATATACATAATATATCCGCCCTGCTTGGTGACCGAAAAAGACATCTCACCGTCGGTAAAGTTGTAGCAAGGAACATTTCCTGCCGTGTCCGCCTCTTTTGTGAATTTCGAAACATCACGGTCTAAAATCAGTCCGGCTTTTTTAAGCGCTTCTTCGGCTGAAATTTCGGATTTGCCTTTTAAAAGCTTCATTTCTCCGTTAAGCATATGATCCGAAAAAGGCCCATCATACTGCAGGGTCGGATAGTCGGTCAACAGTTCCTCAAGACCAGTCAGTTGCTCAGAAATGCCGCTTTCGGCCGATTGGTTGAGGCTTTGTGCAATTTCGCTGTTCCAAACGCCGTCTTTATCATATTCGGTACGGACAGAATTGACCGATTCGGCCACCGACTGTGCCGCTTTTGACAATGCGTGCAGATTTTCGCGGTCGTCATCCTCAACGGTACCGCCACGGATGACCTTGCGTGACAGATAGAATGTGTAATCCCCCACCTGCGACAAAAGCTTGTTGACCCCTGCCAATTCATCGCTTGAAAGCGGCAACTGTGACAGCGCATTTTTCGCCACGGTCGATTCGGTGCAAAGCTCTACCGCAAGACTGCTCAACTGCGTTGCTGACGAGGCGTAAAGGCTTTTCTGCAGCGCAACACCGATATTGTAAAGGCTACCGTCAAGCTCCTCAAGATTCATACTGTAGGTATAACCGATCTGTGTCTGATATTTTTCTATTTTCTTGGTCGTGACCATCGCCAACGTGACGACCGACAGCAACACGGCCGCCGCAAAGCTGATGATTTTAACGGTGTTTCTTTTACTCAATCTCATATTCTTTCTCCTTGTTATTCTTCAAGGATTATTTTGCCACAAAAAATATTAATTATTTATTCACACAAAATACACGTAATTTCAAAAAAATATATTGTATTCTACCTCAATATATAGTATAATAAGTTGGATAATATGGGGTTATAGTGAGTACGTCTGTAAATTTTCTCCCGAACCCTTTAAAAAGGATTGTTTTTAAGTGATTTATCTTGATAACAGTGCCACCACAAAGCCTTGTGCATCGGCTGTAATAGCCGCAAACGAGGCTATGTGTAAGGCTTGGGGCAATCCGTCCTCATTGCACCGATTGGGTGTTGAGGCGGAAAGCATTATAAATGAAACACGTTCGAAGATCGCCGACACCTTGGGTTGCCGTGAGGATGAGATATTTTTCACGGGAAGCGGCACCGAAGCCAATAATATGGCCATCATCGGTGCAGCCGAGAGCTTAAAACGCCGTGGCAACAAGATCGTTACCACCTCGGTCGAGCATCCTTCGGTGCTGAATACTTGCAAGCACCTCGAGGAAAACGGTTTTGAGGTGACCTACATAAAGCCTCAAAGCGACGGTCACGTTTTGGCTTCGGACATTCTTAACGCCGTTGACAATAAGACCGTTTTGGTCACCGTGATGCTGGTAAACAATGAAACAGGTTGTATCTTCCCTGTCCGGGAGGTTGCCGAAGGGTTAAAGGAAATGCGTTCAATGGCTCTTTTGCACACCGACTGTGTGCAGGCATTCGGCAAGATGGAGATCGATGTGACCGAGCTTGGTGTTGACCTGCTTACCGCAAGCGGACATAAAATTCACGGACCAAAAGGTATCGGTTTTCTTTACAAGCGCAAAGGCTTAAACAACATAAAGCCCGTCATCCACGGTGGCGGTCAGGAAAAGGGCCTGCGCTCGGGAACCGAGTCGGTTCCGCTTATTGCCGCTTTGGGCGGTGCTGTTGATGAGCTCAAAATAACCGCTTCACTAAAGGCAATGAAAGAGCTTCACGCTTATGCGGTAGAACGCTTGAGCAGCTTGGACGGTGTTGTGATAAACACACCCGACCGTGATATTCTCCCCTACATCATCAACATTTCGGTCATCGGCTACCGTTCCGAAACGCTGTTGCATTTTCTTGAACAGCAGGATATTTTCGTATCAAGCGGAAGTGCCTGCGCCAAGGGCAAAGGCAGCTATGTGCTGACCGAGATGGGGCTTAGCGCCGATCATACCGACAGCGCATTGAGGATAAGCTTTTCAAAAAACAACACTTTTGAGGATATAGATAAGCTTTGCGAGGCTTTGAAAACAGCGCAAAGCACACTTCGCAGAAAGCAAGGACATTAAGATGAAAGAAGTTATACTTATAAAAAACGGTGAGCTTGTGCTTAAAGGGCTCAACCGCTCGACCTTTGAGGATGTTTTGGTCAAAAACCTCAAGTACCGTATCAAAAAATGCGGTGCCTGCGAGGTTAAAAAATCGCAGTCGACCATACTTGTCGAGCCTTTGGACGACGACTTTGATTTTAAGGCCGCATTAAAGGCCACCGAAAGGGTTTTCGGCATCGCAGGCTTTTCCAGAGCCGCCGCACTCCCTAAAGATATGGATGAGATCATCCGTTTGGGTGTCCCCTACCTTGAGGATGCACTTAAAAACTGCAAGACCTTCAAGGTTGAATCCAAGCGTTCGGATAAAAAGTTTCCCTTGGGTTCGCCTGAGATAAGCGCCAATTTCGGCGGTGCATTGCTGGCAAAATACCATCACCTTTCGGTCGATGTTCACGATCCCGATGCTGTTGTCGTTGTTGAAATACGTGATAAATATGCTTTTGTGCGTTGCGGACAGATAAAGGGCGCAGGCGGTATGCCGGTCAGCACCTCGGGTCGTGCCGAGATACTGATCTCGGGCGGAATCGACAGCCCCGTTGCCGCATGGATGATGGCTAAAAGAGGAATACAGCTTGCCGCAGTTCATTTTGCAAGCCCTCCGTACACAAGCGCACGTGCCGAGCAAAAGGTTCACCGCCTTTTGTCGCAGGTAGCAAAATACAGCGGTCCTATCGGTCTGCACACCATCCCCTTCACCGAGATCCAGGAGCAGATCGCCGAGCATTGCCGTGAGGAGTATTTTACACTTATAATGCGCAGATTTATGATGCGTATTGCCGAAAAAATGGCCATAAAGGAGCATTGCGGTGCGCTGATAACGGGTGAAAGCGTCGGTCAGGTCGCAAGTCAGACCCTGCCTGCTTTGAACGTTACCAACAGTGTGGTAGAAATGCCCGTGCTTCGTCCGCTCATCGGTATGGATAAGGATGAGATCATCGAGATATCACGCAAGATCGACACCTTTGAGATTTCTATTGAGCCGTTTGAGGATTGCTGTACTGTATTCACACCCAAGCACCCCAAGACCCGTCCCGAGTTGCAGAAGGTCATTGACGCCGAAAGCGTGCTTGACATTGATGCACTTGTTGAGCGTGCCGTCGAGGGTGCACAGTTTATGATGATAGATTGATATTATGAAGGCTGAAATTATTGCAATCGGAACCGAGCTGTTGCTCGGAAATATACTTAACACCAATGCACAGTATCTTTCTCAAGAGCTTGCGGCATTGGGCTATGATATGTATTATCAGTCGGTCGTGGGTGACAATTTCGACCGTGTAAAGGCTTGCATATCGCAGGCGGTCGACCGCAGTAATGCCGTTATCATTACGGGTGGACTTGGCCCTACTCCCGACGACCTTTCCAAGGAAGCCGCCGCTGAGGCTCTGGGACTCGAGCTTTTTGAGGACGAGGAAAGCATTAAGGCTATTGAAGGCTACTTCAAGAAATCGGGTCGCACAATGGCTGAAGCCAACCGAAAACAGGCCTTGTTCCCAAAAGAGCGCTGTGTTATCTTCCCCAACGGCAACGGAACCGCACCGGGATGTGCAATGACCGCCGAAAACGGTTCGGTCGTCATTCTGATGCCGGGTGTGCCGTATGAAATGAAGCTGATGTTTGAAGCTCATGCAAAGCCGTTTTTGGCCAAGCGAAGCAACAAAACATTAGTGTCAAGAAACGTGCTCGTGGCAGGCATCGGCGAGTCGATGCTGACCACCATTATCCCCGAATATTTTGAAATGACCGACCCCACCGTTTCACCTTATTGCAAGCCCGGTCTTGTCACTTTAAGGGTGACCGCCGCCGCAGAGTCGGCCGAAAAAGCCGCAGAAAAATGCGATAAAACGGTCAAAGAGCTGACCGAGATACTCGGCAAGAACGTTTGCGGTGTGGATTGCGGCAGTATCGAAAATGCCGTTGTGGGTCTTTTGAAGGAAAAAGGCTTACACATTGCCACGGCTGAATCCTGCACCGCAGGTAAGATATCGGCCGCTATAACGGCCGTTTCGGGTGCATCGGGTGTGTTTGACTTTGGCGCATCGACCTATTCCAACGAAATGAAGCAAAAGCTTTTGGGTGTAAAATCCGAAACGCTCGAAAAATTCGGTGCCGTAAGCGCCGAGACCGCTTGTCAGATGTCGGCAGGCATCAGAAAATACGCAAATTCCGATATCGGTCTTTCGGTAACGGGTGTTGCAGGCCCGGGACAGAGCGAAAACAAGCCTGCAGGTCTTGTTTACATTTCGCTTTGCGACGGTGAGCACACATGGGTCGTAAGGCTGATGGTCGGTAATGCACAAAATGACCGTGAAAGGGTAAGAAATAACGCTGTTACGGTTGCTTTGGATCTTGCGAGACGTTATCTTGAGCATCTGCCAAAGGTTATGGACGGCCACACCGACCCCGATTCCCCCGCGCCATTAAATCCCGAGGAATTTTGCCTTGGTATGTTAAATATGCAAAATCAATGAACGGAGATTATTTATGAGCAGAGAAAAGAAAAAGACCATGTATGTCCCCGATGAGGAGATATTAGCCTACAATAAAGCCAAGAATGAAGCCGAGGCACAGGTCGAGGCCGATAATGCTCTTGTGAACAACGAAGAGCCTGCAACCGAGCCTATTGTTTCGGTTGATGAGGCTGTTGTTTTAGAGGATACCGAAACACCAGCAAATGATATCGTGCCTTCCGTGACAGTAAGTGACAGTAATTCGGTTAAAAAGGCTAACATTTTCGTGCGGATCTTCAAAAAAATATTCCCCGTGCGTTCTGACGACAGAAAGACGGTTATAATCAAGATCGCTGCAATTTTTGCCGCTATCGCTCTCATTGTTTCGGGAACATATCTTGCCGTTTATTTCGGTGATCTCAGCGTGCAGGACGGTAAGATCGAAAACGTCCGCAACAACTACGAGCTCAACCGTGACGACTATACACGTAATGAGGACAATCAGTTTTCAAAGTTTGACAGCCTTAAGGCCATCAATCCCGATATCATCGGCTGGATATCCATCAGCAACACCGAGGTAAACAACCCCGTTTTCCAGACCGATAACAACCAATTCTATGTCGACCACGATATGGACAAGGCCTACAACAGCTACGGTGCTCTGTTCCTTGACTACCGTTGCAAGATCGACCCCAAGGCGCTCACCCGTAACCAGATAATCTACGGTCATAATATGCGCTACGGTGCCATGTTCGGAACGCTGGACGAATACCGCAGTATCGATTTTTACAAAAAGAATCCGCTTATTCAGTTTGATTCACTTTATGAACAGCGTCAGTACAAGATCTTTGCCATAATGGTGGTCAACGATGCCGAGGACGACACCTTTGGTTACACCTATTCGGCTTACCGTACCGATTTCACCAACGATGACGACTTTATGAGCTGGGTACAGCACAGCCGTGACCGCAGTTTGTTTGACACCACCGTTGACGTCAACACCGAGGATGAGATAATCACCCTTTCGACCTGCTGTTACGATTATGAAAACGCAAGATTTGTCATTTTGGGACGTTTGGTGCGTGACGGTGAAAGTGCCGAGGTCGACACCGCAACTGCCGCAGCCAACTCTGATGTTATCTATTCCAAGCAGTACTACGAGAAAAAACGTCTCCCCATCCCCAAGCTTGAATCGAGCGATGCTGTAAGCTCCGAGGAGACCAAAAAGGAAAACACCAGCAAGTAATTCTTAACATAAATTTTGAAAGGAGGAATTTTATGTCTAAAGACATCCGAATCGACGTGATTTATTACAAAACACCGATAGACGTCACCCTGGAAATGCAATTGTACGGCGAATATCCGTTGCGACTGCTCAATTCCTCCTGCAATGATCTGAGATCCTTTTTCCACAACCTCAAAAGAGCCGTAAAACGAAGCGAGATAATACTCGTTGTCGGCGGCTACGGCGAGGGGGAAAATATTCCGGGCTTCCTTGCACGTTCCATCGGGCAGAAGTGTGTTATTCCGAATTACGGAAAAGAAGGTATCATTACCGACGCCAAGCACATTTTACCCAAGGATTCCCGACTTTTGAAGCTTAAAAGCCGTGAATTTTGCGGTTTTCTCATCGAGCACGGACCACAGACCATAATAAGTCTTACCGATGACCGTGAGTTAAGGCTGCAGATAGCCAAGGAGTACCTCGGAGACTACATAGCCGAGCATCACAACGTTTTCAACCGTCCTTATGCCGCACAAAACAAAGACGGCAACCGAGAAGAACCCAAAAAGGCGGATGAATCACCGACCGCATTCACCGATGTGTCGAGCGGATCCCCCGAAAACAGCGACTCTGACGCTGAAGCGCCCGTTATTGAGTCGCCTTCTTCGGAAAATGAGCCCTCCCCGGGAATACTCGGTCAGACCGTTGAGATCGATATTGATGATTTTAACGTTCCTCTCATTTTTGAGGATGCCGAGCTTGATACCGCCGACCCCGATGATGAGGACAAGCCTTGCTATGCAATAGAAAAGAACTATTCTCGCAGAAAGCGCCGAGCAATTCGTGTTTGGTGTATCATTCTGTCGTTGCTTATCGTGCTGATGACCGTAGGCTACGCCTTTTTAGGTCATAAGTTCATCGGCAAAGGCATCGATTTTTATGAAAAATTCCATAATATCTACACCTCTCACGGTGAGGATATCTCAACGGGATTTCAAAAGGTCCAACAGCACAACGCCTCGGTCTTCACTTGGTTAAAGGCCGATGCCTTGAGCGTTGACCACCCCGTTTTCAGCGTTGCCGACACCAATAACGGCACCTACCTCACCACCCTGCCGGACGGTACGAGTGACCCCAGAGGTACACTTTTCAGCAAGACCAATATGTCGGTCACCGCATCGGCCGAAAACGCATTAATTTACGGAAACGCCGATACCGAAGGCCTGCTTTTCGGCCTGTCTGCGATCCCCTCATCGCCCGAAGACTTACTCGGCTCTGCGTTTACTGCTTCGGATGCACGTTTTATGACTAACTGGCAGATATTCTCGGTCTTTACCGATTCTTCGGCTAACGGTTACGATTATAAAAATACCGTTTTTGACGGCGATGAGCAATACGCCGAGCATCTCACCGCTTTAAAGGGACTGTCCTTAAAGCAGTTTGACCACGAGTTTTTCGGCAAAGAAAAGCTGATGCTGCTAATCGGCGTAACCCCCACCGAAAGCTACATTGCCGTAGCATATCTGACCTCGGTGCGTGTGCTTGAATTTTCTGACCAGACCGTCAACAGCAGCGATTCGTCGGACACGAGCTCGGACATATCCTCCGAGCAAACAAGTTCCGACCTCACCTCGACCGAGCCAACCATAGGTGATGCCGAGGGTGATAACGACTATCACGGTGATTCGTCCGACATCATTCTGCCTCCCCCTCCCGTGGTGAGCGACACCTCGTCGACCGAATCGACCGCTTCGTCAAATACATCTTCAACCGTCACCCCCTCCGACACCTCGTCGGAATCGCCTTCTAATATCACTTCTTCAAATGTTTCCTCTGAAACACAGTCGGTCACTTCTTCACAGAATTCTTCGACGGTCACATCATCGTCGGATGTTTCGACCACCGTTTCTTCCAACATTTCATCGGTAACGGCATCTCAGGGCACGACCACAAACCCGTCATCAGCATCATCGTCGACCTCGTCGGATATAACCTCGGCTCAGCCCTCTTCCTCGGCCGATACCTCCACGAATAACAGCTCGAGCTCCAACCCCGGCAGCAGTTCTTCGGCCGCTTCTTCATCGGAAGCATCCTCTGCCGCATCTTCGGGAAACACTTCTTCGGGTTCTGCTTCATCCGAACCGAAGCCCAATGTTGACCCCATTTACACCTGGGATATCGAGCTTTCGATCATTGATAATGCGACCGGCATAAAATACACGGGCAGCGCCGTCAACATCGTTGCAATGATAATTGAGGATGAAATGAGCCCCACTATCGACCCACCCGAAGCACTTATTGCCCAGTCGGTGGTAAAATACAATTGGCTTATCAACAACGGCGCACGTAATCCTGCCAAGCCGCCCAGCAACGCACTTGACCCCCACCCCACACCGCAGGCGATCCAGTATGCAACAGCGGCAAAGGGTATGGTGCTGATGTACGGCAACACGCTGGCCAAGACCTATTGCTATGCCTATTCGGCAGGCAAAACGGCCTGTTACCAGGATATCTGGGGCGGAACTGCATATCCTTATCTGCAGAGTGTTGATTGCTCGGTCGATGAATCGCTTAAGGATTTCAAGACCAGCACCACCTATTCTGCCGAGCAGATCAAGGCTATTATCAGCAAGTCCTGCGGCATTGACGTAAGCGAGATGCCCAAGGCCGATTGGCTTAAGCCTACAAAATACGATGCCAACGGTCTTTACTGCCTTAAGATCAGCATCGGCGGCAAGGAATATAACGGCCGTTACCTGCGTGAGACCCTGCTTGCAAAGTCAAATACAGGTGTTGCTGCTATTCGTTCCACCGCTTATGAGATAGTGTATGACGAAGAAAAAGACACCTTCACCGTTACCTGCAAGGGATATGGACACGGTGTCGGATTCAGTCAGCGAGGCGCAAAGGCCTACGCAAACCAAGGTTGGACCCACGAGGATCTGCTGTTGCATTTCTTCCCCGGTACCACTCTGATAAAGAACTAATGAGGTGCTTAAATGGTAGAGAAGGTTTTGGAGGCGTTCAAATCGCTTCCGCCCGAGTTAATTGTGTTTTTTATTTCGCTTTTGCCCATCCTTGAATTAAGAGGCGGTCTTGTTGCTGCCGCTCTGCTTGGTGTGGAATGGTATATCGCATTCCCGATATGTGTTATCGGAAATATGCTTCCGATGCCCATTATTTTGCTTTTCATTAAACAGATCTTCAAGTTTTTGCGAAAGGTTCCGGGCTTTAGGAAAATGATACCCTACCTTGAGGAAAAAGCAGGTCAGAAGGGCAGCCTTATAAATAAAGGCAGGTTTATCGGTCTGTTTTCGTTTGTTGCGATCCCGTTGCCGGGCACCGGCGCCTGGATGGGCGCCTTGGCGGCCACCCTGCTTGATATCAGAATGAAACGCTCCTTCCCGATTATTTTTCTGGGAGTTATCACAGCAGGCGTGATAATGCTCTTGGTTGCCTATGCCCTGCCCGACCTTTGCGCTCAACTTTTCGGCTTCAGCTTCTGATAAACAGAATAAAAAGAGAAATTATCCCACGGTTTGTTCCGTGGGATTTTTTTACCGTAAGATCAGATCGCTTCAAAACGTCGCTTGATATTTAGCGATATTGTACATTTAGCTCACCTAAATTTTGTTGATTGCGCCGATTTTGCATTTTCGATACTTTTTAACATTTTTTGTACTTGAAACTCGATTTTATATGTAGTAAAATCATTGTGTAAAAGTATAATTATATACATATACCCTTTTGGGAATATCATTTTGAGAAGGAGAAATACTTTTATGAAAACTTCATTCAAAAAGGTTGTCAGCGTTCTGCTTTCTGTGCTGATGTTGGTGTCATTCTGCACAGTAGCATTTGCTGAAACAACCGAAGCACCCAAGCCCCAGGACTTTGGTCTTTACAGCGGTAACGGTATCGGCAGTTATGTGGCCGACCCTGCCGGTTCGGGCGAGACCGTTATCAAGGCTCAAAAAGCTCACGGCCGATTCAACTACCGTCTTGCCGACCCCAGTAACCTTGATGCTCCCTTTGTAGTTGAAGCAGGTAAATACTACACTATTACTTTTGACTACCTCATCAACTCTACAACCAGCGGCGGTATTGAATTCTATCCTTATTACGGACTTAAGGATTCCGGCAACGCTGCCGACGGTACCGCAGGACGTAAGGCTGTAGAAGATGTAGCCACCTCCGGTTATTCAAAGAAGTTTATCGGTGACGGCAAGTGGCACACCGCCGCTGTTTCCTTCCTTGCCGCTCCTCCGGAGATCTATAAAGATGATGCTTTGGCAGAGACCCTCAACAACATCTATATGACCTTCTTTGATAACAATGGTATTGACGGTTACTTCAAGAACTTCACTATAGTCGAAGATACCGATGCTACCGGACTTTATGGTAGCCACAACATAGATATGACCCTGCATTATGACCACAGTTTGTGGGGCAAATTCGGTTCGAGTATGAAATCGTCATATCTCTCTGATGAAGATAATCTTGTTCTTGTTTCATCACACAGTGCAGGCTTGTCTGTCGGCAATGCAAGTTATTGCCAGTCTCGTGCATTTGTGCTCGATAAAGACACTGCTATGAGTTTCAGTGCAAACGTATCTTACAGGATCATGTTTAAATATAGGGTCCTTGTTGGAACCACCAACTCAAACGGCACATATGTCGGTGTTGGATATCAGAAAAACGGTAATAACAACACAAGTTCAACAACATACATCGCTGCTGGAACCAAGCATGCGGCAAACACCACAACAGATTGGATAACTTTTGACTCTACTATTATTCCCTCATACAACAGTGGTATTTCAAAAGGTTATGTAAGACTTGTTGTTGAAGGTAACGGTGCAAAGGTTGAAATTGCTGACGTTAGCATTTGTTACTCCGGTATGCCGAATGCTTCCGTTGTTACCTACAACGATAACGGCAAATTGACTGCCAGCGTTGGCTACGCAGGCTCATCCATCACCGTTTCCCCCGACAACGGTTATCTCGGCGAAGAGTCTGACGGATGGTGCACCGATACTGCACTTACCACTCTTACCGACGTCGTTCCCGCCACCTCTACTTCCCTTTACGCCAAGTACGATGCAGTTGTTATTGACAACTTTAATATGAACAAGCTTGTAAAGGGTTGGGACCATTCAAATGTTGCTACTCTTAATGACGGTTCTGTAACCGTTAATAACTCCTCCGGTATGGCATTTGTGCTTCCTGCTTACGATGCTCCTGCAACCGGCGGAAGCGGCGGTTATGACTACTATCAGTTTGCCAACGGACAGGAATATATAGTTATCATTGACTTTGCAGACGTTACCGAAAGCGCTGTTAAAACTGAAGGAGCATCCGCAAACCGTAACTTAACCCTTATGGGTGCAACCTCTGCAGGTCAGAGCGGCGGTCGTGACACCAAGATCGATGTCGGTGCAACACCTGCATTCTCGACCAGTGCTGATGAAGCCGTATCCGGTACTGCCGTTTACCACTTCACACGTGCCGCCGGCTCCAAGGGCTGGGAAACCTGCGCAATGGGTGTTCGTTCCTCTAATGATGATCATAACTATACCGCAACTATAGAAAAGATCATCATCACCAAGGTTGATGAAAATACTCCCTTCGCTGCAATTTATACTCCCGGTGCAGAAGCTAACTACACCTTTGCAGCTACCGGAACTCAGGTCGAGCTTCCCGCATACGCCGATACCGACACTCATTTCTTTGCAGGATACTATATAAACGGAGCAAAGATCAGCGATAGCTCTAAGCACACTATCAACACCGATGATATTGCTCTCCCCGGCAATACGTTTATTGCAAAAGAGGGCGGTTTCTTCCAGTATAACGCTAAACTTGTTGCCAAGGAAAGCATGAAGGTTGACTTCAGCGAAGCTATATACGGCACTCTTGCAAACGGAACAGACCTCGGCGGTACCAGTGGTCAGACTAAAGTCGTTGTTGACGAAGCTATCGACACCGAAGCTTTGAGCGACGATAACACCTACCTCCGCCTTTACACCACATCCAACAACATTTATAAGACCTCGCTCTTTAAGGATGACGATTCCAGGATCCGTGTATTCGAGAATGTGACCTACAAGTTTGATATCCGCTACAAGGTCGTTACCCCCGCTCCTGCTGATTCCAGAACCGGCGGTACTATTGCTATGTGCCGCAACGCCATCGGAGACTTTAATCCTTGTGGCTTGAACGGAAGCGGTGCCAGTTCTCCTATGTTTGACATCACTTCTGCAACCGAGACCTTCGTCACCGCATCTGAAACCTTCAAGGTCGAGAATATGTACAAAATAGAGTCTGCCTCCGACCGCAGCTACAAGTCTCAGCTTGCTGTTATGATCCCCGTGGGTGACGTCTACGTTGACTACATTATAGTAACTCCCGTTTCCTACGATCCCAACTACATTACTTATGATGAGACCAAGGGTAGCGTTGATGTTGACTATCTGAACGGCACTCTTACCGTAACCCCCAACGAGGGCTATGAAATTGCCGCTAACGGTGTTAAGGTTCAGATGAACTACAAGGATTACATCGACAGCAAAGCTGTATCTTACAGCGTAGAGAACATCGCAATCAACACCGAGGACGGTCTCACCTACTCCTTCAGCACCGACTATCCCGATTTTGATAAGAAGATCGGCGCTTTCAAGATCACCGTAAACTTTGTTGAGATCGGTAATCTTGAAAAACCCAACGCAAACTTCCTTGCTGTTTCCAGACGTGAAGCAAAGGAAACCGGAGACAACGGTAAATATCAGTCCGCAGGTATCCGCTTCCGTTCACGTTTCTCGGCTTCCACCGTTAACGCTGCTACCGAGATCGGTTTCGTAATCCTGCCCAAGGTTCTGCTTGACAATGCGGGAGTTGAAACCGTTGGTGAGTACAAGGCTGCTGTTGCCGCAGGCACCGTAGCTACCGACCGTTCCGTTTCCGGTGTTGTTTACAACGCAGCCGACGAGACCCACGTTATCTATAAGCAGCTCAATGGCTACTATGATTACCAGGCTGTTCTTACCGGTCTGACCAGCGCAGACGGCAAGACCGACCTCACCTCTCTTGATATGTCGATCGCCGCTTACATCAAAGATGCAGAAGGCAACGTAACATACCTTGAGCTTGGAACGGCCTACAGCCACAGCGACATTCCTGCAGCTTCTAACTAATTCGAAGGAGGAGATATGATATGAATTTTTATGAAAAGCCTTCATTTACTGTAGAAGCATTGTACCCCGATAACGATATCGCCGCAAACGATGCCGCAACCCTGGGCGAAGTTGATCCCCTTGGCGACGGCGAGCTCTCGATCCCTGCCGGCGATTGGGGCGACCTTGTAAACAAGACCGAGGGTTAACTCCCCTACTTGATCTCAATTCACAAAAAACCTCCCGTAAATTCGTTTACGGGAGGTTTTTCTACGTATTAAACATATGGTATAGATTTGCCTTCCCCAGCGGGGAAGGTGGCATTGCGCAGCAATGACGGATGAGGAGAACACCTTTACGACAGACAGCAAATGATGCAATTTAGTTGCTCACAGATGTGAACACATAGATACGACTCTTCGGAGTTTTGTAGCTTTGTTAAATGTACAGCACGTAGTTTTTTCGGTGATCCTACTCCATACGCTTGGCAACTGTGGTTTTCGTTATATAAAAAGCCACCCGTCCACAAATGTGAACGGGTGGCTGTAAGTACTTTTTAAGCTTTTTAATTACTTAAGGCTCTCAAGAATGGTGATGTAGCCGTCATCCTCAGGCTGTGCACCGCCGGAAATGCTGGAGAGAATATCATCTGCGGGGCTCTTCTCTTCCTTGTCATCGCCAAGGCCGGTAGCAACAACGATGATACGCATCTCATCCTCAAGGTTGGGATCGAGCTGAGTACCCCAAATAATGGTGGCATCGGGATGAACCATATTGTGGATGATGGTAGAAGCCTGTTCGACCTCCTCCAGACCGATATCCTCGGAACCGATGATGCTGATGATAACACCACGTGCATTTTCCATGCTGGTCTCGATAAGCGGGCTGGTGATAGCCTTCTGAGCTGCAAGCTCTGCCTTGTCTCTTCCGTTTGCAACGCCAACGCCCATGTGAGCGAAGCCTGCATCCTTCATAACTGCGGTAACGTCAGCAAAGTCGAGGTTGACCATTGCGGTAACGTTGATAAGCTCGGAAATGCTCTGAACACCCTGGCGAAGAACATCGTCAGCGATCTCAAATGCATTCTTAAGAGTGATCTTCTGCTCGGAAACGAACTTAAGTCTCTCATTGGGGATAACGATAAGGCTGTCTACCTGTGCGCGGAGAGCCTCGATACCCTCTTCGGCCTGAGCCATTCTTCTTCTGCCTTCAAAAGCGAAGGGCTTGGTTACGATACCAACGGTAAGGATTCCGAGTTCCTTTGCGATCTGAGCAACAACGGGAGCTGCACCGGTACCGGTACCGCCGCCCATACCGGCTGCGATAAATACCATATCAGCACTGCGGAGTGCTGCTGCGATCTCGTCCTTGGATTCCTGAGCTGCACTTTCGCCCTTGTCGGGAGATGCGCCAGCGCCCTGACCCTTGGTCAGCTTCTCGCCTATCTGGATCTTATGGGTTGCTTTGGAGAGCAAGAGTGCTGCCTTATCGGTGTTAACAGCAATAAACTCAACACCACGAACACCTGCGTCTACCATGCGGTTGACAGCGTTACCGCCGCCGCCGCCGACACCGACTACTTTAATCTGTACTACATCAGCAGTTTCGTTATCAATTTCGAATGCCATTTAAATCATCCTTCCAATTTTTATATAATAATGCCTATACTTGCAGTATTCCGTAGTTAATTCTACCACGCAATTCATAAAAATGCAATACTAAATATTGAAAAAAATCAAAAATATAGTAATATTTTTTAGATAAAACCGCAATATCTTGAATTATTTCCAAAATTGAGTGGTATCTTCATACTTCAGCACGGCTTTTTTATTATCGTGTGACCAATCGACCAAAGAAATGCTGGCGCTGACGTTATCGTCAACCGATTTGAGCATCTCGTTCAAGTGGGTTAGCTTCCCTGCCATTTCGGTGTAACTGCCAAGCTTTATGTACAGTTTTCCGTTGATGACAAATTTTATATCAACAAGACTTTTTATGTCGATATATTTGAGTTCAAAATTATGTGAATTGCAAAGGTCAATAAGACGCTTTAAAACGTCTCTCTGCTGTTTATCGTTAAAGGTAAGCTTATCACCAGCCACAGGTGCTTTGACGTTAAGGCCAACAATACTTACCAGCTTTTCACTTTTCTCCGACACAGAGCGCAGAACTTTGTAATCCTTGTCGGCAACAAAGAAACCGTCATCGGTCAGAATTGTGTAGCTTTCGGTTGCGGGTGTGACCTTTATACCAACGGTATCGGGCAATGCTTTAAAAACCGTCACCGATTTTACATAAGGCAGTTTTTTTGTAATGCTTTCGGCAATATCATCCTTTGACATACGGATGATATTATCACCGTTATTTATTCCCGAAGCGGAAATAATGGCATTTTCGGAATACATACTGCTTCCTATCACCTTGACTGCGGCCACATTAAAGAACACGGTGAGCATCAAGGTGACGGTTACTGCAATCACGATAACAAGCGCAACCGACGCCAAAAACCAGGGTTTAAGGCGTGTTTTGCGTTTTTTATTCTTTTTCGGGGGCTTTCGCCCATTGTCAGAATACTCTACCTTCATATTTTTCTCCGTTTTTATATCCTTGTTATATCGGCACCTATATTGGCAAAGGTGTGCTCAAAACCGTCATAGCCACGGTCGATATACTCTGTATTTTTGACCGTAGCCGTTCCGTGTGAAGCCATTAAAGCAACGGCAAGTGCGGCTCCTCCGCGCAGATCTGCGGCACAAACATTAGCGGCATCAAGATGCCTTACACCGCTGATTATGGCCACTCTGCCAACCGTTTTAATGTTAGCGCCCATACGGTTGAGTTCATCAATATAGCCAAATCTACGGTCAAATATGTTTTCTATAAAAACTCCCGTTCCTTTTGAAACCGAGGACATAGCAATAAGCAACGGCCCTGCATCGGTCGGAAAACCGGGGTACGGCTGTGTACTGACCGTGTCAAAATTATGAGGTCTTGAATGGGAAACGATAACGATCTGATGCCCGTCGTACTCAAGATTGCAGCCTGCATCGGTAAGCGTTGAGATGATCGGCAAAAGATGTTCGGTTTCAATATTTTTCAAACGCACCCTGCCGCCTACTGCGGCAACCGCATACATACAGGTAGCGGCAACGATCCTATCGGGCATAACGGTGTGCTCGCAACCGTAAAGCTTATGAGCTCCGATAACGGTCACAGTATCGGTTCCGGCACCCAAAACACAAGCGCCTGCCTTATTCAAAAATCCAGCAAGGTCAATTATTTCCGGCTCTTTTGCGGCGTTTCTGATGACTGTAGTACCGCTTGCAACCGTAGCGGTTATCATGGCATTTTCGGTGGCTCCGACGCTCGGAAACCGCAAATAAATATCTGCGGCTTTGATGCCTTCGGGGAACTCACAAATAAGCTTTCCCGACTCGCATTCAATAACAGCACCCATTTTTTTCAGCGCTTCAATATGAATGTCGATCGGTCGTGGGCCAAGCTCACAACCGCCGGGTAGGCTCATCAATGCCTTACCCGTCCTTGCGGCAACGGCACCCATAAAGATAATGGACGACCGCATTTCACGCATAAGGCACTCGGGCACCTCAAACATATCGCAATTTTGTGAATCGACCGTAACCGTTGTACCCTCTCTTTTGCATCGGCAACCAAGGCACTCCAGGATATCCAACGCCGCATTAACATCCGAAAGCTTGGGACAGTTATGTAAAATGCTTTGTCCCTCACACAGAAAGCATGCGGCCAGTAACGGTAAAACGCTGTTTTTAGCTCCTTGGACGTTAAGATCTCCGTGGAGCTTTCTTCCACCTGTTATTTTAAAAGCAGACAATAGTATGCACCTCGGTACATACTATGCCAAATTTATATTTTCGTTATTTTAAATTGAGAATTATCTCGGCAATACGCTTGTGAGCGTCGGTTATGGCTGAGTCCTTTGCCGCCTTTGACATTTCGGAAAGTCTTGCGTCGTCAAAGATCAGCTCTTTAACGGCGGTTAAAAGCGATTCACCGTTAAGATCCTTTTCCTCTATCAGTTCGGCCGCATTGACTCTTTTTAACGACATAGCATTATGGAACTGATGGTTTTCGGCAACATAAGGCGAAGGAATGAGTATTGACGGCTTTCCGCAGACCTGCAGCTCGTTGACCGACATAGCACCTGCACGGCTGATAACAACATCGGCCGCCGCCATCATTTCATCCATATTGTCAATGTACTCAAGGATCTTCACACATCCGTTGTCCTCGGTATAACCAAGCTCGGTGGCTTTGGTCAAAAAATCTGTGTAACCGGACTTTCCCGTGCCGTGGATATGTATAAATTCTTTGTTCTTCAAGCCGTATTCAATCACCGTCAGCACGGCATTGTTAATGGCTCTTGCTCCAAGGCTTCCGCCAAAGGACAGCAGGACTTTTTTATCTTCGGGGATACCGAGTCGCTTTCTTGCCTCACTCTTTGAAATGGCGGTCAGCGACTGACGTATAGGATTACCCGTGATAACGGGGGGATTTTTGGCGTTTACATTCTTTACCGCATCCTCCATTGCTATCATAACGCAATCAACAAGCGGTGCAAGCATTTTTATGGTCATACCGGGGTAAGCATTAGCTTCGTGAACAGCGGTCTTAATACCCATTTTTGCGGCTGTTCGCAATACAGGTCCGCAAACGTAGCCACCCGTTCCGACAACGACATCGGGTTGCAGCTTTTTAAGCAGTTTTTTGGATGCAAACGAGGACGTAACAGCCTTATAAGCGGCGCTGATATTACGTCCGATATTTTTCAAAGTAAGCTTTCTTTGAAAGCCTGCAACATCTATAGTATAAAAATCGTAGCCCTCAAGCGGCACAAGTCGACTTTCCATTCCCCTCTTTGTGCCAATGAAGCTTATCTTGCAATCGGGATTTATCTGCTTTAAATATCCTGCAACCGCAATAGCAGGATTTATATGTCCGGCCGTTCCGCCACCGGCGAATACTATATGCATAACGCTCCTCCTTTAAAGGGTCTTATCCGAATTACAACTTCGTGATATTGACAGTATTACTCCCATTTCCAGCAACAGAATCACCAAGGATGTTCCGCCGTAGCTGAAGAAAGGAAGGCTGATGCCGGTGTTGGGAATGGTATTGGTAACGACAAGAACGTTGAGTGCCATCTGAAGTCCTACCTGGAAGGTAAGGCCAAGAGCAAGCATCGAGCCGAACTTGTCGGGAGCCTTCATAGCGATGACAAAGCCTCTCCACATCAAAAGGCAGAACAGAATGATAATTATCATTGCTCCGATGAAGCCGAGTTCCTCGCAAACGATGGAAAAAATAAAGTCATTATGCGGCTCGGGCACCCAAAGGTACTTTTGTCTTGATTGACCGAGTCCTCTGCCCAGCCATCCGCCCGAACCGATGGAAAGCAAAGACTGGATGGTCTGATAGCCTTCACCGACCGGTGCGGCCCAAGGATTTAACCAATAGGTTATACGGTCCTGGGCATAGGTCACAAGTCCGCTTAAAACAGCCGTTGCGCCTGCGGCAACAACGCCGAGACCGATAAAAAGATATCTCAGCTTCATACCGCCGACTATCATCATAACGGCACCGATAAGGAATATAAGAACGGTTGCCGAAAGGTGCGGCTCAAGTACGACCAGCACACAAACAACACCTACTAAAAGTCCCAAAAACAGAACGCCGAATTTAAAGGTCTTCATCAGCTTCTGATTGGCCGCTATAAGGTGTGCCAGTAAAAGTATTACCGCAAACTTTGCAAGCTCAGACGGCTGAAAGTTAATGGGGCCCAAAGAAAACCAACGTTTAACGCTTGTTCCCTGCACCATTGGCGGTAATATAAGCATGACAACAAGAAAACCTACCATCAAAAGATAAAACGGAATGGCGAATTTCCTTATAAAGTGGTAATCGATCTTGGAAACAAACAGCATCATAAGCACACCGAAAACGGCAAAGCCAGCCTGCTTGGTGATGAAATAATAGCTGTTGCCGTAATAGGTATCGGCAAAAATATAGCTTGCCGAAAACAGCATTACAAGACCGATAGTGAGAATTATCAGCAACAAAACCAGGAAGGTAAGATCCATCTTGCCGCTTACGAAAAGCTTTGAGAAAAAGCCTTCTTTTTTTAGTGTTTTCTTATCAGCCAAACAGATCTCCTCCTTCTTTTAAGTGTATTATCGGCGTATCAAAGCCATAACACCGATAATTCCCAATGCAACAACGGCTACTGCTGCACCGATAAACAGAATTATCATATAAATTTTCCTTCTATCAGAATAATTTTACTGCGGCAACACAGATACCGCAACCGATAAGGGTGATGAGCGAGAATACTATAACTATCTTGACCTCGCTCCAGCCCGATTTTTCAAAATGGTGATGAATGGGGCTCATTTTAAACAGACGCTTGCCGGTTTTTTTGAACCAGAAGACCTGCAGAATTACTGAAAACGCCTCAATAAGGTAGATTATACCGGCCAAAAGCAGATAAACCGGACGGTCGATCGAAAATGCAAGCGCCACGACCATTCCGCCGAGGAACATCGAACCGGTGTCGCCCATAAATATCTTTGCAGGATGCCAGTTCCAAACAAGGAAACCGATCAAAGCACCTGCCAAAGCGGCCGAAATGATGTTGATACCCAAAAAGTCAAACGAGCCTGCCATCAGCATAAATGCAACGGCAACCACCAGCGTTACGCTTGAAGCCAGACCGTCGATACCGTCGGTAAGGTTTACGGCATTGGTAAAACCGTAAATAAAGAAAAACGCAATAGGCCAGAACAAAATTCCAAAGCCCGAGGTTACATTAATATATCCGTAAAAAGGTATCCAGGTGGCCTTAAGGCCTGCCAAAGCAAGACTTATAAGGTAGGCCGCAGTAACAACTGCCTGCAAAACGGTCTTTTGTGAAGCGGTAAGTCCGAGGTTTCTCTTTTTGACGACCTTTATGTAGTCATCAATGAATCCGATAAGACCCATACCTATCGCAAGACCCAAGCCAGCAAATATTTTGGTGAAGGAAAGCTTATAGCTAAATTCCTTGCCCAGGTCTCCACCCAAAAGACCGCTAACACCCATTGCAACGGCAACACCCAGCACAACGCCTATTGCGATAAGTATTCCGCCCATTGTGGGTGTTCCCTGCTTGGATTTATGCCAATCGGGACCTTCCTCACGTATAGTTTGACCGAATTTAAGCCTCTTTAACATCGGAATAGCGGGAATTCCCAAGGTATAAGCCGCAACAAAGCCGACAAGAGCGGCAACAACGGGTATCAAGCCTACCATAATTTAATCCTCCAAAGCTCAGATCTCTTTCAATGCTTCGGCAACGACCTCTCGCTCATCAAGATGAATGGTTCCGTCTTTCAAGATCTGATAAGTTTCGTGTCCTTTGCCTGCTAAGATGATTATATCACCTTTTGCGGCAATTTGCACGGCTTTTTTTATAGCTTCCACACGATTTTCAACAACCTCGTATTTTTCCTCACAGCCACGCATTCCTTCAAGTATATCGGAAATGATTGCTGAAGGGTCTTCAGATCGGGGATTGTCGCTTGTTACAATGACATGATCGGCATTGTTTGCCGCAATTGCGCCCATTTTGGGACGCTTGGTACGGTCACGGTCGCCGCCGCAACCGAACAGCACTATAAGACGGTTCTTTTCGCACTCGGCAAATGTTTTGAGAATATTCTCAAGACCGTCGGGAGTGTGGGCGTAGTCGATAATAACGGTAAAGCCCTTATCGCAAGGCACGACCTCTGCCCTGCCCTTGACACCCTTCATCTTGGCAAAAGCATCGGAGATTTTTTCAGCGCTGAAGCCGAGCTCCATCATGCACGAAGCGGCACACATTGCGTTATACGGTGTAAACTTGCCGCCGATAGAGGTTTTTACGTGAGTAACCTTGCCGTTCACCGAAAGGTCAAATTCAGAGCCGTCGGGACGAAGCACGGGATTCAAGGCCAAATAATCAGCTTCACCGCCTACCGAATAGGTAACGGTACGGCAAGTAAGACCGTCTGCCATAGCTTCAAAATAGCTGTCATCACGGTTCATTACGGCAACCTTACAACACTTGAACAGCTTTTTCTTGGCCATAAGGTAGTTTTCCATTGTGATGTGATAATCAAGATGGTCCTGCGTGAGGTTGGTAAACAAAGCGGCCTCAAACTCGATACCGTAAACACGGTCCTGATCAAGTGCGTGCGAGGAGACCTCCATAACACAGTAGTCACAGCCTGCGGCTACCATCAGCGAGAACATCGACTGCAGCTCATAACCCGAGGGGGTCGTGTTCTTTGAGGGCAGGATCTCGTCGCCAATCATATTCTGAATAGTGCCCACAAGACCAACCTTATGACCGCAGTTTTCGAGTATCTCCTTGATCATATATGAGACCGAGGTCTTGCCGTTGGTGCCCGTTACACCTATTATTTTAAGCTTCTTTGCAGGATTTGAGAACCAATTTGCCGACATTTTTGCATATTCCTTGCGGCTGTCCTCAACAAAGATCTGATTATCAAGCCCCGTGTCCTTTTCACATACGATCACGGCCGCACCGCTGTCATAAGCGCTTTTGGCGTACTTGTGACCGTCCTGCGCAGCACCGTTGATGCAGACAAAGACCGAACCCTTGGTTACGTTACGAGAGTCGCAGGTAAGGCCGGTTATCTCAACATCGGCAAAACGGCCTGCGTTCTCCTTCATAATATCTGATAATTTCATTACTATTCCTTTCATCATTCCGCTGTCTCGGTCGTTCTGAAATATACGGTTATGACCGTACCGACGTCGACCTCGGCACCCGCTTCTATACTCTGTTTATAGGAGGTAACACCCGCTCCCGTGAGCGAGGTTCCCGAATACTGTATGTTCAATCCGTTCTTTTTGGCAAGCTCGTTGGCATCGCTTACCGAAATGTTCATAAACGACGGAACGGTCGTCTTTTCGGCAACAGCATCAACCTCGGTGTAAAGGAACACAACACCGTCGCTGTAAAGCGATTCGGTAGCTGTTGGGAACTGCTTAAGAACGGTCTCTCCGTCACCGATAATCTTATATTTAAGTCCCTTTTCGGTGATAGCCTTCTTGGCAAACGACACGGTCTGACCCGTTACCGAGGGGATCCTTACAGCAAGCTTTTCAAGCTCTTCCTGGCTGTACTGCGGCTCGATTCCGAGGTACGGCAGAATTTCGGACAGTATCTGTCCGCCGACGGGAGCGGCAATGGTACCGCCGTAATAAGCATCACCGTGCGGCTCATCGAGCATAACAAGCAATGCTATTTCGGGGTCGTTGATGGGTGCAACACCGCAGAACGAAGCGATATAAAGACCAGTTTCACCCGTTTGCAGTATCTTTGAGACCTTCTGCGATGTACCCGTCTTACCGCCGACACGGTAGCCGGGAACATAAGCATTCTTACCGCCGCCGCTTTCGACAACGGCCTCCATAAGGGTGCGGATGGTCTCGGATGTCTTGGTTGAGATGACCTGTCTTTTTACTGTTGTTCCAACCAATTTCACAGTGTTTTTGTCGGTATCAACTATCTCATTTACAATATGAGGCTGTACAAGGTATCCTCCGTTGACCGCCGCAGAGATTGCGGTGATCATCTGGATCGGTGTAACGTTGAAGGTCTGACCGAAGGACGAGGATGCAAGCTCGGTTATACCCATTTTATCAACGGTATGGTAGACCGGTGTGGTTTCACCTGGGAGATCGATGCCGGTCTTTTTGCCGAGACCAAAGGCATCGTAATATTTAGAAAAGGTAGTAGCGCCCAACTGCTGACCGAAGGTTATGAACACGGGGTTGCAGGAGTTCATAACAGCCTGCGTCAAGGTCTCGGCACCGTGACCTTCCCTCTTGTGGCAGTTGTAGCGACGGCCGGCAACGACAATGTAACCGTTGCAGTTATAGTGGTTTCCAACGCTTGTGATACCTTCCTCAAGCGCCATCGCAGCGGTAACCACCTTGAAGACCGAGCCCGGCTCATAGGTGTCCGAAACGGTCTTATTACGCCATTGCATATTGCGAAGCTCGGACAGCTTTTTGGTCTTTTCGTCACCCTCCAGCGCATCAACAACGGCCTGGTCGGCCTCGGACAGCGTAAACGGATTATTAGGGTCAAAGTCGCCCTTGACCGCCATTGCCAGAATATCACCTGTGTTGACATTCATACAGATAACGGCACCTCTTTCGGTGACCTTGTTATCGATTATGGCCTGCTGGAGATATTTTTCGCAAACGTTCTGCACATAAGAATCGATAGAAGTTATAAGCGAGTTACCGGGGGTCGCCTCAACCTCGATCTCGTAGCTTAAAGGCATATTGTTGCCCGTTGCATCCTTGGCCGAAACAACTCGACCGGGGATTCCCGTCAAGGTGTCGTCATACTGCAGCTCAAGACCCGAAAGTCCCTGGTTATCGGTTCCGACAAATCCCAGAACGACCGAAGCAAGGCTGTCGTTGGGGTAATAACGCTTACTGCTTTCGTCAAGACCGATGTATTCACCCACCTTGTAGGTGCTCGAAGCAATGTATTCCCTCACCTTGTCGGCTTCGGGCTTTTCAACATTCTGCTTGACCTTGACATAGCTGGAATTTTTGTTGATATAGCCCAGCACGGTCTCGTAATCAAGGCTGAGAATTGCCGAAAGATTGGTTGCTATCTCGGATTTTACGGCATTCAGCTTGGCTTCATCGGTGATCTTCTTGAAACTGTTGGGGGTAACGTAAACCGTCCAGACCTGCGCACTTGTTGCAAGCAGTTCACCGTTGCAATCGTAGATCTCACCGCGTCGGGCGGCAATTTCGGTATCGTAAAGCTGCTGTTCGGCGGCCTTTTTTTGGTAAAAATCGCTTTTTACCCCCATAAGATAAACAAGACGGCCTCCCACAAGCCCGACCATGCAGAGGGTCATAACCAGCCATACGGCTACGATCCTCACTATCATGCTTTTATTCGGCCCCTTGGTCAACCGTCTCACTCCTTATTTATACGCCTCAACGAGAGTTGAACAAAAATGCCCAACTCTCGCCGAATTATCATCTTTTCATAAAATTATATTTTGCGTGCCTGTCCTTTATTCTGCGTTAGCTGTTAATGTTCCGCTCAAGCCCTCGGCGGTGTCGGTATTCTGTGTCTGGATATAGGTCACCTGACCCTTTTCACACTTCTGCATACCAAGCTCAATGGCCGCCTGCTCAAGGTTTGTGACCGATATCTTGCGCTCCATTTCGACCGAAAGTCTGGTGGATTCGCTCTCAAGCTCAATTATCTCATTGTTGATGGAATCGATCTCAGACTTCATTGAAGAAATCTCTGCCCTTAAAAAGAGGCTGGCGCAAACCGATGCAACCACCAAAAACGAAATAATGATATTACGTGCAAGGATATATCTTTCCTTAACAGCAGTCTTTGTCTTTTTTGAGGTCTTCTTCTCCTCTATAGGATACTCGTGAATTTCGGCCTTTTTCTTGGGAGCCGGCGCAAAAATATCATAATTGTAAGCAAAGCTGTCATTATAATACTTAAGATTATCCATTATTACCCTTTATCCCCTCTGCCTTACGGCAATTTTTCTATTACCCTTAATTTCGCACTTCTTGAACGTGCGTTTCCCTTTACTTCCTTTTCGGTCGGCACGATAGGCTTACGTGTGACCAACTTTCCCTGCGGTTTTCTGCCGCAAACACATATTGGAATCTCCGGCGGACAAATGCAGCCTTTTGAAAATTCCGAAAAGAGATTTTTAACCAGCCTGTCCTCTAACGAATGGAAGGTTATTACACAAAGCCTTCCGCCGGGCTTTAGCATCTCAAAAGCAGCTCTGATGCCCTCTGTTTCGGCCTCAAACTCCTGATTTACGGCAATTCGGATAGCCTGAAAGCTTTTTCTTGCAGGATGTCCGTCACGTCTTACCGCCGCAGGAACCGAGTTTGAAATGATATCGGCCAACTGTAATGTTGTTTCGATAGGAGCCTTTTCCCTTGCCTTCACTATATTGCAGGCTATTCTGTAGGCGAACTTTTCTTCGCCGTAGTCTCTTAAAATATCGGTCAGCTCCTGAACGCCCAAGGTATTGACAAGGTCGGCCGCCGAAGTTCCGCTTTGACTCATTCTCATATCAAGCGGAGCATCCATGTGGTACGAAAAGCCTCGTTCTCCGTTGTCCAACTGCCAGGACGAAACGCCAAGGTCAAGCAGAACACCGTCAACGGCGTCTATCCCCTTTTCGGCCAAAGCCGTCTTCATATCGGCGTAGTTGGTCTGAATGACCGTTGCAGGAAACCCTGCCAAACGCTCGGTAGCGGTTTTTACCGCATCGGGGTCACGGTCAAGCGCAAAGAGGTGACCGTCGGTCAAGCGCTTTGCGATCTCTTTTGAATGACCTGCACCGCCTGCAGTACCGTCAACGTATATTCCCGAAGGTTTAATGTCAAGATTCTCAATACATTCATTGAGAAGTACAGATATGTGTTTGAATTCCATAGCAGTTTAGAATCCCAAAAGCTGTGCAAGCTCGGCGATAGACTCGGGGGTCTCCTCTGCCTCTTCTGCCTTGAAGGCTGCACCGTTCCAGATCTCAAGCTTGGATGACATACCGATAACTGCGGCTTCACCGTCAAGCTCGGCGTATTCCCTCAAATTCTGAGGAATTAGCACACGGCCCTGTGCATCGCAGGAGACCTGCTCAGCACCCGCATACATAAAGCGGATCAGCTTACCTGCCTGAACCGCAGGCAGAGCCTTTAATTTTTCGTCGATCTTCTGCCATTCAACCATAGGATAAATGCAGAGGCAACGCTTACCGTCGGGACTGCGGCTGAGCATAAACTCCTCACCCAGCTCCTCACGGTACTTTGCAGGCACGAAAACACGGCCTTTTTTGTCTACGTTATGATAATGCTGTCCAAAAAACATCAAAGACCGCTCCTTTCACGCCACTTTTATGGTCTCAAAGTGTGTTTTTGCTCCACTTTGCACCACCGTAATTTCATTATATAGGGCAAACGCCAATAATGCAAGGGTTTTTTTATCAAAAAATAAACAAATTTTTCAAAGTTGTGTTGTGCAACATGTCAAACCACAAAATATTGTGATGGGCGCAAAAAAAAGACAGTACAACGACCCATTCGTCATACTGTCTTTTGTGAATATTTTATTGTGTTTTCTCAGATTTCGGTCAGCTTGGCCTTTTTTGCGCCCTGCTCGGCCTCAAGTCGGTAGTTTTTACCTCTTACCGTTATCTTGCCGACCGTTATTTTGTTCCAACCGTCAGGCAAAACAATATCTTCGCCAAACCAATCTTCGATCGAACCGTTCGGTTCGCCGTTGAAAGGACACATTTTGCAAAGACCCATTATAAGTCCCGAAATCAAGGCTCCCCTGCCCGACACAAACACCGCCTTCAGCTCCTGCTTGGGGTCTGTACGTTCTTCCTCGGTGTGTAATCTCCATTCAACCGGAGCCCAGAACGGCTCGCTGAAGAAATCGAGATTACCTATCTCATAAAGCTTTTTGGAGTATTCTCTGTCTCCCAGCCATGCAGGGAAGATCCCTACGAAGCCCGAAAGCATAGGATAATTGCAGAAATGCTCTATACCGTGCGAAATATAATACTCGCAGGTGTTTTTAAATGTATCTCGGTATTTATCGTCATCATAGCCGTACGGGAAATAGGCCATAAGGTTGGTTGCGACCTGCCGCTCCTTCTCGGGCATACCCTCATACTGCAAAAGCACACCGTCATCGTTTATCGGCACAAACATTCTGTCGGCAATTTCTTCCCAATCGGCTCTTTTGCCGTAACCGAGCATTTCGGAATATCGGCATCCCGCCTTCAGCACCTTGGCCGCCATTATGTTGGAGTACGAGTCGTTGTTTACGTTGTCGGTCTCCTCGTCAATACCCGTTATGTGCTGTATCTCATAGCCTCGGTCGGTCTTCTCAACACGGCTTTCGACCCACTCGCAAACACCCTTGATAACGGGCCATGCACGCTCCTTGATAAAGAACTCATCACCGTGGACCCTTGCGTAGCCGTCAAAGGCCAGCGCAACATCCATATTGACATGCTGTTCACCGCCGCAGTTAGCCCATGTAGCCACCACCTCATAGCCCTTGGTGTGCGACTCCCACGGAAACTGAATACCGCGGTATCCGTTTATACGTGCGTTATTTTGGGCGGCATCAATACGCTTGAAGCGATACTCCAGCATATTCTCGGCAATATGCTTATTGCAGAAAAGCTGTGGCATAAACATAAAGCTTTCGGTATCCCAGAAGCAATGTCCGTAATAACCCAAAGGCAGGCTCAAGCCGTACGGAGAGGCTGACATGGGCGAAAACTCAGAGCAGGACGACATAAGGTAAAAGAAGGAAGCGTCAATAGCATCCTGCCACCGCTCGGTAGCACCGTCGACGACCACCCTGCTTTCCCAAAGCTTTGCCCAAGCCTTTTTGTTTTGCTCACGTATCAGCTCGACGCCAAGCCAATCGGCATTGACCAGCATACGCTCGGCCTGGTTATGCGGCTCACCGTGCATTATACCCGGAATATACGAGGTGACGATATACAGCTCCTTGCCCGACGGTTCAAGCGTGACCTTAGCCGACATTTCGCCGTTGCGTTCAAGATCGGGTGTGTTGCCAAGCAGGCGGAACGCAACACCGCAGGTGGTGGAACGGTCACGGGAATAAACAAGGTATTTGCCGTCGTGATGGCCGCTGCGAGGATTGAAATATTGCATATCCGACACCATATACGCATAGGTCTCGTTCATCTTGTAGTTCACGGTCAAGGTCAGCTTGCCGTCAATTTCTCCCGAAGCCTTAACGATACCGATAAGCAACGAGGGTGACGTGCGTGAACAGAAAACGGTATACTCAACCTCGACGCTTTTACCGTCGCACTCAAGAGCAGCGTTGGTGATAAACTCACCGCAGGAAAAATCATAGGTCTGCGACACGGTTTCGGGCTGAATCGGGTCTCCATTATAATAAAAGGTAAGAATGGGTGTAGGAACCACACATTGAGCCTCAACCTCGGCCTGCTCACGGATGGCGGTAAAGCCTGCCAAAAGACCCCATGAGTCCTCAAACGCATTTTTGCCGAACCTGAACCCTGCAAAGCCGTTGGACACATAAGCCCTTGGCGAAAATTCGCCCCAGAATCTTGTTGTATGTTTTTTCACGGTATCATCCCCTTTTCGAAAATTATACTCCAATGGCAAACCGTTGTAAATGTTAATCTGTTATTCAGGCATGTTTTTATGTTATTTGTGCCCGTTATATAGCAAAACCGTCCAAGCTTTGCATGAACGGTTAATTATTACAGTTCGTTGATTATTGCGGCGATGGCGTGGTCGTTATTGGACACGGTTATGCGGTCGGCAACGGCCTTGGCCTCGGGCACGGCATTTTGCACCGCATAGCCGATACCTGCCGCTTTTATCATGGAGATATCGTTGTTATAATCCCCCACCGCAACGGTGTTTTTGGGGTCGATATTCAAAAGCTCGGCAATTTTAAGTAACAGATTTCCCTTGCTTACGCCTTTCGGCAAAATCTCGTACAGCATTTCTTCGGAGCGGATGAAGTCAAACTCGTGGGCCTTGGGGTGGGAGTTGAGCATTTTTGCAAGCTCGTCCACACGGTCGCCGTCAAGATGCGCAAACACCACCTTGATAACCGGCTCGGTCACCGTCATATAATCTCCGCCGATATTGGGAAGCCCTGTGAGCTCACGGAAACGCACCATTCCGGGGTTGTCCTTATTGAAGTAGATCTGTTCGGTTGTATTAAGCTGAATGCCCACATCGGGCATTTTTTCATCGATAAAGCGCACAAGCTCCTTAAAGCTTTCGGGCAAAGCGACCGACCAAATAAACTTTTTGGAATGAAAGTCATAAACACCGCCGCCGTTGTAGCTGCCGATGGGTGCGTTGGGCTTTACAGCATCAAACATCCTGCCTACGATCATCGGCGGACGTCCCGTAACAAAGGTGAACCTGCCACCCTCCGACTTGAAGTATTCAATAGCCTCAAGATTTTCCTTTGAGATCTGCCCCTTACTATTCAAAAGCGTACCGTCAAGATCGGTACACATCAGTATTCCTTTAAACTTGTTCATCCCGTCACCTCAAATATTTTGCAACAGCCCTAATATACCACATTTTTGGTGAAATTTCAATGGATACCCTCAAATAATATTTTGCAGGCTCAAGTGCTGCATTATAATGATTGTAGAATGTGGAAACGCTTAGCGTTTCCACAAAAGCAGATAAATCAGCTTTTAAACAATCAAATTTCTTGAAATTTGATTGTTTTTCTACATCATTGCAATGGTCGTTGTCAAATTTTCTTTGAAAATTTG
>JAFQCR010000023.1 GCA_017416345.1 Clostridia bacterium | reverse complement strand
AATTTTCTGCCTTTACGAAACTGCGAAGCACCTTAAAAAGAAAAATTTTAGTAGCAGAAAAGAAAAAGCCACCCGATAACGCTGACGCGTATCGGGTGGCTTTGACGCTTTATGATGCAAAATTTTCGCTTTTTAAGGAAATACTGCCTTGTGTGGCGTGGGCGCTTAAGCCATTGCGGTCATTTAATGTGAAGAAAAACATTATTGAGGGATGATAACGCCGCCCGAAAAGGTCACATCCCAGGCATCGGTGACGGCCTGCGGGGGGTCGGACTGAATGGCGGTGGCGATTATCTGAATATCAAGGCTGAAGCCGTCGGGAATGTTGAGCGCCGTTGCCGTTTCGATAAGGTCCTCGGTAAGCTGACCTGGCTTGACGGCGGCTCCGTGATACCAGAAGCCGTCCGAGCCCTTCATCCAGCCGCTGCTGTTCCACGCCACCGTGTAATCGGTGCCCTCCTTGGGCGCTGTGGCCAGCACCTTGCCGTCGGCATCCTTGAAGGTGACAATTACCGCCGCACGGATAAAGGCATTGACATTACCCGTATTTCGTACCGAAACATCCTGCTTGATGCCGCCCTCGAAGGTCTCCTGGATCTCGCAGGTGACAAAGGCCGGTGTAAATTCATTTGTGATGGGGTCGGGACGGGAGGCAAGATAGCCCCACGCTCCGCCGACCGACGACAGCAATATAACCGCCGAAAGGGCAATGACTATTATGCTTTTTTTATTAAGTTTTCCTGAAATGAAAGCCATATTCATTGCCTCCTTTTAAAATTTAAAATCGGTTGTCCTTTACTGCATTGCCGTCGAGCCATTTGCCGTTTTGACGGCTGTTATCGAACACTATCTCGGTACCCGATTCGCTGTACTCTAAGGTTATCTCTCTTTGGTAGGTGCTGTTTTCGTAGCGCCACGACCAATCGGTCAGCTCGGTCACGGTATAGTCACCCGTGGGGAGCTTGGTTACGGTGGTGGAGCTGTTGCCGATGACCGTGACCGTAATGTCAACATCGGCGGTATCGGTGCCTTCCTTGCCTTTGATGCGGAAGATAAAGGCCTGCTCTTTATCAATATCGGCTGTCGATTTGGTGGTTACTGTAAGGTCGGTCTCAAGCGCCACAAACTTTGCGTAGTAGGTCTCGGCCGTCCATATTGCACCGGTCTTCTGCGGCACAAGACGGTTGGTGGCAGTATCCACCCAGGCGCTGTTGACAGGTGTCGTGCAGGCCTCATCGGTGTACCAGCCCATAAACGCAAAGCCGTTGTTTACAAACGGCATCGAGCCTTCGACCGTACCGTCGGGCGTTCCGCTTACGGCAAGCAGGTTGACCGAGTACCGGCTCAAAGCGCCGCAGCCGTCGGGTCCCACTATCCGATACTTCAATGCGACCGTCTTTTCCTTATAAAGGAACTCGATTATATTATGCTCGGCATTGGCCGAAAGGGTATGCATCTTGACCTCGTCGCTGACCAGCTCATAGCCATCGGCCTCAAGCGACACGGCATATTCAAGCACCTGTGCTCCAAACACGCCGCTTCCCTGCTTTGGGGGCGAGAGCTCGGCGTAGGTGGTGCTGTCAAGATACTTCACGGTATATTCGACCGTTTTGCGGTCGTAATAAAGCTCGATAAGCATACCTTCCGAGCCAAGAGAGGCGCTGACAGTAGCTCCGCTGACGGGTGCAGCTACACCGTTGACCGTTGTTTTTGAGCCATTGAAATCAAATCCCGTGAGGGTCAAGGCGTTTACGGTATAGGTGTTACCGATAATACCGACCGTTTCCTCGGAGCGGTACTCACGGTAGGTGTCACCCTGGATGTTCTGAATGTAATGGACGACACGGTAGTATGCGTGCTCCTCATCGGAGTTGTAATAGAACGTGATGACGTTGGCATCGAAAATGCCGTCGTTATCGGCATCGGTATCATCGGCCGAAAGCACGAGACGCTTCTGGTATGCATCGGGCATCATCTTGTCAAAGCGCTTAAAGGTCTCGGTAACGACCGACAAGGTATTGTCCTCGACTATCTTGTGATCGCAAAGCTTTTCGCCCGTAAGCCCGTTGATGTACTGCACCTTATAGGGCATAGATTCAACGTATACATAATAGAAGGTGAACTCACGCACACCGTCGACACTCATGGTGATGGTATGGCTGTTGGTCAGCGGGTAATAGCCCGTCTGATATCCCGAATACAGCTGATCGCCTGCCTTGGCATCAAAGGTCTTATTATGGCCTGCGATGGACGAGCCGACGGTGGGGTCGGCAATGTCGGTATCGGTATTCAGGAGCTTGTAGCTGATCTTGTAATCGACCGAAACGTGCGAGCTCCACTTGGCGTAGATATCCATATCCTCAAGCACGGGAATGCCGTTGAAAACAAAGGCCTTTTCGACCTGAACGCCGTTGACGGTGTCAACATAGAACCAGCCCTGGAACACGTAGTTTCCGTTGGTGACGTGCCCCGTGGGAGCATAGGCAAACGCCTTGTGGTCGACCACCTGGGTCTCGCCTATCTGCTCGGTCTTGGTGGCATCCTTGAACACACGGACGTTATGGGTAATGGGTGCCCACTTGGCATACAGCATAAGGTCGCCCTCGGGGCTTACTATGGTATCCCAATCGACCTCGGTACCGTCAAAGCACATCGGAGAGGTGTACCACCCGGCAAACCTATAGGCATTAGGCTCAAGGTTTGCAGGATACGGCGGCTCAAAATTATACTTTTTAAGCGGTGCGCCGTACATTTCGCCGTGAACGCTCTCGTCATCCAGCACCGTACCGTTATTGTTGAACTCAAGATAATGGTCGGTAATGCGGTCGTAATAGAAGCTGACGGTCAAGGCGGTCTGAGTGGTGGTTATCTGTCCGTTGCTTCCGAAAGCAGGGCTTGAGCCTGCCTGCACAAAGCCTTCTATATCAAAGAAGTCCTCGGCCTTGGTTATATAGTTGTAGTTAGCCTTAACGGTGTTATCAAGCTTATACTGTTTTCCGTTGTAGGTGACATCATAGGCCTGACCCGGTAAGACCTGCTTGTAATACTGCATCGTAAAGGTCTTGTAGTTGGCCTCGTTAAGGGTCAGCGTAAAGTCATCGGGCGGCATTTTGGAGATATAGACCAAAACCGCACTGTAATAGGTCGAGCCCGAGGGTTCCCAGCGCTCACCGCTTGAATAGGTGACGCCGTTGTCATCGGTCACGGGCCAGATGCCCTCCAACGACTGCTGATACTTGGCTCGCACCACCTTGACGGTGTTGGTGCTGCCTGCATTTCGGCAAGTGGAGGAATGGGTGTGATTTTCCGTTATAGCACAGTTAAGGCGACGGCAGGCATCAACGTGGATATGCTCGGCCTCACCGCAGGAATAACTGTAGCAGGAATCGTTATGCGTGTGCAGCGTGTCACGGTAGCAGGTGTCATTATGGGTGTGCTCGTCCTCGCTGCAGGAGCAATCGGTTCCGTGGGTGTGCTCATCATATCCGCACTCGGGGTCGACGATATCGCCCGAGGATGCGCCCCAGCCGTTATAGCGGTACCACGAGCCCTTTATATATATGTAGTACCTTGTTCCCGAACGGTATATCTGACCGTCCTCGGGGTTTGAGGGCGCACGGTTGAGGTTGGTATAGCGTGAGCCTATATTTGCCCAGCAATCGGTGGTGTGGGTATGCTCGGCCTTGGTGCAATCACAGCCGATACCGCCGTGAACGTGCTCCTCAAAGCCGCAGATGATACATTCTGCGGTGTGAGCCTTGTGTTCAGTAAGTGTACACTCAAGTGTGGCAACGCAATCCTCGGTGTGTACGTGGCCAAGGCCGCAGATATAGTCATAGCACTCATCGACGTGGGTGTGGTTGGGTGTTATTGTACAAAGACCCGGAGCCTTAAAGGTCAGGGTGTAGTAATTTCTTGTGTAATATACATTAACTACCGTTGAGCCGTCACCCTCAACAAGTACGTTTTTCTCAGTTTTTTGTTCATTAAAGGTAAAATACTGCTCGTCGTCAATGCCGCTGACTTGGGAAATGTAGTCCTTGCCGCTGACAGTTGAGCCCGACATGGCTCTGAGCCCGTCAAGATAGCCCCAATAGCTGTAGCCGTTATCGTTGGCATTTTCCTTCCAGAAGACCATAGTGTAGGTGGTCTCCTGAGTGATCCAACGTGCACGGTAGCGCAGGTTGGCATCGGGAACAGTAATGGTTGCGCCGCTTGTCAGCGCATATTTCGACTGCTGCTCGGCGGTGGGCATCTGTCCGTTGTAGGACACAAGCTCCCAGCCGTCAAAAACATAGCCGTGGCGTATGGGGTCATTGGCACCGACCGTTGCACCGTAACGGGTGTAAACAGGCTCGCTGCCGTAGCCGCCGTTCATATCAAAATCAACAAGATAATAGTTTCGGTCATAGCGGATCTCTATGACGGTGCTTCCGTCGGCGGCGACCGTAAGCTTTTCGTAAGCCAGCGCCTTAAAGCCG
This sequence comes from Clostridia bacterium, assembly GCA_017416345.1. Taxonomy (GTDB): domain Bacteria; phylum Bacillota; class Clostridia; order Oscillospirales; family Acutalibacteraceae; genus UMGS172. The sequence continues at coordinate 12,848 of JAFQCR010000023.1, read as the reverse complement.
GGAAGCTGTTCCTCGGTCAACGCAAGTCCGTCACCGACAACGGTGCCCGTGATGGCCTGCGATTTGGTAATAAGGTCGTAATGTACCGAATAATCATCGTCCAGAAGGTTCTGGAGATGGTGGTGGATGGAAAAATCCACCAAAGCAGGCTCGTAAATGACGTTGATGGTCACATCCTGCTGAATGTTTGTAATATCAATTTCAACAACGCTTGCGTCGATATAATCCTCACCTACACGGCGGAACGGAGCATAACCGACGACCGTGGGGCTGGTGACCGTTGCCTTGAAATCGCTTCCCGCGGCAACCGAAGCACCGTAAGGCTCAAAGGCAATAGCGTTGTTATCAAAAAGATAGTTTATAACGATGGAATGGGTACGGTGCTCGCCGTCACGTGCAGAAAGCGTGCTGACCGTGGTGTTTTCGGCCGAAGCGTTGCCGAAAAACAGCGGCGATGTCACACTTAAGGACACCGTGACCTTAAGCGGCTGTGTATAGGTATCGCCCTCGCTTGTTGTGACCTTGCAGCGCAAGCCTACGGTGCCGTCATACTTCAGCATACTGCCGACCAAAGCGTGGGTTACCCAAAGATATCTTGTGTAGCTGCCCGAAATATCTATCCAGCGACCGTCGTTCCCGGGGTCCTCGATCTGCCAGCGGTAACCGTCGGCAGCCTGCTCGGACACGGCTTCGATACGGTATTTTCCGTCATCAAGCAGCTCGAGCTCGGTCACCCTTTCGCCGTCAAGCGTGATATAGGGCTTTTGATTTGACGTATCGGCAGAAAGGACGGGCACCGTTATATTAAGCCATGAGCCGACCAGCAGAACTACGGCCATAACCAAAGCCACGGCCTGCAATGTCTTACGTTTAAACAGCAAGCTTGTCATATCGGTGTCCTCCTTTCTGCAAAATTTGTCGGAAATCAAATTAAAATGAAAAAATTAATAAATATAAGTCAGTTAAAATCGAAATATGTCGGGAAAGCATCGGTCATGGCAACAAAACAGCTTTCAAGATTATTGATCTGCACGCCAAAGGCTTCCACGTTGATCTTAAGCTCCTTAAGCTGCTGCATTTCGGCGTTGTTCCATTCGTCGGGAACATAGAAGTTGTCAAACAGTATTACCGAATTGCCGCCCTGGATGGGGTTGAGCATAAAGAAGTAGAACGAAAACTCGCCGTCATGGGCGTTGGGCACCTGCACCATTGCATAACGGTCGTTGTAGCAAACGTGGTCGAGTCCGTTCCATTTGCCGACGTGCACCTTTTCATCCAGCAGACCGCCGCTGAGCAGTACCTCGATATCCAATCCCTCAAAGCCATCGTAGCCCATAACCTTGGTAAGGTCGCCCTGCCCGTCGGTCAATGTGACCTTGGCTGCTATCCACGCAGGCTCGGCACCTGTGTTGGTGACGGTGGGGTCCTTGAAAATGGATTGCGAGGGGTAGATCTTGCCGTAATCGTTGACCGTCATATCGGCGGTACCGAAAATTCGTGCCGCCGAAGGGTCGGCCACAAGATTGCCGTTACCGTCGGGCTTTACGGCCGATTCGGAAAGTGCTATCTCGACATTACCTGCCGTCATGGTGTTGGTAACCTGCTTGTAATCCGAAAAATAAGCCAGCGTTGCGGTGACCAGCATCAGCACCAAAACTCCAAGGAGTATAAAGCTCATATAAATATTAAATTTAACTATTTTTTTAGTATTCATTGCTCTTTACTCCTTTCTTTAAGAATTCAGGGTCTGCCAGGCCGTTTTGGCATTGGCCATTCCGTCGCTTTGTATTGCATAGGCCGTGACCTTGAGCGTTGGCTTGACCGCAACGGCGTTAAGCTGTTCCTCGGTCAAACTGTCCTTCACGGTCACTTGGTTATTTTTCAGCACCGCAAAGGGCGTATCGGTCGAAGCGGCTTCGACCTTTCGGTAATAAACACCGCTTTCACCCTCTAAGGGTGTCCAGCCGTCGGCTATCGAATAAACGCAGAAACTGTCGAGATCGGTCGATGGTGTGACCTTGACAAACACCCAGCAGGCCTCGCTTTTTGCCTTGACCGTGACCGTTGGATCTTTTTTGACCGCCGCACCGGGGACCAGCTTGTAGTCGCTTCCCGTGGTTTCGGTCAGCGAAATCCCAACATCACCGATCGTGAAGGTGTTTTCCACCCGGTTGGATGAGGCAATGAGGTACGCAAGCGTAGAGCCGACAACGACGGTCAGCGCAAGGGCTGCCGAAATCATCAGCCACATATATCGTTTCTTCATTTCCTCACCTTCTTTCGGTCAAAATACTGAATCAAATGTTACTTGAGATCATAAACCCCAAAAATCAGGGCTGGGTCTTGGGAACAGCCTCGTAAGGACCTTTGGTGATGTCATAGGGGTTGACAGGATCTATAATACCGCCCTCATAGGGGAAGGTCTCCTTGATGGTCTCCCAAGCCTTGTGGGTGTCGTTTACACCGTCCTTCTGGATGGCAAATGCGGTAAACGATACCTTTGCGGCCGAGTAAAGCGATACGTCTGCTCCGCTGGCAATGGTGAACTCCTGGCAAAGTCTGAACTCACCGGGAACTCCGGTACCGGTGGTACCTACCTGTGTCGAGTTTTTGGAAACGGGTGTGGGGGTGATAACACCTGCGTCGTCACGGGTGCCGTATACCCAAACGACATCAATACCGTCCTTGCTCATAACGTACTCTACCCAGCCGTTGGCCTCCATCTGCTTACGCATGGTGAGCTGGGTTCCGCCGTTGTTGCCTGCCTCTATTCCACGGATCTGGTTGCTGCTCTTGACGAACAGGAACATGGTGTCCTGGGTAGAAGAAGTGATGCGGATGGTGGGGTCCTTTGTGTAGGTGTTGCTGGGGACGAGGTGGTAGCTGTTGGTATCGACCTCTTCCCTGGGGGTGGTGGGCACACCGTTGTTGTCGACCTTGGTCTCAAACATGGTGATGGCAATGTTACCAACGGTAAAGACGTTGGAAACAGCGGCCGAGTCGGCCAGGAATGCCAGCGTTGTGAACACTGTCGCAACGACGAGGGTGATTGCCGCTACTGTCAGAACAGCAGCTGTGATGAGTTTCTTTTTCATTTTTTGTTCCTCCAAAAAATATTTATTATGTAAACTGCCTTTCGGCATTTTGCACCGTAATTACTCTGCGGTATTGTCAACCGCTTCGGTTTGTTCCTTTGAATCGGGGTCTGAAGGCTTGTCCTTCTCGTTTTTGAAAAGCGCATCTATCACCGACGAGATGATGAACAGCACCACACCGGCACCGACAACGGTTATAAGTCCCTGCGGCTTTTGAACATAGTCCGAAACATAGCCGAGGTACGGGATGGAAAACTGCGGCTTGCCTATGACCGCCGAGGCAGGCACGGGTGTGCCGTCGGCATCCTTGTTGGCGTCACCCTTGGTTTTAAAGGCTAACTCCGGCGTGCCTTCGTTCAGCACCTCGACGACCCTATGGGTGACCACCGTGCCGCTTGACATATGGTAGGTTATGGGATCGTTGACCTTGATTTCAAAGGGATCAACGTCCGAAACATAGATTATGGAGCCGACGTGATAATGGGGTTCCATGGAGCCCGAAAGCACGGTGTACGGAGTGAAGCCAACAAGCCTTACGCCGACCAGCAAAACAGCCAGCAGGACCACCGCCGCAACCACAACCGTACTTAGCGTTTTTGATATAATTTTAAAGACCTTAGCCGTTTTGAACACTCCCTTTTGAACGCAAAAACGATACTGACCCACTATTACTTTCAGATTATAATATTATACTCCTTTCAGTTGCGGAATGCAATATGTTACGCCGCAAAATATAGGCAAACTTTGGTCAATTTTACACGAATTTTTGTGCAAATCGTAACAACATGCCGAGGTGTCCCGAACTCCATATAAAACCACAAAAAACAAGACCTCACGTTGCAAAAACAACACGAGGTCTTGTTAAATAAATTTGTGATCGGTGATCAGCCTCTTGCGGCCTGAACGAAGTAAAGTGCGGTGCCGGGGTCCTTGGGCTGTGCGAGCATCATAACAACATCCTCACCAACCTTGGTGAATACTGCATAATACTCAACACCGCTGGTGAATACGAAATGATATCCGTAGTTATCGGTGGTGAGAGCGTATGTACCCTCGGCATAATTGTCGGCGCTCATAAGGCTGAGCTTGCCATCTGCGTTGATCTCAAATGCAAGATATCCGCCGTATACAGCGAGAACCTGTGCGGCCTCGTCCTCGTTCATATCCTTGCCGTCAACACAGCCGCCCGCAAAATCCCAAGCGGTGTACTCAAGGTCGGGAGCGTCGATTACGGCAACATTCTTCAGCACCTCGGGGAAAATAGCGCCTACATTGCCCTCGGAAGCGGTGTCTTCGGTGCTTGCGGTATCGGATGCCGGTGCCTTGGAGCCGGTGTCGTCGCCGTTAGTCTCCTCGCCGCCGCAGGCGGTAAGTCCGACAAATGCAAATACAAGAATAACTGCCAGGATCATGCTTAAAAACTTTTTCATTTTTCTTCTGTCCTTTCAAGGATGGATTTTTCGTGCGGCAAGATCCGCACGATTGTAAAAATTATACCACAAAACGGATTTTGGGACTGTTATCGGCGTGAGATGTTGAAATTTCGGAGCGAAATGCAAAAGTTGGCGTTGCAAACGTAACCTTGGTATAGTAGAATTAAGGTATAAATGGGCAAAGAGGTGATACCGTGAGAATAGCCGTCTGTGATGACTGCCCCACAGCACGCAATGAAACCGAAAAGCTGATAAAACAATGGGCGGCCGACAGCGATATAAAGCTTGAGCTGTTTTTGTACGACAACGGTGACGAGCTTTTGAAGACCGCCGTTGTAAGCCGATTTGACGTGGTTTTTCTGGACATCATCATGCCTCTTTTGAACGGTATGGACACCGCCCGGGAGCTTCGCCGCCTTGACGCCGATGTGCCGATAGTGTTTCTGACCTCTTCACCCGATTTTGCGTTGGAATCGTATGAGGTGAAGGCGACCAATTATCTTTTGAAGCCCATAGAATCCAAAAAACTGACAACGGTGCTGGATGAATGTGCCGAAAAGATAGGCAAGGAGCCCGACAGCGTGGTGCTGAAAACGGCACTGGGTTGGCAAAAGCTGTATTTTAAAAACATCGAATTTGCCGAGGCGCAAAACAAGCACGTTGTCCTGCATCTGCGGGACGGACGGTTGGTTGAAACGGGCGAAACGCTACGCTCGATCGAGGAAAAATTCACCGTGGCGGACGGATTTTTCAAATGTCACCGCAGTTACATTGTGTATCTTCCCAACGTTGACCGATTCAACGGCACCGACATTATCACACGGTCGGGATGCGGTATCCCCATCGCAAGAGGCTGTGGCAAAGCCTTTAAAGAGGCTTATTTTACGGCAATGTTCAACGAATAAAACGAAAGGATGAAGAATATGCCCGAGACCGTATTGGGACTTGTTCACAACGCAACGACTCTGCTGTTCGGTGTTTACATATCCGCCGCATTTCTCGGAATTAAAATGCATCGCAAAAATATACTGACGATGTTCATTTTTTCGCTTTGTGTCGGCATTTTCTTTGTTCTCTCCTTCGTACTGTTCGGGGAAAGAGTGACCGAACAGCTCTATCCGCTTATAATTCACCTGCCGCTGGTGCTTTTTCTCACACTTTACTACAAGTACAGAGCAGCACTTTCGACACTTTCGGTGCTGACAGCCTATCTTTGCTGTCAGGTCAGCAATTGGGTCGGTCTTGCCGCTCTTGACCTATCTCGCAAACTGTGGGTCTATTACTGTGTGCGAATAATCATCACCGCCGCCGTATTTTTGTTGCTTATACGGTACGTTTCGTCGGCCTCGGCAAGGCTTTTGCAAAAGCCGACCGGCTCCATTATGATACTGGCTCTTATGCCGACCGTGTATTATTTGTACGACTATACCACCAGCGTTTACACCGAGCTTTTATACTCGGGAATGAAGGTCGTTACGGAATTTTTGGGATTCGTGCTTTGCATTGCTTATGTACTGTTTTTGTTCCTGTATTTCAAGCAATATGAAGGGAAATGCGAGGCCGAGCGCAAACACCAGCTGATCGAAATGCAACACAGCCATTTTGAAAAGGAGCTGGATACCATCCGCCGCTCCGAGCGTGAGCTGTCGATCGCTCGGCACGATATGCGGCACTTTATGCTCAACGTTTCAAGCTTTATTGAAAACGGCGAGTATGACAAGGCGCAAAAGCTGATCGGCGAGGTGACCGACGCCATTGCCAAGACCCCGACCTTGCGCTACTGCAAAAACGAGCTTGTTAATATGATCATAGGCTCGTATGCCGAGAAATTCCGCTTGGTGGGCTGTGAGCTTGAGTGTGCGGTGCAGATCCCTGAAGCACTCCCCTTCTCGGACGTTGATCTGACCGCTATTCTTTCCAACGGGCTTGAGAACGCCTTGCAGGCTGTCACGCCGTTGCCGCACGAAAAGCGCTTTGCCCGAATTGAGATGCGTATGAATGGGGACAAGCTGCTGATATCGGTCAAAAACACCTTTGACAAGCCTCCCGTTTTCGCAGACGGAATTCCCATAAGCCAACGGCAAGGTCACGGCATCGGCACGCAGAGTATAGTCGCAGTAACCGAAAAGCTTCGCGGCAACTGCCAGTTTACCGCAAACGACGGCATATTTATATTGAGAGTGATACTTTAACGAAAAAACAGTCAGCAACCGTAAAGGCTGCTGACTGTTTTTTGTTGAAAGACGGTCAACAAAAATAAGCGCACGGCAACCGCGCGCTTTTGGGAATATTATATGCCGCCGCTTTTGGTTCTGGTTTGGCTTGGGGTCTCGCCGGTCTGCTTTTTATAGCAGTTGCAGAAATATCCCACATTTTCAAACCCCGAGGCAAAGGCCGCCTCGGTCACGGTGCAGTTGCTTTCGCTCAAAAGCTCCCTCGCACGGTTTATGCGAAGGTAGTTGCGGTATTTGAGCGGCGACATTCCGTACTGCTTGCGAAAAAGCTCACGAAACGAGCTGACACTTATGTTGCAGACTGAGGCAAACCGCTCTATCGGGATGTTTTCAAGATAATTCTGCTTTAGCAAAAGCGCCCCTTTAAATATCTGCGGATAGCGCTCCTGCTCGGTTATAAGCGGAAAATTCTCCTCAAAAATTCGAGTCAGCAGGCGATACAGCAGCTCCTTGCGGCGAAAGCCTGCCACAGCGCCCTGCGATGCACTGCTCATTTCAAGCTTGGCCATTACCGATGCGATACGACGGGTCTCATCATCCCTGCCGACCGTTGTGATGCGGTCAAAAAGCCGTATGTCCTCGCCGTTTTGGTCACATATATCAAAGTTGACCACCACAAAGGTGGAATTTTCCTTTGTGTACTGCATTTTGTACTTCAAGCCCTTGGGGATGAACACCAGCTCACCGTCGGTGACCGTAAGAACACGCTTTCCGTCCACCCAGAATTTGCCCTCACCGCTCCAGAGGTACAAAATTCCGTTGCGGAATCTTCCCATTCTGCGGTTGTCGGTAGTCCGTCCCGCAGGGCGGATGCCCGACATAATAACAATATTGCTTATTGCGGCATTCATCAAGGCTTTATCATCGGCTGTTTTCATCACATTCCCTCGGTGTTAAGCAATAGTCTTTTAAGCACTTCCTCGCAATAGCCGCATTTATGGCATTGCTTGTCGCAGTTGGAGGTTTTCTCAAACCAATCCTTTGGGAAGGCAGAATTATCCATAATATAAGGCGCAATTGCCCTGCCGAAGCCGGGCTCAAAAAGGTCAAGCGTGTTGCCGTAATACCTGCCCCTTGCGTAAGCGTCGATGACCATTCCGGGGAATTGGTGCATACGGGTAGCCAGCTTCACGGTGTCAAAAATGCCCTCATAGTGGTGCAGGTCCTCGGGGCGCACCCAGGTGTTTTGCAACAGCATAGGCCAATTTTTGCGATCCTTTAAGGCACGCCAGCAGACATACGGCGTGAAATCCTTGATGTTTTCGACCTCGCAGACCTCGGCTTCGTGCGCCACAAGATTATCGTGAAAGATCTGACCCGAGCAATCCCTGAAGCAGCCGCTGTTGGCCAGCATTATCAGTTTTTTGCCGTTTTGGTCGGCCCATTCCTTCAGCATTTTAAGGTGCGGAATATTGCGGTTATAATCCCTTTGCACGTGGAAAGAATCAAACAGATCGGACAGATACTGCATACCCTTGACGGTGCCTATCTTCATATTGACCGAGGCACGCACCTCGATCTTCGGGAAATGCTTTTTGACGGTGTGAGCAATGGCGGGAGATGCCGTGGTGATGATGTCAACACCGCAATCAAGCTCCTCAAGATGGGCAATGATGGAGCAAACGCTGTTGGCCAGCTTCTCGGAAATGGCATATTGTCCATAGCAGTTTCCGTTGAACAGAAGGTCAAGCTTTATGCCCAAAGCCTTGATTTTTTTAAGCTCTTGCTCGGTGCGGGCTTGAGCCGTCCAATCGGTGAAGCCGTGACGGGTGGCCACAGGGCTTCTTCCCGAGGCAAAGTCCTGCCACGGGAAAAACACCTCGGAAATACTGTCACGGTAGGTTTCGACAATGCTCGAAAACGGCTCTTCACCTACGTCATAAAGCTGAAAACCAACTGCAAATTTCATAAAAACACCTGTTTATTAGTCTGTTTTGGAATCGTCATGCTTGACCCTGGAGTTGACCGAATCAAGTCCCTCATACGGTGCAACGTAGCCGTTGTCAAAGGGCGGTTGCGACCAATCAACGCTCCAAAGCTTCTTCTGACGGAACGGATTTTCAAATTTATTCTTCAAAACCCCGCGCTTTTCAAGGCTTACCATGCAGGCACGGGTACAGCCCTTGGCACCGCAGACAGCCTGACCGGAGTTGTAAAGGAACTTATTTTTGTGATAGAACGGAGAAATAGACGACGGCTTACGGTCGGTTCGACCCTTGACGTAATCACCAACCTCGCCCTCCTTGCAGACCTCGGCACCGCCGAAGGTGATGTCGCACTTGACCATATCAACGTCGGCCCATTCGATCTCACGGCCGTTGATGTTGGCCTTGACGGTCTTGTCGGCAGGGATGCATCCGCCGGGACACTCTCTGACGCAGGCCATACAGCGGTTGCAAAGTGTACCCGGCTCCATTATCGGGTCGGGTTCAAGCTCCAGCTCGGTGATAATGATACCGATACGCTGTCTTGGGCCAAACTCGGGGGTCAGAAGCATTTTGGAATAGCCTATCTCGCCAAGTCCGCAAAGATAGCCTGCAATACGCAGATTGACCATTACGTCGGGAGCCGCCTTGCCGGGAGCAACGGGACGGGAAAACTCGGGCTTCATATAGCCGAGGTTATCGATCGCACGCCAGTCACTCTGATGACCGTAAGGCACGGCCTCAAAGCCTGCATCCTCGATCATTTTGCTCAGATTGATTACGGTCATGGGCATATAAAGATACGTAATACCTCCGTAGCCCATAGACGAATAGTTGGAGAAGAAGGTACCCTCCTCAACGCCTCTTAAAGAGCCTCGAAGCACCCTAAATCCCAAAGCGATGACCGACTTTGCATTGGGCATTATCTGTCTGGGGTCCATCTGGATGGGTGCGTCCTTCCAGCGGTCGATGGAACCGATACCGACAATGTCGGCACCCATTCTCAAGGCCGCCGCCTTGATGTCTTGTGATGTTATCATAGATCTTCCTCCTTCAGGCCTGGATCGGCCGAGCTTTAAGTCGATTATAATACACAAAACACCCGTAAACAAGCAACAAAACGTGATGTTTTTTACACAAAACGCCAAATACAAATATATTATACCGCAAATGCCTGCCACTGGCAAGTGTTGTTTTCGATGGCACAAAGCATAAGCACCTCTGATAAAAGTCAGAGGTGCTTATTTCGTTTTGCGTTTAGGTCAACTTACGGCTTGAAAGCCTCGCAGACGGCGGCGAGATTTTCCTTCAAAAAGGTCATGAACGGTTCGCCTATTGCGTCGTGCGCCATATCGGCCAGCACTTTGTTATCTATCGACTCTCGGCGGCCGTTTTCCCAGCGTGTGGCATAGTTTTCACACTCGGTCTCGATGACCAGAACCAGCCTTTTTGCGATGTCCTCAACTTTGAACTGTTCTTTTTTGAACACACCGCTCAAAAGCTCCTTGGCCAGAGCGTAGTTGATGTATTTTGTGACAGCCTTTAAGACCGAATCAAGCTGACGGCCGCCGTTTTTCAGCATTCTGTGATTATGGATGCAAAAAGTGCCTGCAGCCTCATTGCCGAACGAAACGGCCACCCTCACCTTGGCGTTGTACTCCTTTTGGTCGTACCGCTCCCTGCCTCCGGCTGAAATTTCGGCGGTGTAGACGGGCGTACACTCTTTGCCGAATGTGAGTTCCTCCAAAAGTGAGCAGATGCCGTTGGGGTAACTGTAAAGCACAGCTTCGCCGGTCGTTTGGTTTGAGTATTCGCAATTGAGCCCCTTTACGGTTGCCGCCGCAGCTTTGAGCCGTTCCTTTAGCTTTTCACCGTCGGTTTCAAAGTCACCGAAGACCTCGGGGTCGGGTTTTAAGAGAATTTCGGTGAATTTTTCGCCCGAAAACGGCTGTTTGGTGAGCTCGTTTGTGCAAAAGCCCTTTTCAAACCGCAGTTGCTTCAAAAGGCATCCGTCCGACACCCTCACTTCCATAAATTCCGAGGCATATTGGGCGCAGGTGAGGTCAAAAAACGGGTCGCCCTCAACGTTAAGGTACTGCTCCGAGTTATCGCCGTACAGCTTATTGTGCAATTGGCCGAGCTCCAAAAAATATTCCTTATTGGGCTCCCCTTTCGGGAAATACAGCTCGCAAAAATCGTAGTACCACGACGGTTTGCCGTCGATAAGCTCCTCACTTAAAGCAAAACCGCGGTCAAGGCTTTTGACCGTCACCGAGTTGTCGGAATTTTGGGTGACCGAAATGCTGCGGCAATGCCCCAAGGCGGCCTCGGCAGCAAAAATATTTATGACCCCCATAAGCGCATTGGTCGCACCCTCGGCACCCATGGCACCGAAGATGACGGCAGGACGCCTGCGCACCCTCTCGGGACCTCTTAAGACGGTTATTCTATCGTTTGAATTCATAATTTCTCCCTTGATTTTACTTTGCTTTATCTAATTATACCCATTCTGCCGCCGCTTGCAAGCAGGGGTCAAAAAAAGCCTTGATACGTTGCGAAATAGTCCTCGAGGCTGTTCTTTTCAAGATCAAACAAAATGTCGTTATCCTCGGGGTCGGTTATCTTAAGTTGCGGAAAATGTTGGGTATATCCACAAAACGGTTGCCGCCGAACACACCGCCGACGTCGTGCAGTCGGGAAAAAGGTATTCCAGCCTCGGTCATATAGTGGAAATATGTTGTGAGCCCAACACCGCCGATGGGTGGCTGACCGCCGCCGTGCATAGGCTTCATAGGCTTGACCTTTTTGTTTATATCAACTGTTACGCTCGCCATAAGATCACCTCAGCCAAACGAATATTAGTTTAAGATGAATGTATCATATTTTATTCCGCAAATCAATAGCAACGCTTACGAAAATTTTCCGAAAGAGAAAAAGTCACCGTTGAGACTTTCGGCTCAACGGGTTTTTGGGCAAGACACGGGACGGTTCTCCTGTCTTTTAACAAAAAACGTGCACTTTGGTGTTTTAACCAGATCCCGCAGGGAGCGGTTGGTGTAAAAGCCAACCGTTCTTTTTTACATTGCAGATAATACCAAAATGTGTTATACTTATGATAGCCTTAATAGAGTAATAAAGCGTCAGGTTATAAGTCTCGATTGTGACTGTGTAGTGTCTGAGGAAAACTATAACTATGATGCGGCAGGTAATATTACCGAAGGAGACAAGAGAACCGTCCCCTTGTCTCTTATGCTTAAAGGAGGTATGTGGTTTTGTCTAAGCATAACGATAATGCAATTGCTTTAAAATTGGTATTGTTTTTTATAATTGCTGGTGGTTATATGTTTTTAATTCTTTTTGTAAGTAGATTTGTATATCCGAATTGTTTGTATTTTTGTCCTAGGACTACATTTATTACCGCTGTTATTAATACTCCTATAATCACATTTGGCTCGCTTTTAATATCATCTAGAACAAGAAAATGGTTAAACAATTTCAAGAAAAAGTTTTTGGTAATCGCATGTATTATATTAGTTTTGACATATCCTTTGGTTTTCTTGAAATCAGGTGTTGTGATTGATGATAAGTATATATGCAAAAATGATATTTTTGGGAATCCCACTGAAAAATATAGTTATTCAGATGTTTCAAGTTTTGAAATATCGGTCAAATTCGGTGTAGAATATGACATCAAATTCGATTCCGAAAAAACAATCAGCTTATATAGTCATGAAATGACCTTTATAAACTATTTTAGAAACGAAAAGAATATACAGCACTTTGACAAACTTTTAGAAGCGCATGCTAAAAGAACTGTATATAAAAGTATTTATTCTACCCCGCAACATTTAAAATACTTTTTTGAGGAAAATGAATATTACAACTATTTCAACCAAATGTTCAATTCGGATTAGAATAGAAAAAGCAAAGAGTTCTCTGCCATTCTTGACAAAACTCCTCCTAAATCAAATCGGCGGTTGGTGTAAAAGCCAACCGCTTTGGGAAAACACAGGGGGAGAAACACAGGGGACGGTTCTCTGTGTTGACAAATAAGTAGAACTATGGTATACTTATTTTGGTGATAAAGAGACAAGGGGACGGTTCTCCTGTCGCCTAACACAAACTAATTTCATCCTTTCTAAAAAAGGGCGGTCGGCTTTT
>JAFQCR010000022.1 GCA_017416345.1 Clostridia bacterium | reverse complement strand
TTTCTAACTCTTCATATTGTTCTTGATGCGCCATTTTCATGATTTTAGAATACAACAGTGTATGGTTCTTTTCTAAATATTCATTCCAATGGTGCTTTTTCTTGAATTTTACACGAGTTTTATTGCCAAAATGGCACACAGAAAAATTGTTGTATTTTTTATTTTCTTCTATGTATTCAATCCACCCCAGTGTTTTGCACGACCACAAAATCTTTTGGCAGATTTCTTGATTTTCCGGCGTGATTCTTGTCAATCCGATTCCGTCAAGAGTCTCAAAATCCTTGTCGTAAAAATTACGTATGAATATAGGGTATCCGTAACGCAACACCTCAGAATAATAGATGTGCGCATCCTCATTGGAGTTCATCAGATAGTCAAAAAAAGTCTTGTCAAAAGACATTATGCATTGTAAGAAAAGGGCTTGTCTTTGACGTATAGACAGAACTTTGAATTTGTTGATAAATGATGTTAACTCATTTTTTATAGAATCAAAATTGTTCCTCATTTAATCGCCTCTAATGCATGTTTTCCTAATAGAAAAGATATGAAATTGGTGCGCAGTAAACAAAGAAAAAGTGATATCGTATTTGCAAAACATTATACTATTAATCATAATTCATACGTAGGACGAATTGTATCATTTCCATCCTCAGAAATTAAGTTGCCCATCAAATAATCATCAAGTATTGAAAGACAGGGGAAAGATACTATCCCGTCTTTATCTGTAAATTCAATCTCAAGTGGTTTTGATGACACAAAAAGAAAATGAGTTTTTACAGTCCCTGTGATTCCAATAAAGTCTTTTAATTTGTCCGCTTCTGCGATTGCCAAATCGCATCGTTTACGACAATGTGTGTAATAACCGTTTTCTTTAAACAACCTATGATAGTCGTTAATTATTCCGCTGTTATTTAATGAATCAGAAAAGAACTTAGCTTCAATTAAAAATAATTCGTTTCTTTCTTGTGTATAGAAAACCAAATCGTAATCGCCATAATCATAATCTTTATCACCAAATATTCTGTTATATTTGACATCGATTTCGTTAAACGTAGCATCGTAATGGGTTTGTAATTTATCCCTAATGATTCCTACTAGCAATTTGGAAAGTTCAGTGTTTCTCTCTTCGATTGCGGCTGTTAGTTCATCTTTTACGTTTGTATATATCATACCTCCATTAGCAAAATAAGATAGCCAAATATTCTTGGCTTGTTCTAGTGCCATATACGATATTGCAATTGTATTATTATCGAGACAGATGAATGGGCGAAGTTCATGGCGATATTTGTTGACGCCCATCATCCAAATAATAGTATCTTCACCCTTCAATTGAGATGTTATCTTATCTTTTGTTAAAACAAACGTATTAAAAAAACATTCACCATCAACTTGACCAGACGTGTATTCGTTTACCAATGACACAAAATGAGATTTACTTATTACAACATGAGAATACTTTCCATCTTTTAGAAGTTCTGCCTGAAAAGTAGACATGGTACGCAACGACATCAGAAGACTCAAATTATGTAAATTTTGAAAACCTATACCAAATGTGGAAAAATCAATATTTTTGTAGTCGGTGATGTCAAGTTGAAATGAATCTTGGTTGCCAATGAGAGATGGGTTGAAATATATAACAGGATGATAACGAATCACTTCTATTGGTTCATCTTCATTAGGAGAAATTCTAATCCCATGAAAAAGTTCTGTTTCACCGTATTTTTTGCTTAGTGCCAATAAAGACAAAGCCTTAGACGCAAGACCGTATAAATATATTTTAACAAATAAATCGGCATCGACCTTGGACTCGGGATTACATAATGAATCATCAATTGAGTTTTGTAACAGCAAAGCATTTTCCGTCCAAAGATTTATGGAGTTGATGACACTAACACACATATTTCTGTTTTTACTGAACTCGTTGACTATATCATCGTCATTAATATTCAATTCTACAAGCTTTTTTCGAGCTGTTTTTTGTCTCATATAGAACTTGAAGCATACATCAAAGATGTAGTATAAATCTTTGATAGCTTGATTTGAATTATTGGCCTTGAACCAATCTAAGATTTCGTCGCGTAAAGAAGTTACTATTTGAGTTACGCAAGCTATAGCTTCTGCACGATTATCAACTACATAAGGTGTATTGCCTAAATACTGGCTGTATAAAGCTGAGACAATGTTGCGAGGTACATTCATTTCACTCCAAAAGTCTCTTGTCATAAAAATTATATCTTCGCTTTGATGCATGATTTCACCGCCTTATAAAAATTGCAAAAGCCGCAAAGTAATTCCTACTTTGCGGCTTTCGTGTGCGGACGAGGCCGCAATTGGTGGAGGTGCGGGAATCGAACCCGCTCGGTTTATCTTCGAATTCTTTTATTGGTATTGCTTCCAGTTTACTTGCCACGGCTCTATTGTTTGGTATTCCCCCATAACAACCGAGTCCCACCACAATACTTATACTTACCATATCAACGCCTCCTGTAAGTCCGATAATCGAAATTACGAGTTCCAGCAAGCTGAAACAGAGGGAAAATACTTCAGCAGAGTCAAGGTTTTCAAAATTCAGCACCACAAAAGAAATAAGAAGTAAAGTAATGCGAGTGTCTATCTTAAACGAGATAAACACTCGCATTGGTCCGAGTGACAGGGATCGAACCTGCGGCCTGATGGTCCCAAACCACCCGCGCTCCCAGCTGCGCCACACCCGGATATCTATTCAATTTTTCAGCTTCTCGCGTGGAAGTGGGACAAACTGTGGTCAAACTCAAAAACCACGCTTTTTTGAGTTTTCAAAACAACCCGAAATTCCGCACCGTTAAAGGCTTTTCGGGACTTCTGTGAAATCTCGGCTATGACTGCTAGGCACGCTCCCAAACCACCCGCGCTACCAGCTGCGCCACACCCGGATTGGTGTTTGATTCACTTTGCGCTTTTAAGCGTTGACAAGACACACATCGTGTTTGCGACCGCTCTTACCACGCAACGAATATTTTAATGGATTTCACTTGTTTTGTCAAGAGGTATTTGATGTATTGCAGACTATATATAGCAAAAGTGACCGACAGCATCAGCAGCCTTACCGCTGACAATCAGCACGCAGAATCTGCAAACGATGTGTCGATCACTTGGTTTTTGGCGGACGCACTTGCGGTCAAGGCCGTAGCGGCGGCTCCGCAAAGGAAATCATCGAGGCCGTTTCGAGCTCAATGCACTCAAATTGACTGCCGAGAAATATTCGCCTACGCCCTCGATAGGTAAAATATAGCATTTCAATGTTGTTTTGTCAAGATGTGATAACGTGTTGCTAATATAACGTTTGACATATCAGAAAAAAGGGCATTTGTATAAAAACAGAGCCGCAAGGCACAGACCAACTGCATAAAGGGTTGGACGGTATCAACGACTCTATTTCTAATAACAGTATAGATCAAAATGAGCCATCGGTCAATAGTGACTCTACGCAGGGGAGACGAGAGATATTCCTCCTCAACTTGAACAATTCCGAAGATGGCTGTTGTAGGGGCGAACTGTGTTCGCCTGCGGGCGTTCACAGAACGCCCCTACGGTGAAATAAGACTTACAATGTATCGTAGTGGTGATTCACGAATCACCCAACGCAAGGCTGACTTTCGGAAGCACACTTGTGGTGCTCCGCCTACAAAATGTCAAAATAGGAGACAAGAGAACAATCCCCTTGTCTCTGCGAAACCACCAAAGCAACCACGGTTGATGTTGACAGCGGTGTTGAAAATGGGTATAATGATGAAAGAGGTGATACAAATGTTGCTATCGAAAGAGCAATGGTTAGAGGCGATAGAGGGACCGGAAACAGATCCCCCGTTAACACCGGAAGAGAAAGCCAAACTCCAAGCCCTCGGAGAGAAACTGCTCAGTCTTTCGCCCGAAGAACGCAAGGAATTGGAAAAACGGGTAATAGAAAAGTACGGAATCATTTAACCAACGGAAAGTACAATACTGCGTATACTCCCGGGCAGGCGGACAACAGCAACGGTTACCGTGCGGCTGAAATAATGAAGAAAGCCGGCACAAAGGTAATCTTCTGTGGTGGCGTTATTGAAATGAACGACGGAGAGACTACGACCTTCTCTACTTCAGCATTAACTATGCCTGACGGCACTGTGTATATTTCTAACGGGCTTAAAGAGTCCGGTGAAGAGACCGCTGCACACGAGATCGTACACATTAAAATGATTTTGGGTGATGCTGCTTATGTTGAGTTTGAAAGCGTTGTTGCAGAAAACATTAATTGGGATTCGGAAAGTTATAAAAAAATTGCTCCTACAATTGCCGCTGAAATCATCGATAAACAAGCCTCCGAAGATGAAATAAAAGAGCACGGCGGAAGAAAAGCGTATATCGAAGAAAAGATAAACGATTTAGATTTTGGGAAACTTTTTCTGCAAGAAATTACAGCCGCCGTCAATCAGTTTTGTTCGACTGATATGGATACCGCTAATAGGTTATTTGAGGGCTTATTCACCGATTGGAACGCTGTGGTTGAGGCAAGCAGACAATTTAATAAAGACATTGGAGCGGACTTTTCGGAGTCTGCTTCTTTTATGCCTGAAAATGAGTCAGTTTTGCCCGAAGTGTCGGCGGTGGCTCCCGAGGCTGATCCGATCAAGGACGATGCGTTTGCCGCACGTGGCTTGGAACGGTTGACGGAGGAACAACGCTTTTTGAAATCCATCGGTGAGACTTTGGGTCGCAAGGTGGAGTTTAGGAACCTTGACAAATGGGTAAAAGATCCCGAAACGGGCAAGCGCAGGCGTGTGAGCCCCGGTGGTATGATAAACAAGACCACGGGTGTACTTTACCTCAACAGCAGTAAATACGCCAATCAAAACGCTTTGCGTGAGGTATTAAAGCATGAAATCACGCATTTTGCGGAGGTTGACACCGAGGCTTACGCATTGCTTCAAAAAGGCATTATGGATAGCCAGGTGTTCAAAGATTGGGTGAAACGTAAAAACTACAAGGGCACCGTTAATGAGGATGGATATGCCGTAAGTGCCACATCCAATATGAATGCAGCCTACATCAAGCGGTATGCCGAAAGCGGTCTTGAGGGCACGGAGGTGTTCAAGGGCACGGGTGCCGAGGATGCCGCTAACCGTGAGATGGTGGCTGACTTTGTTGCCGAGAACCTTTTTACGGATGATATGTCGAGGCTTCGTGATGCGTTGAGTGATGTTCAGCCCGAAGTGGTAAACAAATTCAAGCAATGGATTCTTGACCTGCTTAAAAAGCTGAAAAATGCATTCCGCAGCCAAGCCAAGGTATACGCAAGCATTGAAGGCATCGAAAGTGAGTTTGTTAGGGTTTGCAAGTCGGCGCAGAGGATATGGGAGCAGAACCACAAGCCGACCGCAGAGCAACAAAAAACCTCCACGGAGAGTGGAAGTTATTCAATAAAAAATACATCGAAAATTTCATTGGCGGAACAGTTAAGGCTTCTTAATAAAAATCAGTTAAAAACCAGTGATAGTTTGTATTTTGGCAATACGCCAAATTCGATAGTAAATGTTTTGGGTGACAAACCCCTTGCAATGACAATAACCAATTACAATAAATCAAGAAAAGAAAAGCATAATGTACCGAGAAGATGTATAAAAAATCTTGTCAATAGTTTAAGCAACGCTTACTTTTCTTTTGGTATCGACGGAAAGACAGGTTTTATTGTGCCGGATATTGATGCAGATGGAAAGCCTTTGCTTGTTGCAATCGATAAGAATTCTGATATGGACAGAAAACCTGTTAACGAAATTACAAGTATATACGGATTAGACAATCCAAAAGAGTGGTTGAGCAATCAAATTGCAGAAGGCAAAGAATTTGTGGTTTATAACGAAAAAGAGGCAAACGCCTTTCTTCAGACCTATGGCTACAAGGCCTCGGTGGAAGAAGGAATTCAACCTCTTTATGAGAATGTATCACAAAACACCGAAAATGTCAAGCAAAATCTTTCACCCGACAGTGAAGGTGCTACGGGAAGGGGTGAGGAGCAATACTCACTATCCGACACTGTGAGTGATGACGGTAAGCGACTGACATTCAAATCAAGTGAGCTGAAGTACTCTTATGAAAACGGAGAGCTTGTTATCGAAAACATAACCACTCCGTTGCAGGAACGTGGCCAAGGCTCGGCAACCAAGCTGATGAATGCTGTCATACAAAAGGCCTACGATGAGAGCATTGAAAAGGTCACAGGATATATCTATCCGCAGGACAACGATACTTCTCTTGAAAGATTGAGAGATTTTTACGAAAAATTCGGTGCGGAAATAGATTCCTACGACTTCTTTGAGATAACACCTTACGAAACCGGGGAGGAATACGGCGCAGCAGGTGAGAGCGTACAGTATTCCTTGCCGAGCGGTGTTGACAGGTATTGGTATCCTGCTATGTCTCGAAAAGATATAGAGTATGTTAAACGCAGAGCAAAATATGAATTAAATACAACCGAAAATTATATTGATAATATGAATAAATGGTTGTATAATGAGAAAAACGGCAAAGTGTATTTTGCTTTGTACAGTACCGAAAACGCAGATGCACCAACCGTGTTATATGCGTGCAAAGGCAATCGTGCTGATTTTGAACACGAGTTCTTGACACAGTATTTTGATGAAAAGGTGATCGATGATGAAGGTATACACGAAAGAACAAAAATTATTGATCAAATACTTAAAGACTACGGAAACGTCGATGGCAACAGGACTACTAATCGTAGGGATGTTATGGGAAGAGGAAGCGACGGTGGAAATGTTGCAGTACATCGCAAGAACTCAAGAAACAGACCCAGCGAAGCTTTACTCAACTGCCTTAGAAATATCAAAGAAATATCCGATAGAAACCGAGCAGGCTTAAATGACAAGTCTGCTTTTTCTATGCCCGAAAGCAAGCAATACTCCCTCCCCCAAGAGGTTGAGGAGGAGTATATGTCGGCGGTGGAGAGCGGTGACACAGAAGCACAAAGCAGGCTGGTTGAATTTGCGGCTAAAAACGCAGGATATGTCAGCAAGGCTTTACACGGCACACCTAACTTTGGTTTTACGATATTGGATGTCTCGAAAAGTGACGATAAAATGTCGTTTTTTGCAACGGATTCTTTTGAGACCGCAAGCACGTATTCACCTTCAGAGGGCGCAAGAAGAATCGGCAATGCTGCACGCAGAACCTCATCAAAAGAATATCAAAAGCAGATTGACACTATTAAATCCGATGTGCACGCTTATGCCGAGCATTTGAAATCGCAATACGATATTGATATTTCCGAGTTTAAAAGTCGCTTTATGACGGCTTTGAATGAGCAATTCAAATTGGCAACAAAAACGGGAATAGACGCATTTTGGGAAACAAGTTATCTGCTTGGTGAATCTGCAGAGGCGGTAAAAACCGAGCTTTACAATAGGTATCAAAACGACCCCGACAACAAGAAAATGTCGTTCAAGAGGTTTGAAAACTCCGAGTATTGGCAGAGCGTTGTTGATGACAACAATACCTATTTCGAAAGGATAACCGATAATCTCCAAAATCTATTTATGTCTGATGATGTCGGAGGTGTATACGAACTCTACGCAAACACCGACGGCCATTTGGTCATTGATTGCAACGGAAGAAATTGGAACAACATCAAAAGTGATGCTCTGCCGTGGAGAGGTGTAACCAACAGATGGACAACGAGAAGCGTTGTTCAATATGCGAAGGATAACGGATACACAGGTGTGACTTTCAAAAACCTTCGTGATAGCGGTAATGATTCCAACATAAAGCCTGCAACGGTATATGCATTTTTTAATCCACAACAACAGCTTAAATCTGCTGACCTTGTAACCTACGATGATGAGGGCAATGTAATTCCTTTGTCGGAGAGGTTTAACCCTCAAAATGAGGATTTGAGGTATTCGTTGCCGATCGAGGAGCAATATGACAATGCGGTTAAGAGTGACAACAAAGCCGAAATGCAACGCTTGGTCGACATTGCGGCTAAAATGGCTATGCCCGACAGCGCTGTGCGAATCAGAATATAACAAAAGCCACCGTGGTTCCGCTTGGAATTTCGGTGGCTTGGCTTTATTTTTGGGGATGGGTGTATTGCTTATAAAGGTCGATACAGTCGTATATCGGGGTGTATTTGCCTTCGCCTTTGGCGGTGACGCAGACGATATCTCGGCCGTCATCGGTCACGGCGTAGCTCACAAGACAGAACAGCGATTGACTGGTGAATCCCGTTTTGCCGCCCTTTATTGTGGCAACCTCGGGCTCGGTGCCGTACATTTTTTCAAACATTCCGCTGTGATATTTCAGCTCGTCATGGTATTTGTTTTTGGCAACCGTATAATACTCGGTCGAAATTATCTCACGGCAAAAGTCGTTCTTTATGACCTCGGCCATCAGAACCGCCATTTCGGTGCAGGTGGTGTAGTGGCTTTTGTGATGCAGGCCGCTGACGTTGGTGAAATGGGTGTTTTTAAGCCCAAGCTCGTCGGCCTTGGCGTTCATCAGCTTGACAAACTCCTCCTCCGAACCCGAAATATACGTGGCAAGTCCCACGGCGGCTTCGGCACCGGATTCCAGCACCATTCCGTAGATCATATCAATGATCCTCACATCCTCGCCCGGTGCAAAGCCTGCCAGCGTCATATCCTGGCGGTACAACGGGTCGATTATCTCGGAGGTCATCTTGAATGTAGCGGTTATGTCGTTTATATGCTCGGCCACTACAAGCAGGGTGACGGCCTTGGTCATAGAGGCGGGATAGATTATCTCGTCGGCATTTCTGCGGGCGAGTATGGTATTATCCGAAGCATCGACCAAAACCGCATAAGGGCTTTTTATCTGTCCGCCCAACGTCACGGTATAGTCGGCATTCTTGGGAAACAGGTCCTTGGGCTTGGGCTCAGCGTTGACGGTGGACTCCGTTTCGGATAAAACCGTGGAATCGGTACTGCTCACGGTGTCGGGTCGGTCGGTCTTGGCGTTGCCCGCAAAAATTACGGCAACGATGATGCAGACCAGCGACAGCGCTATAATGCCGATCAACACCTTAATGCCGGTCTTGACACGGCGTTTGGGCTTTTTGGGCGGTCTGCCGCCCGATGACGGTTTCTTTCGATCGGGGTCGTGGCTATTAAAAAAATCACCGTATTTTGCGTGATCGTTATAATATGACATTTCCTACATCCTTTATAATTTACTTTTGGGACTTCAGATAGGCTTCAAGGCGGTAAATGGGCAGACCTTGAGACACAAAGCGCTGCTCGTATTCTGTTACTATATTGCCCTCAAAATCGCTGTTGTGCAGGTCTAAAGAGATGTTTTTGAGGGTGAAGCCAAAGTCGGACAGCTGTTCCAAAGAAAACTCAAACAACTGACGGTTGTCGGTCTTTTGATGTATTTCGGCTTGGTCGGCCAAAAGCTCCTTATATAGCCGCAGAAAGGTAGGGGAGGTCAAACGGTGGCTTGCGTGGCTCTTTTTGGGGAACGGGCACGAAAAATTTAAAAACAAACGCTCAACCGAATTCGGCTTTAAATATCTTGTGATATATTCCGCACCGCATTTCAAAAAGCGGACGTTATCGATACCCGTTTCAATGGCCTTTTCGCAGGCCTGAACGATAACGTTGCTGTTTTTCTCAACCGCAACGATGTTGACCTCGGGATGCTGCTTGGCCAATTCGCAGGCAAACTGACCCTTACCGCAACCTATCTCAAGCCAAAGCGGACGGTCGGTGCCGAACCACTCGGTAAGGTCGATATAATCCTTTGTATCACCGGCTGTGGCGAAGTTTAAATCGTCGCTCATAGCCGAAATAAGCAAGCTACCGCAGGCGGATTTTCTGTCCTCGAGGTGCTTTAATCTTTTCATTCTCATAAAATTCACCTGAAATTTACAAATTACCATATCATTATACCTCAATCCGACACATTTTGCAATGGTGAATTAAAATTCTTATGCTTGGTGGTACAAGTTTGAGCGGTGGGACTTGCATACAAGGCGTTATAGTTGAGGTTCCAATTAAGAACCTTCCTCTGATGAGGAAGGTGTCACCGCAGGTGACGGAAGGAGAGATAAGACGTCTTGCGGCGGACAGCCGAGGACGTCTGTCCCTACGTTGTATCTATAGGTTTAATTGTAGGGAATGGATTTATCCATTCCGCAAAGTTGGCTTACGGCGGGCGAACACAGTTCGCCCCTACGACAAAACCTTATGTTATAATGATTGTAGTTTGTCGAAACGCTATTAGGCGTTTCGACAGCCGATAAAATCGGCTGTCCCATTTTGAATTTTTAAAATGGGACTACACTCATTGAAATGGTTATAGTCGGATTTTCATCGAAAATCCGACACCAAATCTCTTTGATTTGGTGTCGAAACAGTTGTTTAAACAACTGTTTCGACTAACTATAACCATTATACTTCACCGTATAGGCGTTCTGTGAACGCCCGCAGAACCTTACTTTGACGGGAAAGGTGTCACCGCAGGTGACGAAAGGAGAGATAAGCCATCTTTCGGCGGCAGGAGCAAGCCCCTGCCCTACGATATACGGTGCCCGACTGTCAAAATGTGTAAAATAATGTTGTTTACCTCTTGTTATTTCGTAAAAAAGATGTATAATAATATAATACGAAAGTTAACGTATCAGTTGCTTTTTGGAGGTTAAAATGTTAGAACTTAAAAATGTTTGCTTCAGTGCCGAAAATGATGAGGGCACAAAAGATATAATCAAGGATATCAGTCTCACCATCGACAAGGGCTTTGTGGCCTTCACGGGTCCCAACGGCGGCGGCAAATCCACCTTGGCCAAGCTTATTGCAGGTATCTATATCCCGACCTCGGGTCAGATACTTTTCAACGGTCAGGATATCACAAATATGTCGATAACCGACCGCGCAAAGCTGGGCGTGACCTATGCTTTTCAGCAGCCTGTCCGCTTCAAGGGCATCACCGTGCGTGACCTTGTAACCCTGGCAAGCGGCAAGGATCTGACCGTTGCAGAGGTCTGCAAATATCTTTCCGAGGTCGGCCTTTGCGCAAGAGAATACGTCGGCCGTGAGGTCAATGAGAGCCTTTCGGGCGGTGAACTGAAGCGTATCGAAATTGCTATGGCCATGGCCAGAGGCACCGAGTTTACCGTGTTTGATGAGCCCGAGGCAGGTATTGACCTTTGGAGCTTTTCCAATCTCATCGCCGTATTTGAAAAAATGCGTGAAAAGATCAACGGATCGATTCTGATAATCTCCCATCAGGAGAGGATTTTAAACATCGCAGACCGTATCGTTGTTATTGCCGACGGCAAGATCCGTGAGGACGGCAAAAAGGAAGACATCCTGCCGTCGTTGCTTGACACCTCGGCCGCCGCTTGCTCGGTTTTGACCGAAAAACTTTAATGTGAGGAATTTGTAATGGCACTTGACAGTATTCAGAAACAGTTATTGGAGCAGGTTGCCGATCTGCACGAGGTACCCAGCGGAGCATATAATATCCGTGCCAACGGTGCTTCGGCAGGCCGCAACACTACAGCCAATATCGATATAGTAACCAAGACCGATAAGCCAGGTATTGACATTATTATCAAGCCCGGCACCAAGAAGGAGAGCGTGCACATCCCCGTGCTGTTGTCCGAGGCAGGCATCCGTGAGACTGTGTATAACGATTTTTACATCGGTGACGATGCTGATGTTGTCATTGTTGCGGGATGCGGAATCCACAACGACGGCGACGATACCACCGAGCACAGCGGAATCCACACCTTCTATGTCGGTAAAAATGCCAAGTTAAAATATGTTGAAAAGCATTACGGAGACGGGGACGGCAACGGTCAGAGACTTATGAACCCCACCACCGTTGTCAACGTTGACGAAGGCGGATACGTTGAGATGGAAACGGTGCAGATCAAGGGCGTTGACTCGACCTACCGTACCACCACCGCTGTTTTGAAGGACAAGGCAACGCTTATCATCGGCGAGAAGATCATGACCCACGGCAACCAGACTGCCACCACCGATTTCTCGGTCGATATGGATGGCGTAGACTGTGCGGCACACGTTGTTTCCCGTTCGGTTGCCAAGGATAAGTCGCATCAGTTGTTTATCTCTAACATCAACGGCAACAACCGTTGCAACGGCCACACCGAATGTGACGCTATCGTTATGAACGATGCTACCGTTTCGGCCGTGCCGAAGGTCAACGCCAACCACGTTGAGGCAAGCCTTATTCATGAGGCCGCTATCGGTAAGATCGCAGGCGAACAGCTTATCAAGCTGATGACCTTGGGACTGACCGAAGCCGAAGCCGAGGAACAGATAGTCAACGGATTTTTGAGATAAAAAAGCCAAAAAAAGGAAGTGTCGCATCGACACTTCCTTTTTGTTGTCACACTTTTTTCTTGTACTCGTTTTTACGGATGCCGGGGTATTTTTCGTCAAGATATTCCTCACGGTACGGATTGACACCCTCGGGAAGTTTTTCGGGTGTGTTAGAAAGCAACCACGAAGGCTTCTTGTAGAACTTATTATGGAATTTGTTGCCGATACGGTCGGCCTTTTCAAGCATATCCATACACGCTCTTATACAGCCTCTTGCACCACAGATGGCGAAATATCCCGTGTGCTTTAAGATATAGTTGTAATACTCCTCAACTGCGTCGGTTTTGGGCTTGCGGCTCCATTTGGCTTGTGCCAAAGAGTAACAAAGTATATATGCCTCCTCCTCGGTCATTTCGCTGTTGCGAACATCAAACGCCATATTGGGAAATTCCTTTTTCAAAAACGGTGAACACTCGTTGTTAAAGCCGTGATGAGATAGGGTGCATCGTCCCATGTGAACGTCACCGTACCAGACCTTTTTCTCGCCAAAGTCGATCTCAAGACGCTTAGCTTTGTCTTTTACGGGCGGAATAGCGCTTCCGGGGCATTCTCTCACACAAGCGCCGCAATGCATACAAATGTCACCCGTGTCAAGGATCGGGTCGGGCTCAAGCTCACAATCGGTAAAGATAAGACCGAGTCGAACTCTCGGGCCAAACTCCTTGGTCAAGAATACTTTTGAGTAGCCTATCTCACCAAGTCCGCAGCCTGCGGCAATTATTCGAACACTGCAAACAACGTCGGCAGGAACCTTGCCGCTTGCAACGGGCTCACGGTTGACGCCGTTACCTTCGGGGACGGCAGGGTAGTGGGCGACCGCCTCCCACCCGTGATCCTCAATAAAACAGCACAGCTCATAAGTGCGCTTGGGTCTGAAAAGGGTGTTTAGCTTGTTGTAGGAATAAAATGTGTAGTTGTGCCAATGCGTGCCTTCCTCAATGCCACGGTAGGTGCCACGGGGGATACGCATCGCAATAGCAATGACCGATTTGGCCTTTGGAAAATATGTAATGGGGGACATCAGCTCGGGAGCATCCTTAAAGCGTTCAATATTGCCAATTGCGATACAGTCAACGCCAAGCTCTTTTGCCTTGTCCTTTATCATTTGAGAGGTCAGTTTCATTTTTTATTACCTCTGCTTCCGCAATTTACAAATTCGCCGCCGATAACGGTTTCGGGCTTTGTGGTGTTATCTGTCAAGGGTTGTCCGCCGATGCTCCAGACAGGGGATGTTCTGAAGCTGTTTTCAAAGAGGTTTCCGATACGCTTGGCATCCTCAAGACAGGTCATGCAGGTACGGTTGCAAAGTGCCGCAATGCGGTCGGGTCTTGCGCTGCCTGAAAATCTGTTTTTAACGGCACCGTTTTTGCAGATCTTACACTTTTCATAGTCGATCTTGGCAACCGTCATTTTCTTGCCGCAGATCTCAATTTCCTCGGTCTCGGTCTTGCTGATAGCGCCCAAAGGACAGCTGTCGGCACATTTTTTACACTTTGCGCAAACACTCTGCTCCAAAATGGGTGAGGGTGTCAGTTCGGCATCGGTGATGATCATATGAAAACGCTGACGGGAGCCAAACTCGGGTGAAAAAGGCAGACGGTTGTACGAAAGCTCACAAACGCCGCAGGCTACCGAGGCATACTCAAAATCGGGGAAAACATTGGGTTGAGGACGTCCGTTTCCAACCGAAATGCCCATTGGAGCAAGCTCGCTGGGGTTGGGGAATATCGGCACGGCCTCCCAACCGTTGTCCTCAAGAACATTGGTCAGTCCATAGCAGGCAAGTGCCAAAAATTCATCCTCAAGCCATCGAAGCCCAAAGGTGTTGTAATCACCAAAGTTAGTGCCTTCTTCGATGCCTCTCAAAGAGCCGCGGCAGATTCTTTTACCAACCATAATAACGGTTTTGCCTTCGGGGAATATAGAGAAGGGGTTTACCTCGGGCGGCAGAGCATCGAAACGCTCCTTGGGCGCAAAACCGATAACGTCGATGCCCTCTCTTTTGGCGGCTTCTTTAATTATTTGGTCTAACTGTGTCATAAAAATTACTCCTTTCGGTGTTTACTTGATTTTAAGATAACACCGAATAAGCCGTTTTAACATTGATATTTCATAATGAAATTTATAAATTTCCGAACAAAACGGTTGAAAAATAAATAATTCGAATGTATAATACCGTTAAAACGATGTTGATGGTAGTGGAATTGTTTTGTCAAAAAGATTCTTCGTCGCAAGCTCCTGAGAATGACCGAACTTGCATTTGAGTCTGTCATTCTGAACGAAGTGAAGAATCTTGAAACTATGAACGACATCAATGTGCTTTGATTGATATAAGTTCTGAAGCTCGGGAGTTGAGGTAATGTTTTTTGAAAGTGACGATATAAATTTCAGAATACTGACGGTGTTGGATATTGACCGACCTGATAGCAAGGGCTATTCGGGGTTAAGACCGTTTCACGCTTTGTCTTACCGTGTGACCGGTAACGCACGGTTCACCTACGAAAATGAGGTCACAAGCGTGGCCGGTGGCGATCTTATCTTTGTGCCGAAGAATTGTCCGTACTACCTTGAAGCAGGTGCCGAGCGACTTTTGGTCGTGCATTTTGATACCGATGCCAAGCTGCCGAATACCTTTAAAAAGCTTACGGCTGCGAACCCCGAAATGTATGTACGTGAGTTGTCACGCCTTTATTCTGCCTGGACTATGAAAAGGCCGGGTTACAAACACGAATGCCAATACCTTTTGCACAAAATATTTATGAATATCGAAAGGGAAGCGGCCGATGCTTTAAACCGTGACGATCAGTTGAACGATGCGGTCGAATATATCCACGAGCACTTCTGCGACCGTGACCTAACGGTTGATCTGCTGGCAAAAATGTGTTCGATGAGCGATACCTATTTCCGCAGGCTTTTCAAACAGCGGTTCAAGGTCACACCCTTGAAATACATAAACGACCTCAAGGTCAAATACGCAACCGAGCTGTTACGCTCGGGGTATTACACCGTCACCGAAGCGGCCGAAAAATGCGGCTTTGATAATGTGTATTACTTCAGCTTGTTTATAAAAAAAGAGACGGGCTTGAGCCCATCTCAAATTTGAAACAATTTTTGTAGGGACCGGCGTCCCCGACGGTCCGCGGGCGAACGCAGTTCGCCCCTACGGTTAAAACCGTCTAAAAAGTGAAAATAATAATCATAAAATTTTTTCCATACCGATCTTTTGGGGAACCAATCCCAGCTTTTCGTAAAATTTCAGTGCACTTTGGTTACAGCTCCATACGTTGAGCGTTACGTTGTAACAGCCCGACTCTTTAGCAAAATCCAATACGTAGTTATAAAGTAATGTGCCGATATGAAGCCCACGCTTGGCCTCATCAACGCACAGGTCATCAATATAAAGCGTCTTTATGTCGGTCAGAATATTGTTGTCTATATGCTGCTGAAAAACGCAAAAGGCATATCCCACGACCTCACCGTCACAGTGGGCAACAAAAATGGGTCTGTTGTCATCGGCGATTATTTCGGCTAATTCGGGGTCGGTGTACTTTTTTGCGTTGCCTTTAAAAATATCGGGTCGACCGTTGTGGTGAACGTTAAGCACCTGACACAAAAGGTCGTTTATTTTCGGCATATCGTTTTGCGTTGCACGTCGAATGATCATATCAAAATCCTCATTATCTTGAAATACAAAAACGTAGGGGACGGCGCCCACGACGTCCCGACATTAAGAATTATAATGTATATCAATTTTATTTTCAACCAAAAAATATAAATTATATGTTTTTTCAAAACGGATAAAATAATATCACGAAAGAGGTGATATTATGATACCGTATAAAGATGAAAACAAGCAGTATGACCCCAGAGAAAGTCAGTATTTCCAAGGCCTGCCGGCATTTGTGCAGGAATCCATCCTGCAGTCGGGCAGCGCAATAAACAGCGATGAGGAGCTCCGTCACACGGCAGAGCAGCTCATCTACCGTGACAATTACCAATAAAAAAGAAAAAAGAGAACGTCCCTTTCGGGTCAGTTCTCTTACTTTTCTTACATCGTAGTGTATCAATCTCAGATAGCACGGGTAACCTTACCGGAACGGAGGCAACGGGTGCAGGCATAAATCCTACAAGGAGTGCCGTTTACGAGAGCCTTAACGCGCTTTACGTTGGGCTTCCAGGTTCTGTTGGTTCTTCTGTGTGAGTGAGATACCTTGATACCGAATGTGATTTCTTTGCTGCAGATGTCACACTTTGCCATGAGTCTGCACCTCCTTTGATTAGTTACATACAATCGCAAATGATATAATAACAGAAAGTTTCCCATTTTGCAAGCATTATTTTCAAATTTTCTAAAAAATTTTAATATTTGGCAAAATGACTATATTTTGCAAAAATTAAAAGGTAATTGTTGCAATTTTTTGAAAAGTGGTGTATAATTATCTGAAAACCGATGATTTTTTGACTGGAATGGTGTAGGATGCCCAAAAAAGCCGTAATTTTTGATCTTGACGGAACTTTACTCAATACATACGAGGATCTTGCCAACGCTGTGAACTTTGCGTTGGAGCAGAACGGATTGCCCACGCATCCTGCCGAGAAGTATAAAATATTCGCCGGAAACGGCACCGATATGATGATAACCCGTGCATTGCCCGAGGCTGACCGTAATGACGAAATGCTCGATAAGGTCCGTAAGCTTTATTTTGAGTATTACAATGCTCATTCGGGGGAGTGCACCCGTCCTTATGACGGTATCGTCGATATGCTCTCGGAGCTTAAAAGCAGAGGCTTTAAGCTTGCGGTCGTTTCCAACAAGATAGATTTTATGACACGTGCCGTGGTTAAGGAATATTTCGGCGACACGGTGTTTGATTTTGTCACGGGTCAATGTGACGGTATTATCCCCAAGCCCGACCCCTCCATGGTATATAAGGTTATGGAGCAGTTCGGCGTTACGGCCGATGAGTGCATTTTTGTGGGTGACAGCGGCGTCGATGCCGAGACCGGCAAGAATGCCAATATGTTCACCGTGGGTGTGCTGTGGGGTTTCCGTGATAAAAAAGAGCTTTTGGAGTGCGGCGCTTCGACCGTTATTTCCAAAGCAGATGAGCTGTTAAACTACGTATAAATATAAAATTCTTCAGTTACGAAAGGAAAAATGATTTATGAAGCGTAGCGATTATCTTGGTTGGGACGAATATTTTATGGGCATTGCTCTGCTGTCCTCACAGCGAAGCAAGGACCCCAACACGCAGGTCGGAGCCTGCATCGTCAATGCCGAAAACAGAATAATGGCTGTGGGCTACAACGGTATGCCTTACGGTTGTGACGATGACGAGTATCCTTGGGAAAGGGAAGGCGAAGCACTCAACAGCAAGTATATGTTCGTCTGCCACGCTGAGCTTAATGCGATACTCAACTTCAACGGTGGCTCTATGAAGGGCTTCCGCCTTTATACCACGCTGTTCCCCTGCAACGAGTGTGCTAAGGCTATCATTCAGAAGGGCATTGCCGAGGTAATCTATCTTTCGGATAAGTATTCCGATGCCGAAATGACCAAGGCCGCCAAGATGATGTTCAAGTCAGCAGGCGTAAAGTGCCGTGAGTATGAGCAGACCATGAAGTCGGCTGAATTGAAGCTGTGATAATTTTTTAATTATAATATTCTTAATTAAACGGATGGTGTGAGCCATCCGTTTTTTGTTTGCGACGTGTACTCACGCGCAACGATGAAAAATGCATATTTTTTGTAAAATTTCTTTTAATTCTCTTGAAGTATGAAGATATATATTATATAATATATACTGTATTACTATAGGGTAGTATGCGAAATTGTGCTTTTGATCCTGACTTTTTGCTTTTTGGGAGGAAATATATGTTTACAAGAGATATTTTCATAGACCTCGGAACCGACAATACCCGTGTGGGCATTAAGAGCAAGGGCATCGTTATGCGTGAGCCCTCGGTCGTTGCTTACGATGTCCGTAACGATACCGTCAAGGCGGTCGGCGCTGCGGCCAAGGAAATGATCGGCCGTACACCGGGTTCGATCGTTGCGGTCAAGCCCATCAAGGGCGGCGTTATCGCCGACTTCGACGTTACCGAGGCTATGCTTCGTAAATTCATAAAATCGGCCCTTCGAGGCTCTTTGTTTTCTCGCTGCCGTGTTATGCTGTGTGTACCTTCGGGCGTTACCGAGGTTGAAAGCCGTGCTATTTTTGACGCCGCAAGCCACGCAGGTGCATCCGAGGTCGACCTTATAGAGGTTCCCTTGGCGGCCGCTATCGGTGCAGGCGTTGAGGTCGGTGCTTCTTCGGGAAGCATGGTCGTCGACCTTGGCGGCGGTACCACCGAGGTTGCTGTTATCGCTTTGGGTGATATCGTTACCTCGCAGTCTACCAAGACCGCAGGCGACAGCCTGGATGAGGCCATTGTCAACTTTGTGCGTAAAAAGCACAATCTGCTCATCGGTGACCGTACCGCCGAGCAGGTCAAAATTGCCATCGGTTCGGCGCTTGAGTATGAAAACGAGGGCAAGCTTGAGGTCAAGGGACGCAACCTTGTTGACGGTCTGCCCAAGAATATCGAGCTTACCGCCGAGGAGGTAAGAGAAGCTTTGTCGGATCAGCTTTCCCAGATTGTTGACACCATCCGATACACCTTTGAAAAGACCCCTCCCGAGCTTGCTGCCGATATTATTGACAAGGGTATCGTGCTGACGGGCGGCGGTGCCAAGCTTCGCAATATTGCCAAGCTTATAGAAATGGAGACCGGTATGCCGGTGACCGTTGCCACTGAGCCGCAGGACTGCGTTGCTTTGGGCATCGGCAAAAAGATCGAGACCAATCTCACCTTTGATACCTACGTGTTCAAAAGAGGTAAGAGATACAGATAATTTTCCGCTTTGCGGACCTTGATTTTTGTGTAACGGAGGCTTTTGTTAATGCGCTTTTTCTTCAGAAGCAAAAGTTTTAAAATATTTGCGGCCTCATTATCGGCACTTATCGTAATAGTTATCGTTGTTGCGATCTTCAGCAAGGTCTCCTCTCCCATAAGCAGTTTTGTGGGTGCAATTACCACACCGTTCCAAAAGGCGTTCAGCACCGTATCCGATTGGGTCGACGGTGTTAAGGATAAAATGGGGGACAACCAGGAGCTTATGGAGGAGATCGAACGGCTGAAGGCGGAAAATGCCGCCCTGACCGAAAAGCTCACGGGCTATGAAGAGGTTGAAAATCAGAATAAGCACTATGAGCAGTTTTTGGGGATAAAGGAAAAGAACCCCGAAATGCTGTTCCAATCGGCGACTGTGGCCGCATATGACAGTACCGACCCATATAAGGGATTTACCATAAATGTCGGTTCGATCGACGGTGTTGCTCTGCACGACCCCGTAATAACCGAGGCAGGTCTTGTCGGCTATATAAGTGAGATCGCACCGACCTATTCAAAGGTCACCACCATATTAAGCCCCAAGCTTCGCTCGGGCGGAAAAGACAGCCGTACTGCCGACGAGGGTATCGTTTCGGGCAGGGCTGACCTTGCCGTGGACAATAAGTGTTATCTTTACAACCTGCAAAGGGATTGCTCGGTCTCGGTGGGTGACTATGTTGTTACGGCGGGAGGAAGCGTTTTCCCGGAGGGTCTTACCGTGGGTAAGGTTGCCGATATCAAGCAACAAAGCAAGGATTCTTCGCTTTATGCCGTTGTCGATTCGAGTGTCGATTTTGATGATTTAAGAGATGTTATGGTCATAACCTACTATTCGGGTCAGGGCTATGTCGGCCCGGGAGCAGAGCAGCCATGACAACACAGAAACTGAAATATTTTGTAAGCTTTGCTTTGTATATTATTGTGGCTGTTCTGGTAATAATGCTACAGTCAACGGGTCTTGCACCGCTTAACATCGGTACAGCTTCGGCGGTGCTTGTGTTACCGCTGACGGTTTACGCAGGCTTCTATTTCGGAGAATACGCAGGAGCGGTGTTCGGACTGTTTATCGGTGCGGCGATGGACGTGTTTTCTTCGACCTTCATTTATAACACGGTCGCTTTGATGGTTTGCGGATTTGTTTCGGGACTTTTGATATCAAGACTTTTTAACCGGAATTTTGCCGCCGCATCGGTGCTCAATGTGTCGGCCGCCGTGCTGTATTTCTTTGTAAAATGGCTGGTAGCCTATGCATTTGTTGATCCGTCGCCTATGTTTGTTTTCACACGCTTCACGCTGACCTCGGCATTATATACCGGTGCTATCGGTGTTGCTATGTTCTTTTTGCTGAATTTAATGCTTAAATGGATACCTGTAGGGCCTACTAAAAAGTAAAAATATCTGATTTAAAAAGGAGGTGACCGTCTGTGCGAGTCAAAAAACGTCAGAATCCGAGGCTTGTGATACTGACAGCTTTAATGCTGGCTATATTTATCGTTTTCGGCATCCGTGCCGCCGATTTCCAGGTGGTCACAGCCGATGATTTTGCCTTGAAAAACGCCCATCTCACGGCTATCAAGACCAAAATAACCGCCACCAGAGGCGAGATCGTTGACCGTTACGGACGGCCTATCGCCACCAACCGTGACGGCTACAGCATCGTTTTCAACAGTGCTTATATGAAAAAGGCGCAGTATAACGACGCCATAATTGCGCTGACCGATCTTTTGAAAATGTATGATATCGAGTGGACGGATCAGCTTCCTATGACCGATACAGCGCCGTTTCAGTTTAACGACGAAAACGGTGAAATGCGCTTGAAAAAGAAGCTGGGGCTTAACGATTATGCCACGGCCGAAAACTGCTATAACGAGATGGTCAAACGCTATTCGCTGGACACCGTGAGCGATGAGGACAAGCGTACCGTTATGGGTGTGCGTTACTCAATGGAGCGTGCCGATTTTTCGGTGTCCAACCCATTTACATTAGCCGAGGATATTCCGACCGAGCTTATGCTTACGGTGGCCGAGTCGTTCACGCATATTCAGGGTATTGAAATAAACGTTGTTTCCTACCGTCAGTATGCCAATTCCCAACTTGCACCGCACACCGTAGGCACTATCGGAAAGATAGATGCCGAGGAATGGGAGACTCTGAAAGGGCAGGGGTATTCCTATAACGATTACGTCGGTAAAAGCGGTGTCGAAAAGGCCTTTGAAAAATATCTTAAGGGTCAGGACGGCGAAATGACCTACTATTTTGATAAATCGGGTAACGTTGTTTACACCGAGATAACCAAGCAACCCGTGCAGGGTCACACCGTTTTTCTCACCCTTGATTCACAGCTTCAGCTTGTGGCACAAAATGCGCTGGCCGATAATATCAAGCTGCTCAATTCAAAGGGTCAGAGCATTACGGGCGGCTCGGTGGTCATAACCAAGGTCAAAACGGGTGAGGTGCTGACCTCGGCCAATTATCCGTCGTATGACCTTGAAAATTTGAGCGATTACCTCGGCGGTGATGTTGCCAATAATCCGCTTTTTGACCGTGCATTAAGGGGTAACTATCCTCCGGGCTCGGCCTTTAAGCCGATGGTTGCCATTGCAGGATTGCAGGAAGGCATCGTTGAGCCGTATGATACGGTGTTCTGTAAGCAAAAATACACCTTCTATGACGACTATCAGCCGTCGTGTATGCATTACCACAAGACGGTCAATGTGTTCTCGGCAATTTCGCAGTCGTGCAACTATTACTTCTTTGATGTCGGACGTCAGGTTGGCATAACCAAGCTGAACGATTACGCCAAAAAGATGGGTCTGGGCGTTGCCACGGGTATTGAGCTTGGCGAATCCAAGGGTATTTTGGCAGGTCCTGCATACTCACAGCAGGTTGGAACCAAGTGGTACGCAGGTCTCACGCTTGCGGCCGCTATCGGTCAGTCGGATAATGCATTTACTCCCATCCAGCTTGCCAATTACACCGCAACCGTTGCCAACGGCGGAACACGCTTCAGAGCAACGCTTTTGAGCGCTGTCAAGACCGCAACGGGTAATGATTCGGTGTTCAGAATGACCCCCGAAATACTTGACAGTATTAATGCTGATGAAGCTGTCATAAAAGCCGTCAAGCAGGGTATGAGATCGGTTACCTCTGAAGGTACCGCAAGTGCCTATTTTGCAGATTATCCCGTAAATATCGGCGGTAAGACCGGTACGGCACAGACCACCGGCCCCGATAACAGCGTTCTGATACTTTTTGCTCCTTATGAGGACCCCGAAATTGCGGTTTCCATCGTTGTTGAACACGGTGAAAAGAGCTACTCCACCGGTCCCGTTGCAAAGGCTATAATGGACGAGTATTTCTTTGGCTCCACCGACCCCGAAACCGACGAAAAACCCAATGAGCTTTTGCCGTAACCTTTTATTTTGGGCGAAATTTGGCGAATAGGGGACAATTTTACTTTACATTACTGCAAAAATATGTTATTATACTGTTGATTAAGCGCAAATATCGGTCGGCATTTATATTTGCCGATAGATTTGCTGTCTGCGAGGTGAAAAAGGTTGGGTAAGACGGTCGTTTTGATATCGTCAAAGGGCGGAAGCGGAAAATCCACCGTTGCTGTCGGTCTTGCCACGGCTTTTTCGCTTGAGGGTAAAAGCGTACTGCTCATAGATGCTGACGAGGGTGCACGTTGTCTTGACTCAATGCTTTCGGTGGACAGCGAGACGGTTTTTGACATTTCGGATGTTATGTCGGGTAATGCCGACATCGAAAATGCCGCTTTAAAGGTTCCGGGGCTTAACGGCGTCAGCGTTGTGCCGTCGCCACACAGCACCGATGCGCTTGACCTTGGTGAGCTTGGAAGGCTTGCCGAAAAATGGCGCACAAGGTTTGATTACGTGATAATCGATACCAAGGGTCAGCTCCCTGTGGAAAGACTGAGTGTTTTGCCCAAAACAGCTGATTTTATATCGGTGGTCACCACCGACCGTATAGCCGTCAGAAACACGGGGCTTCTTTGCACCAAACTGTCGGCCTTTGGCATAAGACCAAGGCTTATAATCAACCGATTCAAGCCAAAAATGCAGGACGGTAGCTTCGTTAATATTGACGGCATCATCGATGCCGCATCGGCACAGCTTTTGGGAGTTGTGCCCGAGGATAAAAACATTTCCGCTCTGCAGGGGCCGATACTTATCGGCACAGCGGCGGCCGCTGTTTTCAGAATTGCCGCAAGGATCGACGGAAAAAACATACCTTTGCCCGATATCAAAAAAATATTATAAAGTGAGGATGGTTTAAAAATGAACATTGCGTTGATTGCACACGATGCCAAAAAGGAACTTATGGTTCAATTCTGTATAGCGTATTGCGGAATCTTAAGCCGACATACCATCCTTGCCACAGGTACTACCGGCAAGCTGGTGGCAGAGGCTACGGGTCTTGACATCGTAAGGTTTTTGAGCGGTGACCAGGGCGGCGCACAGCAGATCGCCTCCCGCATCGGCTGTGAAGAGATCGATATGGTCCTGCTTTTCAGAGATGCCAGAAAGGGCGATACCGAGCCTGACGAGACCAACATTATGCGTCTGTGTGACGTTCATAATATCCCGATCGCAACCAACATTGCGACGGCCGAAATGCTCATCCACGGTCTTGAAAGAGGAGACCTTGATTGGAGAGACATTATTCATACCAATTAAATTTCAAGATCCTCGTTTCTTTTGAGCGGGGATTTTGTGTGTAATATTCGGAGGAAATTATGGCAAAATTCAATACTTCTGTCAAGGGTACGGCCGATGTTCTGCCCTCTGACAGCTATAAATGGCAATTTGTTGAGAAAAAAATGCTGGAGACCGCATCAACTTTCGGCTTTCAGGAGATAAGGGTACCCGTCTTTGAGTATACCGAGGTTTTCACCAAAAACGTGGGCGAGACTACCGACGTTGTTCAGAAGGAAATGTACACCTTTACCGATAAGGGTGACCGTTCCATCACTCTTCGTCCCGAGTTTACCGCAGGTGTTGTCCGCTCGGTCATCGAGCACGGTCTTATCAACGGCGCATTGCCCGTAAAAGCTTGCTACGTTGGCGGTTGCTACCGTTACGAAAAGCCGCAGGCAGGCCGTATGAGAGAGTTCCATCAGTTCGGTGCCGAGATGTTCGGTGCGGCCGATCCTGCCGCCGATGCCGAGATGATCCTGCTTGCAAATTCGGTTTTGACCAACCTTGGTATCAAGAACCTTTCGCTTGAAATAAATTCTATCGGTTGCCCTGAATGCCGTGCAAAATACCATGCCGCATTGAAGCAGTATTTTGCATCCCGTGCAGATGAGCTTTGCGATACCTGCAAGGATCGACTTGACCGCAACCCGATGCGTATTCTGGATTGCAAATCGCCCGTTTGCAAGGCGATCGCCGACGATGCACCCGTTATGATAGATTACCTCTGCGACGAGTGTAAGACCCATTTTGAGGGCGTTAAGCAGCATCTGAACGCCGTTGGCTTGAGCTTTACCGTCAACCCCAAGATCGTCCGCGGTCTTGATTACTATACCAAGACCGTTTTCGAGTTTATTTCGGGCGAGATCGGAGCACAGTCGACCGTTTGCGGCGGTGGACGTTACGACGGACTTGTAGGTCAGATGGGTGGCCCGAGCCTGCCGTCTTTGGGATTTGCAATGGGCATTGAGCGTCTGCTTATGGTCATGGCAAGCCAGGGAACCGAGTTCCCCGAGCCCGCAGTTCCCGATGTTTATATTGCAACCATGGGCGAGGCCGCAAGGCTAAAGGCAACCAAGCTTTGCATGGACCTTCGCAACGAGGGATTTACTGCAATTACCGATGTTGCAGGCCGCTCGGTTAAAGCACAGATGAAGTATGCCGATAAGCTTGGCGCACGCTTCAGCACCGTTATCGGTGATGACGAGCTGCAGAACGACCGTTGTGTACTTAAAAATATGCAGAACGGCGAACAGCAGGAGGTGACCCTTTCGGACGGCATCGTTTCGGCAATTTATGACAGCCGCATTGATGCCATGATCGAAAGTGTTGCAGGTAACACCGAGGATCTTGAGACGGTTCTGAATATCGCCAAGAAACAGTAAGCAAGAAAAAAGCTTCAGCTTCCACTACGGAAACTGAAGCTTTTTGTTGTGTAACGAAAACCACCCGCTAAGCGGGTGGTTCATTAGAGGCTTTTGCCGTTGAGCAATCCCGCCGCAGCGGTAGGCTCCCCTGTGTAAGGGGAGCTGTCAGCGAAGCTGACTGAGGGGTTGTTTGAGAGTGCTTTTTTACAATCCCTCCGTCACGCTGCGC
>JAFQCR010000021.1 GCA_017416345.1 Clostridia bacterium | reverse complement strand
TTACAGCCTTTTGTGGCGATGTTCACCTCATCCACCGCCGTTCGGCGGTCTACCGACCCGTCCCTCTCTGTCTGCTACGCAGACATCTCTCCCATTTTATGGGAGAGTCTTCCCCTTCCCCTTGAGGGGAAGGCAAAAAAGCGACAAGGGAACGGTTCTCTTGTCTCGTTCTTTTAAATAATTTTACCACATTTTATACACGGAGTCAATATATGATGAATTTCTTGAAGCTGAAATGTGAATTTTATTCACTTTTCGTTCTTCTGTGTTCTCTGTGATGCTGTTTGCGAATTTTATTCACATTCAAGCCTCTCATTTCTCAATACAACACACATAAAAGAAAGGCGGATGGCTTTCGCCACCCACCTTGTCATCCTGAACGAAGTGAAGGAACTTATTGTGGGACAACAAAACCGCCCCTTGTCTCTTTTTTCTCATTTTAAATCTTCTAAAATTTTGGACTGTTCAGCAGTAGGAAATAATGTTTCCGTTGTTCTTTCACCATTGTTATAAGATACTAACGATGCGCTTGGGAAATTTTCGCAAAACAATACATATTCAGCTTGGATTTCTAACTTTGAGTACAATATTTCTGCATACATTTGAGTAGCATTTTCATAATTATACCTCTCAGGGCTTGAAACAAACAAACCAAATAGTAAATTAAATTCTTTTACCAATTCAGCATCTGCTCCATTTTTTAATCTGTAAGCATCATTTTCAGTAGAATAAAAATCAGAGTCGGTTGATTTCATCATTATATCCAACGCAATGAAATATATATCTTTCAAATAATTATAATAACCCGAATACGATAGATTCTCTGTGTTTTGTTCTTCCTTTCCGTAACTACATTTTATTTCAGCAGGACTATATTTATAATTGAGACGAAGCACATCACTATTATTATAAAGCTCCACAGCCTCATCAACACATTTGTTAAAATAATCTCTCACAGACATATTTTCAATTCCGTAGTTATTGGAAATTTCGTCATACGAAGTCGAACTGTTGGGATTTGACGATAAAATTGATTCTGAATTGTTTCCGTTACAGGAAGAAAATAAAATGACACAGCAAAGAACCAAAAGAAATAGCTTTATCACTTGTCTCATCATTTAGTTACTCCTTAATAAAACTTGAACTTATATAGCCTGTCTGACTCATATTCAGTTTGCCCACAAGACCAAAACATCAGATAATATTGCTTTCCTGCTGTTAAACTTAATGTACAATTACCTGTTCCTGTGCTAATACTGTATGTTTCCAACACATTTAAATTGTTATCTAAAACATTAACACGTAGTTCATAATGATTTTGCAATTGATTTTTATCAATCGTCATGAATTCAAAGTTATATGATTTTGATGCTTGTGGTTCAAAACAATAATAATCGATATCATTTATATATCCAATTCGGGACACAACATAACTAGAAGTTGGACACTCTAACAATTTAGCTGAACCCGCAGTATCTCCCACACCATCACAACTATATAAATCAGTTTGTATACAACTATCCGAAGTACCATTATAATGCCCAAAATCAATCGTAGCAGGTTTGTTTACATAGAAGAAAACATAATCATCCAAATAAATGCTCTCCCGAATATGTTCCACTATATTACTGTCTTTAAGTGTTTCTCCATGTTCAAAACAAGTTTTACTTGCTATACCTTCACCTGGTTTATGGGTCCATATTCCATCGGAGTTTTGCATATAAAAATGATAATCACCACCCCCTACAACCAAGGCGATTAATCGTCTGTCGGTGTATGTACCAGCAGTTGGAACCTGAGATGAGCTTACATACTTTTGCCGATGTATAATATCATACCCCATAGCCTCCATATCAAGATCGACCATGTTAATAATAAAATCCACAGTCAATCCATTATTAGCTATCATATTTTCTAGATACGATAAACACAAAGCATAATAATAGGAAATATCTTCACTTACACTCAAAAAACTAGTTCTATCAGCGAATTCGCCTGGTTGCTGTTTGTAAAACTCACCATTATTCGTGTACTCATTTTCAGCTATTTCTTCCTCGGCGTAGAACATCTTTAAAGCAAATCCATAACAATTAGAACGCCTTTGTAAATTGTCATCGGTGTCAAGTCCACCAGAGTTTATATAATATTGTATATCATTAGAATTGCTATAAAACGGATTAACATTAATGTTGATATTATCATACATCTTTGGGCTGTTAAACAGATCGGATTGCAGGGTGGTGCCGTTCATACTATGCCATTTGGCTCTTACTTCGTATTGTCCGGCTGGGTATCTGTTCCAATCAATCGGATAATTAAAACCGTAGCAACCCGTACCATAGTCACCGTCATGCACATCGGGACGGTAAAGTGCGGTATCTTTACCCGACAAGTTGATCGGGGGATAATCTTCTCCTGTTGTTTTGTTTTTGAGATATATCGTAACCGGCACCGATTGCTTAGGCAGGTCAACACACCACACCCATCCTCGGATGCTGTTGCTCGTTACTGCATCAAGGTGTCCAAACGGGTCGGAATACTGCGTATGAGTGTCATAATAGGTCACCGCCAAAGACGGACGGTACGCCGTTTCTGCATACTGCGACGATGCAAAATACTTCTGTATGGGCGTTGTTCCCTGTTCCACCGCATCGTAGGCCTTTATCATTATACCGCCTTGTGGCGACGCCTGATAATAATCCGGCGTATTGTTGGCCTCGGCGACCCAATACTTAACCGCATCAAGCACGCTGATACTGTATCGGTGCTTTTCGGTGTATCCGTTACCCTTGTTATAGTTTATCGGCATAGATGCCATATAGTGGGTGTGCATACCGCGCGCTATGGCTGACCAATCTGCATCTTCGCTCCAGTTGGTACCAACATACATTTCCGACATGACCGTCATACTCTCGGTCTGACACATAACGTCACGCATTTCAACATACGC
Organism: Clostridia bacterium; assembly: GCA_017416345.1. Classification (GTDB taxonomy): domain Bacteria; phylum Bacillota; class Clostridia; order Oscillospirales; family Acutalibacteraceae; genus UMGS172. The sequence continues at coordinate 11,608 of JAFQCR010000021.1, read as the reverse complement.
ACGGTGTATTTTTAAGGGACCGTCGGCAAACGAGCCGAAATCGTAATTAAATTTTATAAGTATTCGTGAATATGTTCCGTCCTCGTTTTTACCGACCCTCAATGCTTCGGTCGTTCTGTGAGAAACCGTATCATTGCTGTTGACAACAACATCCTCAACCAAGGAAGTACCGTTTTCGGTCAGCTCAATAGTGGGGTCGATACGGATGGGATAAACAGTTTTCTCATCCTTGAGATATTCCGCATCAACGTGGATCGTGACGGTGTATTCTTCGTTTTCCTTGACCGCCACAGCCGACATACTACCAAAGGTGTTGTTACGCTCGTCTGCAGTAAAGATAATGATCTGGCCCAAGGTTGCTTTGGTATTTCCGTTTTTATCGGTAAGATAAAAATTACCGTTATCCTCGGTCAACGTAAGACCGCCTGTTTTAAGCGTGAACACATACTCGGTCTGACCCGTGTACTCGGAAACAACTATATCTTCTTTAAAACCGGTATAGGTCAAACTGTATTCAAGACTTGTACTATCATTATAGTAATACGAAACGGTCTTTTTGTCAAGAGAATTGATGTTTTCGGCACTGTACAAAAGACTTTTCAAAGGCAACTTGCCTATTTTCCCTGTAACAACAGGCTGTCTGACCTGTGTAGGTATTTTAGGGTAAAGCGAAATTGAAGCGCCGTCACCCGAAAGTTTTATGCCATCGGTGACCTTTTTCGAGAAGCTGGCCGCTGTACCGCCCTGCTTACGCTTGTAGCTGCCGTTGGCTTCGGCCACGATATCCAACGAGGTATCCTTTATGCTTCCGCTTTCGTCAACAAATTTTACGGGGTAATCATAAAGATATTTCGTGTAGGTACCATCCTCATTTAAAAATACCAATGAATTAAGCTCATCTTTTTCTTTTTCAAACGCTCTGGCAACATGATTTTTAGACTTTGCCGACTCAAATCCGACTGCATCGGGAACGTTATCGGCTGTGATACGCTCCATTTTGCCGTTTTTAATAATAGATGACAGTTCAAGCTCGGTCAATGGCGATGTGGGTTCCGTTTCGGACAGACTTGTGTCGATGTTTTCAACGCCTGCTAGCATTTCACCGTCATACACCTTCTGACTTTGCGGTTTTTCAACCGTCACGCCGTTTTCCAAGGACGTTGGCGCTGTTCGGACTTCTGAAGCAAGCGCCCCCAGCGGCAGGGCGCACAGCATCATAACGACCGACAGAACTGCTGCCGTCAGTTTCAGCAACATTTTTAGTGCACTTTTGGTTTTGACTTTTGTTTTCTTCATTTTCTTCTCTCCTTATTTTGTTATATTTGGCAATTTGTGGTATATATTACCGACCATATTCCACCTTGTTTGGCATAATTTGTCAATAGAACTTCGCAAAATAATATAGATTTAAAATAATTGATTTTTTATACCTTTTGTAGTATAATGCTTGTGTATAATTTAAATTTAGTTGAATGTTCCGAAAGGAGTTTTCATTTTATGATATGGCATAATGCTACACCCGAGGAGGTCTTGGCCGAGCTTTCGACCGATAAGGAGCAAGGCTTGAGCGAGACCACCGCCTCTGACCGACTTCGTGAAAACGGACGCAATCTTTTTGTTGCGGACAAGGAGCTGAGCATCCTGAGCTCACTTCTGTCCCAGCTCAAGAAACCGTCCTTTATAATGCTTTTGGCTTTGCTGGTCATCTTTGTTTTGCGTGAGCTGGTGCTTTCCACCAACCGTTTCTGGATACCCATCGTGGCACTTTTGCTGTTCGCCGCTAAGGAAGCGCTGTTTATCTACACACAGTACCGCTGTGTCAATATGCTCTACCGCCTCAGAAACCGAGTCAGTACCTCGGCAAGAGTCATCCGCGGCGGTGTTGAAAAGACCGTGAATGCCGCCGAGCTGGTTCCCGGTGACATCATCAAGCTGTCGGAGGGTGATTTTGTCCCTGCCGATGCAAGGCTTATCGAATCGTTTATGCTCCGATGCGACGAATCGGTGCTTTATAATGAAAAAGAGGTCATTCAGGTCGAAAAGGACCACAGCGCCATGCACGAGGATCACCGCACCGTGTTTGAGCGCTCAAATATGGTATACTGCGGCTGCCACGTTATGACCGGAAGCGCTCTGGCCGTTGTTACCGAAACCGGTGAAAACGCCGAGATCCGCCGTCACTTCAAGCGTGACCGTGTTTTTACCCACAAGGATGTGCAGGACCGCATTGCCGACCGCTTTAACGGTCTACTCAAGGTATTCAACATTTCGGCTTTTGTTGCTGTGATAATACTCACCCTGCTCGGCACCTTTGCCGTTGCAGGAAGCTTTAGCTGGGGTAAGTTTTTGGAGGCACTCATTGTCGGAGTTTGCTTCTATATCGCCGTTGTGCCCGAAAATCTTTCGGCACGTATCGCCTGCCTTTTGGCGCTTGGAATCAAGCGTCTGCAGAAGGACAGAGCCGTTATTTTCGATTCCTCGACCGTTGAAAAGCTGGCCGCCGTCAGCACAATTTGTGCCGACAAGACCGGAACGCTGACCCAGAACAAAATGGTCGTACGTGAGGTTTTTGACGGTGAAAAGACCATCAACCTCGCTACCGACACCATCACCAAGCGATGCGAGGTGGCAATGCGCTTTGCCTCCTTAAGCTGTGATGTTGTTGATAACGAGATCCCCGACCACACCGAGGCCGCTTTGGTTTCGGCATCGTCAAGATACCTTAACATCGGCAAGATGGATTTTGATTCCGAGTTTCCGAGGGTGGCCTCTATTCCCTTAACGCCCGAGCGCAAGATTAAGACCTCGGTCAATATGATCGAGGGCAAGGTGTTCTCTATCGTCCGCGGTGCTCCCGATATCATCCTTGACCGCTGTGTGGGCGTTGATGCCGAGGCTATAACCAAGGCTTATGAGGAAATGTGCTCCAAGCAGATGCGTGTTTTGGCCATTTCTTATAAAATATTGGACGACGTTCCGTCCGAGGCCGACCCTGCCGAGCTTGAATACGGGCTTGAATTTTTAGGCTTTTTGGGTCTTGCGGGACGTGAACGCAAGGGTACCTCCGACGAGATAGCCCTTTGCCGTGAGGCAGGTATCTCCACCGTTATGTTCACAGGTGACCACATCAACACCGCCGCCTCGGTTGCCGAAAAAATGGGCATTTTGCTTGACGGCGACCTTGCTATAACAGGTGACCAGCTTGACGAGCTTTCCGACGAGGATCTGACCGCCGTTGTTGATAAGATCAAGGTCTGTGCAAGGATATCACCTGAACAGCGTGTAAGGATAGTAAATGCGCTCCACGCACGTGAGGAGACCGTGCTTATCACGGCCGACAGTGCCGCCAACCACGCACCTATGGCCATTGCCGATGTAGGCTGCGGTATGGGTAAGACCGGCACCGATGTTGCCAAGGGCAATGCCGATGTTGTTGTTGACGATGACCGCTTTGTTTCCATCGTCCGAGCCATCAAAAACAGCCGCGGTATCTTCTCCAACTTCACAAAATATGCCGAAAACTATATGTCGATGAGCTCGGCGCTTTTCATCACAATGGCCTTCTGCCTCATCCTTTTCGGAGTTTCGGCTTTTTCGATGCAGTTGCTTTTGCTGGCATCGTTCTTTACGCTGCTGTACCCCATTGCGGCGCTCGGCTTTGAAACGGCCGACAATGAGACCATGAAAACGCCTCCTTGGAATATCGGCAGCAAGCTGTTTGATGTAAAGCGGCTTGGAATTGCGGCCGGCTACGGTGCTGTTGTGGCACTTCCTGCCGTATTAAGCTTTTTCATCAACCGTTCGCACGACTTTGCCGCATCCTCGGCATTTTTGGCGTTGGTGCTTTCGCTTATCTTCTATATGTTCTCCGACCGCTCCGAGGAGCTGTTTTACAAGAGAATATTCCAAAACCGCTTCCTTATCATAGTGAGTGCCGTTTGCGCATTTATTGCGATACTTATTGCCGCAACGCCCGTTGGCAGACTGTTCGGTCTGTCTCCGTTGGGACTAGGGGGTTGGATATCTGCAATATTACTGCCGCTCATCACCCCTGCCGTGTTTGAGATAATGAAGCTTGTAAAGGCTTGGAAGAATTAAAAAAAACGCCGTGTTGTCAAACTGACAGCACGGCGTTTTTGCGTTTGGTTATTATTACTTTTCCTCAATAGCCATGACCATATCGACACGGCGCTGATGACGTCCGCCCTCAAACTCGGTATCGACAAACAGGTCGGCCAGCTCGCAGGCAACACCGGGACCGATAACACGGCCGCCGAGACACATAATGTTGGCATCATTGTGCAGACGTGTGTACTTAGCCGAAAAATGCTCGGTGCAAACTGCGGCTCTGATGCCCTTGACCTTATTTGCGGCCATCGACATTCCGATACCCGTTCCGCAAACCAGAATACCTCTTTTTGCCTCACCCGAGGTGACCGAAGCGGTAACCTTGAGTGCAATTTCGGGATAGTCGACCGAAGCGCCGTCGAAGGTACCGAAATCCTTGACCTCGATGCCTCTTTCGTTCATGTGTGCAATGATGGCGTTTTTAAGCTCAAAACCGCCGTGATCGCAACCGATCGCCAGAATATCACCTTTTTTGAAATCCATTTTATATACATCCTTTCAGATATTATTTACTGTTTTTTGTTTTACTGTTTGGCCGCTTCCTGCTTTTTCTTAAGCTCACGCTCGGCCTGAGGAAGCCTTAAATACACGGGCAAAAGCTTATCAGGGTCAACCGTATCGCCTGCTGTTGCCCTACCTTCGGCCGCAAAGCACACGCTGGATGCTCTTTGCAGCTTAAGATGCTCGGGAGGAAGTTTAACGGGTACACCCTTTCCTTCGGTCGACCTTACAAAAAGCTCTGCACCGTCACCCACCGCAAATATCGGTATTTCGGGCGACTTTTCATATATTTCGGCAAGGTCCTTTAAAACATCCTCGATCATCAGCGCTCTGTCCTCGCAAAGACGGGTTATCACGCCGTCTTTTATCTCAAACAAAGCATTATAGACCTGATTGCATCTTGCGTCCATTGCGGCGCATACGATGCAGTTCTGGCCTATCAGGTTATACGCCATTGATTCCAGCACCGACACGGGTACGCACGGCTTTTTTTCGGTAAAGCAAAGGCCCTTGACGGCACTGATGCCTATTCTGACACCCGTAAACGACCCCGGTCCTGCTGTTGCGGCCACAACGTCGATATCGCTGAAATTCAAGCCCGACAGCTTTAAAACCTGCTCGACCATCGGTAAAAGTGTCTGTGAGTGGGTGGTTTTAAGGTTCAGAAAAAACTCACCCTTTAATTTGCCGTCCTCCACGATCGCGCACGAAACGGGTGTGGCGGTGCACTCAATTCCCAATATTCTCATACTAATCCTCTATAATGATAATAGAATATCGAAACGCTTATCTGCGTTTCGATAAGCCGATTACATCGGCTTCTGCCAATTCAAATCATGAATTATTTGAATTGGCTCGATTTTCATTGCAACAGTTAAAGTCAAATTGTCTTTGAAAATTTGTAACCAAATCAAAGATTTGGTGTCGAAATAGCGTTTTAAACACTATTTCGACCTTCTGTAACCGTTATTGTTATCCTTCGTTCGTTTTCTGAGAGAGTTTCGATAGTTACCTTTACGGTATCCTCGGGCAATGCCGAAGCGATATTCTCGCTCCATTCGACCATCAGAACACCGCCCATTTCAAGATACTCGAAATATCCCGTGGTGTAAAGGTCGTCCCAACCTTCAACGCGATACATATCAAAATGGTAGATATCAAGCCTGCCACCGATGTATTCGTTGACAATGGCAAAGGTCGGTGAATTGACCTCTCCCAAATACCCCATGCCTTTTGCAAAGCCCGAAGTAAAGCAGGTCTTACCTGCTCCAAGGTCGCCCTCAAAGGCTATGACCGTACCGGGGCTTACTGTTTTTGCAAATTCTGCGGCAAAGCTTTCGGTCTCAAGTCTTGAATGTGTGACCACAGTCTGTTTACCCATTTTCATCCTCCCGAAAACACACTTTCGTCAGATAAGTATAACACACATTTAAGAAAAAATAAAGTCTCTCTTGAACTATTTTTATAATTAGAGTATAATAGCCATATACATTTGTACTTTGATGGTCTCCATCGGAAAGGAAAAGCATGAGAATGATGTTCCGCCGCATTGCGGACTATATCCGTGAATGCGACAAGCTGTTGTATATACTCTGCATCGTCACAACGCTTTACGGCTGTGTTATGGTGCTTTCAACGACATACGATTATTACGGACAAAGCTTTTCCAACTTTATAACACAGTTGGGTGCTTTGGCCTTGGGTCTTATTGCCATAATCGTTATCAGCAATTTTGACTATAAAAATTTTTCAAGGTTCTGGTTTCTTATCGCCTTGGTGGGACTTGTCCCCGTCGGGTTGACCTTCTTTATCGGCTTTGCGCCGGGTGTCACCGACGATAAGGCGTGGCTTATGCTGCCCGGTAACATTTCGTTCCAGCCGTCGGAGCTTTTGAAGATCTGTTTTGTTCTGACCTTCAGCTACCATTGTCACGTTTTGGGTGACAGAGTCAAAAAATTTTGGCACGTTGTTTTGCTATGTATCCACGGCGGTATTCCCGTTGTGCTTATCCACATTCAGGGTGACGACGGTACTGCGTTGATCTTTGCATTGATGTTTGTCGGAATGATGTTTGCGGCAGGCGTAAAGGCACGTTATTTCATCATTGCGCTGTCGCTTGCGGCGGTAGCCATACCGTTTGTTTATCTTTTTATTATGAACGAAGATCAGCAGGCACGTATAAATGCATTGTTCTTCGGTGCCGAGGCCGACTATCTCAACACCCTTTACCAGCAATGGCGAGGACGTATCGGCATGGCCAACGGCGGCGTTTTCGGGCAAGGCCTTTTCAGAGGCACGCTGACCCAAAGCGGCGGTATTCCTTATGCCTACAACGATTTTATTTTCACCGCCATCGGTGAGGAGCTGGGTCTTGTGGGTTGTCTCGCCTGCCTTATATTGCTTGCGGCCATCGGCATCCGCATCCTGCGTGTCGGCTTCCGCTCCGAGACCAAGCTTGGACTGGTCATCTGCTCCGGCATTTTTACAATGATAATCTCGCAAACTATCATAAACGTCGGTATGTGTCTGTGGCTGTTACCGGTCATTGGCGTTGCGCTCCCCTTCTTCTCGGCAGGCGGAACCTCTCTGCTTTGTACCTATCTCGGATTGGCCGTTGTAATGAGCGTTCACATCCACCGTGATTCGGGTCTTATGCGATTGCGAGAAAAGGATTAAATTCCAAACAAACTTCTTATAAGCTCCTCGGTGCCGTTCACGGCCTTGCCGAGGAGTTTTATTATACTCGGCGTGTGCTCCGAAACAAAGCCTTTAACGCTGTCTGCCGCAGTTTTAAGAGGGATATAATACTCTTTGCCAAACACTGTGACATAGTCGGTGTATTCCGAATAAAATGCCGACACCTCACGTCCGTGAGCTTGCTTTTCCATCACCGCATAAGCCTCTCCCATAAACATAAACGCCAAAGCGGCGCAAAGCAATATCACCAACGTGACCGACATTGCCCTTAACATCACTTGTGTTTTTTTACGTATTCTTTTCATCATAAATATCCTTTATTGCGATTCTAACAGTAAAACCAGCGATCTTCCCACCAGTTCGGCCGAATACAAGGCCTGTTCCAAAGTGTTGGCATCGCTTCCCACCTCAATAAGTATCGACCCTGCTGTCAGATCCTGGTTATATTTTGCAGACCTTAACAGCAAGGCTCTGGCAAATCCCGGGTATGAGCTTTCAAAAACAAACTGCAGTTTTTGGGCAAGCTGAAGATTCTTTCGCCAATCGGGATAGTCTTCCACAGCACCGGTCTCGCTTCCCATGACCAGCATTACCTGAGCCGCCTCTTTGCCACCCACCGACACGACGGGTGCCACCTTGTCGCTTTTTCCGTAGGCAATGGAATCACGGTGAACATCAATGGCAATTTTAATGGATGGGTATTTTTTTAAAGCCGCCTTGACCGTCTCGGCCGAGCGTGAGTAGCTTCCCGTATAGCCGGGATGATCGTGCAAGGTCTTATCGTGTACCACAGCAAAGCCTGCCTCGGTAAGCTTATTTGCGATCACCTCGCCCACCTTGACTATATTGATCTCAGTATCGGTACTTCGGGGCTCATCACGGTTGGTCAGATACTCACTTTCATCAGCCATAAAGCCTTCGGTTGCGTGGGTGTGGTAGATCAGTATCTGCGGTTCACTTGACGGCGTGACCGAAAACGAAAGCGGAGCCGAAAGCGCACCCTCTATATCGATCTTCGCTCCGCTCTGATTGTTTACAAAAACCTTGCCGAAGCTTGTGTTGGCGTTATAGGGCGTAAGCGTTTTTTTGACGATATTCCCTATGACCGTCTGCTCCACAGTAGCGGTCTGCACCGTGGAATCACCGCCGTCGGCACCTGTTTGCACCTTGTTTTCGGTATCCACGAACGGCTTTTCCAAATAATCATCATGCGTTGGATTCCCATCGGAATCATCAACAAACAAGGTTGAAATATCCAAAGGCTCTGCTGTTGCAACAGCAAAGCAGACTGCTTTGTTCACAAGCTGACCGCCATCCGCAGAATAAATACCGACAAAGGTCAGCACCGCCGTAAGGCAGCCCGAAAATATCCTCAAAAACAGCTTTAACCTTTCCATAAACCCTTCCTTGGCACAAAATATATAATACATTATATTTTATGAGGAAGCTGCATCGGTTAGACGCAGGACGACAATATTTCGTAAGCGTTTTCCGGCTGCAGCGCAATGTTCACAGCAGTTGCAATAACCTGACTCGACCGCTCGACCATTCGGTCAATGTCCCTGGGTGTTACTATAAGCGGCTCGTGCTCACGGCGTTTTTTACCCGTCAGATCAAAGCTTAAGGTAGAAGCATCCACAACGGTCGGCACACCCACGGTGACACATTTCACGCCCAGGGTCTTTTCCGACAGTTCAGTCCTTGAATTCCCCACACCCGACCCGGGAGCCAGTCCTGTGTTGCTCAACTGTACGGTGCGTCCGAGACGTGAGACCTCACGGGCGGCCAACGCATCAATAATAATGATGGCCTTTGGATCGACACGCTCAACGGCTCCCTCGATTATTTCCTTGGCCTCCATTCCCGTCTGCCCCAAAACACCGGGACATATGACCGAGACCGAAGCCATGTGCGAAAGGCCCAGCTGTTTTCTTAAAGGCTCGGAAATATGCCGTGTTGCAAATACTCCCGCAGCAGCCTTTGGTCCCAAAGCATCGGGCGTTACGGTCTTGTTTCCGACACCGACCACCAGAATATCACCCTCAACAGCTCCCACAAGTCCTCTTATTTCGGCAATCAACAGCTCACGCAGCATATCCGAATCAAAAATATTCATCCCCTCTTTGGCTTCGAGGGTAACATATTTTCCGCACGGCTTACCTATTTCTTTGGCGGCCGCATCGTTCAAAATCTCAACATTGGTGACCTCAATACCCTCAACATCATACTTTTTCACCTTAACATTTTGCTCACTTTGGGTCTTATCGGCCATAAATTCGACCGCAATATCGGTTCTTACGCTCATTTTCATACTCCTTTTTAAAATATTGACCAATATTATTTTGATTTTTGGTGCTCTTAATATGCAGAATGAAAAAATTTAAAATTTACGAAAAAAAGTGTTGCATTTTGGCAAAAGCGGTGGTATTATATATTCACTGTGGATTGTAATGTCCGCAATGTATTATTTCAAGGAGGTGGAACTATGCCTAACATTAAGTCCGCCAAGAAACGCGTACTCATCGCAGAAGCTAACTACATGCGCAACAAGAGCATCAACTCTGCTCTTAAGACTGCTATCAAGAAGGCTGACGCTGCAATCGAGGCTAACGCTGCTGACAAGGCAGAGGTTGTCAAGGTTGCTGTACAGAAGATCGACCAGGCTGTTTCTAAGGGTATTCTTCATAAGAACACCGCTGCAAGAAAGAAGTCTGCTCTCGTAGTCCGTCTTAACAAAGCCAACTGATTCTTGACATCGCATTAATGCATGACGAAATAACGGCTGCCGAATTGTCGGCAGCCTTTTTCGTTTTTATGGGCCAATTTTTATGTTTGTATTGACAATAAAATGCGCACTTGTTATTATATTATTGTAATTTAAGAGGTGATTATATGATACATTCATTTTTACTTGTCGGTCAATCGAATATGGCAGGCAGAGGCAAAATTGCCGAAGCAAGGCCTATAAAAACTGAAAATATCAAAATTCTCCGCAACGGACGTTGGCAGCCAATGTTCCGTCCCATAAACCCCGACCGTGCATTTTCGGGTGTGAGCCTTGCCGAAAGCTTTGCTGAAAAATATGCCGAAAAATACGGCGTGACGGTTGGACTTATCCCCTGCGCCGACGGCGGTACGAGCCTTTTGCAATGGCAGCCCGACGGTCTTTTGTTTGATAATGCTGTATGTCAGACCCTGCTCGCTCAGCGCACCTCGACCGTTGCAGGTGTTTTGTGGCATCAAGGCGAATCCGACTGTGCCGACGACAAGCACCCTTATCTTGCAGAACGTCTCGAAAACGTATTAAACACCTTCAAGCAACGTCTTAATCTTTATGATGTTCCATTCCTCGTTGGCGGACTTGGAGATTTTCTGAAAGACAGGATCCCCCAAAACCCTCATTATATAAATGCACCCAAGGTCAACGAAATAATGAAAACGGTTGCCAAAAAAATGCCGATGACAGGTTTTGTAAATGCCAAAGGACTTGGCGCAAACGCCGACAACCTGCATTTTAATTCCGAGGCTCTTTATGAGTTTGGTTTAAGGTATTTTGAGGAATTTGAAAAACTGCGTGATCCCAACAAGATTTTCCTCGAAAAACCCCACCCTGATGACGCTTTAAGGACCGAATTGGAAAATTTATAACAACGTAACTTGACATTTGTGATTATTTAACAATTTTTTTGTGTTTTTGCTTGCTTTTTTATATTAACCGTTATATAATAGTGATATGAATGTTCCTAAAAAAATAATTTGGGAGGTATTATTTTGAAAAAGCTTCTTTCAAAAGTATTTTTAGTTACCGCGATCGTCTTGGTGTTTACCGTAGCCGCTTCGGCTGTCGGTGCTGCTTCCACCGTTGTTGCAGGTGATATGGACAGCTCGGGCAAGGTCAACGCAAGCGATGCTGTTTACCTTTTGTATCACACTATGTACGGCGCTAACGAGTATCCTCTTGCACAGAGCGGCGACCTTAACGGTGACGGCTCGGTCAATGCAAACGATGCGGTTTATCTGCTCTACAACACCTTGTTCGGTGATACCGACTATCCTCTCCCCGATGTTGAGGATAAGGATCAGGGCTTCGGTCCTTGGATCCCGATCTGATAAGCACAAAGAAAGACCCGAAACAGTTTTGTGCACAAGTCCGTTAAAAACGGACAATAGAAAAAAGAGACCTCCTATGGTAGAATTAAAGAAACTACCATAGGAGGTTTTTTTATGGCAAGAGAATACAGACATATAAAACAATATGAAAATGAGATATTGCAATTAAAAT
>JAFQCR010000020.1 GCA_017416345.1 Clostridia bacterium | reverse complement strand
AGCTTTTAAACAATCAAATTTCTTGAAATTTGATTGTTTTTCTACATCATTGCAATGGTCGTTGTCAAATTTTCTTTGAAAATTTGTTGCCAAATCGAAGATTTGGCGTGGAAATAACACTTTCAGAGTTATTTCCACGTTTAACCACCATTATAGCACAAAAGCGGCGGAAGAGCAATAATTATTCATTATTCATTTGAAAATCCGTTCTCTTTTTAATGAATAACGAATGATGAAAAATGAATAATGAATAATACAAACGAAAATCCGTCCTCAAAAGAGAACGGATCTTCGTTTGGTGCCGCTGACCGGGGTCGAACCGGTACGGTATCGCTACCGAGGGATTTTAAGTCCCTTGTGTCTGCCTATTCCACCACAGCGGCTGATTTTGTACTCAAATATTATATATTCTTTATGTCACAATGTCAACATATTTTTTGTAATACGGCCACAGCATTTGCTCTGCTGTGGCCGTAATGTCAGTTTATTGGAATGTAACTACTTCTCAACACCGGATATTGGTAAATGTACAACATCCCGGAGTCACAAGAGTGAAAGAAGCATATAAATCTATTAGCCAATGTGAATTTTGACCAAATACATGATCTCATCCCAAGTGATATAGCCCTTGGCTACAGAAACCTTGAAGTTTGCAAGACCCAATGCCTCAAACTGCTCAAGTGTCATATACTCATCGAAATCGTCATAGGTATACAGACCGTATTCGGCAATATCAGCCTGCATCTTTTCTTCGATATACTTCATATCATCACCGATCTCGTAAGGCATCAAGAAATCGGCACTACCGTCAACCTCGGCAGGAGTGATGGTCAGCATATCCTCGAGGAAGCAGTTATAATGTACTGCCGTCAAAATCGACCAGCTCTCGGTATACTCATAGCTCACACTATAAGAAACAAGCTTTGTTGTTGTCTTGCTGTCAGCGTCCTTGACAAAATCGTGACCGATATGATCAGCGACATTATCACTATTCAAAATCACAAACCTATTCAAATTTGCATCAAAGAAACCGTGTCCGTTGATAGTATTGACAACCGTACCGTCAGCAAACCTCAAGGTTACGACCTCATAAGTAGCATAACCATGGTTCATGATGATCGAACCGGGCACCATGGTATACTCGCCGTTATAGAAATCCCAAACCAACAGCTTATCGCTTGCGCTCACCTTCTGAATTTCCTTCTTTGTACCGTCAGCAAGCGTTACAAGCGTATCCGGTGTGACACAAGGAGCGGTATATTTCTTACCGTTTACGGTATCAAAGGTCTTCCACTGAACGGTCGATACGTTGCCGTTGGAGGCCATAGCGTTATACCACTGCATTGTCTGCGAAACGCTCTGACCGTTAGGGTCGGTAAAGGTGTAGCTTATCTGTACGTTAAAGTCCTGATTGGTGGTCTTGGCACGTACATAGTTATCGTTATCCAAAGACTGGGGATAAATATATACCTTATTACCGTAAGTAGCAAACTGGTAGGTCGTTGCGCCCGACTTCCAGCCCGAAGAGAACTTCATTGTAAGGGTCGATCCGTCGGCCAAGGTATAGGTAAATGCGTTGGAATTGGAGTTTGCGCTACCCGTAGGATGCGTGGTGGTGCCCGAAAGGTCGAGGTTTACCAATGTTCCCTGCTTATTATAGTAGTTTATCTTGATGCCCTCGTAGATCGGAACTGCTTCACCGTAGCCCTGAGAGGTAGAGTAATATACATAATAGCAGTTCGAAGTGGTGAACTTATATGTACCACCCATATTCCATACGGGTGCAGGGAACGAAAGCACGGCCATTTCAACCTTTACGGTCCAGGTATAATCAATGGTACCGTTAATGGGGTTACCGTCCTTATCATAACCTGCATCATTGCTGGTTGCCTTGAAGGTCAGGGTCTGAGCAGCACCGTCGGATGATTTCAGAGTAACCGAGGTTCCGCTTATCTGAGTGCCGTTGAGATAGGTCGTAAAGGGAAGAACCGCGCCATCCTTTACAACACTTACTCCCGAAAGATCCAGAGTCTTGCTGTCACCGCTGACACCGACCTTGAGAACTCCGGTGCTCTCATTGTATACGCAGTAGGTATCGTTTGCATCGGCTGTATCGTCAGCATCGTTATTGACGGTATTGTCAAAGGTGAACTTAGGTGCTATGGGGTTATATTTAGATGCCTCATAACCGGGATCAACGAGGTCAAGATCGGTAATGGCATTTCCGCCTACCGTGTTCATCTTGGAGTAAACACCGCCCGAAACAGCCGCAATAGTTGCATTTTGGGTGGTATAGTCAACCGTTGTACGGTTATCGTGGATCCTTGAAGTATCCCAGTTGCAGGCGAAGATGAAGCCCATATTTACATAGGGTGTCGAGCCGCCGTTGAGATAGTGCCAATACTTGGAGAAGGAAGAGTCAGTAAAGAATTTGGGGAACTGGCTCTGATAGGTAGAAGGAACGATGCTGTTCCACTGATCCTGGCTCAACCAGTTATACTGCTTGAGCTCACCCTCGATATATATATCGACAACGCCCGAGTCGATTGCAAAGCCGAGACCGTGAGCAGTCTTGCCCTTGCCCAAAGTATCGGGTGTATCGACCTGAACGGTAGTGACATCCTTAAGGACAACGGTGGAACCTGCACAAACCTGCATATTGGCATAAGCACCGCCCGAAAGCGTGGTGTTTTCGATAACGACCTTGTTGCCGCCTCTCAGACAGATAGCGGTTCTCGAACCGGATATGTAGCAGTTGCTGATAGTACAGTTACCGCCGTATACGATAACGCTGTTTCTGAAATAGCGCATGTTGTATCCGTCGCCGTAATCGGGATCGGAGGAATCGGTGATCTTGGCCTGGTCACGGTAGATATACATTTCGGGGAAAACGGGACCTTCGATAATAACATTATCAAGGTTACCGCCGTTTGCGGCACCGTCATCCTGGGAGGCACCTATGTTGATCCAACCGGTAAAGCCATTGCCGACATTCTGTACGGAACCGTTGTTGGGGAGTTTTACCGTAAAACCGTTTCCGTAGAAGGTGTGTCCGTTTGATACGGTAAACGACGCATTTGAAATGTTATTCAAAAGAACAACGTCGTTGGCTGTTGCGCTCATTGCGGCAGTCGCATTCTTGGCATCAACGACCTCAACAACGATGGAAAGTGCGATACAATGATCGTTATCGGTAACGGTGACCTTAGCAACGCCGTTGCCGCTGAACTGCACGGTTCCCTTTTCCCAGATAGCGTTAGCGGTATAAACGCCGCTTACGCCCGAGCCTTCGAACATTTCCTCAACAGTTACGGTAACACCTGCATCGTTAATCGTGTCGTTATCAGCATCGAGCTGTTTGAACAGCGATCCGACGGATACAGTATTCATATTACCTACGCGGATAAGGAACTTCTGCGACTGGGCAATTGCAGGAGCAAACTTTTCTACAAAAGGAATTGCCTTGATTTCAAACTCCTGAGACAGGCTGTTGTAGTATGCACCGTCCTCGCAAACGGTAACAAGGATCTTACCTGTTCCGCTGAAGCTCAGAGAAACATCGCTCCAAATGTCGGCATTGTTGACAGTTGCAACAACATCACCCTCAACGGTAGTAACGTTGCAGGTGAACTTGCCGTTATCAATCTCAACACCGTCTGCAACCGAGAACATCTGTCCCAAGGTCACAACATCCTCGTTATAGAACCAGAACTCGTCTGCCGAAACGAAGAAATTAGAGTTGTTCATAGGCAACGGATAATCCTCGTTATACAGATGATGATACAAAAGATATACCGCATCATAACCGTTGATCCGTCCGTCAAGCTCAACATCGGCCGATTGGGTTATCGGGTAAAGCTCGTTACCGAACAGTACATGATACAACAAATAAATTGCATCGTCGCCGTCAACAGAGCCGTTATTATCAAAATCTCCTCTGATGAAGCTGCTTGTGTTGGATACTGCGGTCTCCCCCGTCAGATCGGCATCTGCAGCCGATACACAGACGGAAAAAGCCGAAAAAGCCATGACTACGCATAAAACGATTCCTAATAGTTTTTTCATATTCTTCTCCATTCCATACTAAAAATTATTGCCGGGATATATTATTTGCGAAAGAATCAAGGGCTACGAAAAACCGCACAACTGATCTTTTCAAGGGACAGCAATGCGGCGACTGAATTATATTTAACATTATACCACAACAACCGTTGAATTACAATAACTATTTAACTGTATACTGTCACAAAAAACAATAAAAGCAGTACAGAATTTCTGTACTGCTTTTACATTATTGCTTGTTAAAAATAAATATCCCGTATCAAATCAAGGAGATCACTGATCGAGGTCGGGCTGGAAGTCGTAACCGAAAACAGTCTTGGTGTTGGCGGAAACGCTGAACTCGCCAACATGGAACTCACGGTTGAAGAACTTCTGAACGAAATCATTGGTCTCTGCCTCGGAGAAGTAGGAACCGATAGCGCTCGACTTGAAGGTGGCAATAGCGGTGTTTACATCATACTGCTTGCGGCTGGTGTAATCCATGCTGCTGATGATGATACCGACATAATCACCCTCGGGGATGTTCTCAAGAACGTAGTTACCGGTATCGCCGGTCTTGGCAATGTAATAGCCGTTTACAGCAACTGCACAAGAACCGTCGGTAGCCTTTTCGCCTGCGTCAAGAGCAACTGCCTTGCTCATATCGGCACCGGAAAGACCCTTGGGGATGATAACGATGTAAGCCTCGGAGTCGTCGGGTCTCTCAACTGCGCCCCAGCGCTTGTTGGTGATACCGCCAACGTTGGTCTCGTCGTCACGTGCTACAATGGTGCCGAAGCCCTGAACGACCAGCTTTGCAGTTGCAACGACCTTACCGTCCTCAGACTTGGCAGTAACGGTGACCTCGCCGGTCTTTACACCGTAGAACTCACCCTTGACCGAAACGAGCTCTGCAATTTCTTCATCGGAGGACTCGTAAACTACCTTTGCGCCTGCAGGCTCAACGGTAACATGCTCGGAGATCATAAGGTAAGCATCAACGCCAACCTCGTAAGACTCAGCATCAAACTTGATGGAGGTTGCGGCAGCGGGGCCTGCATTGGATGCGGTGGAATTGGTGTCACCCTTATCATCGCCGCCACAAGCAGCAAAAGAAAGGACAACAAGCATTGCCATAAGTAAACAAAGTAACTTTTTCATTTTTATAACTCCTTTATACAGAATTTATAGTAATATTACCATAATTTTTCTCAAGTGTCAACCGATAAAGTTCAAATTTAACAATTAGTCTTTATTTTAGACAGTTTTAAAATAATGTTACCGTTTTTATCGGGTTTTACGGTGTATTCCTCGGCGATAAAACCGCCGCCAAGGTAAAATGTCTTCTGTTTTGTGAAAGGATTTTCGGTGTTGACCTCAAGCTCCCCTATCACGGGCAGTATATATTTTACACCTTCGCCGTTTTCAAAATGAAGCTTGAAATACACACCTTCGTTTTTAAAGGTATATTCTGCCGACATCGTTTTTGGGGGTTCGGTCACTTTACCGTTAAGTGCAGTCAAGGTCGATCTCACCGATACAGTCACGCTGTCATCGGTCTTTTTGACCGAAATTTCTGCCGTTTTATCAAGACAAGAGGCATAGACCGTGCCGTTTTCAACACATTCGGCTCTTGGAATAAGCGTTCTGTGCGGATACAAAAACTCATTGGGCAACTGCATATTAAGTGGTTCATCAAGTCTGTATTCATAGGTCGAGCCTGCGATAACGGGGCCCAAGGGCTTGTGGTAAAGCATTGAGACCGTACCGCCCGACGAATGAATACCGCCGCTTCCGACTTTAGACGCTTGATTGTCGCAAGCCGTAACGGTCGCCAGCCAATCACCTGCCCATATCTTATATGTATCGACCTCGGGGTAATATTTATAGGAAAACTCATACTTATCCGAGGGCAGCTCCTGACGCTCGATACCCTCCGAAAGGCCTGCTATCAGCGCATCGGCAAGACCTGCGGCATGGCAGATAGTGTGATGAGTGCAGGGCTTCTGCCCTGCCTCAAAATACTGCCGACCGCCATATAAAAGACCGTCGTGGGTGCATTGCAGTTGAAGCTCCATATTACGCAATGCGGCTTCTTTGAGCTGGGGTGCATATTCCGATAAAGTCAACAAAGCCGCAACACAGCCGTCCGACGTACGGCTTCCGTAATACGTCCACTTGTTGTTACGTGTGCCGAAGGTGTTATCCATTGCACCGTCGGGCATAAAGATATCGAGGGTGTTCAGCACGTTGTAAGCAAGAGTTTTCAAGGTCTTTTCATCGTTCAGTATTTCGGCGGCATCGGTAAGACAAGGTATGGATTCCTCAAAATCGTAACCTATATCCACAAGACGGCAACCACGGTCGGTGTAGCCGTCGTGAGGGTGTCCCTCACCCGTCAAAAGGCCGTTTTCGGTAAAATGCCGCAAACAGTAGCCGAGCATCTCACGGCTTTTGACAAAATATTTTTCATCATCAAAAAGCTCACCGCAAAGTGCCATCGCCGAGGCTGAAGCCGCATAATAATTGATGTTGGAACGATATTTTGTGCCAAGGTAAGTATATATCCACTCGGCCTGCGTTTTGATACGCTTTATGATGGCGGTTTTGAAATAATCATCCAAATAATCGCCCAGATATTTTACGGTCTTGCAATACTCGATGCAGGAAAATACGGTTATTCCCCTCCAACCGTTATTACCGTCGTTATAACAGCTTCCGTCGGGGTTGATCAGCCGCTCCTGCCACTTGAAAAGCATTTTTGCGGCATCGGTATACCGTTGGTCACCCGTCAGCTTATAGGTGTAGATAAGCGGAAAAATCGCATTGTCGGCACGGCCGTGCAAGGCGGTGCAGGCAGGACAAAGAATACCTCCGTCGTGAGGCGCACCAAAGCCTTTTATCTGCAGCTTTACAAGGCTGTCACACCATTGCACCAAAAGGGATTCATATTTGTTCATAAAACACCTCGAAAGTATAAAAGGTACTGCCCCCCAAAAGGAGACAGTACCTTAAACTGTTAGAACAAGCCGGTTATCTTGCCGTTTTCGTCAACGTCGATATTGACAGCGGCGGGAACCTTGGGGAGTCCCGGCATGGTCATTATATCGCCGGTGAGAACAACAACAAAGCCTGCACCTGCGGAAACTCTGACATTTTTAACGGTGACCTCAAAGCCTTCGGGAGCACCCAGCTTGGTCGGGTCATCCGAGAAGCTGTACTGCGTTTTGGCAACGCAGATGGGACAATTGTCAAAGCCAAGGGCTGTCAGCTGTGCTATCTGCTTTTTAGCGGCAGGCAGAACATTGATGCCCACACCGCCGTAGACCTTCTGAACGATTGCGGTGATCTTATCCTCAATAGTTCCGTCAAGTTCATAGGAATAGGTAAAGTCACCCTTTTCCTCCTCACAAAGACGAACGACCTCTTTTGCTAACTCTTCGCCGCCCTTGCCGCCTTCTGCCCAAACGTTGGAAAGAACAACGTTTACACCGAGTTCCTTACACTTTTTGATGATAAGGTCGACCTCGGCATCGGTATCGGTCGGGAAACGGTTAACAGCAACCACGGAGGGCAGCTTATAAACATTCTTGATGTTAGAAACGTGTTTGAGAAGGTTGGGTATACCCTTCTCCAAAGCCTCGAGGTTCTCGGAACCGAGCTCGGTCTTGGCAAGACCGCCGTGCATTTTAAGAGCACGGATGGTAGCAACAATAACAACGGCCGAAGGAGTAAGACCTGCCATACGGCACTTGATATCGAGGAATTTTTCAGCACCAAGGTCGGCACCAAAGCCTGCTTCGGTGATGGCGTAATCGCCAAGCTTCATAGCAAGACGGGTTGCCATGACCGAGTTACAGCCGTGTGCGATATTGGCAAACGGACCGCCGTGAACAAACGCAGGAGTACCCTCCAAGGTCTGAACAAGGTTAGGCTTGATAGCATCCTTCAAAAGTGCGGCCATTGCACCGACAGCACCGATGTCACCTGCAGTAACAGGCTTTTCGTCATAAGTGTAACCGACGATAATTTTGGAAAGTCTATCCTTAAGGTCGCTTATCGACGAAGAAAGGCAGAAAACAGCCATAATTTCGGAAGCAACGGTAATATCGTAGCCATCCTCACGGGGCACACCGTTGACACGGCCGCCAAGACCGTCGGTAACAAAACGAAGCTGACGGTCGTTCATATCAACGCAACGCTTCCAGGTGATGCGTCGGGGGTCGATATTGAGAGCATTACCCTGATAAATGTGGTTATCAAGCATTGCGGCAAGCAGATTGTTGGCCGCACCGATTGCATGGAAGTCACCCGTAAAATGGAGGTTGATATCCTCCATAGGAACGACCTGTGCGTAGCCGCCGCCTGCGGCACCTCCCTTGATACCGAAAACAGGACCAAGCGAAGGCTCACGCAAAGCTACCATAACATTTTTACCGATACGGCGCATACCGTCGGCAAGACCGATGGTTGTGGTGGTCTTACCCTCACCTGCAGGGGTGGGAGTAATGGCGGTAACAAGGATGAGCTTGCCGTCCTTTCTGTCGCTGTCGTTAAGCAAGGAAAGGTCGACCTTTGCCTTATATTTGCCGTACTGCTCAAGGTATTTGTCATCAATACCTGCCGACTTTGCAATTTCGGTTATGGGCTTCATTTCAACCGACTGAGCAATTTCAATATCAGTTTTCATACATTTACCCTCACTTATTTAAAGTATTTTACTGCCGAACGGAACATTCCGATCTCATAGTTACCGAGTACATTATTATAGAGTCCGTTGCCGATACGCTCGCTGTGACCCATCTTACCGAATACACGGCCGTCGGGCGAAGTGATACCCTCGATAGCGAACGCCGAGTTGTTGGGATTGAAGCGTACATCGGCGGTAACGTTGCCGTTAAGGTCAACATACTGGGTTGCGATCTGTCCGTTCTTGGCAAGCTCACGGATAAGCTCCTCACTTGCTAAGAAGCGACCCTCACCGTGAGAGATCGGTACATTATAAATGTCACCAACGTTGGTTTCTGCCAACCAAGGCGACTTATTGGAAGCAATACGTGTGCGGACGATCCTTGACTGGTGGCGACCGATGGTGTTGAAGGTCAAGGTCGGGCAATTTTCATCGGTGTCAATGATCTTGCCGTAAGGCACTAACCCTAACTTGATAAGAGCCTGGAATCCGTTACAGATACCTGCCATAAGACCGTCTCTTGTTTCCAAAAGATCGGCAACCTCGGCCTTGATGGCGGCGTTACGGAAGAATGCGGTAATGAATTTACCCGAACCGTCAGGCTCGTCACCGCCCGAGAATCCACCGGGAACGAATACTATCTGCGAACGCTTGATAGCATCGGCCATTTTTTCAACCGAGCGTGCAATTCCATCAGATGACAGATTATTGATAACGATAATTTCAGCCTCTGCGCCGGCATCGTTGAATACCTTGGCAGAGTCAAACTCACAGTTGGTGCCCGGGAATACGGGGATAACAACGTGGGGCTTTGCGCATTTAATTGCAGGAGCCTTTCTTTCGGTTGCTTCAAACGAGAAAGCCTCAAGTTTTGCCTGGCTCTGCTCAATATTGCAGGAATATACGGGCTCGAGCTTGTCCTCATAAACCTTGCAGAGATCAGAAAGCAGAAGCTCTGCATCACCCATGGTCAATTTGCCGTCATCGGTGGTGTAACCGAGAACGGTGCCGCAATCAGTATCATCAGAAAGCTCGATGATGAACGAACCGTAGTTGTAAGCGAAGATCTCCTCAAGGCTTACGGAATCGGCATATTTGAAGCCGATCATATTACCGAATGCCATTTTCATAACACCCTCGGCAATACCGCCCGAGATAGGTGTCCAAACAGCAACGGCCTTTTTAGCGGTGATAAGCTCGTAAACCTTGTTGTAGTTGGCAATGAGCGACTCGGTAACAGGCAGACCGTTCTTGTCGTATTCGGGTTTGAGAACAACGACCTTGTGACCTGCTTCTTTAAACTCACCCGACACTACATCCTTTACATCACCAACAGTAACAGCAAATGAAACAAGGGTCGGAGGAACATCCAAATCCTCAAAGCTACCGCTCATAGAGTCCTTACCGCCGATAGATGCGATGCCGAGCTCCTTCTGTGCCTTGAAAGCACCGAGCAGAGCCGACAACGGCTTGCCCCAACGCTTACCGTCCAAATTGGGTCTTTCAAAATACTCCTGGAAGGTAAGGTAAACCTCATCAAACGAAGCACCTGCGGCAATCAGCTTGGAAACCGACTCGACAACTGCAAGATAAGCACCGTGATAGGGGCTCTTTTCGGTGATAAAGGGGTTGTAGCCCCAAGCCATAAACGAGCAAGTGTCGGTATGCTTCTTTTCAACCGATACCTTATTGACCATTGCCTGCGACGGAGTAAGCTGATACTTTCCGCCAAACGGCATCATAACGGTACCTGCACCGATGGTTGAGTCAAAGCGCTCACTGAGGCCACGCTTTGAGCAGATGTTAAGGTCACCTGCAAGGTCGGTCATACCCTTTTTGAAGCAACAAGGTGTTGCCTTGGTGTAATCCATGGGAGCAGCAGGAGCAATATCAATATGCTTTTCTGCACCGTTGGAATTGAGGAATTCACGGGAAAGATCAACAATAGTATTGCCGTTCCAATGCATTTTAAGTCTGGGCTCAGCAGTAACCTTGGCAACAACGGTTGCTTCAAGGTTTTCAGAGGCGGCAAGCTCGCAGAATCTGGCTACATCCTTGGGCTCAACAACAACTGCCATTCTTTCCTGCGATTCGGAAATGGCTATTTCGGTACCGTCAAGTCCGTCATACTTCTTGGGAACAGCATTTAGGTCGATAGTAAGACCGTCGGCCAACTCACCGATAGCAACCGAAACACCGCCTGCACCGAAGTCATTACATCTCTTGATAAGACGTGAGGCCTCGGCATTGCGGAACAGTCTCTGCAGCTTTCTTTCCTCGGGTGCGTTACCCTTTTGAACCTCGGAACCGCAGGTTTCGATAGAGCTCAAGGTGTGCGACTTGGAGGAACCGGTTGCACCGCCACATCCGTCACGACCGGTTCTGCCACCCAAAAGGATGACTACATCGTCCGGATCGGGAACCTCACGGCGGACATTTTCCTGCGGAGCGGCCGCAATAACTGCGCCGATCTCAAGACGCTTTGCGGCATAACCGGGATGATAAAGCTCGTCGACCTGACCGGTTGCAAGACCGATCTGGTTACCGTAGGAGGAATATCCTGCGGCGGCGGTTGTGACGATCTTTTTCTGGGGCAGCTTGCCCTTCATAGTCTCATTTATAGGCTTTAATGGGTCAGCCGCACCGGTAACACGCATTGCGGCATAGACGTAGGAACGACCCGACAGCGGATCACGGATAGCACCGCCGATGCAGGTTGCGGCACCGCCGAAGGGCTCGATCTCGGTGGGATGGTTGTGGGTCTCATTCTTAAAGAGCAACAGCCACTTCTCGATTCCCTCTTCGGTCTTAACATCGATCTTAACGGTGCAGGCGTTGATCTCCTCGGACTCGTCTAACTTCGGCAACATACCGCGCTTTTTGAGCAAACGGGTTCCGATGCAGGCGATATCCATAAGGTTGATAGGCTTGGTGCGCTCGATCTCGGTACGGGCGTCGATATACTCCTCGTAAGCCGACTGCAACAACTCATCCTCAAACTTGACGCTGTCGATAGTGGTTAAAAATGTGGTGTGGCGACAATGGTCGGACCAATAGGTGTCGATCATTCTGATCTCGGTAATGGTGGGGTTACGCTTCTCGGTTCTGAAATAATCACGGCAGAAGCGCAGATCGTCGTTATCCATTGCAAGGCCGAGTCTTTTAACCATATCCGAAAGACCTGCATCGTCAAGGTCGATAAATCCGTCAACAGTTTCAACGGTTTCGGGAATATTGTACTTGATCTTAAGAGTTTCGGGCTTTTCCATCGAAGCCTCACGGGATTCAACGGGGTTGATGACGTACTTTTTGATCTTTTCAACGTCCTCATCGGTCAAAGCGCCCTTCATCATATAGACCTTGGCGGTCTTAACATCGGGACGGTCGCCTGCGTTGATGAGCTGGATGCACTGTGAAGCCGAGTCGGCACGCTGGTCAAACTGACCGGGCAAAGCCTCAACGGCAAATACAATATATCCGTCGGTGTCGATCGAATCCGAGGTGATGTCCAACTGAGGCTCGGAGAAAACGGTGTCAACCGCATAATTGAACAGCTCTTCCTCGATATTTTCAACATCATATCGGTTGATAACACGAAGCTCCTCAAGTGCTTTGACACCCAGGAACGCACGGATATCCTGCTTTAAGGACGAGGCCTCGTGTTGAAGTCCCTCTCTTTTTTCAACAAATATTCTATATACCATTTGGCAAAATTCCTTTCGGTATTATTTAACACAAGATTACTTAAGTGCCTTCAATGCACGCTGACCGATGTCACTTCTGCATCGGGCATTATCGAACCTGACCTCTTTAACGGCATCGTAAGCAAAAGACACAGCAGTTTTAAGGTCATCGGCCACAGCGGTAACGCCAAGAACACGTCCGCCTGCGGTAAGCAGCTTACCGTCTGAAAGCTTTGCACCTGCCACAAATACCTCGGCATTGTGGGGCAAGCTTTCGGGGATGGTCAGCTCATAACCCGTTTCATACTTCTGGGGGTAGCCTTCGGAGGCCATAACAACACAGCAGGCTGATTTGTTGCCGAACTTAACCTCGGTCTCGGCCAAAGTGCCGTCAGCAGTTGCCTGCATAACGGTGAGCAGGTCGCTTTCCAAAAGCGGCAGAACGACCTGGGTCTCCGGGTCGCCGAAACGGCAGTTATACTCAATGACCTTGGGACCGTCGGGGGTCAGCATAAGTCCGAAGTAAAGACAACCCTTAAAGGTTCTGCCCTCCGAATTCATTGCGTTGATTGTGGGCAGGAAAATAGTCTCCATACAAACCTTGGCAATATCCTCGGTATAGTAAGGGTTGGGAGCAATTGTGCCCATACCGCCGGTATTGAGACCCTTATCGTTATCAAGCGCACGCTTGTGGTCCATCGAGGATACCATGGGCTTTACGACCTTACCGTCGGTAAATGCAAGGACCGAGACCTCGGGTCCGGTCAAAAATTCCTCAATAACAAGGTTGTTGCCGCTGTCACCGAAGATCTTATCCTCCATCATGGAACGGATAGCGGCCTTGGCCTCGTCAACGCTTTCGGCAATGACAACACCCTTACCCAAAGCCAGACCGTCGGCCTTTATAACTACGGGAATCTTGGAGGTCTCAACATATTTCAAAGCCGCATCCATATCGGTAAAGGTCTCATACTCTGCGGTGGGGATGTTGTATTTCTTCATAAGGTTTTTGGAGAAAACCTTACTTCCCTCAATAATAGCGGCCTTTTTATCGGGGCCAAAGCACTTGATGCCGATGGCGTTGAGCGCATCAACACAGCCGAGTACCAACGGATCATCAGGTGCTACAACGGCAAAATCGATCTTTTCTTTTACTGCAAATTCAACTATTCTTTCGATCTCCTTTGCACCGATGTTGACCAAGGTAGCATCCTTGGCCATACCACCGTTACCGGGCACTGCAAAAATTTCGGTTATCGTTTTGTTTTCTTTCAATTTGCGGATGATGGTGTGTTCACGACCGCCACCGCCTACAACCATAATTTTCATTTGGTTCTCCTTAAATTAAGAATTAGTGGTGGAACAAGCGCATTCCGGTGAAGGCCATTGCCATATTGTACTTGTTACAGCAGGCAATAACAACATCATCACGGATAGAGCCGCCGGGCTCTGCGATATAAGAAACACCGCTCTTTTTGGCACGCTCTATGTTATCGTCAAACGGGAAGAATGCATCCGAGCCAAGTGCCACACCTGTAATGGTATCGAGGTATGCTCTCTGCTCCTCACGGGTGAAAACCTCGGGCTGCTCAGTAAAGTATTTCTGCCAGTTACCGTCGGCACAGACATCCTCTTCGTTCTGATTGATGTAACCGTCGATAACGTTGTCACGGTCGGGTCGGCCAAGGGTATCCTTGAAGGGCAGATTCAATACCTTGTCATGCTGTCTTAAGAACCAGGTATCGGCCTTACCGCCTGCAAGTCGGGTGCAATGCACACGTGACTGCTGACCTGCTCCTACACCGATCGCCTGACCGTCAACAGCAAAGCAAACCGAGTTGGACTGGGTATATTTCAAGGTAATAAGCGAAATGATGAGGTCACGGATCGCACTTTCGGGCATATCCTTACGGTCGGTAACGATATTGGAAAGAAGCTCCTTATTGATCTTGAAGTTGTTTCTTCCCTGCTCGAAGGTGATGCCGTAGACCTGCTTATGCTCGGCCTCGGCAGGAACATAATCGGGGTCGATCTTTACGATATTGTAGGTGCCTTTTCTCTTGGATTTCAAGATCTCAAGTGCTTCGGGCTCATAGCCGGGTGCGATAACACCGTCCGAAACCTCACGCTTGAGCATCAAAGCGGTGGTAACGTCGCAGACATCGGAAAGTGCGACCCAGTCACCGAATGAGCACATACGGTCGGTACCTCTTGCTCTTGCGTAAGCGCAAGCCAAAGGCGACTCGTCAAGACCCTCGATATCATCAACAAAGCAGGCCTTTTTAAGCTTGTCGCTCAAAGGCAGACCGATTGCGGCCGATGTGGGGCTGACGTGCTTAAACGAGGTAACTGCAGGCATTCCCAGCGCCTCTTTAAGCTCCTTTACCAGCTGCCAGGAATTGAAGGCATCAAGGAAGTTGATATAACCGGGGCGGCCGTTAAGGATTTCAATAGGAAGCTCGCTTCCGTCGTGCATATAGATTTTAGAAGGCTTCTGATTGGGGTTACAACCGTATTTAAGTTCAAATTCTTTCATTTTTCTTCCCTCACAATTACTTATTCTTGTTGACGATGCGTGATTCGTATTTACCCGACTCGATGTCAATGTATCTTACAAACAAGGAAACCTTGTTATCCTCGTTGAGATTTGTCCAGATAAGATCGGTCAAAGCGTCGATATCCATATCGGGAAGCTCAAGTGTCTTGGGCTCACCCTCAAACGAAGGCAACGGATTGCCGTCACACTTATATGTATGGATGAACTTTGCCTTACCGCTTAAGGGATTGGAATAAGCAAAGTTATATCTCTGACAGGAAGAGCCGTCACCGTCAGCTGATTTAAGGATAGAGAAAGCGTAGTTCATGCCCTCTTTATCAAGACGGATGATGCCCGAAATACGGGGAGTGAAGTTGGGAGCATCGTCCTCAAACTCACGGGTGCGCAGTGCCTGCTCGAAGGTCATCTGCTTGTCCATAAGCTCATAAATAGTATCGGTCTGGTCGCCGTTGGTGACAATGGTCTTATTGCCGAGCACTCTGACGGGTGCATAGATAATGAGGTGGGGATCGACCATCTTGCTTTCGTCAAAAGCCTGGGTACGGATGCCCTCGCCGTCCTCTACAAAGATACGGTTGCGGCTGTTTTCGCTTCGACCCATGATAAAGTAGGCGGTAACTGCCTTTTTACCGTCGGCCGATTTGCCGATGATGATGCCTCTGCCGTGATAGGCTAAAGAATTGAGCTCGTCTTTAATAGTTCTTATCTCCATTTTTATCATCCTTTCAAAATCACTCTGCAATTATTGTTACACCGTCTTTAACGGTGATCTTTCCGTCACAGAAAAGTTGAACCGCCTTGGGGAGTATCTTCCACTCGGCATTTTCCATAATGCGCTTTTGCAAACTTTCGGGAGTGTCGCCGTTTTTAACCTCGACCGCCTTTTGCAGGATTATGGGGCCTGCATCACATTCGGCCGTTACAAAATGCACCGTTGCGCCCGAAACCTTGACGCCTTTTGCCAAAGCAGCTTCGTGAACATGAAGTCCGTAAAAGCCTTTGCCGCAAAAGCTGGGGATGAGGGCAGGATGCACGTTTATCATTTTATTCGGGAATGCATCGCAGACGTTTTCGTCCAAAATGGTCATAAAGCCTGCGTAGACGACCAGGTCAGCCTTTTCATCAAGCAGAATATCACGCATTGCCTTGCTGTAGGAAGCAATGTCGGAATAATCCTTTCTTATAAGGGTTCTTGTTTTGATACCGTTATTTTTTGCTCTTTCCAAAGCATAGGCATCGGCCTTGGAGGCTATAACGCAGGTTATTTTACCCGAGCCAAGCTCTCCCCTTTTCTCGGCATCGATAAGCGCCTGAAGGTTAGTACCTCCGCCCGATACCAGAACACAAATATTCTTGGTCATCAGCAGAACACCACGCCTTCGTCACCCTTAATGATCTCACCGATCACATAGGCATCCTCACCGTTGGCCTTGAGTATCTCGATAGCCTTTTCAACCTCGTCCTTGGGAACAACGATGCTCATACCGACACCCATGTTATAGGTGTTATACATATCTCTTTCGGGAACGTTGCCGACCTTTGCGATAAGATCAAAGATCGGAAGCACCTTGACAGCGCTCTTTTGGATCTTAGCCGACAGACCCTTGGGGATGGAACGGGGAATGTTCTCGTAGAAGCCGCCGCCCGTGATATGCGAAATACCCTTAACGTTGACCTCGTTCAGCAAAGCAAGAACGGGCTTTACATATATTCTTGTGGGGGTAAGCAGGGTCTCGGCAATGGATTTGCCTCCCAAAGCCTCACAAGGCTCATAAAGGTTTTTGGGGTTATTGTCAATATCAAAGACCTTACGTACAAGCGAGAAACCGTTGGAGTGAACACCGGTCGACGGCAGAGCAATAACAACATCACCCTCGGTCATTTTGGTGTTATCGAGTATCTTCTTCTTATCAACCACACCGACTGCGAAGCCTGCAAGATCGTAATCTTCAACCGGCATAAGTCCCGGATGCTCGGCAGTTTCGCCACCGATCAAAGCGGCTCCCGACTGTACACAGCCCTCGGCAACACCGCCGACGATCTCGGCTATCTTTTCGGGATAGTTTTTGCCGCAGGCAATATAGTCAAGGAAGAACAACGGCTTGGCACCGCAGCAGATAATATCGTTGACACACATTGCAACGGCATCAATACCGATGGTGTCGTGCTTGTCCATTAAAATGGCCATCTTGACCTTGGTACCGCAACCGTCGGTACCCGAAACAAGCACAGGCTCCTCCATTCCCTGAACGTTCAAGCCAAAACAGCCGCCGAATCCACCGACATCGTCAAGGCAACCCTCGTTTTTGGTTCTGGCAATATGCTTTTTCATCAGTTCAACCGATTTGTAGCCTGCGGTGATATCAACACCGGCAGCTGCATAGCTTTCAGATCTTGAATTTTTCATTTTTCTAATCCTTTCAAATGTCGTATATTATTCTTTGCCGTTCCAGCAATAGGTACAAAGCTTGCAGGGCTCAAGGCCGATAGCCTCGATAATACCCTCTAATGACTGAAATTCCACCGATTTAAGATGCAACTCCTTACACAAACTCTCACGAAGCTTTTTGCCTCGCTCGGTGTTAAAGTCGCTGTACTCGTCGATGTATTTCAATCCTTCCTCACCCTCAAGCTCAATTATCGTTCTGCGGGCGATAAGCTCCATCTCGCTGGTTGCTCTTGAGAAATTGAGGTATTTGCAGGAGTACATAACAGGCGGACAAGCCGAGCGGATATGTACCTCCTTGGCGCCATTTTCATAAAGAAAATCAATGGTTTCTCTTATCTGTGTGCCTCGAACGATCGAGTCATCTACAAACAAAAGGCTCTTATCCTTGATAAGCTCGGGTACGGGGATAAGCTTCATTTTGGCTACACGGTTGCGTTCCTGCTGACGTGTGGGAGTAAAGCTTCTCGCCCAGGTGGGGGTGTATTTGATAAACGCACGGGTGTAAGGCTTACCGCTGGCGTTGGCATAGCCTATTGCGTGCGGTGTTCCCGAATCGGGCAGACCGCCTACATAATCAACACCGTCGGTAGCGCCCGTTTCCTCGTCACGCTTGGCCATAATGGCACCGTTACGGTAACGCATCATCTCAACGTTGACACCCTCATAGCTTGTTGTCGGGAAGCCGTAATAACTCCAAAGGAAGGAGCATATCTTCATTTCTTTTCCGGGTGCTGACAGCCGTTCAATGCCATCGGCAGTGATCTTAACTATCTCACCGGGACCCAGCTCACGATCCTTCTGATATCCCATCTTCTCATAAGCAAATGACTCAAAAGAAACGCAGTAGCCGTCATCGTTCTTGCCTATGGATATCGGCAGACGGCCGACACGGTCACGTGCGGCAATGATACTGCCGTCATCCTGCAATATTAAAATAGAGGCGGTACCGTCGATCTTTTCCTGAGCGAACTTAACGCCCTCCGCTATGGTATCCTTGCGGTTTATCATTGCGGCAAGCAGCTCTACCGAATTGACCTTACCGCCCGTCATTGCATCAAAATGACCGCCGTTATCAACAAGATATTCATCAATAAGTTTCTGCGCATTGTTGATGATTCCGATAAAGCAGATGGCATATGTGCCGAATCTTGCTCTTATCAGCAACGGCTGCGGCTCAAAATCGCTGATACAGCCGATGGCTGAATTACCGTTCATTTCGTTAAAGATATTGTCAAACTTGGTTCTGAACGGCGAATTTTGAATATTATGAATCTCACGCTGAAGGCCTATCTCCCTGTCATACGCCGCCATACCTCCACGGCGTGTGCCGAGATGAGAATGGTAGTCGGTTCCGAAAAAGGTATCCGACATAGCGTCACGATGGCTTACAACTCCAAAAAATCCTCCCATATTTACACCTTTAACTTCCTTTGGGATAATTTGTTTTTATCAATGCAGAACGGCGAGGGCGCCGTTCCCTACGATACATAAAGCTTGTTTTTATACTTAAGCGTTGAACTTTTCTTCAACGGCACGGTTGGCGGCCAAAACCTTTTCGGCACCCTTTTTTCTTGCTTCATCAAGCTTTGCGGCAAGTGCCTCATCGGTGATGGCAAGCATCTGAATACAAAGCAAGGCGGCATTGACTGCTCCGTTGATGGCAACAGTTGCTACAGGCATACCTGAAGGCATCTGTACCGTCGACAGAAGTGCGTCAACACCGTCAAGGCTCACAGATTTTACGGGGATACCGACGACCGGCAGAGTGCTTCTTGCGGCCATTGCGCCGGCAAGGTGAGCCGCCATACCTGCGGCGGCAATAATGGCACCGAATCCGTTTTCACGAGCCGATGCTGCAAATTCTGCGGCCTCGTCGGGGGTTCGGTGTGCAGAATAAACGTGCACCTCAAAAGGTACGCCGTATTCCTTGAGGGTATTGATAGCCTTTTCGACTACGGGCAGGTCGCTGTCACTACCCATTACAACTGCGATTTTTTTCATAAAATATCCTCCTTGAGTATCCGCAAAATTAAAAAAGGACAGACTTCCACTTTAAAAATGCGGAGATCTGCCCAGACGGTCGGCAATATATAATTTCACGTTCCCATTGTGTTAAACCACATTCCGTCAGTAGCGTGAAACCTCACGGAATTAGTATACCAAAATGATAGGTTTTTGTCAATCAATAAAACACTTAAAATGTGTATATTATTTTAAATAATAAGACGTGTTTTTGTGCAATTTCGCCTCAAAACCGTGTTATGTCAACCGTTACTTCTTTTTGGTCAGCGAATAGCTCAGCTCGATAAGCCCTTTTGCCTCGGAAAACGGAACATCGCTATCCAGCACCACGGTTATCCAATGATACTTGTTCATGTGATAGGCAGGCATAATGCCCTTATAGGCTTCAAACAGACCCTTTGCCAGCACGGGATCACATTTGAGGTTGAGCGCTTCAACCTCTCCCTCACCCTTTAAGCCCACCTTTTCTTTTGGTGCGCTGAGCAATATCCCGAACCACTTTTTTGAAGCCTTATGGCGCATAACGGTGGTGAAAAAATCCTCGGTAAACGGCTTGTCACACACCGTATCGGGCAACGCTTCGGCAAAGCTTAAAATCTCTTCTCTTGTCATGTTTAATACCCTCGTGGACCGTATCGGCCACCCCTTTAAAATTCAGAAACCGACAACCACTACTTATACAGATACAGAGTTTTGACACCCTCTGTGCCAAGTGTTGCACGGTTGCTTTCGGCAAGCTTTGTTACCGTCATTTTAATTTTAACACACAGCTTGTCCCCATCGCACAGAGTAAACTCTCCGACGCCTTTGTTTTCCCAATTATCCTCCCACGAAAACGTGGCTTTACCGTTGTCGTCTACCGTGGCGGTCACATAATCGGTAGTATATATCGGCGATACATTTCTTCCTATGTAATTAACGCTGAAGGTTGCTTTTTGCGTTTTTGTATCAACACTTTCAAGCACAAACGAGTAACACGGCCCCATATCGGCGTCACCCTCTAAATATTCACCGCAGAATTTACTGAAATCGGTCGATGTAACGGTTGATTGCTCAAAAGAGGCAACAGTCTCATCGAGCTCGATATCGGTCACGGCAGTTATTTTATAAGCGCCGTCAATATACTCAAAATCAAACTTTTCAAGGCAATACAGCTCCCCGCCCGAAGCAAACATTTCAGTAGTGACAGACAATTTATCGTATGCCGTTCTCACAACGTCAGAACCCTTGAGCTCGGTATCAAATTCAATAAAACCCTTGGCACCGATCACGCAGTAAAGATATCCGTCATATTCGAGAAGAATACCGTCATCCAACGATTTATACAAGCCTACAGACACATATTGTCCGATATGCTTTTCGGCTTCGGTCTTGGAGTTACAGCACACAGAACTCTGAACATCCGATGCCCACGCCTGCTGGTCAACGCTCAGATGCTCCCACGCAGAGTTATCACCGTAAGCAAAAGCCAGTTCACAGCCAATTCCATAATTGGAATAATTCTGCCACACCTTGACAGCCTTTGAAAGATGCTCCAATGAGTATTCTATATCAGCCGTTTCATCGGCGTTTCCGCCGTTGTTTGACGTTAAGGACGAAGTATCGGATCGCGAAACCTTATCTTTTGAATCGTCCTTTCCGCAGCCGACAAAAAGGCAAGTAAACATACACAGCACAAGACAGAAAGACAGTATCTTTTTCATGACAAATTCCCTCCATATTTCACATAAATTTTATCACAATGCTTCATATAAGTCAACATTTGGGAAGTTCATATTGCGCATAGCAACTCTAAAACTTAAAAACCGCCTAAGGAAGATCCTTTGGCGGTTGAGATTGCTGTATTTACATTTCAAAATCCACGTTATATTTTTCTACCCAATAGTCAAACTGAATCAGCCAGGCAATAAGCTGCGGTGTAGACATCAGCTGACCGAACCAGGTCTTATCCTCACCCGAAAGCACACTTTCCAGAACCGAGCGGTCGATGACCTCGGCCAGAATACCCTTTTTATCAAGTCGGTCACTAAGCATTGCAGTGACCCTTTCACGGTACTGCGGCGAATGGGTCTTGGGGTACGGACTCTTTTTGCGCCACAGTATTTTATCGGGCAGGTATTTGGTCATCGACCTGCGAAGCAGCGCCTTTTCAACACCCTTTTCAAATTTGATCTCCCACGGCACATTGTAAACATATTCCAAAATTCGGTGGTCTGCAAACGGCACTCTGACCTCGACGCCTGAATACATACTCATTCGGTCCTTGCGTTCAAGCAACGATGTCATAAAATATCCGACCGACAGGCAGGTGGCAATGCGGGAAGTACGCATACTGTCACTATCCCACGGCAGGGTCGGACAACCGTTTATAATCTTGCGGTATTCACCCGACAGCACCCCAAAGCCCTCATTCGGTTTAACAAAATCATCACGGAAAATACCCGCCCTACCCATTGGGTCGTGTATCCACGGAAAGAAGTCACGGTAGAGCATTTCGGGGCGGTAAAACCACGGATAACCGCCGAATATCTCATCCGAGCACTCGCCAGAAATGGCAACGGTGTGGTTTTCCTTGACCATTTTGCAGAAAAGCAAAAGTGATGAATCAATATCGGCCTGGCCGGGGAAATCACGTGCATCGGTGGCCGGCAAAAGACAGTCTGCGACTTCACTGTTTGGTGCCACCAAAACGGTGTGGTCGGTCATCAGCCACTTGGCAAGGTATTTTGCAAACTCGTCATCGCCCTGCGGTTGAAAAAGCGACTGCTTGAAGTTTTCACGGTTACCCTCGTACTCAAAGGAATAGGTTGCAAGAGTCTTGCCCTTTTTGCGGTAAATTTCGGCCGCAAGAGCCGTTAAGACCGAGGAATCAAGACCGCCCGACAAAAATGTGCAGAGCGGAACGTCGCTGACCGTTTGCCTGCGGACGGCATCGGCTATCAGCTCACCTACCTCATTGGCGGCAAGCTTGGCATCGCCCGACCACGGTTTGGCCTCCAATTCCCAATATTTCCAGACCTTAAGACCGTTTTTTGAAAGCTCGGCACACTCGGCAGGCTTAAGCTCCTTTATATCACGGAAAACACCGCTACCCGAAAGCGTTACGGGGCTTAAAAACACAAGCTGCCAAAGTCCCATCATATCGACCTTGCGGCTGACCTTCGGATTTTGAAGCAACGCTTTTATCTCGGAGGCAAACATAAACGCACCGTCCGCTTCGGTATAGAAAAACGGCTTTACACCAAGTCGGTCACGTGCAAAAAACACCTTGCGGTCGTGCATATCATATACCGCAAAGGCAAAAATACCGTTCAGCTTTTTGGGACATTCATTTCCGAAAATTATATAGCTCCACAGCACCGTTTCGGTATCGCAGTTGGTAGTGAAAACAGCACCGTAGGGCTCAAGCTCTTTACGAAGCTCGGGTGAATTATATATCTCACCGTTGTAAACGATGACGTATTCCCTGCCTTTGAAAAAAGCGGTCATCGGCTGGCGGCCGTTTTTGGGGTCCATAACGCTCAAACGGTTGTGGTGTAAAGCAACCGTATCATCGCAAAAATCCTCGGTGGCATCGGGACCACGGGATTTCATCGTAAGCCCCATCTGTCTCACTGTTTCCTCCGACGGCTTTTTAAAATAATCTATCATTCCGCAAATCGAACACATAACAAAACTCCCCTGACACAAAAACTTATCAATAGTATTTTATGCAGAGGTCGTGTCTTTTTTGCTTGCGTTTTGCGGTTTTTGTGATATACTTTTTTATGGTGATAAAAATGAGCTTTAAATACGCTGTGTTTGATATGGACGGCACCTTGCTTGACACAATGGATTGTTGGCGCAACGTCGTCCTATACTATGCCGAAATGAAAGGGCTTCCAAAGCCCAATGTCTCGGCAGAGGATGCCGTTGCATCGTCACATTTGACAACCTTTAAAAAGATACAATTTTTAAAGGAACGTTACAATGATATTGCGGTTCAAAAAATACAGACCGATGATGTTTTTGAGGTTATGGATTACTTCTATCAACATTATGCAAAGGCAAGGCTTGGAGTTGTCGAAATGTTGGAAACGCTCAAAGCCAACGGTGTTAAAATGTGCGTAGCTTCGGCAACACCGTCGTACCTTATTGATGTAGCTCTCAAAACGGCAGGCTTAACCGATTATTTTGAGTTTGTTTTAAGTCCGACTGAGTATCCCAAAGGCAAAGCCGATCCCGAGATCTTTTACGGAGTAGCCGAAAAGTTTGGTTGTGATGTAACCGAGCTTGCGCTGTTTGAGGATGCACTTTACAGTATGAAAACTGCCCACGCCTTAGGAATGTATATTGTTGCCGTGCGTGAAAAATACAGCATATATGAGGCTGATAAAATAAAGGCGATCTCCAATGAGTATTACACCGAATTTACGGAATACAAATACAAATAAAGGAGTAAATTATGGAATTTTTAAAGCTGCTTGAAAGCATCCGCTGTCCGTTTTTGGACACATTTTTCTCCACCGTCACCCATCTTGGTGAGGAGACCGTTTTTATTGTTGTAGGCATACTTTTCTTTTGGTGTATCAACAAAAAGGAAGGCTACTTTTTACTGTCGGTCGGACTTATCGGAACGGTTATAAACCAATTTTTGAAGCTGTGGTTCAGAATACCCCGTCCCTGGGTCAAAGACCCTGATTTCACCATTGTTGAATCCGCCCGAGCCGAGGCTACGGGTTACTCCTTCCCCTCGGGTCACACACAAAGCTCGGTCGGTATTTTTGCAGGCATCGGCCGTTGGAACGCAAAGCTCATTGTCCGCATTCTTTGCATTGCCGCCTGTGTGCTTGTGCCGCTGTCAAGGCTTTATTTGGGAGTTCACACACCGCTTGACGTAGGCGTTTCATTGGTCATTGCTCTTGTGCTTGTTTTCGGATTTTATCCGATAGTCAAAAAGTGCATTGAAAAGCCTTTTGGAATGCGTATTTTGTTGGGTGTTATGACCGCCTTGTCGATAGCTTTCCTGCTGTTTGTAAACCTTTACAAATTCCCTGCCGACATTGATATGCACAACTTTGAATCGGGCGTGAAAAATGCCTACAAAATGCTGGGTTGCATAGTTGGTCTGTGGCTGTCGTTTGAGGTTGATTTGAAGTTCACCAAGTTTGACACAGATGCCAAATGGTGGGCACAGATTCTGAAATTTGTGTTGGGACTCATCCCCGTTTTGCTTATCAAAATATTCTTAAAAGACCCCTGCTATGCCCTTTGCGGCGGCAGCTTTGCGGGTGACGGAATACGTTATTTCCTCATCACGGCATTTGCAGGCTGTGTATGGCCCTTGACCTTTAAATGGTTTGGAAAATTAGGTAAATAAAGTTTTTTAAAATCAAAAGATTCTTCGCCTACGGCTCAGAATGACACGCTGACTTTAGTCTATGTCATTTCGAACGAAAGTGAAGAATCTTTTATTATTCCACCAAGTATTTTATAACGGTGGTTGAACGTGGAAATAACTCTGAAAGTGTTATTTCCACGCCAAATCTTCGATTTGGCAACAAATTTTCAAAGAAAATTTGACAACGACCATTGCAATGATGTAGAAAAACAATCAAATTTCAAGAAATTTGATTGTT
>JAFQCR010000019.1 GCA_017416345.1 Clostridia bacterium | reverse complement strand
GTGGGTCACAATGCGTGGGATTATGCTTACGCCGACCGTGAAATGTTTACCTGGTTGTTTGCCCAGGATAAGTCAAAAGGCTCAAGCGTTGAGTACGAGTATGCGCCGAGGTTTTCGGTAAGAAATGCCAAGGGCAATGTTGTCATCAGCGACAGCGATGTGGTGAAAACGGGATACTGCCGTGCCGCAAAAAAGAGCGAAAAGATGGTGATCAAGCTGACGTTGACCTCCGTCGGCCGCTCCAAGCTTAACAACGCATACAAAAAGAGCAACGGCGCGGAGTTTACGTTTTACTACGGATCGCAAAAGGTATACAGCTTCACGGCCACCGATCCCTTAAACGACAACGTTTTCCGCATAGCCGATGTGTTTGACATCGACAGCTATCTGAAATTTTACCAGGCAATAGAAAAGACGGGGAATTAGGCCTAAACAGGCATTCTGTCGGCCGTCTTTACGATATTAAAACCACCCCCGAAGGCTTCGGCTTTCGGGGGTTTGTGCCGCTATCGTAAGGGCTTTCCTGCGTTCGCCCGTCGTGAGACGGCTGCGAGGGAGGGTACCGAGGCCCTCTCTTAAAAAATATTGCAATCGGTCTGTTTTTGCGTTGAAAAGGTACTTGTTTTAAGGAGGTGGGCAGGGTATAATGAAATTGTAGCAAAGATCTACGTTGTTTTTGACCGACTATGACTGCTTTACCGTGGGGGTGCAAAAATGAAGATTCTCAATTTCGGGTCGTGCAATATCGACTATGTTTATTCGCTCGACCACATTGTCGAGGCAGGCGAGACCGAGGCCACCGAGCGGCTGGACGTTTTCCCCGGCGGCAAGGGGCTTAACCAATCGATTGCCATAGCAAGGGCTGGAGGCAAGGTCTACCACGCAGGGTGCGTCGGCTTTGACGGCAATATGCTGACCGAGGTGCTGGAGCAGAGCGGCGTTGACGTTTCTTTTATCAAAAAAACCTCCGAAAAGAACGGTCACGCCATTATTCAGGTAAGCTCGGACGGCGAAAACTCGATATTTCTTTATCCGGGTTCGAATCACCTGATAACCGAAGATTACATCGACAGCGTGCTTGAAAATTTTGAGAGTGGCGATATAATTTTGCTCCAGAACGAGATAAATTGCCTTGATCTCATCGTGGAAAAGGCCTATAAAAAGGGCATGTGTATCGTGCTCAACCCGTCGCCTATCGACAAAAATCTCGATTCGGTGGATTTTGGTCATCTTACGTATATAATTCTTAATAAGATCGAGGCCAAGGCGGTCTCGGGGTGTGAGCGGCTTGACTTGGCGCTTGCCAAAATCGAGGAAAAATACCCCGATCTGAAGGTCGTGCTGACCTTGGGGCAAAAGGGCTCGGTCTTTTTGGACGGCCAAAACGAGTGGCGGCAGGCGGCTTTTAAGGTGCAGGCGGTCGACACAACGGCGGCAGGCGACACCTTTACGGGGTATTTCATTGCCGAGCTTTCCCGTGGGGCAGAGCCGCAAACGGCGCTCAAAACAGCATCTCTGGCGGCGGCAATTTCGGTTTCAAAAATGGGTGCCGCACCATCCATTCCGTGGCGTGATGAGGTTTTGGAGGCGTACAAGACCTTTTCGGAAAATTCGGTCGACGAGCGAGCCGATGAGGCTCGCCGTAAGCTGGATGACTACCTCGACCGCAACCTTAAAACGGCAGAGCTTCGTGGCTTGGCCGAGCAGTTGGGATACTCTGCGGTCTACACGGGCGGCTACATCAAAAAACTGACGGGCAGGACATTTTCGGAGCTTTTGCTGGACAAAAGGTGTACCGTTGCCGCTAAAATGATTCTTGAGACCGACCTTTCGGTAGGGGAGATAATCGCCGCCGTGGGGTATCAGAACGAAAACTTTTTCAGAAAAGCATTCCGGCAAAAATACGGTAAAAATCCGCTTGAATACAGGAAAAAAGGAGTAAAATAATATGACAATAGCCGAAAGACTTAAAAATTTATCGGTGCCCGAGGGCAAGATCGACGTTGTGCTGGACACCGACGCTTATAATGAGATCGACGACCAGTTTGCCATTGCATATATGCTGAGATCCAAGAGCAAGCTCAATGTCAAGGCAATTTATGCCGCTCCGTTTTTCAATGACCGATCTTCGGGTCCCGAGGACGGAATGGTCAGAAGCTATGAAGAGATACTGAAGCTTTTGTCGCTGATGGATGAGAAGGTCGATGTTTTTGAGGGCTCGAGGGGCTTTCTTCAAAATGAAACAACGGCGCTCAAGTCACCTGCGGCCGAGGATCTTGTGAAAAAAGCAAAGGGCTATTCGCCCGAAAGACCGCTTTATGTTGTGGCCATCGGTGCCATCACAAATGTGGCTTCGGCGCTTATTTCAGATCCCACAATCGCAGAAAACATCGTCATCGTGTGGCTTGGCGGTCATGCACAGCACTTTGAGCACACCAAAGAGTTCAATATGCGTGGCGACTATGCCGCCGCAAGGGTGGTCATGCGAAGCGGTGCACCGTTTGTACAGCTTCCGTGCAACGGTGTTGTGAGCAGTTTTACCGTGTCGAGACCTGAGCTTGAGTACTGGCTCAAGGGCAAAAATCCGCTTGCGACCTACCTTGCCGAAAACACGGTCGAAGCGGCTGAAGCGTATGCAAGCGGTCGACCCTGGACCCGTGTTATCTGGGATGTGACGGCGGTTGCGTGGCTGCTAAATGACAACGATCGGTTTATGCTGTCCCGCATCGTGCCCACCCCGATACCCACCTATGAGGGCTTTTATGCTTCAGACCCGAACGGTCTGCCTATGCGGTATGTTTACCACATCAAGCGTGACGCTTTGATGACCGATCTTTTCAAGAAGATAACCGAATAAGCTTTAAACTCAAACCGCTACGGCCGAGCGCTTCGTCGCTCGGCCCTTGTTTTTTGCAAGTTCAAACCGTGCTTGGGGCATATTAAACCCCTTCTTGCAATCGGGCGTATTATATGATACAATCAAAATGAGAGAATAATGTCATATTTTTTGACAATTTGTCATATATTCAGCGTGAGGTGGTCTGATGAACAACGATAACATCCCAAATGAGGCTGTAACGCCGACCGAGACTGTGAAAAGTGAGATATTGCTTGAGGTCGAAGCGATACCCGTGGTCAATTATTGCCTGCAGCAAAATATGTTTTCGGTGGTCAAAAGCATAACTATCCATAATAACACCAAAAAGGATATCGAAAACGCCGAGCTTAAAATAACCTCGTCGCCTTCGTTGACCGAGCCGTTTTCGGTCAATGTGGCCATTATCCCGAAGGGTATGAGCTTTGCGGTCAAAAAGACCGACCTTAAGCTTTCGGCAGAGGCTCTCGTGAATATGACCGAAAAGGTGTCGGGAAGTCTTGTGACCGAGCTTTCGGTCGAGGGTGCCGTTGTGGCCGAAAGCCGCACCGAGATAACGGCTCTGGCCTTTGACGAATGGCACGGCTACAGCTACTACCCCGAGCTGTTGGCCGGCTTTGTCACGCCCAATCACCCAATACTGGCAAGGGTCATAAAGCGTGCCTCGGAGCACTTGAAGGAATGGACGGGCAGCGCCGCAATGGATGCCTATCAGACGCAGGATGCCAACCGTGTTTTGCGCCAGGTTGCGGCTGTTTTCCACGCCGTAAAGGAGGAGGGCATCGCCTATTGTGTGCCGCCTGCAAGCTACGAAACGGTGGGTCAGCGTGTGCGTCTTTCGGACAGCGTGCTTCAGCAAAAGCTGGGCACCTGCCTTGACCTCACCCTGCTGTTTGCCTCGGTATTGGAGGCTGTGGGGCTTAATTCGTTGGTGGTCATCACCAAGGGTCACGCATTCTGTGGCGTCTGGCTTGAGGAGCACACCTTCCCCGAGCCCGTGCAGGACGATGCCGCCGTTATAACCAAGCGTCTTGCCGCAGGTGTTAATGAAATAGTTGTGTTTGAGACCACCCTGGCCGCCGACGGTAACACCGCCGATTTTGACGATGCAAGGGTGGCAGGCGAGCGCCATTTGTCGGGCGGTCAGCCGGTCGAATGTATTATAGATATAAGCCGTGCGAGAGCAGGCGGAGTTTTGCCGTTGCCCCAACGCATTATGACCGATAACGGATGGCACGTTGAGGCCGTGCCCGAGCGCCCCAAGACCTCGGCTTCGGCACCCAAAGAGGTCAACGGTCTTGGCGATATCACGGTGACCGAGTCGGATGTTGATCCCAAGATCACCTTCTGGGAGCGCAAGCTGCTCGACCTCGGACTTCGAAACAACCTTATAAATCTCCGTTTTTCAAAAAATCTTGTTCCTATCCTTGCGTCCTCCTTGGACGACCTTGAGGATGCGCTTGCCGGCGAAAAGGAATTTTCCATTCTCCCCAAGCCGGGCGATTCGGTCTTAAAGGCCGATGCATCGGTGTTTGAGGTGCTTCACGACCTTGGCCCTATGGCCGAAACGGTCAAGCAGGAGTTTGAAAATCAGCGCCTGAGGACCGTTCTGACCGAGGGCGCTTTGGCCACCGTCATAAAGAGCCTCTACCGTGAGGCCAAGGCTTCCCTGGAGGAAAACGGTGCCAACACGCTTTACCTTGCGTTGGGCTTGCTCAAATGGTTCGAAAACGAGCGCAGCACCAAGCCCCGTTATGCACCGATAGTGCTTATCCCTGTGGAGATCGTGCGCAAATCGGCCAATCAGGGCTACCGCATCCGCCTAAGGGACGATGACCCCCAGATGAACATAACCGTGCTTGAAAAAATCAAGCAGGACTTCGGTATTCAGGTCAACGGGCTTGACCCCCTGCCGCTGGACGAGCACGGCGTTGACCTTCGTATGGTGTTCACGGTACTCAGAAAGGCCATTATGGAACAGCCCAAATGGGATGTTCTGGAATCGGCCTACCTCGGCATATTCTCGTTCTCGCAGTTTGTTATGTGGAACGATATGCGCAACCGCACCGACGACCTTTTGAAAAACAAGGTGGTAAAGAGCCTTGTTGACGGTAAGCTGTGCTGGGAAGCCAAGGCTATGGAGATAGGCTCCCGTGTGCCGGAGGGTGAGGCCTTGTTGCCCATGCCGGCCGATGCATCCCAGCTTTACGCCATAGAATCGGCCTGCAACGGCGAAAGCTTTGTTCTGCACGGCCCTCCGGGAACCGGAAAATCGCAGACCATCACCTCGCTTATAGCCAACGCCCTCGCCCGTGGCAGGACGGTGCTGTTCGTTGCCGAAAAAATGGCGGCGCTTGAGGTGGTTCAAAAGCGTCTGGACGGTATCGGCCTTGGGCCCTTCTGCCTTGAGCTTCATTCCAACCGTTCCAAGAAAAGGGATGTGCTGGAGCAGCTTCGGGTCGCGACCGAGGTAACCAAGTTCCAAAGCCCCGAAAAATTTGCACAGCGTGCCGAAAGCATCGCCGCACTCCGTGCCGAGCTTGACAGCTATGCCGAAAAGCTCCACAGAGTCGGGATCTCGGGTCGTACTCTGCAGCAGCTTAT
Organism: Clostridia bacterium; assembly: GCA_017416345.1. GTDB lineage: Bacteria > Bacillota > Clostridia > Oscillospirales > Acutalibacteraceae > UMGS172. The sequence continues at coordinate 49,907 of JAFQCR010000019.1, read as the reverse complement.
CAATGATTACGAGTGCTTCAAAAATGCACCCGATATCGACGCCTTTGAGCGCGATTTCGTCAAAAAAGTAAGCGGAGCCGATGTCGACGAGCATATTTTGTTGCTCGAAAGACTGGCCGCCGCAGGCAAAGAAGCGGGACACCCCTTGGGTCACCCGTTGGCCGAGGTCGGTGCCACCGAATACACACAGCAGTTGCGCAACGACCTTAACAACAAGGTCACACGCTACCTTGATTGCCTTAACGGCATCGCCGAAACGCTCAAAAGCTTCGCTGCTTCGGTGGGATTTGGTGCTGCTTTGAGCTTTTCGGAGGTCAAAAAGCAGTTGGATGTTGCCCGTGAGCTGAAATATTGGGAGGAGCTTCCCAAGGGATGGGCCAAGGTGGAAAATATCGCATATTACGCCTCCGAAATAAAGGATATGGCGGCTCATTTCAAGACCGCCGTGGCTTTGAAGCAGTCGCTTCTCGAAAAATGGGACGAAAGCTTCTTGAAGGAAAACGGCTCACAGCTTCTGGCCGAATACAACACAATTGCGGCCAAGTGGTTCCTGCCCAAGGCACTTGGCATCAGCAAGCTGGCCAAGCGTCTGGCCGCCTTCAGCCTTGCTCCCGTCAAAAAGGAGGACATCGGCCCTTCGCTCATCTCGCTCAGCAAATATAAATCGGAGCTTTCGGCCGCAAGCAAGATCTTTGACCGCTACAAGGCCGATCTTGCCAAGGTCTATTTTGGCGAAAAGACCGATTGGGATAAGATATCCGCAATGGCCGACACCGCTCAAAGAAGCGCCGAGGCACTCAAAAAGCTTACGGGTAACGACCGTTGCCGCCTGAATTTCAACGGTGATAGCGAAACCTTTGACACAATAGACGAACTGCTCAACAAGAGTGATGCGTTCTTGAAGGCCAAGGGCGATTGTTATACGCTTTTGTGCATGGCCGACCGTGATGCCGAGTTTGACTGGGTCGACGATGAAGCCGCCAAGTGCGATAAAATACTCGGTGCCGCCGACGGCATCAAGGAATGGATCGCCTTCAATGCCGCCGCAGCCGATGCCGCTAAAAAGGGTCTCGGAAATGTTGTCAAGGCCTATAAAAACGGCTTACAGCATTCGAGCGTGGTGCCGTCCTACCGCAAGGCCATGACCTTTGCACAGTGCACGCTGGCCATTGATGCCGAGGCCTCGCTCAACTCGTTCTCGGGCAGCGTTTTCAACGAAAAGATCGAGCAGTATAAGCGCATCGACGCCGAGCTTATGAAGCTCACACAGCAGGAGATACATTGCCGTTTGGCAAGCAAGATACCCGATTTTGTCGAGGCGGCGGCGCACAGCTCCGAGATCGGCATTTTACAGCGCCTTATCAAGAGCAACGGCCGAGGCGTCAGCATCCGCCGTATGTTTGAGCAGCTTTCCAACCTTTTGCCGAGGCTTTGTCCGTGTATGCTGATGAGCCCCATGTCGGCGGCACAGTATCTCGACCCCAAGCGTGAGCCGTTTGACATCGTTATATTCGACGAGGCCTCGCAGTTGCCTACCTGCAAGGCGGTCGGCGTTCTGGCAAGAGGTAAGGATGCCGTCATTGTCGGAGATCCCAAGCAGATGCCGCCGACCTCGTTCTTTGCCACCAACACCTCCAAGGAGGAGGAAAACGCCGAGGCTGAAGACCTTGAAAGCATACTTGACGATTGCCTTGCCATCTATATGCCGCAGACACATCTTTTGTGGCATTACCGAAGCAGGCACGAAAGCCTTATTGCCTTCAGCAACAATCAATTCTACGAAAACAAGCTCTACACCTTCCCCTCGGTCAACGACCGTGAGACCAAGGTGACCTGGGTACACGTTGACGGTTCGTTTGACAGCGGAAACACCCGAGTGAACCGTGCCGAGGCCGAGGCGGTGGTCGAGGAGATCAAGCGCCGCAGCCGTGACGAGGCTCTGAGAAGCATGAGCATCGGTGTTGTCACCTTCAACGTCAACCAGCAGCACCTTATCGACGACCTTTTGTCCGAGGCCTGCGCCGCCGACCCCGAGCTTGAAAAATGGATGCTCGAGGCCGAGGAGCCGATGTTCATCAAGAACCTTGAAAATGTTCAGGGTGATGAGCGAGACGTGATACTGTTCTCGATCGGCTATGACGGAATCGGCAAAAACGGCCGACCCAATATGAATTTCGGCCCTCTTAACAATGACGGCGGCTGGCGACGTCTTAACGTTGCCGTTTCACGTGCAAGGTGCGAAATGACCGTGTTCTCGACCCTTCGTCCCGAGCATATCGACCTCAGCAGGACAAATGCCGAGGGTGTTGTGGCGCTCAAGGCCTTCTTGTCCTATGCCGCAGGCCGTGCGCTTGCGCTGGATGAGAATTCCGCAGGCCTTTACAGACACGCCGACGGTGCCGACGGTATCGTTAAGACTATCTGCGACGAGCTTAAGGCCGCAGGGTATGAGACCGACATTGCGGTGGGACATTCCGAGTACCGCATAGACATCGGCGTTATCGACCCGAAGCATCCCGAAAAATATATTTTGGGAATTTTGCTCGACGGCGACAGCTATCGCTCGGCCAAGACCACCCGTGACCGTGAGGCCGCACAGCTTACCGTGCTCAAGGGACTTGGCTGGAAGCTCCACAGAGTTTGGACGATGGATTGGTGGGACAACAGCCGCAAGGAGCTTGACAGAATACTCGACCGCATAAAAAACATCGAAAACGAGGTCGATAACGACCCCGAGGTGCCCGTGGATATCCCCGATGAGCCCCTAAAGCCCGAGGCTCCCAAGCCTATGACGGCAAAGGATGAGGGTGTGCTGGTTGAATACAAAACGGCCAACCTGCGTGAGCGCACCGTTATGCCCGAGGATTTTGTTTCGGGTAGGTACGAAAAGGGTATCATCCAGGCGGTCAATGCCGTTATGAAGGCTGAAGCACCCATAAGCCATAAGCTTTTGGTCAAGCGTGTGGTGCAAAGCTACGGAATAGCCCGTGCCGGCAGCCGCATTCAGGAATATATGGATAAGATATTTATTTCCTTGAAGCTGGCGGCCACCACCCAAAACGGTGAAAAGTTCTATTGGAACCCCGACCAGAAGCCCTCCAACTATAATATCGTAAGGATCAGCCCCGAGGGTGAGACCAAGCGTGACACCGATGATATTCCGTTAAAGGAGGCCTATAACGCCGTGCATTATGTTCTTTCAAAGCAGATCAGCCTTTCGGAGGACGACCTCATCCGTGAGGCCGCAAGGCTGATGGGCTACACAAGGAAGGGCACCGTCGTGACCTCGATATTCTCGAGCGCCATTGAAAGCGCCGTGAGGACCGGCCGCATCAAAAAGGACCGCAACGAGCGTTACGTTCTGAACTAAAGCAACCTTATATCCGACCGTCGACCTTACCGTCGGCGGTCAATTTTTTCGTAAAATCAAAAATTTTTTGTTGTATCGGGGCGGCAGTTGTGCTATAATCTGCTACGTGAATTTTGATAAGAGAAAATTTAGGTATAAGGGTAAAAACTATGACGAAAAATTTGTTTGCTCCAACCGATATGACCCAAGGTGTGCCGTGGAAGAGCATTCTGACCTTCACACTGCCCATGCTTATCGGTAATATTGCCCAGCAGCTTTACAGCACGGTGGACACCATCGTTGTCGGTCAGTATGCCGAAAACGGCGACAATGCCATTGCGGCGGTCGGAAGCGCTTTGCCCATCATCAATATGCTGCTCGTTTTGTTCATCGGAATTTCGGCAGGCGCCAGCGTTATGGTGGCGCAGTATTTCGGTGCCAAAAACCGTGAAGGCCTGTCGTATACCGTGGGCAACTGTATCACGGTAACGGCCATAGCCTGCGTCGGACTTATCGCTGTTGCTTCGCCGTTTTTGCGGCAGGTGCTTGAGCTTTTGAATACCCCTGCGGATATTCTCGAGGGCTGTTACGATTATCTGTTTATTTCGCTGGTCGGCATTGCCGGAATGGCCTACTATAACATTTTAAGCGGTATTATCCGCGGACTCGGCGATTCGGTCTCGGCACTTATATACCTGCTGGTCGCCACGGTCGTCAACATCGTGCTTGATATTTACTTTGTAGCATCGCTTAAAATGGACGTTGCAGGCGTTGCGCTGGCCACTGTTATCTCGCAGTCTATTTCGTCGGCGCTTTGCCTTATAAAGCTGTCCCGTATGCGTGATATGTTCGACTTTGGCGTAAAATTTTTAAAGCCCAAGGCATTATATGTCAAGACCATTGTAAAGCTCGGTCTGCCTTCGGGTCTGACCCAGGCTATTTTCTCATCGGCTATGATCATTGTGCAGTCGCTGACCAACAGCTTCGGACCGCAGTTTATCGCCGCCAATGTTGTTGTTATGCGTGTTGACGGCTTTGCCATGATGCCCAACTTCTCGTTTGGTACGGCGCTGACCACCTACGCAGGTCAGAACGTGGGAGCAGGACGGTACGACCGTGTAATGAAGGGCGCCAAGCAGGGAACGCTTATGGCGGTGGCTTGCTCGGCCGTTATCACGGCGGTCATCCTGCTGTTCGGCAAAGGACTTATGGGGGTATTTACCGATACCGCCTCGCTGGTGGATAAGAGCTACAGCCTGATGCTTATCTTGGCGGTGGGTTATATCGCAATGGCGGTAACGCAAAGCCTCTCGGGTATTATGCGAGGAGCGGGCGACACCATGACACCTATGTGGATATCGCTTATGACTTCGGTCTTTGCACGTATACCTTTAGCCTACGGAATAGCATATTTCACTTCTCCCACAGGCAAGCCGGCCGACGGTATGGAGGAGTGTATCCAGATATCGCTTTTGTGCACGTGGGTGCTGGGAGCGGTGCTGACCTTCATCTTCTACCGCATCGGCAAATGGAAGACCAAAGCAATAAAACAGTAAAACCAAAGACCCCGAAAGCAACGCCGTTGCTGTTGGGGTCTTGATCTTTAAAAGAATAGACACAAGTCGACAATATCAGACATTAAAAAGTACCGAAGCGGTCGTAAAAAAACGCTTGACAAATATTTATTTTGGATTTATTATATAATAGTATAGTAGTCTGCATAAGTGTCCCCAAAAACGCTTTTTGCGGAAAACTACATATCCCTTTACAAATGTTAGGTCAGGACATTTTAGCGCTTATTTTTAAAAAAATAAAAAACGAAACGAGGAGATTTTCATGAAAAAATTGTTAAGTATTCTTTTGGCAGTTGTGATGATTTTCTCTCTTTGCACAATTGCTATTTCTTCTGTTTCTGCAGAAGAGATCACCCCCAATGACCTCGGTGTCACCGTTATTTCCCGCGGTCAAATTACCGACGATCCCACCGGCACCGGCGAAAAGGTTCTGCCTCTTGATGCACAGAATGACCGTCCCAACTTTGAGTTGGCCGATCCCGAGGACAACACCAAGAAGTGGGAACCCGTAGTAGGTACCACCTACACCGTTACCTTTGATTATTATTTCACTTCGGTAACCGATTTTAGCGGTTTCGCTCTGTACTACGGTGCACAGTCTGCCTATTCTGCGAACTATTCGAAGTCAGCGATCAATTCTGTAAACTCCGGCATCAGCGCAAAATTTGCCGGTGACGGCAAGTGGCACTCTGCTTCGATGACCTTTACCGCATACGAGGTAAAGGGAAAGGTTGCCGGCGAAGCCGATCAGGTTCTGCCTTATCTGTACCTCACCTACTACGGCACATTCAAAGGTTACGTCAAGAACATCAACATCGTAACCGAGACTGCTGCAAGCAATGTTCAGTCGGGTAAATATAATTTTGATTGGCTCTTTAATGAGGACGGTTCCGCAAACACCGACTATTTCACCAACAAGCAGTACCAGACCTCTGATATGACCGATTCGTTCGTCAACGAAGACGGTGAGAACGTTTTTGTTGTTACCGATAAGGGCGCTGACCTTACAGTAACTAAGGGCGATCAGCATTATCATGTCGGTGATAATGTTATTGTTGCAACCAAGAAAAGCGACGGCAGCATAGCACAGCTTACCAACCGTGCTTCCTACTATTCCTTTGTAATCAAGTATAAGGTATTGAAGCTTGGTGCCAACGGTAAGGCTTCCATCGGTTTCGGCCGTGATTCCATCACCGCCGCAAACTGCCTGTATCAGTACAGCATGGAGCAGACCTCTGTCAGCTCCGAGTGGCAGTATTTCTATGCAACCTATCAGATGACCGCTACCGCCAACGATGCACCTATTACCATTGCTCTTGGCGGCCCCGGCGCACACATTGCACTTGATTCCATTCAGGTCATCAGCGTTACCAAGTCCAACGAAAACAGCGGCGTATACGTAATGAATGACAATGGCGAGATCTCTTTGACCTATGCTTATGCAGGCACCTCTATAACCAAGGACGGTGCAAATGCTGAGAATATTGCCATGGGCGAGAAGTGCCTTGGCTGGTCTGATGCTCCTGCCTGTGAAGAGGTGATCGATGCATATCCTGCTGCTCCCGCAATTTCTGCAAACGCTATGGTTTACGCAAAGTATCCCACCACTATTATCGATACTTTCGATATGGCAAGCAAGTATAAGGGCAACAATGATAAGGGCTCTAACGTTTACACCTTCGCCAACAGCGGTGGCAAGCTGACCGTAACTGCCAGAAACACCGGCTTTATACTTCCTGCTTATGCCTCTGCTGACAGAGCATATGCAAAGTTTGTACCCGGTAAGGATTATATCGTAACCGTTTACTATGATTCTTTCATCGGTGAATCCACCGATGTCGAGAAGTACGAGGCTCCCACCAAGACTTCTGTTCAGCTCATGTACTCCGACGGTTACGGCACCGGTTGCGTCCGTAAGACGGGCACCAGTGTTACCAAAAATCTGCCCAGCAACAACGGTACTGTAAAGTATGCATTCACTATGCCTACCTACACTTCCGCTGTGACCGAGAGCGGCAACATTGAAACTTGCATGATCCGTCTGAACACCGGAAACGGCGGCGCAGATAAGGGTAACTTCACAATGGTTATCGACAAGATCACCATCACCGCTATGGCTGATGTAGAGCCTATTGAGGAGAAGGACATGGTAGCTGTTTCTACCCGTGCAGCAAGCGGCACCGGCGAAGAGTATGTTTCTGCAGGTATCCGCTTCAAGGGTAAGGTTACCGAGGAGTTCAGAGCCTCCGCAACCGAGATGGGCTTCTATGCAGTTCCCACCGCAGCTTTGAACGGTATGAGCCTTGCTGAGTACGTCGAGACTGCCAACAACATTGCACTTTCCGCAAAGGTCATGGGAGAAGGCATGGACGAGATCGTTTATGCAGTATCTACCGATGCTTACGGCAGAAAGACCTATGATTATCAGATGATCATCACCGGTCTTACCCACGAGGGCTACGAGAAGACCATGCTCAACACCAAGATCACCGTCGCATTGTACGCAATCGTTGACGATGAAATGGTTTTCGCTGAGGAAGTTTCCTACAGCTATAAAGATGTCACACCCGCACAGTAAGGAGGGGCTGAAATGAAAGAGTATATCAAGCCTGAATTGCTTATTAAAGCACTCGTTCAGGATACCGATCTCGCAGCATCCCTTCCTGACGGTGAGTATGGCGATATGGTAAAGCAGTCGGCAGTCACTTGGTGGCCCGACTACGCTGAATAATCGTTCAATATTTACACGAAATTGAAAAAAGACCCGACCGAGGCTAAAACCTTGGTCGGGTCTTTGTATTGTCTCTTCAGCAAAGAATAAACCCCCGGTTCTACCGGGGGATAATAAAAAGCGGAGCAATGAAGAACCTCCCCTTGTCAGGGGAGGTGGCTGTGGTGAAACCACAGTCGGAGGGGTAGTCGTTGTTTTCTCTCCCTCCGTCTTGCCTTCGGCAATCCACCCGCTTACTGCGGCGGTCCCCTTTGTCACTTCGTGACATCTCCCCATTTTATGGGGAGTCACCCTCGTCAGAGGGAGGTTCTAGAGAGCAGACCACTTACCCGTTTACGGGTGGCAGTGCTTGTGATGCTATAATATTATTCAGTGACCCCTTTTAGGGGTCAGGCCAGTAATCGCCCCTTCCAGGGGCTGAGCAAACCCCCGGTTGAACCGGGGGTTTTGATTTGTGTGGCTGTTTATATCATTTGGGGTAAACTGCCTCGGCCGGGACGGACGGTATGCGGTCGGAGTGTCGGTTTTCGGCGTATTTTATCAGACAAATGAGTTTTTTGCGGTCGATATCGGTCGAAAAAAGCGGCAAAAGGTCGAAAGGGACGGGGATGCTGTCGCAATCAAGATCTCGGCCGCCAAGCCCGAAAAGCGTACCCTCAAAGCCCAAAAGACCTTGCGGCGCAAAGCAACAGTCGGCCGAGTATAAAAACGCCTTGCGGTCGACGGTATCGGGGCAGGTTCCCGTGGCTTTCAGCCAGCCCTCGCACAGCGCTTCGGTGTCAAGAAGGGTGAAGACCGTTACTGCGGCGGCGTGTGCCACCACCTCGGTAAAAAGCGGCTCACCGATGTGCCGCCCTGCGGGGTCGACCACCGCCACCGCCGTGCGGTAGCCTTTAAGGGTCAGCACATAGCGGCAAAACTGCTCAAACAGCAGCCGCTCGGCGATGGGAGAGGGGTCAAACGGCCGAAGAGAGTGTGTCTTTATGCCCTCGGCCGCAAGGAATCTGCCCTCAAACGGTGCCAAGACCTTTTTCAGACGGCGGTAACTCACCTTGCTTCCGACCGAAATATGCACGATGCGGCCATATTGTACGGTCTTGATCCTTCGACGGTCGCTTTTGCCGTCGGACGGGGTTACAACAGCCAACATTTTGCCGTCTCCTTTCAGCGTTTTACCAATTTTTATTCCAAAACGTAAGGTAATATTCCTTTTCTTCAAAGTTGTCGTCTGACAGAGCCTTAAAGTTGAGAAAAATGTGTAAACAATCGCTGATTTTTGTTGCAAAATCTTCGCTGTAGTGTTAAAATATATAATGTATAATTGTTTGTACTATGCGGTAGTGTCCGCTTTTTTCGGGAGAGAATATGAACGTTATTATTTTGGGATGTACGCAGGTCGGCATTTCGCTTGCAACCGACCTTGCAAAAACAGGGCACGACGTTGCCGTAATAGACCGTGATGCCAACAAATTCTGCGATCTGCCTGCATTTTTCAAGGGTCTGACCGTGGAGGGCGTTGCCATGGATGTTTCGGTGCTGGAAAAGGCCGGAATATTGGAGTGCGACGCATTTGCCGCCGTCACCGAGGATGATAATCTCAACATCGTTGCGGCACAGCTTGCACGTGAAAAATACAAGGTCGAAAACGTGGTCGTCCGAATCGTTGACCCCGTAAGAGAGCGTGTTTATCAGAATATGGGCCTTAAGACCCTTTGCCCCACCAATCTTGAGGGCGTTTCGATATTTAATATGATAACGGGTGAGGTCTTTGACAGTCTGGTGTCCTTCGGCAACCGCAAGGCCCGTTTTGTCACACGGTATGACCCCAAGTGGGAGGGTCGCCTTATCTGCGATATTCCCGTTTTCCACGGCGAGATAGTTTACGCCGTGATCGACACCGACGGCGAGATAGCTCTGGCCGAGGACCGTGCAAGGGTTTTAGCGGCAGGCGAAAAGGTGGTCTTCACCAGCCTTGCCGATTGATCTTGAAGGGAGATTTTAAATGAAGGTCGTTATTGTGGGCGGCGGCAAGGTAGGCTTTTACGTTGCCAAGACCCTTATCGAGGACGGGGTAGAAATAAGCCTTATCGAAAAGGATCAGCGCACCTGCGAGCTTATCGCAAGCGAGCTGGATATCCCCGTTATATGTGACGACGGAACCACCGTTGAAGCCTTGCTTCAGGCCGGAACCGTCAACGCCGATGCATTCATTGCGGTTACCGGCTCGGACGAGGATAATATCGTCGCAGGCCAGATAGCCAAGCGAAAATTCCAGGTGGACAGGGTCATTTCCCGTGCGAACGACCCTAAAAACGTTGAGGCTATGAAGCTTTTGGGCATCGACATTGCCGTAAGCTCCACCCAGATAATAACCGACCTTATCGAGATGGAGGTCGACACCGAGGTGCGGCTTATCGCCACTCTTAATAAGGGCAAGGTAGGCATTATCGACCTTGTGGCAGGGGCCGACTTTAACCCGTTGGGTCTGCCGCTTTCGCAGATAGCCGTGCCCGAGAAAAGCATTATCATCGCCGTTGTGTCGGGCGATGAGATGGAGATACCGAGAGGTAACACGGTCATAAGACCGGGTGATCACATAACCGCCATTGCCGACGGCTCGGCAAGACGGGCACTTAAAAAGATATTTATGGGTTAATCCCATTTCAGAAAGGAAAATCTATATGAGCCATATCAACACAAAATGTATTCAGGAAGGCTACGAGCCCAAAAGCGGCGAAGCAAGAGTTTTGCCGATATATCAGAGCACTACCTTCAAGTATGAGGATGCCAAGACCTTAGGCGATCTTTTCGATTTTAACGCTTCGGGTCATTTTTACACCCGTCTTTCCAACCCCACGGTTGAGGCGGTCGAGAAGAAGATAGCCGCTTTAGAGGGCGGTGTGGGAGCAATGCTCTGCTCCTCGGGTCAGGGTGCGACCACCGCCGCGATCCTCACCATCTGCTCGGCAGGTGACCACATCGTTTCGTCCAACTCTATCTACGGCGGTTCGTTCAACCTTTTGAACATCACCCTCCGCAAGTTAGGGATAGACACAACCTTTATCTCACCCGATGCCACCGATGAGGAGATCAGAGCAGCCATCCGCCCCGAGACCAAGCTTTTGTTCGGTGAAAGCGTTGCCAACCCTGCTTTGACCGTGCTTGATATCGAAAGATGGGCCAAGATCGCTCACGAGAACGAGATCCCCCTGTTTGTTGACAACACCTTCCCCTCGCCCGTAAACTGCCGTCCGTTTGAGTGGGGTGCCGATATCATTATCCACTCAACCTCCAAGTACCTCGACGGTCACGCAATGGCTCTGGGCGGCTGTGTTGTCGATTCGGGCAAGTTCGATTGGACGGCTTCCAAGAAGTTCGAGAAATTCTGCGCACCCGACGAGTCGTACCACGGCTTGGTTTACCCCGAGAAGTTCGGTGCCGCCGCATTTATCGCCAAGGCAAGAGCGCAGATGATGCGTGATATGGGTATGATGATGTCTCCGATGAACGCATTTTTGCTGAACGTCGGCATTGAGACGCTTCATCTGAGAATGAGAGAGCATTGCGCAAATGCACAGAAGGTTGCGGAATACTTGGCCAAGAACGACAAGATCGCTTGGGTAAACTTCCCCGGTCTTGAGGATAATAAGTACAATGCACTTGCCAAAAAGTATATGCCTCAGGGCACCTGCGGTGTTATTTCGTTTGGTATCAAGGGTGGCCGAGAGGCCGCAGGCAAGTTTATGGAGAGCGTAAAGCTTGCCGCACCCGTTATCCACGTTGCCGATGCCAGAACCTGCATCCTGCATCCCGCTTCCACCACCCACCGTCAGCTTTCGGACGAACAGCTTATTGAGTGCGGTGTGACCCCCGACCTTATCAGAATGTCGGTCGGTATTGAGTATGTTGACGATATCATCGAGGATATCGAGCAGGCTCTCAATAAGTGCTTCTGATATAATCATCCGTAAATTTATAGAGAAAGGACGGTGTCGGTTACGGTAGACCTTCATACACATATATTACCTGCGGTAGATGACGGTGCCGAGGATGTTTCCGAAGCGATACAGATGCTGCAGATCGCTGCGGCCAACGGAACGACCGACATCGTTTTAACTCCGCACTATCTCGCCAGAGGTATGCGATCCACCCAAATGAGCAAGGCCGATCTTGAGAGGATGTTCGGACTGTTTAAAGAGGTTGCGGCGCAAAATTTTCCTAAGCTCAACCTTTATATGGGTGCCGAGGTATTCGGCGTCAACAATATCGAAGAGGTCATAGCCGACGGTCAGCTCATAACGCTGAACAACACGGAATACTGCCTCGTTGAGTTTGGATTCCGTGATCATCTGCAACGTGCGCTCGGCGTTTTGGATGCGCTGGCACGGGACGGCTACAAGCCCATCGTGGCTCACCCCGAAAGGTATGAGTTTATACAGGATCAGCCGCGTGATGTGTTCCGTATGCTGGATAAGGGAGCGTTGCTCCAGGTAAACCACACCAGCCTTGAGGGCTTGAGCGGTATTGAGGCGCAGGATGTGGCAATGCTGTTGATCGAAAACAACCTTGCAATATGTATCTCAAGCGATGCACACAGCACCTTCCAGCGCACGCCCGATCTTTCGGAGGCGTACGAATTCATCTCGTCGACATTTTCACCCGAATATGCCGAGGATCTGTTTTTCAACAACCCCAAAGCCATATTAAAGGGCAAAAAGGTATAAAAATTTGTATTAGGAGAACGCAAATGAGAGCACTGAAAGCAATAACGGTCATTGCCGCAATTTTGGTTGGCATCTTCAGCGTAGTGGCCTATATCACCCATATCGGAACGGATGTGGCACCGGTCATTACCTGCACACAGGAGGAGACCATCGAAGCGTCGGTCAAAACACCTGTTGAGGATCTGCTGAAGTACGTTACGGCCAAGGACGAGCAGGACGGAGACCTTACTGACAAGATAAAGGTCAGCTATAAAAGATTTTTTATCGAGACCAAGCCCTATACCACCATCGTCAGCTTCTCGGTATGTGACAGCGACAATAACGTGACCACCCTGCAGCGTATGCTGGTGTTTACCGACTATCAGCCGCCGACGATCGGCCTTACGAGTGATTTTATATTCCCCGGCGGATATAATTATGACCTCAAGCAATATGTCAAGGCATCCGATATTTTGGACGGTGATCTTAACGATTACATTAAGGTCATCTCGCCCGAGTTCACCAATAACGAGGGTGAATATCCCATCAACATAAAGGTGTCCAACAGTATGGGAGACAGCACCGAGGTCACCTTTATGGCCATGGTTACCGGCAGGGACTATTTCAGCACCAAGGTGCGCCTGACCGATTATATTGCGTTCACGAAGGTCGGTGTCGAGCCGGATTATAACGCCAGGATCAGGGATGTTTTCTTCAACAACGCACCCAAGATATACACCGTTGACGATATAAAGATCGACACATCAAAGGTCGACCATTCAAAGCCCGGTGCTTATGATGCGTATTACAGAATTTTTGACGATAACGGCGATGTTGCCGCACTGACTCGCCTTGTCGTTGTTGTTACGGAGTGAGAATGATGAAAAAATTTGATATTACAAAGGTTAATTTATACAGCATCCTCCGTGACGTTGTCATTAATCTGTGGGTCATAGCCTTGGCAACGGTAACGGTTTTTGCCGGCAGCTACAGCTATATGCGTTATGTCCGTCAGCCGCAGTACACAAGCAGGATGACGGTTGCCATAAACCTTAGCGGCTATACCACCAGCGCTACGGCTTTGTCGCTGGCGAGAACGGTCGTCATTGCCGAAACGCTGGATGATGTTTTCAAAAGTGCCGCTTTAAGAGAGGTCGTTGCCCAGGATGTCGAAGGCGGGGTCACGGGAATCATCTCGGCCGCGCAGATGGGAGACACCAACCTCATCCAGGTTGCGGTCAGCGATACCACGCCTCAAAAGGCTTATGAAACGCTTCTGTCGGTACAGAGAAATTACATGAAGGTTACCGACTATGTTTTCAGTAACGTTATCATCCGAACGGTCGTAAATCCGCAGATGCCGTCCTCGACCTCCAATGCGATGTCGCCGTTTGTTTTAAGCGCTCTGATCGCCATACTTGCAGGAGCTGCGGTAACTGTACTGGTGGTGCTGTTCTCCTATTGGCGTGATACGGTCAAGAGCGTTGCCGATGTTGAAAGCGAGCTTGACGCACGCCTTTTCGGTACCGTCCCCAAGGTCAGAGGCTTAAATCCCAAGCTGCCTCAATCCAAGCGTCGCCTTATGATAACCAACCCGTTGGTGGGATTTGAATTCGCCAACAGCTTCCGCAAAATGGCGATCAAGCTGGAGAGTCTGCGCCGCACCAAGTCGGCCAAGGTGTTTATGGTCACCAGCGTCACCGAAAACGAAGGCAAGACCAGTACGGTCATCAATCTGGCCATTGCGCTGTCACAGAATAACCACCGCGTGCTTTTGGTCGACTGCGACTTCAAAAACCCCTCGGTGCGCCGCTTCTTTGACAATGTTACAAGACCCGAAAACTCGGATTTCCACCAGTATCTTGATAACGGCGGAGACATTACTCATTACATCAAGTATGAGCCCGATACGGGGATCTATCTGCTTGACAGCGTTGAGCATTGCACGAATTCGTCCGAAAAGCTGGCGTCCAAGCGTTTCCGTGACGTTATTAACGCTTTGAAGGAGCAGTTCGATTTTGTCATAGTCGATACTCCTCCGTGCGGAATCACTATCGACCCCGAGGTCGTTTCGGATGTTGCCGATGCCGCCCTGCTGGTCATCCGTCAGGATGTTGTTTCGGTCACCGATATCAACGACCAGATCGAAAATATCAACAAATGCTATCTTGCCGGCTGTGTGCTTAACGATTTTATGCAGATCGGCAACACCGCTGAGGATCCCAACGATTCCTACAGCAATTACTACAGCCGTCAGAACGGTTAGAAAGGGGGAAGCACAGCTTGAACAGAGAACCTATAGAAAAGGGAAACGGCTCATCCGATAAAGTGAAAAGAACGGCACCTCAATTGACGTTCCGCAAGTTTTTAAACAGCTTTAAAAGACTGTGGTGGGTAACCGCCATATCCTGCGTCCTGTTTGCCTCCCTTTCGTTTGCGTATTTCCATATCACATTTCAACCCAGATACAGATCCCAGGTGCGTTTCACCATAACTCCGCTGGTTGCAAGCGATGCGACCAATGGCGCCAGCGTGTACAGCTTTAACTATAACCCCACTCTGGCTACTCAAATGGCTACCACCTTCCCGTATATCATCAATTCGGGAATCATGTCCGATATCATAACCGCCGATCTTCGCCGTCCGTTTGACGGAAGGGTGTCGGCTGCAGCGGTTACGGATACCAACATTTTTGAGGTCACGGTCACCAGCACCTCCCCCCGGGATGCTTACGACCTGCTTCAGTCTATCATCAAAAACTACCCGTCGGTCGCCGAATATGTCGTCGGTGATACCCAGATGAAGGTCATCGAGGGCTCGGAGCCCGTAGTTGCCACAGAGCCTTATAACACCGGCGAATACTATGATTATGTGCTCATGTTTGCTATTATCGGTCTGATGATCGGCATCGGCATAGCGGCAATAGATGCGTATACCCGCCGCATTGTGACCGGCAAGCGTGATATCGAGGCATATTTCAACAGCAAATGTATGTGTGAGATCCCCTCGGTCGCCAAGAAGCGTACCAGCAATGCCGCCAACGCAATACTCAAGCTCAGCCCCACACTTTCGGGCTTTTCGGAGTCGATACGTGTGCTCAAGCAGCGCGTTCACCTGCATTTGACCCGTAAGAACACCAAGATCGTCGGAATCACAAGTGCGATCGCAGGCGAGGGCAAGACCACCGTGGCGTACAATCTTGCCAAGACCCTTTCCGGCGGTGACGGCAGGGTGCTGCTGATCGATATGGATCTGCACAACCGCAGCATTCAGAACATCCTTAACCGCAAGCAAGAGGTTTCGGATGCAGGTATCACCGATGTAGTTGCAGGCAAGATCGGTATCGACGATGTTATCAACTCGGTATCGGATACCTTTGATGTTCTGTTCGCAGGCGAGGAGAATATTAAGTTCAAAAAGAACCGCTTCCAGCCGATCTTTGACTATCTCCGTGAGCAGTACGATTACATCGTTGTGGATATGTCGACCTGCGGTGTCGTTTCGGAGACCGTTTCGGTTGCCGACCTTTGCGACGAGGTAATGTTTGTTGTCCGTGCAAACGCCGTTTCGCCCGAAAAGGTGCGTGACGCTCTGCACGATATGGCCTTCAGCGATGTCCGTGTAATGGGCTTTGTCATCAACTGTGCCGAGATCGGCTCGGGAGACAGCGGCTACAAATACTACGGACGCTACGGCAAACGCCGCTACGGCTACGGTTACGGCTATGGCTACTCGCATTACGGCAAGGATGCCAGAAACGCCTATATGTCGGGCGGAATGTCCCCCCACCACAGCGACTTTACCAAACCGGATTAAAGAAAGACCCTTGCTTCGGACACAAAACCGAGGCAAGGGCTAAATTTTTTCAAATAAAACAAAAATAATGCTTGACTTTTATGCGAGGATTGTATATAATAACCCTTGCAGTCAATTGAATACGGACGTTTAGCTCAGCTGGTAGAGCCCCCGCTTGACGTGCGGGCGGTCGAGGGTTCGAGTCCCCCAGCGTCCACCAAAATGAAAAGCAGTATCGCAAGATACTGCTTTTTGTTTTGGTGCAAAAAAGCGTGGGACTCGAACAAGGAGGGAGAAAGCCAGAGGCTTTCGGAAGAAAACATTCCGGTGGAATGTTTTCGCCGACGTGGCAACGAGCGAAGCGAGGCGAGAGGTGCGGTAGCACCGGCAAAGTCCCCCAGCGTCCACCAAAATGAAAAGCAGTATCGCAAGATACTGCTTTTTGTTTTGGTGCAAAAAAGCGTGGGACTCGAACAAGGAGGTAACAAACTAAGGAATGCAATAACACCGTTCACAAGGCCGATGGCCGTTGTAACGAGCCTTGGCAAGCGTGGTTTTTAACGGTTCCTCGTCGGGAGCAATGCCACAGGTGCTGTTACCGTGATATTTCCCGTCCTTCGATATCCATACCAAAGGCGAGTCAACAGCGCTGTCGGGATCATAGGCATCGCAACGCATACAGACACCCTCCACAAAATCGTGGGGCAACGGTTCACCTTCGGTCTTTTCGCAGGCAAGGCAGGTCTTGGGGGAGGAGCAGGTCGCATTTTCCCACGAATGACCAACGGCGTTGCCTCTTGTTGCTCCGCAATTACATCGCTGTGGGTTCTCACAGTCGGCGGGTGCAAACACGTGCTCATGAATATCAGAAACGGCACTTTGAGCTTGGGTGCTGTCAGAGCTACAGCCTGCAAAGCAGAACAAAACCGCAAAAAAGGCAGTCAGCAACAAAGCGGTTTTTACAGCTTTCTGCATAACAACACCTCTTTCGCGGTTGAAGTTTTAAGTGTTACAATTACGGACGGAGTCTGTCACGGTCACGGGGGAATGCGGTGGCCTGCTTGATATTGTCAAGGCCCAAAATGTTCTGAACGATTCTCTCAAGTCCAAGACCCATACCGCCGTGGGGAGGCATACCGTACTTGTGCATGGTGAGGTAGTCCTCAAAATCGGCTGTGTCCATGCCACGAGCTTCCATCTTTTTAACTTGGCATTCATAGTCGTGGATGCGCTGGCCGCCGGTGGTGACCTCAAGGCCGTTCAAGAGCATATCAAAGCTCAAGGTGTACTCGGGGTTCTCGGGATCCTCCATTGCGTAGAACGGACGCTTTACGGTGGGGTAGTGGGTCACGAAAACGATGGGTGCGTTGTGCTCCTTGAGGAAGTATTCACCCAGCCACTTTTCCTCCTCGGGTGCAAAGTCGGGCTCTGACAATGCACGCTTGCCGTGCTCGCCGGGATGGGCGTCGGCAAACAGCTTCTTGGCCTCGTCAAATCTGATCTTGGGGAAGCAGGTCAACTCGGGCAGGCGCTGGTCACGGCCAAGATACATCTCAAGCTCCTCGGCGTATTCCTCATTGAGAACCTTAAACATATATTGGAACATTCTTGCTTCAAGCTCCATCAGATCCTCAAACGAGTTGATAAAGCCCATCTCAAGGTCAAGACCCTGGAATTCGTTGATGTGGCGGTTGGTGCTGTACTTTTCGGCACGGAAAACGGGGCCTACGGTAAATACCTTTTGGAAAACGCCGACCATTATCTGCTTATACATCTGGGGGCTCTGATTGAGGTAAGCCTTCTTGCCGAAGTAATCGACCTCAAACATATCGGCACCGCCCTCGGCACCTGCTTCAACCATTTTGGGAGGTATAAACTCGGTAAAGCCCTCGGAGCGCAGGAAGGAACGGAACGCATACTGCACACCGTCGGCGATCTTCAAAATCGCACGGATCTTGGGGTTGCGGAGCGAAATGATGCGGTTGTCCAAAAGGGTGTTGAGGTTAAGCTTTTCCATCTTCTTGTCGTTGCCGATCTCAACGGGCGGAACCTCGGCCTTGCCGGAGATCCTCACCATATCGTCGATGCGGATATCAAAGCCCAGACGGCTGCGCTCCTCAACGATCAGAGTACCGTCAACAACAACACATTCCTCGACCGAGAAATCCTTAACGTCGATGTTGGACTTGCCCTCCTCCCAGATGCACTGGAAGCACATACGAGCGGTGCGGATGATAACGAATGCAAATCCGCTCATCTCACGGATGCGGTGAATGGTTCCCTTGACCTTGACCTTGTCGCCGTTTTTGATCGTGCCGTTCTTAAAGCCGTCAATGACGTAGGCAATTTCGGTCGTGTCGATTCTTTTTTCGGTGTTCAAAAACTCCATTTTTATTCCTCCAAATTCAAATTACATTAAAAAAATAAAAAAGCTGTCCTATCCCTAATGGGACGAAAGACAGCTTCCGCGGTACCACCCAAATTAGCCAAAATGGCTCACTTTAAAGAAATTAACGCTTGTCTCACGGGCGGGTCTAATAGGCCGGAGCCGTTCTTCCGCCGACAAAACGGGGTCTTTCACCGATTGCCGCCGTTGGCTCGCACCTGCCGCCAACTCTCTGAAGGCTTAAGACCGATTACTCTTCCGTTTATCATCTTTAAACATTGGTATTATACGCTATTATTTGCGATTTGTCAAGAATCAGCCGCATTAAAACCCGTTCTCATAGTCGGAATTTACAGGAGTCTCGGGTTGTGAGTTGTCGGGCGTCTCGGGCTCGGAATTTACGGGAGCTCCATCGGAGCTTGTATTATCCGGCTCGGAATCCGTAGTGTCGGGCTGCGAAGCGTCTTCGTTGGGTTCCGATGCGGTGTTATCGGGCTCTGAAGGGGTGTTGTCGGGCTCGGAGCTGACCGCTTCGGACGAAGCATCGGTCGAGGAGGTCTGCTCGGTGTTTGACGTGTTATTATTGCCGTTATTGTTTTGATTGTTGTTTTGATTATCGTTTCGGTCATCGTCCTCGGTGCCCGAAGGGCGGGAGGCCGTGTCGCTTTGGGTGTTGTCAGATACGGTGCTGTCGGTGTCTGACGATGTGTTCGACTGACCGTCCGATACGGCCGAAGAAGCATTGTCGGAGCTGTTTGGCTGGGTCTTCGAGGAGCTGTCCGACGGGATGAGAGCCGAACTGAAATCGTTGCCCAGAGGCAAACTGCCGTCATCGTGGAATATCATGGCGATACCCACAGCCGATGCCGAAAGCACGACCGAAGCAACAACAAGTATCGATACTATCTTTTTACTTATAGAGAACACTGCTTTTACCTTCTGTCACAAAAATTAGGGGATGGGGATCCAGGGGCCGAAGCCTTGATCCTTGGGGTTGGAAGAAACCGAGTTATTGTTTTTGCTGCTTGTTGCACTGCTGTTCGTGCTTGTGGCCGAGTTGCCGGTCGAGGTGGTGGAATCGGTCGAGTCTGTCGGCTGTGAAGCAGAATTGGAGGTCACGGTGCTGTCAGACGAGGTGCCCCCGCCGTTGGAGGCGGTCCCGTCGCCGTAGGTGTTGTCTCCCGACTCAAAGCCGATGCTGACGTCACCCCAGGCGTCCATTTCTTCCGAGGTCAGCGACTGCACGGACGAGCTTCCGTTAGGCTTTACAGCCTGGACTTCCTTGTCGGTCGAGGAGGCGTTGTCGGTATCGTCGCCGCCGCAGGCGACAAAAGCTGTAAGCAAAAGTGTCATTGCAAGAAGTGCTATAATAAGTTTCTTCATAATAGTTACTTCCTTTCAAGCTATATATATGTTTAGTATACCATATGCGGACATTTTTGTCAAAGTGTTTTTTCAAATATGACACGATCGGAGCTTTGTTGAAAAAAGGGGGCCAAAAGCGTAAAAAATGGCTTGAAATAAGGGGAATAAAATGGTATAAGTATAATGTATGGATATGTGCCGTTGCACAAATTTCTTAAACGGAGGTCGCTATGATAAGTTTTGACGAAAACACACGGATTTTTCAGCTTGATACCAAAAACACAAGCTATGTTTTTGGTGTATATAAATCAGAACAGCTGCTTCATCTTTATTGGGGAGCCAAACTGCCGATAATGGCCGAGCTTGAGCAGTATATACTTGTTCAGACCAAGGCCTTGTCACCGCAGGATATAGGTATGGGCGGCTGGTCTACCAATGTTGCACGTATGGAGTATCCCACCCACGGCAGCGTTGATCTCAGAAACCCCGCTATGGAGTGCACCTTTGATGACGGTTCGGCCTGTCCGCAGCTCAGATATGCAGGATATAAGATCTTTGACGGTAAGCAAAAGCTTAAAGGTCTTCCCGCAACCTATTGCGAGGAGGGGGACAAGGTTCAGACGCTTGAGGTCGAGCTTGTTGATGCGCCAAAGGAACTTCACGTTTTCCTTTCTTACTCGGTTTTTGAGGACTATGACGTTATCACACGCAGTGTGCATATTGAAAACCGTGGTCCCAAGTGCAAGCTTAATTCTGTTATGAGTGCAAGCGTGGATATCCCCGAGGGCTGTGACCTTGACTTTATGCATTTTGACGGCACCTGGGGACGTGAACGTCATCCTGCCCGCACCCCTGTTTTTTGCGGCACACAGTATGTTGATATGAAAAACGGTGCAAGCGGACATTACCACACGCCGTTTGTCTGCTTCCCCCAGCACAATGCCGATGAGCAGCGTGGCCGTGTTTACAGTATGGGTCTTATCTGGAGCGGCGAATTTATAGGCGGCGCACAGTTGGACAATTACGATACGATGCGTGCATTTATCGGTGTCAACAAGTTTGGCTTTGGCTATACGCTGGAAACAGGAGAGACCTTCCAAAGCCCCGAGGCGGTGCTGGTATATACCGAAAACGGTCTTGGCGGTATGTCGAGAATATGGCATAAGATAGTCCGTGAGCGCATCTGCCGAGGAAAATTCCGTGATATCGAGCGTTATGCGCTTATCAATAACTGGGAGGCCACATATTTTGACTTCACGGTTGAAAAGCTGTCTGCCATTGCCGACAAAGCCAAGGATATTGGTCTTGACCTGCTTGTGCTTGACGACGGTTGGTTTGGAATCCGTAACGATGACCACACAGGTCTCGGTGACTGGTTTGTAAATCGTGATAAACTGCCCGAGGGTCTCGACGGTCTGGCCAACGAGATAAACAAGCGAGGAATGAAGTTTGGTCTTTGGTTTGAGCCCGAAATGATGTCGCCCAAAGACTGTCAGCTTTTTGAAAAGCATCCCGATTGGGCGTTGCACATCAACGGCAGACAAAATTCATTGGGACGTAATCAGCTCACCCTCGACCTTTCCCGTGAGGATGTCTGTGACTACATAATCGACGCCGTTTCCAAGATATTGGAAAGCGCCAACATTGAATATGTCAAGTGGGATATGAACCGCTATATGAGCGAGGTCGGTTCAGATAAACTCCCTCCCGAACGTCAGTGTGAGGTCAAGTTCCGCTATATGCTTGGTCTTTACCGTGTGCTTGAAACGCTCACCTCAAGTTTCCCCGATGTGCTGTTTGAGTCCTGCGCTTCGGGCGGCGGACGTTTCGATTTCGGTATGCTTTACTATATGCCGCAGACCTGGTCGAGTGACGACACCGATGCTGTCGAGCGCCTTTACATCCAGCACGGAACAAGCTTCTGCTACCCGTATTCTTCAATGGGTGCACACGTTTCGGTCTGCCCCAACCATCAGGTCGGACGAAACACTCCGCTCAAGACCCGAGGCTATGTAGCGCTCCCCGGTCAGTTCGGATTTGAGCTTGATCTTGCAAAAATGACCGATGAGGAGCTGGCGGAAGCCAAGCGCCTTGTGGGCATATATAAAGAACTTGGAGAGGTCTTCCACCGTGGCGACCTTTACCGTATCGACGATCCGATGAACAGCCGCTTTGCTTCGATGAACTTTGTTTCAGAGGACGGTAAAAAGGTCGTGCTTTTACGCTATGTTATTGCAACCCAGCCGTCCTGTAAATTCAAGTACACCAGGCTGCAGGGCCTTGACCCCGAGGCGGTCTATGTCTGCCGTGAAAACGGCAAGCGTTACAGCGGCGCAATGCTTATGAACATCGGTATTGCCTGGAATTACAGGCACGATTACGAGAGTGAAATGTTCATATTTGATAAGCTTGATTATTAAAAACTTTATCACAAGAGGTGTTAGATATGCGTACAAAAGAAAGATTTATGGAAAACTGGCGCTTTTACGAGGGCGATGTTGAAACAAGCCAGCTTCCCCATCCCAAGGGCCCTCTGTATAAGCACGCCAAGGCCGAGATCGCACAGATAGGCCCCGGCAGCCGCTATTATTTTGATAACAACTCCTGGGCTCCTCCGGGACAGTGCAGCAACTATCTCAATTGGCAGACCGTCAATCTCCCCCACGACTATGTTGTCGACAAGATCCCCAACAAGGAGCTTAACGAGGGTCTTGGCTTCTTAGACGGCAAAAATGCCTGGTACCGCAAGTCCTTCAAGGTCAGCGAGGAGGATAAGGGCAAGCGGATCTCCATCTATTTTGAAGGCGTTACCAACTGCTGTACAGTATATGTAAACTCCTGCCTTGCCAAGCGTAATTTCTGCGGCTATGTACCTTTCGAGGTCGATATCACCGATTACCTTTACTACGGTGACGAGCAGAATGTTATCGCAGTTTATATCGACAACTCCAGCCACGAGGGTTGGTGGTACGACGGCGCAGGTATCTACCGTAATGTATGGATGATCAAGACCGATATGGTGGCTGTAGACACCTGGGGTGTATACGTTGCACCCAAAAAGATCTCTGATACCGAGTGGGAGGTCCCCATTGAGACTACCGTCAGAAACGACGACTTTACCAACCACCGTGTAGCCGTCAAGAACGAGATCCTGGACGAGGACGGCAACGTTCTGGCTGAAGTCACCAACAACGTAAATGTCGCTCTGAAATACAAGGCTGTTCTTAATCAGAAGGTTACTGTATCTAATCCCAAGCTCTGGGATTGCGAAAACCCCAACCTTTACTATTGCCGCACCACCGTCTACCGTGGCAAAAATGCCGTTGACGAGGTCACCAATCATTTCGGCTTCAGAACCCTTCGCTTTGATGCCGAAAAGGGCTTCTTCCTGAACGACAAGCACGTTATCATCAAGGGCGTCTGCTGTCACGAGGACTACGGTCTGCAGGGTAAGGCCGTGTTCGACCGTATCAAGAGATACCGCATAAAGCTGTTTAAGGGAATGGGCGTCAACGGTTACCGCACCTCGCACTATTCTCACAGCGATCAGACCATGGATGAGCTCGACCGTCAGGGTATGCTGGTAATGGACGAGACCCGTTGGTTCGGCACCTGCGATGAGTACCTCCAGCAGCTTGAGACCCTTGTCAAGAAGGACAGAAACCGTCCCGGTGTTATTATGTGGTCGATCTTTAACGAGGAAAAGCTGGCCGCAACCGAGCTTGGACTTAAATTTGCACAGAGAATGTCGGCACTTGTCCACCGTCTCGATCCCACCCGTCCCGTAATGAGCGCAAGTGACGCTAATCCCCAGACCGTCAAGTGCTTCGTTGCGCAGGACGTCATCGGTCTTAACTATAATCTCCAGAACTTTGATGCTCTGCACGAAAAGTTCCCCAATATGCCCATCGTTTCGTCCGAAAACTGCGCCACCGGCACCACCCGTGGCTGGTATTTCGGAGATTCGCCCAAGCACGCCTACATCAACGCCTGGGACCACGACACCAACTCCTGGTTCAGAGGCCGTGAGGGCACCTGGAAGTTCCTTATGGAGCGTGAGTGGGTAATGGGCGGTTATCAGTGGGCCGCAACCGAGCACCGCGGAGAGGCCGCATGGCCCCGTCTTTGCTCGCAGTCGGGAGCACTTGATCTGTACCTGCAGAAGAAGGATGCCTGGTATCAGAATAAGTCGCTTTGGAGCGATGAGCCTATGGTTCATATCCTGCCTCATTGGAATCTCAAGGGCCGTGAGGGTGAGGACATCCCCGTTTGGGTATACACCAACTGCGAAGAGGTCGAGCTTTGGTACAACGGCGAATCGCAGGGAAGACGTCAGATCGAAAAATACGGTCACGGCGAGTGGACGCTTGTTTACGCACCCGGAGAGGTTACTGCCAAGGGTTACATCGGCGGTAAGGAGGTTGCCTCCGACCGTGTTGCCACCACCGGCAAGCCCGTAGCCTTAAAGCTCGAAATGCAGACCGAGGCTTTGTTTGCCAGCAAGTGGGACTGTGCTGTTGTACATTGCTACTGCGTTGACGAAAACGGCAACAAGGTGCCCGATGCCGCACCTATGGTACACTTCAACTGCACTCCCAACGGCTACATCAGAGGCACGGGCTCGGACATTGCCGACCACACCTCGATGGCCTGTGCCGACCGTCAGATGCGAGCAGGCGTTGTTGCCGCTTGTATCCATTCCAACGGCACCGAGGGAATCCTGAAGGTTTACGCCCATGCCGACGGTCTCCAGTCTGCCAGACTTGAGATCGAGGTCACCCAGCCCAACGATAAGATCAGATAAAAACAATGAATTGCCCATTGGGCATGAATTGGCTATCGCCATGAATTGCCTTCGGTATTGAAATTTTGGGCAATTCAATTCACGGAGCGCAGAGTGCGAGAAATCATGATGCCTTGGCATCAATTCATGACGGTTTACCGTCAATTCATTTAACACTTGAACTCATAATATAGTGCTCGTTTAAAAGAAAAAGGCTGTCTCATTAAACAATCACTTGTATAAATATTCAGACCGTAGGGGCGACCTGTGGTCGCCCGTGGGCGAACGCAGTTCGCCCCTACGAGTTTATTGAATACTTACAGGTTATGTCGTTAATGAGACAGCTCGTTCTTTGTTGTTGTGCTTAATGCTTACCGCCGGAGAAGTCGTGGTCGACGGTGATGACGCATTGGTAGGTCTTGTCGATATCGGTGGCAAGGCTCTGGATCGCGGCTCTGATCTGCTTATGGGAAAGCTTGCAATCGGGCGGTACACACACGTCAAAGATAAGATTGTTTTGCTTTTCGCCCTTGACCATTCTGAAATCGTGGATGGTCATACCGTTGTGAAACTCGGCAATGCGTTGACTCATAAGGTCACGTGCACGGTTGACATCCTCATCGTCGGTCACGATTGGGTCCATATGTATGACCGCCTCAATGCCCGTCTGATGCTTGATGTCACGCTCGCAACGGTCGATCTTCTCGTGCAGAACGAGTATGTCACCCGTGGCGCTGACCTCAACGTGCAACGACACAAAGCCACGGCTTGGGCCGTAGTTGTGGACTATCATATCGTGAATGCCCAAAAAATCGGGGTCGGCCATAACGATATTTTTTATCTCATCTACCGTTTTAGGGTCGGGCGCAAGGCCGATCAACGGGTCGAGCGTTTCCCGAAGGCTCAAATAACCCGAATACAGTATAAACACCGCCACCAAAATACCGACTATCGGGTCGAGATATTTAACAAAAGCGACATCTGGGAGCACACGGCAAACGATGGCCACCGCCAAAACCGCCGAGGTGGAGATACAGTCGTTAAGGCTGTCGGTCGCAGTTGCCGCAAGCGCTCCCGAGTTTATTTTTTTGCCCAGAGAACGGTTAAAGACCGCCATCCACAGCTTGATAAGGATGGAAACAGCCAAGATAATAATGGGCAGAAGTCCTGCGTCGGGCACGGTGGGGTCGGAAAGCTTTGAGGCCGATTCAGTCAACAGCTCAAAGCCGACCAGCATTATCAAAACCGAAACCAAGGCCGCCGACATATACTCCATCCGTCCGTGGCCGAAGGGGTGCTCGGGGTCGGCAGGCTTGGATGCCAGCTTAAAGCCCAGCATCGTGACTATCGATGAGCCCATATCCGAAAAATTATTGAAGGCGTCGGCTATCATGGAGACCGAGCCTGAAAGAGTGCCTGCCAAAAACTTTATTGCGAAAAGCAACAGGTTACAAAGAACGCCGACGATACCCGCCAGCGTTCCGCATTTACCTCTTGTGTTTTTGTCGGCAAGGTCACCCTTGATAAACAGCTTAAGAAGCAAACTTGTCATATCTTACCCTTTGAGCCTTTCTGTCCAAAGCTCGTTTCGTTCAAAATATTTGTGTCGATGGTAAACATCGTGTTTTCTCTTTCCCTCTGACGTTTGAAGGCCAACTCGATAAGGCGGTCGCAAAGCTCGGGATATTTCACACCCGTAGCCTCCCACAGATAGAAGGACAAGGAGCCCGGAATGGTGTTGATCTCGTTGACGTATACCTTGTCGTTGTCGTCAACGTCCATCAGAAAGTCGATCCTCACAACGCCCGAAGCACCGATGGCCTTAAAGGTCTCAACGGCGATTCTTTGGATCTCCTCGGTTTTGTCATTGGTCAGGTCGGCAGGCAGCTTGCGGCTTAAGGAAGCCATGCCTTTAGAACCCGATTTTCCTGCATTTGCACGGTATTTGTCGTCATAAGACAGGATCTTGTCGTGTGCAACGGGCTCCTCCAAGGCCGAAGCCTTGCAGTCGTTGCGGTCGCCCAAAACAGAGCAGTTGATCTCACGGAGATTTGAAACAGCGTGCTCGACCAACACACGGTCGGCAAAGCTGCAGGCCATATCAATGGCGGAGCGAAGCTCAGCTTCTTCGTCAACCTTGGAAATGCCAACGCTCGAGCCCAGGTTTGCAGGCTTCACGATAAGCGGAAAACCGATCTCTTTAATCAGTCGGTCGGCAATTTTGTCCGAGTTCAGCGCCCATTCTCTTGCACCGAAATCAACACAGCGAAGGGTGGGGATGCCACGGTCTAAAAGAACGTTTTTGAAAAGCACCTTGTCCATTCCCAATGCCGACGACATAACGTCGCAACCGACGTAAGGCAGACCGAGAGTTTCAATATAGCCTTGGATCGAGCCGTCCTCACAGTTGGTGCCGTGGACGATGGGGAAGCAAACGTCGATATTTGTGTCCTTTTTCTTAAAAATTCCGCCCTTAAGGTTCATCATAACCACCTTGTTGCCCTTGGGCACAAAGGTCACAGGGTCAGCCTTTGCCTCAGGGTTGCCTGCACGGAAGGTGGCAATGTCCAAAAGCGCCTCGCTTGAATAGAACACCGATTGCTTGCTCATATAAACGGGGATGACGTTGTACTTTTCACGGTCGATGTTGCCCATTGCCTGAACGGCCGAAATTATGGAAATTTCGTGCTCAACACTTCGTCCGCCGAAAAATACCGCTACATTTGTTTTCATAAATAAAGCCTCTTTCAATAGTGGAATTGTTACTCAAGATAATTATCGGGAAGGTCGTTTTCAAAAAGGATGGCGGTGTTTTTGTCACACATCGGGGAGAATACGCCCATTGCCTCCTTAAAGCTTGAAACGACGTAAAGATCTTCTTCGGGGAAGCCCACATCACGCACACCCTCGGCCAACGGCACCGACCGTTTTTTGCCCACAAGGATGATAATGTCGGCCTGCTTTGCGGCCTCTTGACCTAAAGCACGGTTGGCTTCGTATTCCTTGTCACCAAGCTCAACCAAGCCGGGCGTGACGATGATCTTTTTCATACCCTCAAAGCAACCAAGCACCCTTGCGGCCTCAAGACAGCCCTCGGGGTTGGAGTTGTAGGCATCGTCGATAAGCGTTGCACCGTTTATATAAGGTTTCAACTGCAGGCGATGCTCAACGGGTTTCAGCCGGGATACGGCATAGGCTATTTCCGTAGGGGTCAGCCCCATATCCAACGCTACCGATGCGGCCGCCGCAATGTTCAACGCATTGTGGTAGCCCAAGAGGTGAGACGTTACCTTGAACTCGGTATCCTTATACTTTAAGGTCACGGTAAGACCCTTTGGCGAATATGAAATATCGGTTGCCTTGCAGTCGCAGTCAGCGGTGCCGTAGGTCACCGAGTCATAGTTCTCGGCATTTTTACGGATGTACTCATTGTCACCGTTTAAGTACATTTTTCCGCCCTTGGCCTTGACCCAATCGGCCAACTCAAACTTGGTGGAGACCACCGTTTCAAGGTTGCCGAAGGTGTCAAGATGCTGAGGGCCGACAGAGGTGATAACACCAAGGTCGGGGTCGGCAATAAGACAATCCTCACGGATGTCGCCACGGCGTTTAGCGCCCATTTCGCACACAAACACCTGATGCGTAGGCTTCAGATCACGGCGCACGGTTATAACGATACCCATCGGGGTGTTGTAGTTTTCGGGGGTGACCAGAGTGTTGTATTTTTCACTCAAAATGCGACCCAGAATAAACTTGGTGCTGGTCTTACCGTAGCTTCCCGTCACACCGATGACCTTCATATGCTTCATTGAACGCAGTATTCTTTTGGCATCGTTGACGTAGTAGTTGGAAATGGCCTTTTCGATAGGCTTCATCACAAAAAGCGAGATAAAGGTCATAATTTCGGGCAATGCACTCAAAAGGAACAAGGCGGCTTTGAGAATGTTGCCTGCCATATCGGGCAACAGTACCGACAAAGCGGCAACGGCAACCGTCAAAACTGCGGCGGCCGCCCACATACGCTTGACCCTTGCGGTCACGACCAATTTTTTGATGGATTTTTTGTTTTGGGAAACCGAGCGGCGTGCCGTTATCAGCAAAAACAGCAGTAACACGGCAAAGATCACAATGCTTAAAACCGTGCCGAGCCGCATTGCAAAAAGCGCACCGACAGCGCCCAAAAGGCTTATTATGATGTAAACAAGGCGGCCGAGCTTAAAAGAGCCCTTGTACCAGCGCCAATACCGCACGGCAAAATAAGAATTTTGCTGTAGCATCTGAAACTGTCGGGTCAGCGCAAAAATGCCGCAGACCGCCGCCAACACGGCAAAGCATACCGAAATAATAATGTCCAATCAATTCACCTCAAAAACATAGTGGTGGGTAAAGCTTCCCTTTAGGCAAGACGGAGGGATTCGGGCGATTCGTGAATCGCACCTACAGAACCTCCCGTCATGGCCCCCTTGCCTAAAGGGGGCTGGCAAAACCACAGGTTTTGACTGGGGGATTCCCGAGGGAGGGGGACCGCCGTTCGGCGGTGGAGGGAGAGATAAACCAAGCTTAATGCTTTTGGGTCAAGGCAAAAAGCTTCTTAAAATTGCCTGCGCCTCCTGCGGGCGCTCAACAAACGACCAATGTCCCGTGCCTTTTATCACACACAGACCGCAATCGGGAACTGCTTTTTCGATTTTTTTGGCCATATAAAGCGGTGTTGCGGTGTCATTCTCACCCCAGATGAGCAGGGTGGAGGCCTTGATGCCGTCTAAGTAGGCGGTCATATCGTCGTTTACAAGGTTGACCAGCGTTTTCCGCATGACCTCGGGTGCCGAGTTATAGTCGGCCGAGCCGAAGTGGTTGCGAGCCTTTTTGAGGGTCTCGGCGGTGTAGCGGCGGATGAGGGGTAATGTCAAAAACCACTTGACTGTTTTAAAGGTGCGCACCTTGAACCACTTTTTGAAGCTGAATTTCGGCTTGATGCCTGCGGCATCAATGAAAACGATCTTTTTGGGATCCATAAGTCCGCTGCCTGCTAGTTTCATTATAACACGTCCGCCGTGCGAGTGACCGACCAAAATCGGGTCACGGAGCTTCAAAGCACTGCAAAACTCCATTACGATCGCAACATAGCAGTTGATGTCCAAAGGTTCCTCGGGCAGGTCGGACTTGCCGCAACCGGGGAAGTCCAGTGCAATAAGGCGGCATTTATCCCGTAATGCGTTAATGACGCCCTTGTAAGAGTCGCATGACGCACCCCAACCGTGCAGCAACAGCACGTCGGGACCTTCGCCCTCTTCAATATAATGAAGCTTAAAGCCGCAACATTCAATAAACACCGTTTGCACCTCCCAAAGGACATATTTCCACAAATATAATATATCAATTATATATTATAGCAAATAATACCGCAAATTAGAAGAGTATAATTGAAAAAATTTCAAAAATTTTCACCGCCGACCACAGTATGATCGACGGTGAGGTTTAATCTGTTAGTCCTAAAATATAATCAACAGAAACATTATAGAATTTTGACAAAGCTATAAGCACTTCGCTTGGGATATCGAGATAGCCGCTTTCATAACGGGAATAAGTTGCTTGGCTGATATTTAACAAGTTTGCCACATCATTTTGGCTTAAATCTTTATCCTCACGAAGATCACGAATTCTTTTATACATAAATCATCACCAAAGCAATTATATATTATGCAAAAACTGCATATTGACATTTATGCAAAAATTGCATAAAATATAACTGAAAGGTGGTGTTATGATGGTCACAACTATTGACGAGCTTTGGTATGGAAATATCCACCCGGCCAAAACCTTGGGAGAAAGTGATGAAGAAATAAAGCAACTTGAAAATTTGATTCAGCACAACTATGATATTTTAAGAGAACAACTCGAAAAAGCCGCAGAGGAAAGGCTCGAAAAGTATAAAGATGCCGTTGAGGAGTACATACAACTGAGCAATAAATCAGCCTTTGCCGAGGGCTTCAGTCTCGGGGTGAGGCTGGTTACAGAATCGGTAATGCTTGGCCGAAACAAAACCTAATAGATTGGCTTACGGCAGGCAGCCGCACCTGCGATAGCCTTCCCCTCAGGGGAAGGTGGCGGCCGAAGGCCGACGGATGAGGTGAATACCGCCACGGAAGGCTACAAACGATACAATGTAGTTGGCTTACGGCAGGCAGCCGATGGCCGCCCCTACGACAAGGCTGTTAGATTTTGTGGGGAACGGATCTATACGTTCCGCAAGGGCGGCTTCAACGGGCGAACACACAGGTTCGCCCCTACAAAAGCAACTGTTTTATATAAACACACCGAAAATTTTGGTCAAGGCGAATCCCAACGCCGCCGAGACAGGGAAGGTCAGCACCCAGGCGCCGATCAGCGGAAGTATTGCGGATTTGGTGCTTTTGACACGCCGCTCCGAAAGCCCTGCGCCAAAAACGGCCGAGGATTTTGCGTGGGTGGTGGAGGCAGGCAGCCCTGCCGCCGACAGCAAAAGCAACCCCACCGCCGAAACAAGGTCGGCCGCAAAGCCGCAATGGGGCGTTTCGGGTGCAAACTCCGAAAAGCGCTCGATTATTTTCCGTCCGCCCAAAAGGGTGCCCAAGGATATCAGCAATGCGCTCAAAAATACCGCCCACAACGGCACCGTTACCTCTGCTGTGCCGCCGAGGTTCAGCGTTGCGGCAAGGGTCAGCACGCCTGCAAACTTTTGTCCGTCCTGCGCTCCGTGGGCAAAGGAGGACAAGGCCGCGCCCGTTACCTGCAGCTTTTTGAAGGTGCCGTCGCCAAGCGGGAGAAGTCGCAAAAGTCCTGCCGCCAAAAGACTTACCGCCGCAACGGGGACGGTGGAAAACAGAACCCCCAGCAACAGCTTGCCCCATTCGTGCAGATCAAGCGCCCCAAAGCCCGAGACCGCCACCGCCGCACCGCTCAAAGCCGCAGCCAAAGCGTGACTTTCGCTTGTGGGAAGTCCAAACCGCAACGCAAAAAGCGACCATACCGCCACGGCTGTCATGGCCGCCGACAGCGCAGGCAAAGCGGCCGAGCCCACCTTATCAAGTCCCGAAATACTGTAAACGCTTACGGCCACCGAGCTCCCAAGGGCACACATCACGGCCGCACCCAAAAAGTTGCACACCGCAGACATTAGTATGGCACCTTTGGCCGAGACCGCCTGTGAATGTATCGCCGTGGCAATGTTTACGGGCGCATCGGTCCAGCCGTTGACCAGCATCAGTAAAAGCGCAGGCAATACCGCCAAAAGTAAGGCTGGGTGGCACAAAACCATATCAATAAGTTCAGAAAAACGCAAGCGCCCGACCTCCTTTAATGCCAACTAACACTTGAAAATATCGGAATAATAATGTATTATGTAAGGGTATTCTGTTTTGAGGAAGAGAAATATGAAATTTATCCCTTTTGATTCACGAGATATTTTATATAAATCACCGTTTGGCGCAGTAAGCGACGGCAAGCCCGTCACGTTGCGTCTGCTTTTGCATAACGACGCACATTGCTCGGGCGCATTTGTCAAGATACGTGAGGATGCAGGCCGTGAGCAGTTTATTCTGCTGACCGCAGGCGAGACCTTTGAGGATGACTACCGCTGGTATTCGACCGAGCTGACACTCCCCGAGGGTCTTTATTGGTACAGCTTTTGCTTTGATTCGCCGTGGGGCAGACAGTTTGTTACACGCTTTAAAAACGGCGAGGGTCACGTTTCCCGTGACGGCGGCGAATGGCAGTTGACGGTGTATGAGGGCGATTACAAGACCCCCGATAGGTTTGCAGGCGGCATTATCTATCAGATCTTCCCCGACCGTTTTTACAATTCGGGCACAAAGAAGGCCAACGTGCCCGACGATCGTTATATCCACCAATCGTTTAACGAGACCCCCGAATACCGTCAGTTGGGCGAAAAATGCTCGCTGGGCAACGACTATTTCGGAGGCGACCTTGAGGGTGTGCGCCAAAAACTGCCGTATCTAAAGGAGCTGGGTGTCAGCATAATCTATCTGAACCCCATTTTTGAGGCACACTCCAACCACCGCTACAACACGGCCGATTATATGAAGATCGACCCGATGCTCGGCACCGAGGACGACCTTAAAAGGCTCTGCAAGGAAGCCAAAAAGCTTGGCATTGCCATAGTTTTAGACGGCGTTTTTTCCCACACGGGTGACGACAGTATCTACTTCAACCGCTACAAGCGTTACGGTTCGGTCGGTGCTTTTGAGTCCAAGGAATCGAAGTATTATAATTGGTACAATTTCCACAACTGGCCCAACCGCTACAGCGCCTGGTGGGGAGTGCCGAGCTTGCCCGAAACCAATGAAAATGACAAGGATTTTTCCGAGTTTATCACGGGCAAAAACGGTGTTTTGAGAAAATGGTTGAAATGCGGTGCTTCGGGCTGGCGGCTTGATGTTGCCGACGAGCTTCCCGACAGCTTTCTTGATAAGATCCGCAAGGCGGTAAAGTCCGAAAACAAGGACGCCATCATAATAGGTGAGGTCTGGGAGGATGCCACCAATAAGATAAGCTACGGTGTGCGCCGCAGGTATTTAAGGGGCAAACAGCTTGATTCGGTCATGAACTATCCGTTCGCTTCGGCGCTGATAAAATTTTTGACGGGCGGCAGCGGTGACGACCTTTGCGACACCGTGATGAGCGTTTGCGAAAACTACCCGCGCCCTGCGCTTCGCCTTTTGATGAACCACATCGGCACCCACGACACCGAGCGTATTTTGACGGCCTTGGGCGGTGAGCCGACGGGCGGCAGAGGCAGGGCTTGGCAATCGGGCAAGCGGATGAACGAAAATGAGATGTGGCAGGCCAAAAAGCTTTTGTATATTGCCGCATTGCTGCAGTATACCCTACCGGGAATCCCGTCGCTTTACTACGGTGACGAGGCCGGTATGGAGGGCTACGGCGACCCGTTCTGCCGTGGTTTTTATCCGTGGGGCAAGGAGGATAACTACCTTGTCGATTTCTATAAGCGATTGGGTCAGTTCCGCCGCTCGTCGGATGCCTTTATCGACGGTGATTTCATCCCCGTTTCGTCGGGAGCAGGGCATTTTGCCTTTATAAGACGTGGCAAGACAGAGGAGGTCTTGGTCTGCGCTAACCGTTGGTACGAGCAGCAGATAATTTCGGTCGGCAAGGGCTTCGAGCAGGCCGAGATAGTGTTCGGCTACAAGCCGCAGAACGGCCTTGTCAAGATCGACGGCCTCGGCTTTACGGTTTTAAGAAAGAAGATATGATTAAATTCAGGCTCCCTTTAAAAGGGAGCCTTTTTATTTTCGGTTGCCCAAACGGCGGCAGGGATGACCTCTGACAGAGGCCGTCTCCCTTTGTCGCTTTGCGACATTTCCCCCACGCCGTGGGGGAATCTTCCCTGCCATACGGCACTGTAATGCTTTATTGTAGGGAACGGATTTATCCGTTCCGCAAAGCCGGCTCACGGTGGGCGATTCGTGAATCGCCCCTACGATATAGCAAATTGTCATTTTGTAGGGGACGGCGCCCACGACGTCCCGCAAAGCCGGCTCACGGCGGACCGCCCGGGAGGTCGGTCCCTACATTGTGTCTATAGCCTTAATCGTAGGGAACGGATTTATCCGTTCCGAAAGGCCTGCTGTGGGCGGGCGAACAGGAAAGCCCCTACGACAAGCCTTCCTCAGATGTTTTGCCTTCCCCAGCGGGGAAGGGGGACCGCGTTAGCGGTGGATGAGGAGAACATCGTCACGGCTGACTGTAAATGATACAATATAGTCGGCCTTGGGCGGTAGCGTCGATATGTGCCGTTGGCACGAGGGTACGGCACACTACATCAGCAACCCCAACATCATCATTTCCCGTACTTGGTTGTATATCTTTTCGCCGTCGGTGGGTGGCAGAGGGTTTTTGCCCTTGCCAAGCTCTATCGTGAACCCGGGTCGGCTAAAGCGCTCGATAAACCAATCCTTAAAACCGCCGCCAACGGCCAGAGTGGTGGGGACGTCCAGCGCATAGCCCGACGATGCCGCAAAGATCTCAGCCATTTTATGCCCTCGGTGGGTGTTTATGCCTTTGTAATCCCAATAAATGACCTCACCCTGCGAATGAAAGCACATCACATAGCGGATGTTGACCTTAAGGCATAGGTCGACCAGCGCCGCCGTTTCGGGCTCGGAATGAGGCTTACTGCCGCCAAAGCGTGTGGGCCCCGGACCGTAAAACCCGTGTTCACGTTCAAGTCGGTGCAGTTCGTCCCACCCTGCGTCAAAGTTGTGGTTAAGGTCAACTCCTCGGGCGTTGGCGTTCCAATGAGTAAAGTCGCCGCCGCACAGCTTGTAGAGCCTTGGCGCAAGATCACCGCACCCTTTTGCACCTTTAAGGGCGATCTCGCACCCGTCGGGGTTGCAGACGGGCACAAACATGACCCCTTTGCCGTAAAGCGCCCTTCTTGCATCCACCCCCGCAACCTTGCCGCCGACCTTCACAGCCTCGCAAAGCTCCTCGATAAACCGCAACAAGACCGTGGCGGTAAGTCTCTCGCTTCCGTGGATCGCGGCGGTGTAGAGTATGTAGTCGGCACCCTTGCCAAGTCTCAACAGCTTTATGTCCCGACCTAAAACGGATTTACCCACCGACCCCGATTTTAAAAACGGATATTTTTCGCAAAGTTTTCGTAAAATATCCTCAAAGCCATTGCAATCATAATCAATTTGTTTTATAATAGAATCCATAAGCAACACCTTAAAATATCTTTCATATACTAAGGTATTCAAAACGGAGTGATGTTATGAATCTGACCGAAAAAAGCATTTCCCAATGCTACAAGTACCGTGGCAAGATCGTCAATATGCGTGTTGATGAGGCGCTTTTGCCCGACGGCAAGGTAGCCTTGAGAGAGGTCGTTGAGCACAACGGCGGTGTTTGCGTCGTGGCGCTGACCGATAATGACGAGATATACCTTGTCAAGCAGTTCCGTTTCCCCTACAGCGAGGTGATTTATGAGATACCTGCAGGCAAGCGTGACGGCAACGAGGATCCGATGCTGGGCGCTATCCGTGAATTAAAGGAGGAAACGGGTACCACCGCCGATACTATAATCCCCATCGGTGAGCTTTATCCAAGCCCCGGTTATTGCGGTGAGATCATCTATATGTTTGCCGCAAAGGGGCTTCACCAAGGTGAAAAGAGCCTTGACGAGGACGAGTTTTTAGAGGCTGAAAAAGTCCCACTCGAAAAGGTTGTTGATATGATAATGTCGGGTGAGATCAAGGATGCCAAAACGCAGGCGGCGGTGCTTAAAATCGCCGAAATGAAGCGAAAAGGTAAATTTTAAGGAGGATAAAAATGAGCTGTTATTATGTGTTACATTTTCCTGAGGGCAAAATGAAGGCTGTGACCTTCAGCTATGACGACGGTGTGGATCCCGACATCCGTCTTTGCGAAATCTTCAAGAAAAACGGACTTAAAGCCACCTTTAATCTTAACGGTGCACTTTTGACGGGAAAAGACGGTAAAAATGCAAGAAAGCTGTCCGAGAACGAGGCCAAGGAGCTTTATGCCGACCCTTTGTTTGAGGTCGCCTGCCACGCTTACACCCACCCGTATCTTGAAAAGTGCGATCCTGCGGTAGCTTTAAATGAGCTTGTGTCCGACCGACTGAAGCTTGAGAGCCTGTTCGGCTGTGAGGTGCATGGAATGGCATATCCGATGGGCACATACAGTGATAGCGTAATTGAGTGCTGTCGCACGGCGGGTATTTACTATAGCCGTACCACCAAAAGCACTCTGGACTTTAAATTGCCGACCGAGTGGTTGGCCTGGCATCCTACCTGCCACCACGCCAATAAAGAAATATTCAATTTAGCCGATAAGTTTCTGAACGAGCCTATGAACATCAAAGACCCTGCAAAACTTTTCTACATCTGGGGTCATTCGTATGAGTTCAATATGCGCAACGATTGGGAGCGTATGGAGGAGCTTTGTGAGCTTTTGGGCGGTCACGATGATGTGTGGTATGCCACAAACATGGAGATCTACCGCTACTGCAGAAGCTTCAGCCGATTGAAATATTCCGCCGACGGCAAGATCATCTATAACCCCACCGCCGTGAAAATTTGGCTTCGTGACGGTATCAGGGGCGAAGTGTTCAGCATCGAACCCGGCGAAACGGTAAAAAGATAAGGAGGCGGCAGAGATGGTAAGAAAATTTATGAGATACCCCGGCGGCCTGGGCAAGGCCGTTACCTTAAGCTATGACGACGGAGTTCAGCAGGATATCCAGATGATCGCCCTGATGAAAAAGTACGGCGTTAAGGGCACCTTTAACCTCAACAGCGCACGCTTTATCACACGTGACCACGTTTATCCCGAAGGCAAGGTTTGGCGTGCAATGATAGATGAGGACGTCGTGCCGACCTATAGTGACCCCATTTGCAGTATCGCCACCCATTCGGCGCATCACCCGACCTTGACGAATGCATCTGAGGCCGAGATAGCACACGAGCTTTTGTCCGACCGTATAACACTGGAAAACCTTTTCGGTAAGGTGATAAACGGCCACGCTATCCCTAACGGTCCGTATGATGAAAAGACCATCAAGGTTGTTAAAATGTGTGGGCTCAAATATATGCGCACCGGCAAATCGACCCACAGCTATGAATACCCCAAGAGCCTTATACCGCTTCACGCCACCTGCTCTCATGCCGACCCGAGGTTGCCGGAGCTGACCGAACGGTTTTTGGCCGACACACCCAAGGAAGATCCGTTTTTGTTCTACCTTTGGGGTCACACATATACCTTTGAAGAAAGAAATAACTGGTATATTATTGAGGACTTTATGAGGGCCGTATCGGGCAAGGCGGACGTCTGGTATGCCACCAACGACGAGATATTCGACTATGCCGAAAAGTATGATCAGCTTGAGTGCTCGGCTGACGGTCACATTGTAACCAACCCGACCGACATCGAGATATGGTTTAAGGTGGGCAGTAGAATCGTCTCGGTAAAATCGGGCGAAACTATCAGAGTATAATAAAAAACACAGCTTTATGCATCACGCACGAAGCTGTGTTTTGCTTTTTACCCATTGCCTTGGGGGGCGACCCTTTTGCTTTTTGAACACCTTTGAAAAATAGCTCATATCCGAAAAACCGCTGTGCAAAGCCGCCTCGGTGACCGAGGCCTTGTCGTGCAAAAGTAAACTGCAGGCGTGATCAATACGAAGGCCGCTCAAATAATCGGTAAAGGTCTTGCCCGTGACCTCCTTGAAAACACGGCAGAAATATTTTTCGTTAAGCCCTGCCATTTTGGACAGCCGTGCCAGAGTTATCGGCTCGACAAGGTTGTCCTCCAACCAATCCAACAACTCTGAAACACGTGTGATGTTGGCATCCTGGCGGTTGACCTTGTGCGGTCTTACAAGGTCGGCCTTGTAAAGCTCAAAGAAAAATGCAAACAAACGGCTCATGACCTCAAGCTCGAAAAATGGCGAAGCTTGCCGCATTGCGCCGAAAAGCGACACCGCCGAGCTGTAGGCGGCGCTGTTGTCGGCCTCAAGCAGTACATTGACCGTCATCTGCCCCGAGATTATGGGAAGCACAAGGTCGGTGGGAGCATCGACCGAGCGGCGCAGGATATTAATGTCACAAACGATGCACTCATAAATGCAGTTTTCGGGTGTTCCGCGGTGCAGAACACCGCAGTTGACCACCGCAATGTCGCCCTGCTTCAGGGTGTATTCCATTGTGTTGAGATACAGCGTCAATCGGCCGCTTTTGACCAGAACAAGCTCAAACTCACGGTGCCAATGCAACGGCATTTCATACCGTGGATGTGCTTCGTCCAAATAATAATATTCTATCGGGAACCCGTCGCTTCCCCTTTTTTTCAGTTCGTTAAGCTCTCCGTGTTTCATAAAACCACCTAAAAGTGAAAATATTACAAGTTTTTATACCTATTTATACAAGAAATGATTAGAGAATTGTACTATAATTATATAAAGCGAAACTCAAAATGTCAATAAGGAGATGCTTTTATGATAGTTGAGCAAAGAATCAAGGATTTTGAACGCTTGGGACTCGGTATGTTTGTGCATTTCGGCCTTTACAGCGTTTTGGGCAAGGGCGAATGGGCAAAGTGGGGCCACAAAATTTCGCACGAGGACTACGAGCCTTTAAAGGATCAGTTTAATCCCGAGCCTGATTGGGCCGAAAGACTGGTGGCAACCGCAAAAGAGCTTGGTTGCCGTTACATAACGCTGACAACCCGTCATCACGACGGCTTTTCGCTGTACGATACCTGCGGGCTGAACGATTACGATGCACCGCACTCGGCGGCAGGTCGTGATTTGGTCAGAGAGTTTGTTGACGAATGTCGAAAGGCCGATATAATTCCGTTTTTCTATCATACTCTGCTTGATTGGCGTGAACCGCACTATGAGACTGATTTTCCCGAATACTTAAAATATTTGAGAAAGAGCATTGAGATACTTTGCACCAATTACGGCAAGATAGGTGGCTTTTGGTTTGACGGTAAGTGGAACAAAAAGGATGCCGATTGGGAAGAGGATGCCCTTTACGGACTTATAAGAAAACATCAGCCCGACGCTATGATAATCAACAATACGGGCCTTGGTGCACGCGGCGAATTGGGTCACATCGAGCTTGACAGCGTTACCTTTGAGCGCGGACGTCCGAAGCCGATAAATATGGCAGACTCACCAAAATATATCGCCTCCGAAATGTGTCAGACCTTGGGTAGTGTTTGGGGTTACGGTGAAAATGATTTAACCTATAAATCACCCTCAACGCTGATCGAGGACATTTGCGTATGCCGTAAATACGGTGCAAATATGTTGCTTAACGTAGGACCTATGCCGAACGGTTACGTAAGGCCTCTGGATGCCGAGCTTTTAAAGGTTGTCGGCAAGTGGACAAAGATTTACGGTGAGGCTTTATATGACCCGAGGCCGACCGACATCGCCATAAAAGAAAAGCCCAACGACTTTGTCTTACGTGACGGCAACAATTACTATATGTTCTGCTTTGATGTCGGAATGGGCGGTGACGGTAACGTGGTCGTGTGGGACCGTGATCAAGCTCATGTCAATCGCTTTGTGTTCCCCCAAAAAATCAA
Organism: Clostridia bacterium; assembly: GCA_017416345.1. Lineage (GTDB taxonomy): Bacteria > Bacillota > Clostridia > Oscillospirales > Acutalibacteraceae > UMGS172. The sequence goes on along the minus strand of JAFQCR010000019.1, from coordinate 10,080 downwards.
AAAGGTCACCTGGCTTGATAACGGTAAAGAAGCCAAATTTGAGCAGACCGATGATATAACAACCGTTTACACCATCCCGTTTGCCTACGGTACTGACCTTATCGTCCGTGTGGCAAAGATCGAAACGGAATAAGATGTGGGTAAGATTCTTCGTCACAAAGTGACTCAGAATGACAGAGCCAACTAACCTGCTGTCATTCTGAACGAAGTGAAGAATCTAAAAGTATTGCAAAAATAATTGTTAGGAGTAATTATTATGGCAGAAAACAGATACATAGGGGATTATCCCGTAATCGGCATCCGACCCACCATTGACGGACGTCGAGGTGCGCTTAAAGTAAGAGAATCCTTGGAGGAGCAGACCATGAATATGGCTAAAAGTGCCGCCAAGCTCTTCGAGGAAAATTTGAGATATTCCAACGGCGAGCCCGTTAAGGTCATCATTGCCGACACCACCATCGGTCGTGTTGCCGAGGCCGCTGCTTGTGCCGAAAAGTTCAGAAAAAACGGCGTTTCGGTAACCCTCACCGTCACACCCTGCTGGTGCTACGGAGCCGAAACCATGGACATGGAGCGTGACACCATCAAGGGCGTTTGGGGATTCAACGGAACCGAGCGCCCCGGTGCGGTCTACCTTGCATCGGTGCTTGCCACCCACGCACAAAAGGGCTTACCTGCGTTTGGCATTTACGGACACGAGGTGCAGGATTGCGACGACACCACCATCCCCGAAGATGTTAGGGAAAAGCTGCTGCGCTTTGGCCGTGCCGCCGTTGCCGTTGCCACCATGCGAGGTAAATCATATCTGCAGATAGGCTCGGTCTGTATGGGTATCGGCGGTTCAATAATTGACACCGATTTTATCGAGGACTACCTCGGAATGCGTGTTGAATCGGTCGACGAGGTCGAGATAATCCGCCGAATGACCGAGGGCATCTATGATCACGCCGAATACGAAAAGGCGCTTAAATGGGCAAAAGAAAGATGCATCGAGGGCTTTGACAAAAACCCCGAAGGCTTACAGAAAACAAGAGCCGAAAAGGATGCCGATTGGGAATTTGTTGTGAAGATGGCGGTCATCATCAAGGAGCTGATGAACGGCTGTAACAACCTGCCCGAGGGTCGTGAAGAAGAGGCTGTCGGCCACAATGCCATTGCCGCAGGCTTCCAGGGTCAGCGTCAGTGGACCGATTTTTACCCCAATGCCGACTTCCCCGAGGCAATTCTCAACACCTCGTTTGACTGGAACGGTGCAAGGGAACCGTATATTCTGGCCACCGAAAACGACGTTTTGAACGGACTTGGTATGCTCTTTATGAAGCTTCTCACCAACCGTCCGCAGATGTTTGCCGATGTCAGAACCTTTTGGAGCGGTGATTCGATAAAGCGTGTCACCGGCTTTAATATCGAGGGCAAAGCCAAGCAAAGCGATGGCATCATCCACCTTATCAACTCGGGCGCCTGCTGTCTTGATGCCAACGGCGAGGCACGGGATGAAAACGGCAACGGTGTTATGAAGTGCTGGTATGATATGCGTGATGAGGATATTGATGCGGTGCTGAAAAACTCCACCTGGAACTATGCCGACCTCGGCTATTTCAGAGGAGGCGGTTATTCCTCACGCTTTGAAACACGTGCCGAAATGCCTGCAACCATGATAAGGCTCAACCTCGTAAAAGGTCTCGGTCCCGTTTTGCAGATCGCCGAAGGGTGGACGGTTCATCTGCCCGAGGAGGTTTCCGACACACTTTGGAAGCGCACCGACTACACCTGGCCGTGCACCTGGTTTGCGCCGAGATGCACGGGTGAGGGCGCCTTTAAAACGGCCTATGACGTGATGAACAATTGGGGCGCCAACCATGGAGCTATCTCTTACGGTCACATCGGTGCCGACCTTATCACCCTTTGCTCGATGCTCCGCATCCCCGTATGTATGCACAACGTCCCCGAGGAAAAGATATTCCGTCCCGCCGCCTGGAACGCATTCGGTATGGACAAAGAGGGTGCCGACTACCGTGCCTGCAAGACCTTCGGCCCGATGTATAAATAAGGTGAATGATGCTTAAAGGAATACCGAAAATTATAAGCCCCGAGCTGCTCAAGGTGCTTTGCGAAATGGGTCACGGAGACCGATTGGTTATAGCCGACGGCAACTTTCCGAGCGAAAGTGTGGGCAAAAACGCAATAGTTATCCGTATGGACGGCCACGGCGTGCCCGAAATATTGGATGCCGTCTTACAGCTTATGCCGCTTGACACTTACGTTGAAAAGTCGGTCAGTCTGATGGAAAAGGTGCCGGGTGACACGGTCGAAACCCCGATCTGGGACGTTTTTGCCGAAATTGTTTTGAAAAAAGGCGGTATGGATAAAAGCCACATTCAAAATATTGAGCGTTTCGAATTTTATGAGGCTGCAAAAACCGCCTATTGCATCATTGCAACGGGAGAAACGGCACTTTATGCCAACATAATGCTCCAAAAGGGCGTTGTGACCGATTGACGGAGGAATTTTATGATAAAGGATCATTTGGAACGGTTAAGAAATGCCAAAACGCCGAGATGCAAGACATTACAAAAGCTCGGCACGGTCAAGGTAAACGTTGTTGAAAGCACGCCTGTTGTATGGAAGGGCAAGCTGCTTCGCTTTGAGTGGGTCAGAAATTCTGATTACGGTAAAGCGGGCGGCATAACCAGAGAAACCGGTTGTTATCATTTCGTCGATGCAAAAACCGAACAGCCGCTTTTTGAGTTTGCCGACGACCACTCGTTTGGCTGTTGCATAGCCGAAGGCGATAAGATGTACGTTCACGGAACACGTGGCGGCGGTGGCGGAAATGTGCTGGACACCTTTGTTTCCTCCGATCTTAAAGATTGGGAGCAAAGCACGGCACTCACCTTCCCCGAGGACATAAAGCTTTACAACACCTCGGTCTGCAAGGCTGACGGAAAATATGTTATGGCCATTGAAATAGGCGGCAAAAACCCCGTCGTGGGTAACCCGTTCACCTGCGTGTTCGCCGTGTCGGACGACCTTATAAGCTGGACACTGCTTGATATGATGGAGCATTCCTTTACAAGGGATCGTTATTCGGCTTGTCCGTGCATCAGGTATTGCGACGGATATTATTATATTATCTGTTTATTTGCAGCACCCTACCACCGTTGGGTGCCGTACATTGCCCGCAGCCGTGACCTCAAGGATTTTGAAATGGGCACCGTAAATCCGATTATGTGGCCTGATCACGACGACAAAAATGTTATTCACCCCGAACGTTTTACAAAGGAAGAGCTTAACTATATCGAAAATGCCGTTGACTGTAACAACAGCGACATTGATATATGTGAGCTTGACGGTAAAACACTTATCACCTATAGCTGGGGCAATCAGCTTGGTAAGGAGTTTCTTGCTTTGGCCGAATATGACGGCACCAACGAGGAATTTTTGAAATCATTTTTCGCTTAAACAAAAAACGAGGGTCGTTCGCCCTCGTTTTTCAATGTCACACGTAAACTGTGTCACCTTTTTATAAATTGGCTATTTACACTCTGTTGGCGGTGGTGTATAATTATAATGTTAAAATATATTATGAGAGGTAACTTTATGAAAAAGCTATCATTGATCCTGTGTCTTGTTTTGCTGGTCGCAATGTTTGCGGGCTGCGGCGGCAACGAGACCGAAACCACCAACTCCAACCCCATAAGCGACGGTATTTTCTCGACCGACACCGTAAGCTTTAAGGATGCAAACGGTGACGCAAAGTATGTTGTTGTTAAATCCGAAAACGCTTCGAGCGAGGTCTTCAATGCGGCGCTTACGGTTTTTCAGCAGTATAAAAAGTCGATGGGAGTTTTGCCCAAGAACATCACCGACGCTGTTAAAAGTCCCGGCGAATACGAGATCTTGGTCGGTGACACCAACCGTCCCGAATCGGCCCAGGCCAAGGAATGGCTGTGGGCCAATATCGGCGGCCGCCACCGTGACTATATCATCTGCACCATCGGCAAGAAGATCGTCATTTACGGTGCAACCGACTACGCAACGGCCGATGCCGCAAAGTATTTCTACGAAAATTACTTTAAGGGTGAAACTGTCGCAAACGGTATCAAGTATACCAACAAGACCGAGGGTCAGTTTGCCGATGTTACCGTCAACGGGGTGCCGCTCGGCAAGTTTACCATCATCCGCCCTCGCATAAACTCCTCGTATATGACCTATGCCGAGGTTGAAAGATTGGTCGAAACCGTGCTTGAACATACCGGTTATCTGATGTACATCAAGGATGATACCGTGACCAAGGAGACCGATTATGAGCTTATCATCGGCGATTGCGCACGTCCCAACGTGACCAAGCTCGACGACCGTGACAAGTATAAGATAACCGTTTCGGGCAAGAAGGTATTTCTTAACGGCGGTTCGCATCAGGCTACCACCATGGCCGTTTCGGAATTCATGAAGCTCATCAAGACCAAGGGCGCTTGGGCAGATGCCGACAGCCTGGACGGCTCTTATGCCCAGTCGGTTGCAAATTACGACAAATCTACCTATTACACCCCCACCTTCTGGGATGATTTCGATGATATTTCGGGCGACCACGTCAACGTCAACGGTCTGGACACCACCAAATGGCAGTTGACCACCGCAGGCAAAAAGGGCTTTGGCGGCTATAAGGCCATCCGTGCCACTGACCCCGAGCACGTTTTTGTTGCCGACGGTATGTTCCAGATCCATCCTTATGTTGACCACGAAAAGCAGACCTATTACGGCGGTTTTTTGCGTTCCTTGGAGCGCATGAAGTTTACCTACGGCTATATCGAGTACAGTGCAAAGATTCCCGACGGCCCCAGCTTCTGGACGGCACTTTGGCTGCGCTGTAACGATTATTCCGGCTCATCACGTCCCGAAATAGATATTGCAGAGTGCTTTGGAAACTCCAGAACCTATGCATTTAACCTCCATACCTGGCCGGGTCTGGAAGCCGCAGAGTTCGGCGTAGAGCACACCTCGCTTGACGGCGGAAAATATCCCGATAAGAAGAAGGAGTGCCCCGACGGCAAGAAGTTTAACGACGATTTCCACACCTTCGGTATGTTCTGGACCGATGAGGTCGCCTGGGCTACCTGCGACGGTACACCGTTCTTCAAGTACACCATGGGCGATAAGGCTACCGATGCCGAGTGCTTCGGCAAGCTGGCCGACATCTGCATCTCGCTGGCATGCGGCTTTGAGGAGGTTCCCGGCGGAGCCGACCCCACCACCGCAGGCCCCGAGGTCTGGAACGACACCGGTATTTACTATGTTGATTGGGTGTACGTATATCAGATCCAGGACGGCAAGCAGACGATGGTATTCGGCGCCGATGCCCAATGATCTGAAATCGTTTGATTTTCCATAATAACCAACGCACAAGCGGTTGAGAGCAATCTCAACCGCTTAGTTTTTGTATGTAGGGGCGATCCGCGAATCGCCCGCACCCTCTCACCCGACATTCATCGGGAGCTTATGCCTTAAGGAGAGCCTTTTGGAGCCTCTCCCTCGGGGAGAGGTGGCACGGCACCGCCGTGACGGAGAGGGTCAGCGTGGCAACGGCACATATCGAGCCGAAGGCATATCGAGTTAGCGAAAGCAAACATATCGAGTGCAAAGCACATATCGACACCGACGGTGTGTTAAAGCTCAAAATTATTCATTACCGTCGTAGGGGAGGCCAATGGCTCCCGTCGAAGCCGACTGTATTGTATCATTTGCAGTCAGGTATGACGGTGTTCTCCTCATCCACCGCTAACGCGGTCCCCCTTCCCCTTACGGGGACCGTCCCTCTCTGTCTGCTTCGCAGACATCTCTCCCATCTTATAGGAGAGTCTTCCGCTGGGGAAGGCAAAACATCTGATGAAGGCTTGTCGTAGGGGAAGGCAATTACGGTCAACCTTACAGGGTGTAAATGTGCCAAAGCGCTCCCTACGCCACAATGATCATCATAGCTTTTGCTGTAAAAGCCACGTCAAAAAGCTCTTTGCAAGATTAAGCTGTTCACTGTTCATTCCTCTCAACAGCTCCGCCGTATCACGCCATTCATCGCTTTCATAGCGTATACATCCAGTCAAAAACTCATCCGGTGTCGTATCCAGCGCAATGGCCAATCTCATAATTACCTCTAGGGATGGAATGGACGTTGCACGTTCGATACAAGAAAGATATTTGTCGTTGATTTCAGCGCGTTCACACACCTCGACCTGCTTAAGTCCCAGTTCTTTTCTGCGTCTGGCGATCCTTTTGCCAATCTGAGAATAATCAAGTTCCAATCCACATCACCTCTACACTAATATTATCGAACTTTACTACAGCGTTAAACAGTTCGAAAGTGGAATTTTCAACTTGACATAAGAATAACACTCGGGTATAATTGATTTATCAACTTATAGTTTGAATTTTATATTCAAAAAACATTGTTGCGGAGAAAGCTTATGCACAAACAAGATGATTCGGTATTTGTCCCCAATGAACTCAGAGCCTTTTCGGGATACTATGTAAACCAAGACAAGTTGAGGAATTCATCGTCCGGTGGTGGCGCTTCGGCATTAGCAGAGGCGATCATCGGGAACGGGGGCTGTGTTTTTGGTGTAGCATATACCGACAATTTCAAGAGGGCTGAGTATTACTGTGCCGAAAGCATGGAAGATCTTGAAAAACTTAAAGGATCGAAATATATCGAAACCGACAAACGAGTGTTTTATAACAACGAATATCAAAGTGTTTATTCACTGGTATACCAAAAGCTCAAAGAAAGCACGGAAGTGCTTTTTATAGGAGTCGGTTGCGCCGTCTCAGCATTATACAGCTACCTTCTGTCACAAAGATCGGACATCTCCGGATTATATACAGCGGAACTGATTTGCTACGGGCCGACCTCACAAAAGGTATCTGCTCAATATATCGACAGCCTCGAACAGCGTTTTGACTCAAAAATAATAAGCTTCACGGTAAGGCATAAAAAGGGTTTTTGGCTCGAGGCGTATGTTCGCGCCGAATTTGCAAGCGGAACAGTATTCGAAGAGCCTTTTTACCGTTCGGATTACGGCTATGCTTTGAGTGTTTATTCACGGTTAGCCTGTTACAATTGCAGGTTTAAAGGACACGGCCACCCGGCGGATCTGATATTAGGAGATTACAGAGGTCTTTCAAAACACGATGTGCGATTTAATCCGCTGGGTGTTTCGGTTTTTATTGTCAGAACCGAAAAAGGAAACAGGTTGATGTCAAAGCTGGACAGAACAACATTTTGCCTGAGCACTGCGAATATAGATCATGTGTTAAAGCATAATGAAATGTATTATGCAAACAAGAAACGTACTAAAAAACGCGAAGAATTCGGCCGTCTGTTGGATACAGAAGGACTTCATAAGGCTGTCGTGAAATGTAGCGGAAGACTCAGATACCGCCTGAAGAACACGACTTGGGTCGTTTCTGCAATAAGGCATTTGAAACAGCTTATATTTTTCCGAGATAAAAAATAAACTACATTAAGGATAAATTTCTAAAATCGTTTTTCGAAAAATAAAAAGCACTATGCATCCTAATTCAGGATACATAGCGCTTTTAAGTTTGCCGTGATGAAGGTTTCTGTGTCATCCGAATGTAAAGTTTGAGCTAAATTGTTGCTGCGTAACAGCTAAATTATGCTTCGCATAGCTAAATTTTTGCTTTCGCAAAAGCTAAATTGCGCTTTGCGCAGTTGACCGTAGGGGCGAACTGCGTTCGCCCACCTAAAGCCTGCTTTGCGGAAGGCATAAATGCCTTCCCTACAAAAACATCAAAAAATTGTAGGGCAGGGAAGATTCCCCCACGGCGTGGGGGAAATGTCGCAAAGCGACAAAGGGGGGACGGCCTCTGTCAGAGGTTGCTCCTGCCGCCATAAGACGGCTTTGCGGACAGTCGAGGACGCCTGTCCCTACAAAAATTAATTTACCTCATCGTAGGGGCGATTCACGAATCGCCCTCGGTTGCATCGTGATGCGACCCTACAAAACCGATCCGCCTAACCGTAGGGGCTTTCCTGTTCGCCCGAGGCTTTGCACTTGAAATTTCATTTACGAAGTGATATATTATAAAGATCCGATAGAAAGAGGGTTGCGAAATGAGCAATATCAGGGTCATTGACGTGCGTGCCGTACCGGGCGATGCCGCATTTTTGATAGATGACGGCACCACCGCCGTGCTGTATGATACAGGCTTTGCCTTCACGGGCTACCGTGTGGCCGAAAACATCAAGACTGCTTTGGCCGACCGACCGCTTGCGGCAATTCTGCTGACCCATTCGCACTACGACCATGCGCTTGGCACTCCGTATATTCTAAAACATTACCCCACCGCCAAGGTGGTTGCAGGAGAATATGCCGTAGGTATTTTTCAAAAGCCGTCGGCCAAGAGGTTGATGCGTGAGCTTGACCGCAAATTTGCCGACAAATGCGGCGTGGGTGAATACGATGACCTTGTAGATGATTTGAAGGTCGACATTGCCGTTTGCGACGGTGACACCGTGCGGTTTGGCGATATGGAGTTTACCGTCATTGACCTGCCGGGACACACAAGATGCTCGGTCGGGTACTATCTTGAAGCAGAAAAAATGCTTTTAAATTCCGAAACGCTGGGCGTTTTCGGCGGCGAGGGCATCGTGGTGCCGTCCTATCTTATCGGCTATCAAACGGCGCTCGACTCCATCAAAAAAGCGCAACAGCTTGAGGTCGTGCAGATGGCGGTGCCGCACTACGGCCTGCTTGAGCCGCAATACACCAAGGATTTTTTGAAGATAAGCTATAACACCTCGGTCGAGGTTGCCGAAAAGATATGCGGCATTCTCAAAAGCGGCGGCAATGAAAACGATGCGCTGGAGTATTTCCGCCAAAAATTTTACCACGGCTTTGTTGTGGATGTTTACCCCAGAGACGCCATGGAGCTTAACACAAGCATCATGATAAAGCTGATACAAAAAGAGCTTTGCAAAAACAATTAACACACTGCCGCAACAGTCATCTGTTGCGGTTTTGCTTTTGCATAAAAGCGGTACAAAATGCAAAAATTGTATTTATATTTTAAAAAGACAATACAGTGCAAAAAATAATCGTATAGTGCATTTACAATGCAAATTTGCGAATGTATAATAGGATTATAAACTGTATGCTTTTTGGAAAGGAGCACTTTATCTTGAAAAAACTTTCATTCATTCTTTGCATTGCTTTGATCGTTTCGCTGTTTGTCGGTTGCGGCGGCGACTCGAATGACGGCACCGCTTCGGGCGGCTCTGCCGACAAGGGCGACATTTTCTCAACCGAGGCCGTCAATTACGTTGCCAACGGTGAGTCGGTCTACCGCATTATCCGACCCGAAGAAAGTACCGACGCCGAAACTTCGGTAGCAGCGTCACTGTTTAAGCAGGTTAAGGCTGCTCACGGCGTGTCGATTAAAAACGTTGACGATGCGAATAAAGGTGACGACGTTTATGAAATTCTTATAGGCAACACCAACCGTCCCGAAACGGCCAAGGTGCGCGAGTGGTTCAAGGCAAACGTCACCAAGCGTTCGGATGGCTATATTATCTGTACCGTCGGTAAAAAGATAGTCATTTACGGCAACTGTGACGACGCTTTGCAAAATGCGGCCGATTATTATGTTCAGAATCTCCTGAAAACTCCGCAGACTGCAGGCATAAAGTACACCTATACTCCCGAAGGAGAGTTTGTGGATTTTGCGATTAACGGAGCAAGTATTGGTGAATTCTCCATCGTTCGTCCGAGACTCAATTCCTCTTATCTGACCTATGCCGAGATTGAAAAGTTTGTTGAGACAACCTACAAAAATACGGGTTATAAGCTCACTATAAACGACGATACCGTGACCGACGAAGCCGATTATGAGATCATTGTGGGCGACTGTCAGCGACCCAACGTGACCAAGATCGAAAGCCGTGACGAGTACAAGGTCACCGTTTCGGGCAAGAAGATATACATCAACGGCGGCTCACATCAGGCCACCACCATTGCCGTTTCGGAGCTTGCCAAAAAGCTCGGTAGTACAACAGCTCTGACC
>JAFQCR010000018.1 GCA_017416345.1 Clostridia bacterium | reverse complement strand
GCGGCCATCGGCCGCCCGAAAGCCTCCCTTGTCTAAAGGGTAACTCCCCATAAAATGGGGAGATGTCACGAAGTGACAGAGGGGACCGCCACGGTAAGTGGGTGTCACCGCAGGTGACGGAGGGATTCCGTAAGCCAACTGTATTGTATCGTTTGCGGCCATTTGTGACGGTGTTCTCCTCATCCGTCATTGCTTCGCAATGCCACCTTCCCCGCTGGGGAAGGCTAAAAAACGGGTGGCTTTCGCCACCCACTCCGCAAAGATCATAGTTTATTCGTAACTTTGTTGCCGTCAACCCATCGCATTCCGTAAGCTTTGGGTGACATCAAAGCGGTACCAACCGTTTTTGGCCGCATCAAAGCACTCCAGCATTATTTGTCCCTGCTCATCCGTTACGATATTGCAGGAAAAAACCATTTCGTATTTCGCATTAAGCTTTATCTGAGTGTTCATGGATGACGGCTCTTCGCATTTTGTTCCGCTCTGATTTCTGCGGACCGCCAGCAGTTCTTTTAAGATCTCATTATCGTTTATAACGAGTTTTTCCTCCAACTTCACCGAACCGAACGGATGAATGACGATCTCGCTCACACCGTAGCGCATTATGGGTTCCATAGCCGTGTTTTTCATATACAGTTCTTCCGATATTCCACCGGGCATCATATTTCCGTGCTTGCGTAAAACGTAATCTTCAGGCAGGCCTTTTACGGAGTAAACATTATCCGCCGTATCACTGCCGGTCAGCTCACATTTACCCAAAAGCTCGTCGGTTTCGGCTTCGGTCAAACTGTAGTGCGAAAGAGGAATATAGTTTTTTGACAACTGGAAATCATCGGGCTCTTTGGATGATGAAAACCATACCACCAGCACAACCGCCAACAATGCGGCAACGGGTAAAACAACCAAACAGATAATGAGCTCTTTTAATTTTTTCTTGCTCATGTTTTTCCCTCCTTTTTCTTATGCCACACATAGGTGTAAAGCACAACGCCGCAGAAAAGGGCGGCACCGCCTGCAACCGTTATCCACGGCCAGGTGTGGGAAATATAGCTTCCGTAGTTTTTGATGCGTTGGTCATACTTGTACATAGCGTCCCTTGCGGCCTGCATTTCGGCAAAATGCTTGCTTTGTGCCGCAACATCACCGTTCTTGCGGGCATCGGACCACTCCTGATAGCTTATATTGTAATGTGAGCTGTAATTTTGATATTGCGGATCGTTTTTAACTGCACTTTTGGCAATGCCCCAATATGCGCAAAGGCCTCCCAGCACCACGGCCGTAAGAATAAAAACACCCGTTACGGCGGTGAGGATGTTTCGCCACATATCGCAGGTTCTCACCAGCAATACAAGGTTATGGAACGCATAGCGTATACGCCAGAACATGGGCAACGGGTCGCCGTTTACGGCATCGGCCTCCTCGTAGCGGCGTTTGACCGACTGCGACAGCAGAATACCCACCGCCAACAGCGGCATTGCACCGAAGCACCAGATTATGGCGCTGTCGTCGCCGTAGTACATCATTATCATTGTAACAGCAAACACGACCACCGAAATTGCGGTCATGATATTGCCTGCAATATACCATTTGTCCGATTTATACTTCATAATTTTACCTCAAGACCTCATAAGTTAAATCTATTATAGCATACAATGGGTAAAATTTAAAGATAATTGCTTTTATTTATAATATTTTTACAAATAGTTCAATTAAACTTGAAAAAATGTGTTGTATAAAGAACAAAAGTTTGGTACAATAGGATAAAGTATTATTAAAAGGCGGACTGTACCCTTTTTTAGGGCAACGAAATGTTGACGGTCTGCAAATTCGGAGGTATTTTTATGAGCAATATTACTGTTAAAGATCTTTATTCGCTGGATAAGACCATTGCATCAAGTCTTTTTGACGGTGTGACCTATCCTTGGGAGGCTCTCAAAAGCATCAAGAGCTTTATTTTGGAGCTTGGTGCAACGCTTGATCCCGAAAAATTTGAAAAAAGAGGCGAGGATGTGTGGATAGCCAAAAGCGCCACCGTTTTCGAGAGTGCCTACATTGCAGGCCCCTGCATTATTGACGAGGAGGCCGAGGTTCGCCATTGTGCGTTTATCAGAGGCAGCGTTATCGTGGGCAAGGGAAGTGTTGTCGGCAACTCGACCGAGGTGAAAAATTCGGTTATTTTTGACAACGTTCAGGTGCCGCACTACAACTACGTCGGCGATTCGATACTCGGCTACCGCTCACATATGGGTGCAGGCTCCATCACCTCCAACGTAAAATCGGATAAGACTCTGGTTAAGGTCACGGTCGACGGTGAGAGGCTCGAAACCGGACTTAAAAAGTTCGGCGCAATGCTGGGCGATTTTGTTGAGGTCGGCTGCGGCTCGGTGCTCAACCCCGGTACAGTTATAGGCAAGAACAGTAACATTTATCCGCTGTCCTCGGTAAGAGGCACCGTTCCTGCAAACTCTATCTATAAGTCAAGAGGAGAGGTCGTCGACAAGCGTTGACGTGCCTTTTGGGTGACATAGATGGAAGTGTGGGATATACTTGACAAAAACGGCGTTCCCACGGGTAAGACCGTGGAGCGCAAGCGTATCTGTCTGCAAAAGGGTGAGTATCATCTTGTTGTGCACATCTGGGTGCTCGGAAACGACGGACGGGTACTTATTCAAAGGCGAAGCCTTACAAAACCGCTGATGCCGGGCGAATGGGCGGCCATCGGCGGCAGCGCCCTTTCGGGTGAGACGGCTTTGTCTGCGGCCAAGCGTGAGCTTTCGGAGGAAATGGGACTGGACGTTCCCGAGCAGGACTTAAAGCCTATCAAAAATATGGTCCGCAAAAACTCAATACTTAATATCTTCCTTGTGTGCCGAACCGTTCCCGTTTCGGAGCTTATATTGCAGGAGGAAGAGGTCAGCGAGGCTAAATGGGTACACCGAAACAAGCTTCGCCAGATGATAAAAACGGGAGAATTTCATAACTATGGCAAGGAGTATTTTGATGCCGTTTTTGCGGCGTTTGACCGCAAATCTGCCATAAGACGGAGAAAGAAAAGATATGAGTCACGAAACAGAAAATAAACAGTGCCAGATATGTAAGGGATACCTTTTTGAGGACGATGATATTGTTATCTGTCCCGAATGCGGTGCGCCCCATCACCGAGATTGCTGGCAGACGGTCGGTCATTGCGGCCTTATAGACGATCACGGAACCGAGCGTCAGTATGATAAGGTCAAGGCCGAGGAACAGAAGGCAACGGCCGAAGGGGACGAAAAGGTGTGTCCCTCGTGCGGCAAGACCGCCAAGACCGAGGGTGCCGAGTTCTGCCCTTACTGCGGAAAACCGTATTCGGGTGAGCCGCAGCATCAGCACCAAAACCAAGGCTTCCCGGGCGGACGAAACGTGTTTGTCGGCGGTATACCTTATGCGCCCAACTCCTACGGCGGCATCCCCAAGAATTCCAAGATAGAGGACTTAAAGGTCGAGCACGTTGCAAAGTTTGTCGGCTCAAATGCCCACCGATATATCCCCAAATTTGCTACATTAAACAAGCACAACAAGACCTCGTGGAACTGGGCGGCCTTCCTTTTCCCGAGCTGCTGGTGCTTTTCCCGAAAGATGTACCTCACGGGGTTGATGTACTTCATCATACTGCTGGCCGCAAGCCTCAGTGCAATACCGTTTACGGCGTTTGTGGAGCAGTTTTACGTTGAGGGCATGACCACGACTGAAGTTTACACCGCCGCTTTTGAAAACATATCAAAGCTCGACCTTTGGACCGGCATTCTGGCAGGCGTAAACGTGGTGCTTTCCATCGGAACACGTGTTATCTGCGGAATGACAGGCGATTGGGTCTACCGCGGCTTTGCGTTCGGCAAGGTCAGAAAGATCCTGGCCGATCCCGAGGTCGAAGATGTTGATATGACATTGATGCGCTCGGGCTCGGTGAATCTCTTTTTGATGATAATCATCTTCTACGCTCAACAGTACCTGCCGAGCATAATCGGCGAGTTTATCTGGTAAAGGTGGGTTACAAATATGGATAACAAAGAATATAAGATATGTCCCAAATGCGGAACAGCCTGCGAGCCCGACCACGCCTTTTGTGCCAAGTGCGGAAGCTCGTTCGGCGTGAACGAGTACAACCGAGGCTACGGCCGACCAACCGAATATGCCGACACCTTGGACGGTATTCCCACCGCCGAGGTGGTCGATTATATCGACAAAAATCCGTATTCCTATCTGCCTAAATTCTTCAAATACAGCTTTGGCTCCAAGGCAGGCTGGCATTGGCCGGTGTTTATTCTGGGATTTTTCAGCCTGTCGTTTACGTGGTTCTTCTACCGCAAGATGTATAAGGCGGGTATCATCGTTTTTGCCATAACCCTGAGCATCATACTGTCAATTCTGGGCTTCAGTATTATGGGCATCAATGCCATCGGTGAGCCGTTGACCGATTATGTGACCGAAATGACCGAGCTCGGTCAAAAGTACCATTATGTTTTTGATGAGGAGCTGGACGAGGACCGCTTGCTTACCGAAATGCCGCAGGAAATGGTCACGGCAACCGAGAATTTCTTAAGAACGGTCGCCAACAACAAGACCTTTAACGTTGCCGCCAAGCTTGTACAGCTTATGACCTATGTTCAGCTTGCGTTTGTCGTAATACTGCCTATTTTCACCAACTATTGGTACTATAAAAAGGCGATATCCGACATTAAAAAGCTCAACGAGGGCGGCTATCCCAACGGATATTCCGTGCAGAGCAAGGGCTCTGTCAGCCTTGTTTCGGGTATCGTCAGCGGTATCGGAGGATACTTCGCCATAATAATTATTGCGATTCCCATTATGCTTTCGACAACGATGAACATTGCTACGGATATAATCGAAAAAATACAACCTTACCTTTAATAAATGCGAGGAGAGTAAAATGATCACAAAAGCCATTATTCCTGCCGCAGGTTTGGGCACAAGGGTCTTGCCTGCTTCAAAGGCCGTCCCCAAGGAAATGCTGCCGATCGTCGATAAGCCTGCCATTCAGTATATCGTTGAAGAGGCTGTCGACGCAGGTATCACCGATATTCTTATCATCACCAACCGAGGAAAAGGTGTCATAGAGGATCATTTTGACCATTCCTTTGAACTGGAGCATCTGCTTGAGACCCGTGGTGGCAAGGACGATGTTCTGTCGGAGCTGAAATCGGTCGCCAAAATGGCCAACATCTATTTCATCCGCCAAAAAGAGGCCAAGGGCTTGGGTCACGCTGTTCTGTGTGCCAGAAGCTTTGTTAAGGATGAGCCGTTTGCCGTTATGTACGGTGACGATGTTATCATAAACGAGCAGGACCCCGTCGTGGGACAGGTCATCCGAGCCTATGAAAAGCACAAAAAATGTGCCGTCGGTATTAAAGAGGTAACACCCGAGCAGATAGTGAAATACAGCTCGATGAAGGTGCAGAATATCGAGGATAATGTTTATTTGATCGACGATATGATCGAAAAGCCGCCGCTTGACAAGATCTTTTCGCTGTACTCCATATTGGGTCGCTGTGTTTTAACACCCGATATTTTCGATATTTTGGAAAAGATACCCAACGGCGCGGGAGGCGAGCTGCAGCTGACCGATGCCATGGCCCATCTTGCCCGAACAGACGGTATGGTCGGCGTTGATTTTAACGGAACACGTTATGATATGGGTAACAAATTCGGCATTTTGAAGGCCAATATCGAGGTTGGTCTCAACCATCCCGATGTCAAGGATGAATTGAGAGAATTCATCAAAAAAATAGCATCCGAAATATAATATTGAGGAGAATTTAGAATATTATGTCAAAAATAAGTTTAAGCCAAAAGCAAATGTTGGTTTATAGCTTTTTGAAAAAAACAATGGGCAACTCCATCCCGCCCACGGTTCGTGAAATATGTGAGGCAACGGGTATCCGCTCCACCTCAACGGTGCACGCCGCGCTGTCATCCTTGGAGGAAAACGGCTACATAACCCGTGATGCCAAGTCGTCCCGAAGCATAAGGCTAACGGGTACGGCCGAGACCTCAATGGTGCCGCTGGTCGGCAAGGTCACGGCAGGTCAGCCGATATTGGCGGTCGAGGAGATCGAGGGCTACATTCCGTGTCCTATCTCGTCCGATCGCTCGGACGGTCTGTTTGCTTTGCGTGTGTCGGGTTTGAGCATGCGTGACGCAGGTATTCTGGACGGTGATATCATCATTGCCGACAAGGATCTGTCCAGCCGCAACGGTGATATTGTTGTAGCGCTTATCGAGGATGAAGCCACCGTTAAGCGCCTGGTTTTGGAGTTTGGCAAAAAGCCGTATCTTCTGCCCGAAAATCCCGACTTTGACCCCATTTACCCCGACAGTATGGAGATATTGGGAAGGGTAGTCGGCAGCTACAGAAAGTATTGATATGAAAAAAGTATACATTTTTACCGACGGTGCCTGCTCGGGCAACCCCGGTCCCGGCGGCTGGGGTGCCGTGCTGAGGTACAATTCGGTCGAAAAGGAAATGTCGGGCTCCGATCCCGAGACCACCAATAACCGAATGGAGCTGACCGCCTGCATCGAGGCGTTGAGCCAGCTTAAAGAGCCGTGCGAGGTCGTACTCACCACCGATTCGCAGTATGTCGTCAACGGTATAACCAAGGGTTGGGCGGCTTCGTGGAAGCGTAACGGCTGGCGCAAGGGCGACAAAAAGCCTGCTTTAAATCCCGAACTGTGGGATGCTTTGCTTACGCTTTGCGAAAAGCATAAGGTGACCT
Organism: Clostridia bacterium; assembly: GCA_017416345.1. GTDB lineage: Bacteria > Bacillota > Clostridia > Oscillospirales > Acutalibacteraceae > UMGS172. Next base: position 120,080 of record JAFQCR010000018.1, on the reverse strand, counting down.
TCCAATGGATAAAGGGTCACGCAGGTCACGAGGAAAACGAACGCTGTGACCGCCTTGCAGTCGAGGAGTATCAGAAGTACCTTGATAAAATATAAAGAGGTGAATCAAGATGGCTGATTTGAAATTGTTTAGTATAAAGGGAGAAGTTAAAGAACTCCCTTCCAAGCAAGTGACTTTGGAAAAAGAATTACAAAAATTGCTTGAAGAAAATATGCAAACTTTTTTTGGTGTTACTTTCCTAAAATCAGAGTACAAAATCACAAACGGCAGGATGGATAGCATCGGTATTGATGAAAACAATTGTCCTGTGATTTTCGAGTATAAACGAAGTGTTAATGAAAATGTCATTAATCAAGGATTATTTTATCTTGATTGGCTGCTTGATCATAAAGCGGATTTTAAACTTTTAGTAATGGAAGTGCTAGGCAAGGAAAAGGCAGACGAGATTGATTGGAGTATGCCTTGCGTTATTTGTATCGCAAATGATTTTACAAAGTTTGACGAGCACGCTGTCAACCAAATGCAGAGAAATATCAAGTTGGTTAGATATCGTAAATTTGGTGACGATTTGATAGCGTTAGAGCATCTTAATGCACCACACGTTCAACCTGTTCCTGTTGATAGTGTTACCTTACCTGCGAAGAAAAGTGTTTACAAAGAAAAAGATTTTAAGCAATATTTTGCGGAAGCAGGAGAGAAGAACCAAAATCTTTTCTATTCAATAAAGGAGTATATACTTTCTCTTGGCGACGATATTTCTGAGAATCAACTCAAACTATATGTAGCGTTTAAAAAAGCAAAAAATGTAGTTTGCGTAGAAGTGTACCAAATGTCTATTCTTCTGCATTTAAAGCTCAATCCGGATACAGTTGATCTTGTTCCCGGTTTTATAGAAGATGTAAGAACTAAGGGCCATTGGGGTACGGGTGATCTTAGGATTTTTATTAAAAGTGTTGAAGATTTCGAAAAAGCAAAGCACTTAATCGATCGTGCGTATAATGAGAATTAAATATATTTGGTGATGTTGATCGACGTCAGTTCGCAATATCCTGACGTTAAATAAAACTACGGAGGAATTTAATATGTCTAATACAAAAACGCTGTCACGATTTATCGTGACAGCGGCGCTTATTGCCGCCGCTTATGCCGCATTGACCTATCTGTCGGCCGCCTTGGGGTTGGCCTACGGGGGTATACAGTTCCGCCTTTCCGAAGCATTGAACATCCTTGCGGCATTCACACCTGCCGCTGTCCCCGGCCTTATGATAGGCTGTGTTATCGGCAATATCGGAAGCCCTATGGGACTTGTCGATATCGTGGTCGGCACCCTTGCAACGGGTCTTGCGGCCGTAAGCATTCGGCTTATCGCAAAGCATTGCGGCAAGGCCACACCGTACCTGAGCATAATTCCGCCCACCGTTTTCAATGCGGTGCTGGTGGGACTTGAGGTCACGTTGCTTCTGACCGACGGCGCACCCGTGACTCTTTTGGGCTTCACCGTCATTGCACTTGAGGTTGCCTTGGGTGAGGTCGTTGTGTGCGGTGTGCTGGGCGTACCGTTGTATTATACAGTAAAAAACCGATTAAAGGGTCTGTTCTGACCGTTCGGTATTTGACTTTGATTTTATTTGAAAAGAGGTGTTCTTTGTGAGTAAGGTTTTGATAGTCGGTGCAGGTGCCGCAGGTCTTATGGCGGCCTATTCGGCGGCCTGCTGTGGCGCTGAGGTTATTTTGCTTGAACGTAACCCCCGACCTGCCCGAAAGGTTATGATAACGGGCAAGGGCAGGTGTAATGTCACCAACGATACCGACGTAAACGGACTTGTCAATGCTGTGACGGGTAATGGCCGTTTTCTTTATTCCGCCTTCAATAACTTCACCGCCGAGGACACAAAAAGCTTTTTTGAAAACCACGGTGTACCGCTTAAAACCGAGCGTGGCAACCGTGTTTTCCCCGAAAGCGACAAAGCAGTCGATATCGTCGATGCGCTGGTCGGTGCAGTGAAAGAGGTTGGGGTGAAAATTTTGCAGGAGCGTGTAACCGAGCTTATTACCTCAAACGGACGAGTCGGCGGTGTTAAATGCGAAAGCGGAGCCGCCTATTTTGCCGACAGTGTGATAATCGCCACGGGTGGACTTTCCTATCCGCTTACGGGTTCAACGGGTGATGGCTATACACTTGCCAAGTCGGTCGGCCATACCGTGACCGAGCTTCGGCCTTCGTTGGTTGCCGTCAACGTGCTTGAGGGCTGGTGCTCCGACGTTCAAGGACTGAGCCTGAAAAATATCAAGGTCGCCGTGTTCAAAAACGGCGGTCAGAAACCGATCTATGACGATTTCGGGGAGCTGATGTTTACGCATTACGGCTTGTCGGGTCCCGTTATTTTGAGCGCCTCAGCCTATACGCCCGAGCCCGAGAAAAACGAGTACAAGGTGTGTATCGATCTGAAGCCTGCCTTGTCACCCGAAAAGCTTGACGACCGACTGCTGCGTGATTTTGAGAAAAACCTTAACAAGGATTATATAAATTCGTTGGGTGAGCTGTTGCCCCATAAGCTGATACCGGTTGTGGTCAAGCTGTCGGGAATAGAGCCGTCGCAAAAGGTCAATCAGATAACCCGTGAGCAACGGCAGAGATTGGTCAGTATTTTAAAGGGTCTGACCCTCACGGTAACCGGCTTCAGACCGATTGACGAGGCCATTATCACTAAAGGCGGTATCACTTTGGGTGAGGTCAACCCCAAAACAATGGAATCAAGGCTTGTGTCCGGTCTGTATTTCGCAGGTGAGGTTCTGGATGTCGATGCCTTCACGGGCGGATTCAATCTGCAGATAGCCTTTTCAACCGGATATTCAGCCGGTGAAGCAGCAGGCAGTATATATTAAATGTAAAATAACGAGGGATACTATGAGTACAAAAACGATAGCCGTGGCTATTGACGGACCTGCAGGTGCAGGCAAAAGCACCATTGCACGCCGTCTGGCCAAAAATCTGAACTACATATACGTCGACACGGGTGCACTTTACCGCACCGTGGCATTGAGTGTGATGTCGTCGGGCGTCGACCCCGATAATGTCGCTGCAGTTAAGGCACACATTGATACTATTAATGTAGATATAACCTACCGTGGTGACGAGCAGAGGGTCTTGCTTAACGGCAACGATGTGTCCGAGCTGATAAGAACACCCGAGGTTTCGATGATGGCCTCCAAGACCTCGGCTATCCCCGAGGTTCGCGCATTTTTGTTAGGGCTGCAGCGCAAGTTGGCCGACGAGCATAACGTGGTCATGGACGGACGTGATATTGCAACGGTCGTTTTGCCCGAGGCACGTGTCAAGATATTTTTGACCGCCTCGCCCGAGATAAGAGCCAAGCGCCGTTATGACGAGCTTATCCAAAAGGGTACCGATGTTAAATTTGAGGATGTTTTGAGCGACCTTATTCAGCGTGACGAGCAGGATATGAACCGTGCCGTTGCACCCTTGAAGCCGTCGGAGCAATCGGTCATTGTGGACACCTCCGACCTTGATCTTGAGGGTGCCGTCAAGGCAATGCGTACCGTTATTGACAACATTCTTTCGGGAGAGAACTGATATTGAGTAAAATAATTTTAGCCGAGACCGCAGGCTTTTGCTTCGGTGTTGACCGTGCCGTCAACATGGTCGAAGAGCTTTTGCGTGACGGAAAGCGTGTGGCTACCTTGGGACCTATTATACACAATCCGCAGTTGGTGGAGGAGCTGGGCAAAAGGGGAGCGAGGATCGTCGAGTCGCCCGATGAGGTCGAGCAGGGAGAGGTGCTGGTGCTGCGTTCTCACGGAGTTGCCCGAAGCGTTACCGAAAAAGCGTCCGAATTAGGATTGACCGTTGCCGATGCGACCTGTCCGTTTGTGGCAAAAATTCATAAGATCGTCGAAAATGCGGGTGGCGAGGGACGGAAGGTCTTGATAGCAGGCGATGCCGCTCACAAGGAGGTCGAGGGCATTATCGGCCATTGTGTGGGCGAGTGTTTCGTTTTTGGCAACACCAAAGATTTGGACAATTTGGCCGATTTGGGTAAAATTTCGCCAAATGACGCCTTAACTGTGGTCTCGCAGACCACTTTTAACCTCGATTTGTGGAAAAAATGTCAAAAATTTTTAAAAAAGCACTATACAAATGCAATTATTTTTGATACAATATGTAATGCTACCTCAAAAAGGCAGGAAGAGGCTTTTAAATTAGCGTCGGTTTGTGACGTGATGGTCGTGGTAGGCGGAAAGCACAGTTCCAACACCTGCAAGCTGAAAGAAGTTTGCGGTGCTGTATGTGAGCGAACCGTGCACGTGGAGACCGCCGATGAACTCGACCGAAACTTTTTTAAGCCCTCGGATCTTATTGGGGTCGTGGCCGGTGCATCAACACCGTCCGGTATAATAAAGGAGGTTCTAAACACCATGCAAGAAATGCAGAACCCTGCAGTGCAGGAAACAATCAACGATGAAATGACTTTCGAGGAGATGCTTAACGCGACCGAAAGCAGTTCAAATACAGACCAGAAGGTAAAGGGCATCGTTCTCGCAGTCAATGCGACCGAGATCGAAGTAGACATTGTCGGCAGAAAACATACCGGCTATATCTCCGCTAACGAATTCTCCAACGATCCCAGCGTAAAGCTCACCGAGGCTGTAAAGATCGGTGATGAGCTTGATCTTATCATTATGCGTACCAACGATCAGGAAGGTACCGTAATGCTTTCCAAGAAGCGCTTCGACGCTATCGCAGGTTGGGACAAGGTACTTACCGCAAAAGAAACCGGCGAGGTTATTGAGAGCACTGTTTCCGATGTAGTTAAGGGCGGCGTTGTCGCTTTCTACGAGGGCATCAGAGTTTTCATTCCCGCTTCTCAGGCAACCCTATCCAAGTCCGATGATCTTGAGGCTTTAAAGGGCCAGCCCATTTCCTTCCGTATTATCGAGATCGGTCAGCGCCGCCGTGTTATCGGCTCGGCAAAGGCCATCCTTCGTGAGCAGAAGTCTGCCGCAGAGGAGAAGTTCTGGGCTTCTGTCGCTGTCGGCGACAAGTTCACCGGTACCGTTAAGTCCATCACCGGCTACGGCGCATTCGTAGACCTCGGCGGTGTTGACGGTATGGTCCACATTTCCGAGCTTTCCTGGGAGCGCATCAAGCATCCTTCCGAGGTCGTTAAGGTCGGCGATACCGTTGAGGTATACGTAAAGGCTATCGATCAGGAGAAGAAGAAGATCTCGCTCGGCTACAAGAAGGCTGACGAGAATCCTTGGGAGATCTTCAAGGCAAAGTATGCCGTTGAGGATGTCGTAAACGTCAAGATCGTAAGCATGACCACCTACGGTGCATTCGCAAGGATCATTTCGGGTGTTGACGGTCTTATCCATATTTCTCAGATCGCAGATCGCCGCATTGAGAAGCCTGCCGATGAGCTTAAGGTCGGTCAGGAGGTCGATGCAAAGATCATCGATATCGACCTTGATAAGAAGCGCGTAAGCCTTTCTATCCGTGCTCTTATTGAGAAGACCGAGGCAGCAGAGGAGCCTGCCGAGGAAGCAGCTGAAGCACCTGCAGAGGCTGTAGAGGAATAATCCGAGCATTGAGGGTAAGCACAAAAAGCACCGTTTTCTAAACGGTGCTTTGGCGGTTTACCCTTTTTATTATAGTATTGATTTATGAGGTGAAAAAATGCAGAGCAATTTAAAGGTAGCGCTCAAGGTCATGGGTATGGCGCTTTTTGCAAGCCTTCTTTGTCTCTTTGTGCAGGTCTCCATCCACACGATGATGAAAAGCTTTACCACCGAACCCGTAGGCTATGAGGTTCACGAGGTAAAGGAGGACGGCTCGTCGGTCGATCACGGTATTATCAGCGTTGAGGATGCACCCGAGACCCCCGAGGAAAACTTCAGATATATGGCCATCTATCCCGATATTCCCCAAAGCGCCAAGGTGGTTGAAACGGTCATCAGTCTTATTTTCAGCCTTGGAATCCTTTTCTGCACCACGGGCTCGGTCTTTGCAGGCGTTGCCGCAAAGGATCGCAACGATTGCGACTATAACGGAGCTGTACCCAACAAAAACCGCGGACTTATCATCGGCGCTATTGCAGCCATTCCTCCCGCACTCGGATATATTGCCGCCTTGGTGCTGAGATTCATCGGCTCGGGCAAGGCGGTCGACTGGTATTACTGGGTCTACCGTTTCATCATTATGGGTCCTGTAAAGCCCTTGACCGATATTCTGACCGCCACCCCGACCGGCAGCTTTGTGATCGGTGACAAGACCTACATCACCACCGGTGCCGAGACCTCACTTTTGGAGGTTCCCGTGTGGACGGTTGCCGTTATGGGCGTTTGCATTCTGCTGTTTGTGCTTATGGGATACCTTATGTATCGCATCTGCTATAACGAAGATTCGATGCTGGCCAAGCTTTTGTACAAAAGCACCCGTAAAGAGGAGACCGGCCGCAGACTTGGAGGCAGATAATGGGACTTTTTCAAAAAAATTATGATAAGCCGGGCAAGGGCGTTTCCAAAAACGAACCCCAGAAAAGAGGCTTTTTCAGATTCTTCGAGCTGTATTTCCGCAGCTTCTGGAAGCTGATCTCGGCGCAGTTCTGGTATCTGTTGCTCTGCCTGCCTATCGTCACCAACGGACTTGCACAGGTCGGTCTGGCTTATGTCTGCCGCACCGCCGCAAGAGATAAGCACACCTTTGTCACAAGCGACTTTTTTGATGCCATCAAGAAAAACTGGAAAAAGGCTTTGCCGCTCGGCATAATCAACACGGTGATCTTTGCCGTGCTGTTGGCCGACCTTTACGTGCTGTACATTTTCTGGACGCAGGACATTATCAACAAGACCTGGGGTGCTGTGGTATTCGCCGTAACCATGTTTTTCTATACCGCCTTCAGCTTTGCAAAGTTTTATCAGTATACGCTGATGATAACCTTTGATTTCAAGCTCAAGACCATTTTCAAAAACTCGTGGCTGTTTGCTACCTTGGGCATCAAGCATAACATTATAATAGGCATCGTGCTGACCTTGATCTATTTTGCCGCCTTCTGGGTGCTTGCGTATATGTTCAAGATCGGTCTGCCGTTGGTTATGCTTATCGGCCTTTTTATCTTCCCGTCGTTCCGTGCTTTCCTTATCCAGTACAACGTGTTCCCCGAGGTCAAGAAGTATATAATTGATCCCTATTATGAGGAGCATCCCGATGAGGATATCGAAAAGCGCCGTGAGCTCGGTCTTATCGATGATGACGAGGATGAAGCCGTCTTTGCCGATACGGGCTCGCAGAATGACGAGCTTTAGAGCACCTTTTCAATATTGAACATATCATCCACAACACGCCAATTCTGCAGATAAAGCTGATTGACTGTCCAATAACTTGCACCGCCCAGAGAAAAGTCGTTTATGAGCTGTAATCTCGAGGCGGTGCTTCGTGCATTTTCAAACCACACGATATGGTCAACGCCGTTTTGCGTGTACTCAAAAAACGGTGCCTTGGAGCGGGAGTTGAACTGTATCTCGGCACCTACCTCGTAAGCCCTATCGAGCGCCTTGTTTATGGAAAGTATCTCGGCAGGGCGACCGTTACGGTAGGGGAGCGTCCAGTCGTAGCCGTAGTTGGGCATACCCATCAGTATTTTGTTGCTTGGTATTTCGGACACGGCGTAGGACAAGACCCTTTGCACCTCATTATATGGTGCTACCGCCATCGGCGGACCGTAAAGATAGCCCCATTCGTAAGTCATGATTATGACCTTGTCGGCAACCTTGCCGTGAAAAGCGTAGTCGTGCGCCTCGTAAAGAGTGCCCTGCTGTGTGGCCGATATTTTGGGAGCGATTGCGGTGGAAAGCTGCAGATCGTTGGCCTTTAGCCGCTCGCTTAAAGCGGTCAAAAAATCGTTATAGGCCTCACGGTCGTTGGGGTAAATGTATTCAAAATCAACATCCACGCCCATATATCCCTTTTGCAAAGCCTTGTTGACGATGTTGTTTATGAGGGTCGACCTTGTTGCCATGTTGTTCAGCACGCTTTGGGTTATCTCGCTGCGAAAGCCGCCGCCCGGCTCGGTGTTGGTCACCACCATTATCGGTGCCGTGCCGCCCTGCTTGGCAAGGCGGATAAGCTCATCGTCGTTGATGCTGTTTAAAGACCCGTCGGATGCCACGCTGTAGCTGAAGATGGCAAGATATGTAAGAAACGGCAGGGTCTCCTGCAAAACGCTGCGGCTAATGTTGGGATAGGCGTATCCGTTGACCGATATTGTCCGTTTGGCTGTGTCGGCAGGCACGTTGATGACCTGATTGGGGTATATTGTGTACGGCGGTGCGATGTCGGGATTGGCTTTGATAAGCGCATCAAGGGTGATGCCGTACTGCGAGGCAATGCTGTACAGCGATTCGCCGCTTTCAACCGTGTGGATGCTTCCCTCAACGGGGATAAGGACATCCTGCCCCACAACAAGTCGGTTGGGGTCACGAAAACCGTTGAAGCGCTCAAGCTCGGCCACCGTGACACCGAATTCCCGACCGATGCTGTAGAGCGTGTCACCTGATTTTACTACGTAAATTACCATTTTGCTCACTCCTTTACATAATGTTTATGCGAGGGGTGGCCAAATGTTGACGGAGGAAAAATATGAACCTTCCATTTGAAAAAATTATTGAAAACTGCAAGGATTTTTGTCCGCTTGACGATGTAGCCTTAAAGCGTCTTGAAAAATACGCCGACCTGCTGGTCGAGTGGAACGAGAAGATCAACCTCACCGCTATTGTCGACCCCGAGGGTATCGCAGTCAAGCATTTTCTTGACTGTCTGATGATATTTAAGTATATCGATATCCCCAAGGGCGCTTCGGTCATCGATATCGGCACGGGAGCAGGCTTCCCCGGTGTGGTTATCAAGATCGCACGGCCCGACATAAAGCTTACCTTGATGGATTCGTTGCAGAAGCGGATCAACTTCCTTGATACCTTGTGTTCGGAGCTTGGATTGGAGGTTACTACCGTCCACTCACGTGCCGAGGATATTACCCCAAAACAGCGTGAGGGCTATGATTTTGCGGTGGCTCGTGCCGTTGCAAATATGCGTGTGCTGACCGAATATTGCCTGCCTTATGTCAAGGTCGGCGGCAGCTTTGTGGCCATGAAGGGCTCTACGGCGACCGAGGAGGTCAAAGATTCAATCAAAGCAATAGCCACCTTGGGAGGCAAATTGGAGGCAGAAGATCTCTTTGAACTGCCGGAATTTGGCGGTCGAGGCATAATAAATGTAAAAAAGATATCGCAAACTCCGACAAAGTACCCCAGAAACTCGGGAAAAATCTCAAAACAACCTTTATAATTTGTAAGATCGGGCAGATTTCTGTCCGATTTTTTGTTACGCTTTTTCTTGCAAAATTTACCAAGTGATGGTAGACTTTATTTGCAGTCAGGAGGAGGTACGGACATGCTGTTAGACCGAAAAAGACACGACCGAAAGCTTGTGAGCGTTTCACCCGACAAAATAGTGCCGTCACCGTTTCAGCCACGGCGTGAGTTCGATTATTACGAACTGCTGGAGCTGTCCGAAAGTATCCGCCGAAACGGACTCATCCAGCCCATGACGGTGCGAAAGCTGGGCGAAAGGTATGAGCTGATCTCGGGTGAGCGAAGGCTTAAAGCTTCGGTGATGGCAGGCCTTAAGACCGTGCCGTGTATCGTGGTCAAGGCAGGCGACCGTGAATGTTCGCTGATGTGCCTTATAGAAAACATACAACGCACCGACCTTGGATTTTTCGAGGAAGCAATGGGCATAAAAAAGCTGATGGACGACTTTTTGCTGACCCAGCAGGAGACCGCCGAAAAGCTGGCAATGGCGCAATCGACACTCTCAAATAAATTAAGGTTGTTGAAACTGACCCCCGAACAGCGTAACCGCATAACGGCAGGAAACCTGTGCGAGCGCCACGCAAGAGCCATAATCCGATTGCCCGAGGAAAAACGTGACGAGATGATAAACCGTTGCCTTGCCGAGCGGTTGTCGGTGTCCGATACCGAAGCGCTGGTGGAAAGCCTTTTGGCACCGCCCGAGCGACCCAACCGTCCCAAGAGCAAGGGAGGTATCGGTGATATCAGAATATTTACCAATAGCATTACTAAAATGATCGGCACGATGAGGAGGGCAGGGGTCGAGGCCACCTCAAGAAAAAATGAGACCGAGGAATTTATCGAATATACCATCAAGATCCCCAAACGACCCAAAAAGGAAAGCGCAGGGATCACGCTTTTCGACCTGACGGTGTGAACCGTCTTAATGCGAGAAAGTCGACCCCCTAAATCCACCCACCCCATATTCATCCCCATACAACGGATCGCCGCCGCACAGAGCTTCTGTACGGCGGCGGTTCGTTATTGCTTTTGATTTTTAACGGAGAGGTAAAACAGCGTTGCTAAAATTTTTCGCATTTCTGTTTCATCGGTTATTCCTATTTCAGAAAAGCGGTCATATAACGGATTCATTTGATAGAGAATATAAGTTTTAATATCTTCTTTATATTTTTCGGTCAATGTCAGAATTTCGTCAAGATCACAATGAACATAATGCAGACCGTATCGGACACGGAATATCTTTTTCAGAAATTCAATATCCATATTTATGTAGTTTTGTAATGGCATAATATCACCTCTGTATTATATTATATCACATTTTCAACAAAATATCAAGTACTCGAAGTATAGCGGAGCATGACTGCCTTATACTTATATCAAGTAAATGAAGTATATAGAGGTCGATCATATGCAATTAAATGAAGCTATTTCTTTGAGAATAAAAGAACTTTGCAAACAAAATAATATCACACAATATCAGCTTTCAATGAAGAGCGGAGTGCCTCAATCAACGTTGAGCACCATAATGAAATGCAAATTTCCGAGCATGAAGATCCGCATTATTTATGAGATATGTGAAGGTCTTGAGATAAATATTAAAGACTTTTTTGATTCACCTGTTTTTGACAGGGAGAATCTTATTGATTGACGGAAATGATGATTATGTACTATCCAAGATTACGTGACCTGCGTGAAGATCATGACCTGAAGCAGAAAGAGGTTGCGGCTGTTTTAAATATCGACCAACGTGTTTACAGTAATTATGAAACCGGCAAGCGTGAGATCCCAACGCGTTTTGTAGTGGCACTTGCCAAGTATTACAAGGTGTCGACCGATTATATATTGGGTCTTAATGACAGCAATAAGTGATTGGGAGTGCAAAACTGTATTTATAAAAACAAAGACCGCCGTCGGGGTTGCCCCGACGGCGGTCTTGTTCAACGCTTACTTATACTATTTTAAGGAAAGCAAGGATCGAAAGCACGATACCTACAAGGCAGTAGATATCAATAAGAGTTCCGACGATACCTACAAGAATTCCAACAACGGGAATACCTGCAAGAACACCGATAAGTATACCGAGAACAGCACCTACAACAACATAAATGACGATGTTGATGATGAGTTTTGCAACGTCGGTAGACTTAAATGCCAGACTCCAAACCTTTTTTAACATATCCATTGATAAAACCCCTTTCTCAATTAGATAAATAAATTATATCATATTCTCGGAAGTTTTCAATAGTCAATAACTAAATTTTGTGGATTTTTTGAAAAAATTGTCACAGCTTGTCTATGTGTAGTGTTTTTTGATGCAAAAAAGTTTTATAAAAAAGCATATATTGTCTTGCAAATTGTGTTTTGGTGTGTCATAATGAAAAAGCACAGAGGGAAAGTCCCTGCGCTTAAATTCTGACATCCGACAGCACAGCTGTTGCGAAAGGAGAAGGTAAAAATGGAACTGTACGAAAAGGGTTATGAGCTCGTATATGAGGAGAATTTCTCGGGCGGGCTCGAAGGCAACAAGTGGGTGGCTCTGGATGAGACCGTGAAGGCTCATTCTGCCAAGAAGGACAACGATTTTGTCCCCAGTCACGTTATCACTCAAGGTGCCGCAAAGCACGAGGGCTCCAATATGCATTATTGCCCCGAAAACGTTGCTGTAAAGGACGGCGCTCTGGTCATCACCGCAGGACGTGACGGTGACGGCTTTATGGGTGGCAAGGCCGTTTGCAACGGTGTTGTTTTTGCTCACGGCTATGTTGAGATAGATGTCACTCTGCCCAAATTCCAAAAGGGTGTTTGGCCGGTGTTTTCACTTGTTTCGACCGAGGGCACACCGTATAAGGCCGATTTTGATGTCGTAGCGGTTCACGGTGATAAGCCCAAGAATGCTTTTAACATGTATATCCGTTGGTTGGATGAGATCTATGAAACTCCTCATAAGATCAACTGTCTTTTCAAAAAGCCCAAGCGCTTTTATCCCGATGAGGCTGACGAGGCTGTTTTGTCCGAGGGACGTCACACCTTTGGTGTTGAGATAACCAAGGAATGGATCATTTTCTACGCCGACGGCAAGGAATGGAACCGTGTTGACGTTACTCCAAGCCCCTATGCAGTTCTTGGCAAAAAGAACTTTTTGAAGTTTATGGTTAGTATGTCCATCGGTCTGCCCAATATTGATGCACCCGAGGACGATGCCGAGTTCCCGACCGAGTTCAAGATAAACAGCATCAAGCTTTATCAGAACGAGGGCGACCTTTTGGTCAAGAGATAAGGAGGCAGCGAAAATGAACGTTAATACTTTCGGAAAAAACTATAAGCTCGTTTGGGAGGATCATTTTGACGGCCCCAAGATCGACGAGGGTTATTGGAATATTTATGAATACAACGTACCCGGTCACGATGAGCGCCCTGCTTGGAGAAAGCGTGCAAACTGCCGTGTTGAGGACAGTATGCTCATAATCAAGGGTACTATCGAGGAAAACGGCGATTATGCCAGCGGTATGCTGCGCAGTCACGACCATATCGCTTATCAGTACGGCTATGCCGAGATAAGAGCCAAGATGCCCAAGGGCGGCCCCGGTATCTGGCCCGGCTTCTGGATGTGCCGACAGGCACGTGAGGGTGCACCTGCCGCAGGTCCCGAGATCGATGTTTTGGAGATGTTCGGCGATGACTCTTACCTTGCCTTTAACCTCCACAGCTGGTGGAAGGGTGGCCACATCAACTATCTTGACGGTCAAGGCTACCCCAAAAAGGCAACCCTGCCGAACGGTGCCAAGTTCTCCGACGATTTCCACACCATAGGCTATGAGTGGACTCCCGAGCTGGTTTCGTTCTTTATCGACGGTGAGCCCTGCTGTACCGTGCGTATCGACAACCCCGTTATGGAGGTCTTCCACGAGCCGATCTACTTCATTCTTTCGATGGCATTCGGTCTGAAGCACGTTTCCAAGCCCGATGATAACCGTACCGAGCCGATCGAGTATATGATCGACTATATCCGTCTTTACCAGAATGAGGACGGCAAGATGTTCCATCGCAACACCGAGACCAACGAATATTTCGAGGTCACCGACCCCTATCAGTTCTCGGAGTTCAAAAAATAATTCACACTAATTTTTAACGAAAGGCGGAGTGGTTTATGAGTTCACCGCTTGCAGACAGAATAAGACCTGACACCCTTGATGACGTTGTGGGTCAGAAGCACCTGTTGGGTGAGGGTAAGCCGCTTCGCCGTATATTAGAATCGGGTACCATCCCCAATTTGATATTCTACGGTCCCTCGGGAGTGGGGAAGACCACCGTGGCAAGCATTATTGCCAAGCAGAGCAATAAACGGCTTTATAAGCTTAATGCCACAACGGCCTCCACGGCCGATATCCGTGAGATGCTCAGTTCGGCCGAAATGCTCGGCGGAGAAAACGGAATTTTGCTGTATCTTGACGAGATCCAGTATTTCAACAAAAAACAGCAGCAGACTTTGCTGGAAAGCATCGAAAACGGCAATATCACGCTGATCGCATCTACCACCGAAAATCCGTATTTTTATGTTTACAACGCCATTTTAAGCCGTTCGACCGTGTTTGAATTCAAGCAGCTTGATTGGTCGGACGTTAAGCCGGCGGTGCTTCGTGCCGCTAAAATTATGGCAGAGGAGCAAGGCGTAGAAATAGGCTTTGAAAGCGATGAAGTGGTTGACATAATCTGCAAAGGCTGTGGCGGTGACGTCCGAAAAGCACTCAATTCGGTCGAGCTTTGCGTGCTTTCAAGCGAACGTAAGGACGGCAAAATGACCGTTCTTGCCGAAACCGCAAGGGAACTCACCCAAAAAAGTGCCATGCGCTACGACCGTGAGGGTGACGACCATTACGACATTGTTTCGGCTTATCAGAAGTCGATGCGCGGCTCTGATCCCAATGCCGCAATTCATTATCTGGCACGGCTTTTGGAGTCGGGTGACCTGCCTTCGGCCTGCCGCAGACTGCTTGTCTGCGCTAATGAGGATGTAGGACTTGCCAATCCGCAGATAATCCCGATAGTCAAGGCGGCGGTCGATACAGCTTTGGCAGTCGGTCTGCCTGAGGCACGTTTGCCCTTGGCTAATGCGGTCATTCTGGTGGCTATCAGTCCCAAGTCGGTGTCGGCTCACGATGCCATCAATGCGGCCATGGCCGATGTCCAAAAGGGCAACACGGGGCCTGTGCCGAGACACCTGCAAAACAAGCACTTCGACGGTGAGGATGCCGAAGTGAAGGGTCAGCATTATCTTTATCCTCACAGTTTTCCCAATCACTACGTTGAGCAACAGTATCTGCCGGATGCGATAAAAACACATATTTATTACGAATTCGGTGATAATAAAACGGAACTTGCATATAAAGAATATTGGAAGAAAATCAAAGAAAAATAGTTCCGGTGAGCGTATGATATTTGAACTCGACAAAAAGGTTCTTTTATATTGGAGATTCACGGCGGCAGTTTTATTTGCCGCCGTTTTTTCGGCCTTGTGGATAGCCGTTCCCGACCGATATACCGTAAAAATACTGTCGAGCCTTGTGCTTTTGGCTGTGGCGACGGCATATTGCTTTGTTTATTTGCCGCTTCGCTTCAAGGCGGAAAGCGTATCGGTTTCGGGTGGAAGGATCATCTGCCGAAAGGGTGCTTTAATAAAACGGGAATACATTTATCCCAATGCACGGCTTGTGTATGCTCAGACCGTGCGGTTGCCGTTGGCATCCTGCTTCGGGCTTTATGTGACGGTCTTGCGTGGGGTGGGGCATAGTCTTATCCTGCCTGCGTTGACACTAAAGCAGCAGACCAAATTTTTAAAGGCGGTGAGGGAGGATGAATGAAAAAATCACCGTAAAGCCGCATTTTGTCTATGTTTTCACGTTGCTGTACCCGTATCTTTCGTTGCTGGTGATACCCGTTATAAGGGGCGTTTACCGCTTTTTTGCAGGACAAAAAAGCACCTTGTCAGCCTTCTTTGCGGCCGAGGTGGTGATGCTTTTATTGGCATTTTTTGCGGCGTTGTTGAAGCTTAAAAGCACAAAACTGCAACTGTCGGATGATATTGCTGTTCAAAAAGGCCTCATTTTCAGAGTGCGATACGTTATTCCGCAAGGTGCATCCAAAATAATAATGCTGGAGTCCGACCCGTTTTCAAGGCTGTTTGGAATATACCGGCTTAAAATATATACCGAAGCAGGGCGTCGGCGCCGACCCGACGAAAGCATCCCCGTTTCAAGGAAAACTGCCGAATTGCTTTTCAAGATGCTGAAGGTTGAAGGCCAGACCGTAAAAAGTAACACCTTAGGCAACGTGGTGATGTCGGCGGCGCTGTCGTCATCTTTAACGGGATTTTTGCTGGCGTTTCCCGTTGTCAGAGCCTTTGTCGGACTTGTGGGTGAGGGGATGGCCACCGTCTTGCCGGAGCTGCGTTCAAAAGTGGATCTGATAGCCGAAGCAGAAAGGCTCATAAGGTTTTTACCGTCGGTGTTTTTGATTGGATATGCTGTGTCGTTTGCAGTATTGCTTTTGCGCAACTCGGGGTTTTCATCGGTCAGGTCGGGTGACAGAATAATGCTCGACTCGGGTAAGCTGCCTCATAGAACTCTGTTTTTAAGCACACGCTCGGTCAATGCCGTCAAAACGGTCACGGCACCGTTGATGAGACTTGCGGGCAAATGCGCCGTTAAGTTCAGCGCCTGCGGATTCGGCAGGCCTAAAGGGGAGATAGGTCTGCTTTTGCCCTGCGTCAAGCCGCAGTTGGCCAAAGGACTTACAAAATGGCTTTTGCCGCAGTTCAAAGCGCCCGAAACGGCCGTAACACCTAACAAAAAAGCCGTGAAAAGAAGCGCTTTTCTGCCGTTGGCCATTTTGACCGCAACAGCCGTTGCGGCCTACACCGTGCATACAAGGTATCGGTTGTCGCAATCGGTACTTGTGCCGCTTTTGCTTATCGCCTCGGCGGTGATCCTGCTGTGGCTTACAGCAAGGCTGCTCGGCGCTTTAAAGGGTGCTTTTGCACTTGATGAACAAAACTGCCGCATACTGGGTCAAAAGGGGTTTGGTACGGCGGAGCTGATGTGTGAAAAAGGCAATATCCAATATTTCAGAATACTGCAAACGCCGTTTGACAGGCGGCACCGCCATTGCTCGCTAAAGGTAGTGACCTCTGCCAAAAACCGCGATGCCGTCAAGGTGCGGTATCTTGATAAACACAAGGTCGAAGCACTGCTTCAGGATACCTCACAATCGGTGTAATACCATTTGAGTATCTCTTTATATGTACTGCCCTGCAGAGCCATAAACTGCGCCCCGTATTGGCTCATTCCGACGCCGTGACCGTAGCCTCGGACGGTAAACTTAAAGCCGCCGTCGGTGTATTCAACGTCAAAGTTTGCACTTCTCAAGGAAAGGACCGTGCGAAGCTCTGCTCCCTTAAGTTCGGTTGAGCACAGCTTGATCTTTAAAACCGTGCCCGAATCGGAGCGCTTGATCTCTCCCAACCATTTTGAAGCGTCCCCCTCGGCCGAAATGTTGAGCTTTTTTAAGGCCTTGGCCATATCGTCGGACGAGACCGTGACCTCGCTTAAATAGTTTGGGCTTAAGACGTCTCCAACGCTTTCCACGGGTTTAAGATATGGATATTCACCGCCCCAGATGTCGGTCGCCGATTCGGTCTTACCGCCCGAAATGCTGTGGCAAACTGCCAGGATCGGCTTACCGTCATAGGTTATCGTCTGTCCCAAAACGGCATCCACGGCGGCGGTTATTTTTTCGGTGTATTCCTCGTAATTCTCTTTAAATCGCTCTTTGGCTTCCTCCACCGACAAAAACGCCTGATCTGAAGTGTGGGTGTCGGTTATGTCGTAGTCCTCATTTTTTCTGAGAATTGCCTTGTATTTAGCGTAGGTGTAGGCCACGACGGCCTGCGCTTTGAGTGCCTCAACCTCATATTCGGCCGCCATTTCGGCCGAAACGACACCGATGCAGTAATCACGTGCGGTCACTGTGACCGTCTTTTTCTCCTCGGTCAGATACATTCTGAAGGTTTCGTCATTCTGCGGCGGTTGGGTGCTTGAGGTGTTTGGGGGCGAGGGTGGTGTGAGGCTTGTGTCATTCATTGAAAAAAGCGGAAACAGCACCGTGCAGATAAAAAGCACGGCAAACGATATCGGGTATATTCCTTTCATGGTCTTGTCCTTTCGTTAACGTCGGTTTTATAAATTCTCAAGGTAACATCGCATTAATGCATTGACAAATCAGCGTGTTTGCACTAAAATTATAAATACGGCTTGTTCAATTTATATGCCGTATTTTTTCGGGTAATTACTTTTTGGAGGACAACTCTTGAAACTTAAATACACAACCAAGCTGTTCATTATCGTCAACGCCATTGCCGTTGCCTTAAGAACGGCGCAGATATTCCTTTTGACCGAGGATAAAACGGGATTCTTAAAGCCCGGTCTTTCGGTCATCAACATCATAATTGCCGTGTTCACCGTACTGTGTATTGCGGCTATGTTCAGCAACTCGTCGCAGGCCGTGCGTCAGCCCGAAAAGCTCAACTGCTGTGGGCTTCCGTCTGCAATTGCGGCCGGTATGACCGCTTTGTGCTATTTGGGCTCGGGAATTGCGGCGGTCGTGGCAAAGTCGGTCGGCTGGAAGATAGTATTGCTGATGTCGGTGCTTGCGGCGGTCATGTGCATCTGGCTTATGCTGGCGGCACTCAAGGTGGTCGAGATCAAAAAGGGCATAATGCTCTTGCCGTTGCCGTATTGGCTTGTCGTGTTCGTTTTGTCGTATCTTTTTTATACCGAGCGCTCGTTGCGTGTCCGCACGGTGTATGAGACCTTTGCGGTCAGCTTCTTTATACTGTTCACGGTGGTCTTGGGTAAGGCCGTGAGCGGCGTCAACCCCGAAAAGAACTTCCGCAGAATTTATCCGTTGGGACTTACCGCCTGCACGCTGTGTATCGTGTCGGTATTGCCCGAGCTCATAGCCACGTTATCAGGCTTTGCCGAAAAGGTGTCGGATTCACCCGTAATGCCGCTGACCTTGGTCGCAGGTGCTGTTTTTTCGGGCTTTTTCACCATCAACACCTTCAAAAAATCCAACACCGTCCACCCCAGGAAAAAGAAAAAAACGGAGCAGGAGGCAAGGCTTCGCCACGAAGCCGCCGAACCCGTGTCCGACTCTGCCGAGCCCGACAATACGGATATATGATCCAAAGCACCCAAGTTTTGCGGCTTGGGTGCTTTTTTGTATTATTTAGGTATTAAATACTTCGCTTGCGAGAAAGCTTGTGTATCATTTTTAATTGACTTATAGATATACTTGGGTGTATAATATACAGTTAGAAAAGTTTTGAGTTTTGTGAGGTGCGAAAATGGGAAGAACGATTGCCGCTGTTGCTACTCCCGAGGGTATGGGCGGAATAGGTGTCGTGCGTGTTTCGGGCGATACGGCCTTGTCGGTGGCCGACAAGGTCTTTAAAAGCGTTTCGGGCAAAAAATTGACCGATGCGGCAGGCTATACCGCTTTGTTCGGACACGTTGTTGACGACGGTCAAACCGTTGACGAGGCGGTGGCTCTGGTCTTCCGTGCACCTAAAAGCTACACGGGTGAGGACACCGTTGAGCTGTCGGTTCACGGCGGCTCATACGTTGTGCGCCGTGTACTGCGTGCCGTTTTGTCTGCGGGTGCCGCAATGGCCGACCGTGGCGAATTTACACGCAGAGCCTTCGAAAACGGCAAGATAGATCTTACCGAAGCCGAGGCCGTTATCGACATTATTTCGGCCGACGGCGAGCAGGCCTTAAGGGCTTCGATGGCCGCAAAGGGCGGTGCAATATTCAAAAAATGCGCCGCTATCAAGGAAGACTTGACCTTTGCCGCCGCCACGGTTGCCGCTTTTTCCGATTTTCCCGATGAGGAGCCGGAATTTAGCGGAATCGACCGTCTTGAGGAGCTTTTGTCCAATGCCGAAAACGGTCTTGACCGACTTTTGGAGGACTATGACACGGGCAAGCTGCTGCGCCACGGCATAAATACCGTCATTGTGGGACCGCCCAATGCGGGAAAATCAACCTTGATGAACCTGCTTGTGGGTTGCGAGCGTTCCATTGTCACCTCGGTGGCGGGCACCACCCGTGATATTATTGAAGAGTCGGTCAATCTTGACGGAATTGTTTTGAGATTGAGCGACACCGCAGGACTTCGTGAGACCGATGACGAGGTCGAGCAGATAGGCGTCCGCTTGACACGTGAAAAGATCGACACGGCCGACCTTATAATCGCCGTTATTGATTCACAAGACAGTACGAAACCCGAAATTTCCGACCTGCTTGACGGTATCAAGGGTCGACCTGCCGTTGTGGTGTTCAATAAGTCGGATATTTCTGCGGCCGATACCTCGTTGGCTTCAGACAGAGGACTTCGGTTTGTTGAAATGTCGGCCAAGGACGGACTTGGTGTTGATGAATTCAAAGCCGCCGTCCGTGCGGTCACGGGTACCGCAAGCCTTACAGGGGATTCTGCGGTCTACCTTAACGAAAGACAGCGTGATTGCGCCGAAAGGTCACTTGCACACGTGCGTGAGGCTTTGGAGGCCCTGCAGTACGGAATGACGGTCGATGCCGTCGGAGTTTGCCTTGACGATGCGCTCAATGATCTTTTTGAGCTTACGGGCGAGCGTGTCACCGTTGAGGTCGCAAACAAGGTCTTTGAACATTTTTGTGTTGGAAAATAAGGGGAAAAGTATGAATTATTCTGCCGGAAATTATGATGTTCTGGTTATAGGTGCGGGTCACGCAGGCATCGAGGCCGCTTTGGCGGCGGCTCGGATGGGCTGTAAGACGGCTATTTTTACAATAAATATGGATGCCGTCGGCAATATGCCCTGCAACCCGTCGATAGGCGGCACGGCCAAGGGTCATCTTGTGCGTGAGATTGACGCCTTGGGCGGTGAGATGGGTAAGGCTGCCGATAAGACCACCATCCAGAACCGTATGCTGAACCGTGGAAAAGGCCCTGCCGTGCACAGCCTTCGTGCGCAGATCGACCGCAGAGCATACTCCGAATATATGAAGCACACGCTTGAATTGTGCGAAAATCTGCACCTCCGTCAGGCCGAGATAGTCGACCTTTTTAAAGAGGCGGACGGTTGGCATTGCGTCACACAGCTTCACGCCGAGTACGTTTCAAAAACCGTTATCATCGCAACGGGTACATATTTAAAGGGCAAGATATATGTTGGCGAGGTCAACTACGAAAGCGGACCCGACGGCACGTTTCCTGCAAATGCGTTGGAGTCGGCATTGTTGAAGCTTGATCTGCCGCTTCGCAGATTCAAAACGGGCACCCCTGCAAGAGTGCTTCGCTCAAGCATAGATTTTTCCGAGCTTGAGGTCCAGCCGGGTGACGAAACGGTCACACCGTTCAGCTTCACCACCGACCCCAAGACCGTCAACAACGAATCGGTGTGCTATATTTCCTACACCAACGACGAGACCAAAGAGGTCATTTTGCGCAACCTGCACCGTTCACCGCTGTACGGCGGTGTTATCGAGGGTGTGGGACCCCGCTATTGCCCGAGTTTAGAGGATAAGATCGTCCGCTTTGCCGATAAAAAAAGGCACCAGCTTTTCATCGAGCCGTGCGGACTTAATACCGAGGAAATGTACCTGCAGGGTATGTCGTCTTCACTTCCCGAGGAGGTGCAGATCGAGTTTTACCGCACCATCCCGGGTCTGAAAAATGTTCAGGTCATGCGAAATGCGTATGCAATCGAGTATTCCTGCATCGATCCGTTAGCTTTGAAGCTGACATTGGAGATAAAATCGCAGGACGGACTTTACGGTGCAGGTCAGTTCAACGGTTCCTCGGGTTATGAGGAGGCCGCCGCTCAAGGACTTATCGCAGGTATGAACGCCGCCTTGAAGGTCAAGGGCAAGGAGCCCGTTATTCTTTCAAGATCAAGCTCTTATATCGGCACGCTGATCGATGACCTTTGCACCAAGGGTTGCTCCGATCCTTACCGAATGATGACCTCACGCTCGGAGTACCGCCTTT
Source organism: Clostridia bacterium (assembly GCA_017416345.1). GTDB lineage: Bacteria > Bacillota > Clostridia > Oscillospirales > Acutalibacteraceae > UMGS172. Next base: position 98,606 of record JAFQCR010000018.1, on the reverse strand, counting down.
TGTTAAGGCAGGACAATGCCGACGAGCGTTTGAGTGATATCGGCCACGGGGTCGGTCTGTTGAGCGATGCCGAATACGAGGCATATTTGGAGCGTGTGCGCCTTAAAAATGCCGAGATCGAGCGTTTGGAAAGCTCGTTCTTCGGCCCGAGCGATGAGCTTAACGCTCTGCTTTTGGAAAAAGGCACTGTGCCGCTCAAAACGGGTGTCAGAATGAGCGATCTTATCCGCCGTCCGCAGATGGATTATCTGTCATTGGCACCGTTTGACGAAGCACGCCCCGACCTGCCGCTTGAGATAGCCGAAAGGGTCGAGATCGAGATAAAATATTCGGGATATATCGAGCGTCAGGCGGCGCAGGTCAAGGAGCTTGAACGTCTTGAAAGCCGTGTTTTGCCCGAGGGACTTGATTATGACGGCATCAAAGGCCTCAGACTTGAAGCGGCCGAAAAGCTCAAAAAAATAAAGCCGCAGAACATCGGCCAGGCCTCACGAATCTCGGGGGTCAGCCCTGCCGATGTAACGGTTTTGCTGATATATCTTGAAAAACAAAAGGGAGAAATATTATGAAAATAGCCATTTTTACCGGTGCGTCCAGCGGAATGGGACGTGAGTTTGTAAAGCAGATCTGTGCAGAGGAAAAATTTGACGAGGTGTGGGTCATCGCCCGCCGACTTGAACGTTTGCAGGAGATCGAAGCCGAGTTGGATCAACCCGTCAGATGTATTTCAATGGATCTGACCGATCCCAAAAGCTATGACGAATACAAGGCCTTGCTGGATGAGCAAAGACCTGAGGTCAAGGTGCTGGTCAATGCCAGCGGCTACGGCAAGTTTGCCGCTTTCCAGGATATCCCGTTGGATGAGCAGCTTGGTATGATCGACCTTAATGACAAGGCTTTGGTGGCCATCACATACCATACTCTGCCGTATCTTGTAAAGGGCTCGAGGGTGTATCAGGTCGATTCGCTGTCATCATTCCAGCCCGTGCCTTACATCGGTGTTTACGGTGCTACCAAGGCTTTTGTGCTGTCGTTTACGAGAGCCGTGAATATGGAGCTCCGTCACACCGGCATCAAGATGATCGCCGTCTGTCCCGGTTGGGTCAAAACCGAGTTCTTTGACCGTGCCGTCACCGACGACAGCGTTATTCAGTATTACAATAAGTTCTTCACCTCCGAAGAGGTGGTCAAGCGTGCCATAAGGGATATGAAAAAGGGCAAGGACGTTTCGGTCTGCGGCTTTTCCATCCGTGCACAGGTGTTGCTGACCAAGCTGTTGCCGCATAAGTGGGTCATGAAGATCTGGCTTCGTCAGCAGGGAAAGAAATAGTTAAGAAGTAAGAGGTAAGAAGTAATAAGTAAGAGAAAAGGGCGGTTAAAAACCGCCCAGACCAAAGCTTACCGATAAGGCTTTGTCTATTCTGTTCATTGAGCCTTGATCAAGACTGCCCATTTTTTCCTTTAAACGTTGCTTGTCGATGGTGCGTACCTGCTCCAAAAGGACTATCGAATCCTTGGAAAGTCCGCAGCCGTCGGCATCCACCTTTATATGGGTCGGGAGATTCGTCTTATCCCTTTGGCTGGTTATGGCTGCCGCTATAACCGTGGGGCTGAATTTGTTGCCTACGTCGTTCTGAACTATAAGTACCGGCCGTATTCCGCCTTGTTCCGAACCTACGACGGGGCTCAAGTCAGCATAATAAATGTCGCCTCTTTTAACTGTCAATTGGTTTCACTCTCCTGAATGTGGGATTTATCTCGGACAATTATATCTTTACCATTGGCGGTGGGTTTTAATCGTTTTAATTTTTATATTACATTCTATGCTTTTAAAAATTTGCCGCCACACCTGTCCTTTGCGGTGCGGCATCGAAAAAGTATGGGTCGATCGGTTATTTTTTTACTTTTTGCAACTTTTTTTTAAAATGAGCGTTGCAATTATGCAAGGTTTGGGCTACAATAAAAATGTATGAGAATTTGAAAAGGGGAAGAAATCGTTGAAAAAGCTATTTTCCGATGAGATATATGACGTTCTGCCGTATGAGGGCGGATTTATGGTCGTGTACCGCAGAAGTGAGGTACAGGACAGAATCGTGATATCATATAAATCGGTTTCTTTGGAGAGCGGCGTTGTGTCGCAGAGGACCAGAGCCGATTACGAATACATAAAATTCGGTGAAAGGGCTCGCTCGCTCGAGTTTGAGGGGGCACAGTTTATCACCAGCCGTTGCACCGTTATCGACAATGACCGTTTATTTGTGTCAATGCCCGACGGTAATTCCAAAATACTTGACAAGGACGGTTACACCGAGTGGGAGGGAACCGTTCGCTATAAAGATTGCGGTCCTTCATCGGTCGCACATCACTGCCACACGCTTTGGGCATCCTTTGCCGACCGTAACGCCCTGATCCGCTTCAACCTCCGCACCATGCGTGAGGAGCTGCGTATCGGCGGCTCGAACGATTCATCGTTTGCGGGACCCGACGGACTTTGCGTCAACGAGCCCGAGGGCCAGCTTATGGTCTGCAACGCCAAGGCCAACAACCTTCTTGAGGTCAATATGAAGACCTACACAGTGCACGAGCGTGCCGTGTTTGAAGAACCCGTGCACCGCTATATGCGGATCGAAGGTAAGGAATTTGTATTGCTGGATTCCGGTCTGTACCTTTTGTAAGGATCTTAGAAAGTAATAACATCAACCGTCGCCAACGCTTTTGCGCTGACGGCGGTCTTTTTTTATATTTCGCCGTTCCACAGCGTGTACAATCCGTATTTCAAGGCGCTTTTGAGACGCTCCCGGGCTCGGCTGAGGTGGCGTGATACTGTGGATTTCGATAGCCCGTATTTCAGAGCGATATCGGTCACGCTTACTCCGTTGAAGTAGTATTCGTTGACCATCACTCGCTGTCGGTCGGTCAACTCGGTCTGGATGGCTTTTGATAAGGCCTGCTTCATTAATGCAAGCTGTCTTTTGTTGGTTGCACATCCGTTTGGGTCGGTGATCGCAAGTCGGTCACCGAAGATCTCAAGGCTGAATGTCGTTCTGTTCATATTCATTTTCCTTTCCGTAATTCATAAGCAGCGCCGATATTCTTCGGCATTCGGCGGCATCGCTGTAAAGCGAAAGAATGCGCCTTTTTAATACTATTTTGTCGTTGCCGTCGGCCGATCTTACGGCAGCATTTAATCTTTGTATACGTTGCAGCAGCCTTTTGGATTGCTGCATATATTCGGCTCCAAGCGTGGATAGTAGCATAAGTTCCTCCTTTTTAGCACAAAATGTTTCGGTGCCAAAATATGGCAAATTTTGACCCGCGAATAAAATGTTAGCACGAATTGTGTTGGAAATCAAGGGAAATTTGTCGAAAATAACACATTTCGTGCGAATAGACAAATGTTGCACCAACGTTTCTGCAACTTTTTTGCAAAAATGAGGGGCTGCCATATTGAAAAATCGCACAGTTTGTGTTATTATTGCGAATAGAAGGGCGGCTTTTAAGGTCGGGCTCTTGAAACAAAAACTTTTCTAAGGAGAATGGTATGAAGGATATCGGCGTCAGGATCCGAAAACTGCGAACTGCGGCAAGATTGACGCAGACAGAGCTTGCACAAAGACTTGGGGTAAGTCCGAGTGCCGTTGGAATGTATGAAAGAGGCTGCCGTCACCCGGACAGCTGTATGATAGTTAAGCTGTGCGAGGTATTCAAAGTCAGCGCTGACTGCCTGCTTGGAATGAGCACACACACTTACGAAGCGGTCGATGTTATCAGAGAAATGAGTGAGCGCATCCGCAGGGACAAGGGGATATTGCTTAACGGTGTGCCTATGAGTGAGCAGGACCGTGAAAAGCTGCTCGATGCCATTGAGCTGGCGGCAGAGATCATGATGTCCAAACGAAAAGCGAGGTAGACCGTAACGGTTTAATAGTGTAGGTCGACAAAACGACCACAATATAATGTGCAACGGCAAAAATCTTTTGAACTGAATAAAATTTAGAAAAATTTATGTTGACATTAGGGGTATGTTTGAGGTATAATTCTAACTTGATAGGTTATGTCTGTTACTGTGCCATAAAGTCGGCCGGACTTTTTGAACACGGTATCGGACCACCCGCATGAACCCTTAAAGGAGGTAAGAAAAAATGAAAAGAACTTATCAGCCCAAGAAGCTTCATCGCATGAAAGAGCATGGCTTCCGCAAGAGAATGTCCACCGCTAACGGCCGCAAGGTACTTGCACGCCGCAGAGCAAAAGGCAGGCAGAGCCTTACCTACTGAGTTTGACGGTTATCATCAGATCTTTTGATCTGTGTCGGGAATACCCGACGTAGAAATAGCGCTTCGGTGCTATTTCTACGGGTTATAACCGTGAAAAGGCCTTTCTGTCATTTAAGCAGTGAAGGAGTATCCAAACCCGCCTAAAACGGCATAATTTTGGCGCTTTTTGGATTATTGGCGTCGGCAGGCGCCGGCCTTGCCGACTTCGCTGCACCAAAAATCACACAAAATTCTACTCGTTTTAGGTCGTAGAATTTATTTGACGGTGATTTTATACAACGGCAAGGCACAAAACGCAGCAGATGGAAAAATCCACCCAAATAAATCGGGTTCGGATACTCCTTCACTGCTTAAAAAAGAGGAACGGAAGGGTGACCATGAAATCCGAAAAGCTTAATCTTAATAAGGATTTCAGACGCCTTTACGGCAGGGGTCGCAGTCAGGTACACCCTCTGCTGGTCACTTATATCATCCTCAACCGTCGCGGCGTTATCCGCTACGGCATCACCACCGGCAAAAAGGTGGGCGGAGCCGTTGAGCGCAATCGGGCACGCCGTGTTATTGAAGCCGCCGTAAGAGAAAACCTGCAAAATGTATGCTGTACGGGAGCCGATATCGTCTTTGTGGCGAGATCTCGCACCGTTTTGGCCAAAAGTCAGGATGTTGCGGCTGTTATGAAAAAGCATTTTAAAGCCGGCGGACTTATTCCGCAAGAAAAGCAATGAAGTATATTTTTATTGCTCTCGTTAAGTTTTACCGTAAATTCATCTCACCGTTAAAGGCGCCGTGCTGCAGGTTCACGCCAACCTGTTCGCAGTATGCTTTGGATGCCTTTAGGGAAAGAGGTGCCGTGGTCGGCTTTGGACTGACCGTGTGGCGGATCTTGCGTTGCAATCCTGCATGCAAGGGTGGGTTCGATCCCGTTCCGCAAAAAAAGAAAAAGACTAAAAAAGAAAATAAAGACACACAGTATCTGACCGATAAGGTAAACGGTCGGAAGTAAAGGAATTGCTATGGATTTTTTAAGTAAGCCGATGGGCTGGATCCTTGCCCAGTTGAGTGATCTGTTCGCCAACAATTTCGCGTTGTCGGTTCTGGTGTTCACCGTTTTGGTAAATGTCATCATGCTGCCGCTCACGCTCAAATCTCAGAAATCTACTGCCAAGCAGGCCAGGATCAAGCATAAGCTTGATGCGCTGAAGAAAAAGTACGGCGATGACCGTCAGAAGTACAGCATGGCCATGCAGGAGCTTTATAATAAGGAAGGTATCTCGATGGGCGGCGGCTGTCTGCCCATGATCGTCAGATTTATTATTATGATGGGCGTTTATTACGCCGTTGTCAGTCCGTTTACTTATGTTGTCGGCGTTGATAAGGGCGCCCTTACCGCCGCTTCGAATTGGGTCTCGTATGTCCGCGTTGCCGAGGATTACGGCGATGATGATATCTCGACCGATGATTGGAAGGCTCTGGGTCTTGAGGAACGTGCCAAGAAGGACGATGTTCTGGCACTTGTCAATGACAAGGAGCTCAACACCACCGGCAAGGATGCCAACTATTTTGCCAAGCTCTTGATCGTCGAGGATGTTGCCAAGATGAAGTCGAGCGACATTAAGGATGATTCTCCCGAGGAGCGTGTGGCCAAGAAGGTCTCTTCCTGCCGCATCACCCGTGAGGTCGAGCTTGCAAGCTATCTTAACAAGGGCAACAAGGCTTATTCTCCGATAATTGAGAAAAAGTTTGTTGAAAGCAAGGGTAATATCAAGGATCTGAACAGCATCAACTTTGATCTGTTCGGCATCGATCTTACTGATACGCCCGAATTTTCCTGGAACCTTGTCAAGGGATGGAACCCCAACTGGATTATCCCCATTGCTTCCTTCCTTGCGGCTGTCATAACCGGTGTTGTGACCTCTGCTATCCAGAAAAAGGCCAACCCCGAGGCACCCAATATGATGGCAATGATGCTGTTTATGCCTATTATTTCGCTGGTAATTGCATTCGGCTTCCCGTGTGCCGTCGGCTTCTATTGGGCTTGCTCCAGCCTCGTTTCGGGCGGAATTCAGATAGCCACCCAGTTGTTCTACGGTCCTGCGGTTGTCAATACCAGAGAGCAGGCCAAGAACATCATCGCAAGAGCAAATCAGGAAAAATCAAGAATGGCAAAGGTCGATAACGGTTCTGCCGAGTAATTTTAGCAGACGTTGTTCCAAGGAGGAAAATTAGAAGTGATAATTAAGGAAGCTATCGGCAAGGGTGCAACGGTTGAGCTTGCACGTGAGGATGCAATCGCACAACTCAATGCCGCACTTGATGAAGATGTACAGTTTGAAGTCGTTGCTTTTCCCAAAAAGAAGGTCTTAGGCCTTTTTGGCGGAAGCGATGCCAAGGTTCGTGCCTATGTTGAAGGCACCGATCCTGCACCTAAGAAGGAAAAGCCTCAAAAAGGCGAAAACCGCAACAACAAAAAGAATTGCCGCCGTGAGAAGCCTGCAGCTAAAAAGGCAGACAATCCCGAGGCAAAGCCCCAGGAGCCTAAAGAGGAGCCCAAGGGAGTGCCTGCAAACGAGGTCGACCCCAACTCCCAGGCAGGCAGAGCATATAAGTATCTCAAAGAGGTTCTTATAAAGCTCGGCTGTGAGGAGATCGATGCTGTTATCTGCGATGTTGAGGGTGGCTCCAAGATCACCCTTAAGGGCAGCGATAAGCTCGGCGTCATCATCGGCCGCAGAGGCGAGACGCTTGATGCTTTGCAGTATCTCGCATCCCTGGTCGCCAACGAAAACGGCGGCGGCTACTACCGTATCGTTATCGATATCGGAAACTACCGTGAGAAGCGTGAGTCGACGCTTGAGGCATTGGCTAAGAGAACCGCAGGTCAGGTGCTCCGTACCGGACGCAGCCGTTCTTTGGAGCCTATGAATCCTTACGAGCGCCGCATTATCCATACCGCTATTCAGAACATTGAGGGTGTCGAGTCGACCTCTATCGGTGACGGCTCTAACCGCCGTGTTGTCATTGTTCCCGAGGGCAAGCCGGTTCGTCTGCCCGACGAGCGCAGAGGCGGACGTGGCGGAAGAGACCGCAGAAACGGCGGCAACCGCGGACGTGGCGGCGCAAGACCCCAGGCTACCGAAACTCCTGCAGTTACAAAACCCAAGGAGACCGACGGTACCAAGCTTTACGGTAAGCTCAAATAAATAAAGGCGCACGGAATCCGTCGCCAGACCGAAATGGATATGGTGCCGATGTGCGCTGTGTCCATTTTTGTTTTTGAAAGGAGTACCCCTGATGGATGTTTCGGTAGGCGACCGACTTTTGATGAAAAAGCCGCACCCCTGCGGCTGCAACACCTTTTCGGTGCTTCGCTCGGGAATGGATTTCAAGCTGAAATGTGAAGGCTGTGGCCACGAGGTAATGCTGCCCCGTGTCAAGGCCGAAAAAAATATAAAACAGATAATAAAAGGTAACACAAATGTTTGATAAATTAGACGCAGTTGATGTGCGTTTTGAAGAAATAGCGCTTCGAATGACCGACCCCACGGTTATTTCAGATACGTCACTTTTGACCGAGCTTATGAAGGAGCACCGCCAGCTTGAACCGCTGGTGATGACCTACCGTGATTACAAAAAGGCCAAGTCGGATATGGCGGGCGCTTTGGAAATGCTTGATTCGGGCGAGCTTGATGAGGAATTAAAGGAGCTGGCCAACGAGGAATTGAGCGAAGCCAAAAGACGAATTGAAGAGCTGACCGACGAACTGAAAATTCTGCTTTTACCCAAGGACCCCAACGATGAGCGCAACGTTATCGTTGAGATAAGAGGCGGTGCAGGCGGTGAGGAATCGGCTTTGTTTGCCGCAAGCCTTTACCGTATGTATACGATGTATGCCGAGTCCCGCCGTTGGCACGTTGAGTTGGTCGGTGCCAACGAGACCGAGCTTGGCGGATATAAGGAGATCAGCTTTATGATCGAGGGCTTGGGTGCATATTCGAGGATGAAGTATGAAAGCGGTGTGCACCGTGTTCAGCGTGTCCCCGAGACCGAGACCCAGGGTCGTATCCACACCTCGACCGTAACGGTGGCCGTTTTGCCCGAGGCCGAGGATGTCGAGATCGAGATAAATCCTGCCGACCTGCAGATCGATACCTACCGTGCAGGCGGTGCGGGCGGTCAGCACGTCAACAAGACCGAGTCGGCCATCCGCATAACCCATCTGCCGACGGGACTTGTGGTTGAATGTCAGGATGAGCGAAGCCAGTACAAAAACAAGGATAAGGCTATGAAGGTTCTGCGTTCACGTCTTTATGAGCAGATGATGGCCGAGCAGAACGAGGCCATTGCAGGTGAACGCCGTGCGCAGGTCGGAACGGGTGACCGCTCCGAGCGTATCAGAACCTACAACTTCCCTCAAGGCAGAATGACCGACCATAGGATCGGTCTGACGCTCTATAAATTGGATCAGATAATGAACGGCGATATCGACGAGATAGTTGATGCGCTGATAACCCACTACCGCACCGAGATGCTGAAATCTCAAGAAGAAACTTAAGGGTATTTTACGAAAGGAAAGGCTTATGCAGACCGAAAGATTGACGGTTTTTGATGTTGAAAAAGACAAAGAGGCGTTGCTTCGTGCCGCCGAAATACTGCAAAACGGCGGACTTGTCGGCATCCCCACCGAAACGGTCTACGGTCTTGCCGCCAACACCTTTGACGAAAAGGCGGTTGCTGATATTTTTGCCGCAAAGGGACGTCCGCAGGATAACCCGTTGATAGTCCACGTCAGCGATATGGAAATGGTCAAAGATTTGGTATCCGAGCTGCCCGAAAAAGCGGTGATTTGTGCCGAAAAATTCTGGCCGGGACCGTTTACAATGGTTCTGCCGAGAGGCGAAAAGGTGCCCAAATCGGTTAGTGCAGGGCTTGATACCGTGGCGGTCAGAATGCCGTCCAACCCCGTTGCACATGAGCTTATCAAGGTCTCGGGTCTGCCGTTGGCGGCACCCTCGGCCAACCTTTCGGGCTCACCCAGCCCCACCACAGCAGAACACGTTTTGTTTGACCTTGACGGCAGGATAGATGCCGTCATCGTGTCGGATAAATGCGATGTCGGTCTTGAGTCGACCGTTATTTCGCTTTGCTGCGAGCCACCGAGATTGCTCCGACCGGGTGGAGTGACCCTCGAACAGCTTAAAGAGATCTTACCCGACATCGTGGTGGATAAGGCCGTTTTGGCTCAACCCGAGAAGGGAAAGCCCGTGGCATCTCCCGGTATGAAATATAAGCATTATTCGCCCAAGGCACGTGTTATTATGCTGGACGGCGATTTTGAAAAGTTTAAAAAATATGTTGATGATAATGCCATAGATGGCACCTTTGCCCTGGTTTACGAGGGTGAGGAGCATGAGCTTTCGGTGCCTTGTGTGTCCTTCGGCCACAAGGGTGACGAGGCCGAGCAGGCCGCCGTGCTGTTTGATGCTCTGCGTGAGCTTGACAATCTTGGTTGCAAGGTCTGCTTTGCAAGAGTGCCTAAAAAGAGCGGCGTTGGTTTGGCTGTTTATAACCGTCTTATCCGTGCCGCCGCATTTGAGGTGATATCCTTATGAAGATAATAGGCTTAACGGGTCCCACGGGAAGCGGAAAATCCACCGTTGCGGAATTCCTTGAGGAGCAGGGCCTTGCGGTCATTGATTGTGACCTTGTTGCCCGTGAGGTGGTCGAAAAGGGAAGTCCGTTGCTTGAAATTTTGTCCGAAGCCTTTGGCAATGAGGTATTGCTTTCGGACGGTGCCTTGAACCGCAAAGAACTTGCCAAAAGAGCATTTTGCGACAAAGGATCGACCGAGCTGCTTAACTCCATAATGCTGCCGTTTATTGCCGAGCGCATAAATGAGCAGTTGGCCTTGTATGCCGATGACGGAGTTGAGGCTGTGGTGCTGGATGCACCTACACTCTTTGAAAGCGGTCTTGATTCAAAATGTAATGCGGTCATTGCCGTTTTGTGCGACAGAGAAATACGCAAGCAGCGTATAATAAAGCGTGACGGTCTTACTGAGTCCCAAGCCGAAACAAGGCTTATGGCATCCAAGCCCGATCCCTTCTATAAAGAACGCACACGGCATATAGTTTTTGGTGACGGCACCGTAGAAAAAACGCAGGCGGCCGTGAAAAAAATCATCGGAGAAATTTTGTGATGAAAACAGTGCGAAGTATCGCAAGAAAGATATTTTGTCTTATAATTGTGGCTATACTCATTTTTGCAGGGTACAATATATATCTGCGAGTTACCCATAAGACCGATTTTTCGGATCTTGTCAAGCACTACAGCAACGAGTACGGTGTGGGTGAACAGCTGATTTTTGCCGTTATAAAGTGCGAAAGCGGTTTTGACAAAGATGCTGTTTCAGGTGCAGGGGCAAGGGGTTTGATGCAGCTTACCGAGGAGACCTTTTACGATGTACGCAAAATGGTTGGCAACGGTGAGGAGTACACCTTTGAGACACATTGGAACGATGCCGATACCAACATAAAATACGGCACAAGGTATATTGCCTATCTGCTTGAGCTGTTTGACGGCGACAAGGTGGCGGCGCTTGCCTCCTATAACGCAGGAATGGGTCACGTAAATAAGTGGCTCGGTGAAAACAGAAGGCTTGAGCTTTCGGAAATACAGTTCCCCGAAACCCGTGACTACGTTGAAAGGGTCCTTGAGGCCGAAAAAATATACAATAAACTTTATTCATAAAAAGGAGAATTTTTATGTCTGATACCGTAAAGGAACTTAAAGAAAAGCTTTGTTACAAAAAGACCAACGGATTGAAGCTTGATAACGTTGACTTTAACGCCGTTGAGGAGTTCAACAAGGGCTATGCCGAGTTCTTGGGCTATGCCAAGACCGAGCGTTTAAGTGTAAAAAAGACTATCGAAATAGCAACTGCCGCAGGCTTTGTGGAGTTCCGGCCCGATAAGAAATATTCTGCAGGGGATAGGGTCTATGTCAACAACCGCGGCAAGTCGTTGGCTTTGGCTGTTATCGGAACCGAGCCTGTTGAGAAGGGTGTCCGCATTGCCGTTGCTCACGTTGACTCGCCCCGACTTGATTTGAAGCCCAACCCGCTTTATGAAGAAGCCGAAATGGCACTTTTCAAGACCCATTATTACGGCGGTATCAAGAAATATCAGTGGACCACCGTGCCGCTTGCACTTCACGGCGTGTTCTGCAAAAAGGACGGCACCACGGTCGAGGTGTCAATCGGTGAAAACGAGGATGAGCCCTGCTTTGTCGTGACCGACCTTCTGCCGCATCTGGCACAGGATCAGTATAAGCGCACCCCGGGTGAACTTATCAAGGGCGAGGAGCTTAACATTCTTATCGGAAGCCGTCCCTTTAAGGATGACGAGTCAAGCGAGCTTGTAAAGCTTAACATCCTCAACATTTTGTTTGAAAAATACGGTATCACCGAGGAGGATTTCCTTTCGGCCGAGCTGGAGTGTGTGCCTGCAGGCAAGCCCCGTGACATCGGCTTTGACCGTTCGCTTATGGGCTCTTACGGACACGACGACCGTGTTTGCGCTTATCCGTGCATTATGGCGGCGGTCGATACTGCGGCTCCCAAGCACACCGTTGTTTCGGTGCTGGCCGATAAGGAGGAGACCGGCTCGGAGGGTAACACCGGTATGCAGTCGACCTTCCTTGAATTCTTCATTGACGATCTTGCCGCAATGCAGGGCGGAAAGGGAAGCCGTGCGCTTCGCAATTCCAAGTGTCTGTCGGCCGATGTCAATGCCGCATTCGACCCCACCTTCCCCGACGTTATGGAGCGAAGAAATGCCTCGTTCATCAACTACGGCGCTGTCATCACAAAGTACACCGGCTCACGTGGCAAGGGTGGCACCTCGGATGCTTCGGCCGAATATGTCGGCTGGATCAGAAAGATCCTTGACGAGAACAACGTAGTCTGGCAGACGGGTGAGCTTGGCAAGGTCGATCTCGGCGGCGGCGGAACCGTTGCAATGTATATCGCCAACCTCGGTGTCGATGTTGTTGACCTCGGTGTGCCCGTGCTTTCGATGCACGCACCGTTTGAGGTCGTCTCCAAGTTTGACGTTTATATGACCTATAAGGCAGTCAAAGCACTTTTTGATGCCGAATAATAAAAAACGACCGATGCTCCCAAAGGAGTATCGGTCGTTTTGTGCTTTGATTATCAGTTGCCGGGCAAGGGTCTTGCGGTTCCGCTGACATACGGACCGTCATCGGGAGTGGTAAACTCGCTTCCAAGGTCGATGATGACCTCGCTGCCGACATTTTCTGTATCGGATGCGGTCTCGCTTACATTGCTCGAAGCATCGTCAGCATTACCGTCATCCTCGTTGCCCGAGCAGGCGGCAAATGCAAATACCAAAAGGCAGGCAAGTAAAAGTGCTAAAAGTTTTTTCATGAAAACACCTCATTATCTGCCGCTTCAGCGGCTTTTAGTACTTTCAGTATAACTTAAACCCGTTAAAAAGTCAATCAACGGTGCATAATATTTATAATTAATGTTGACTTGGCAACATCTACATATTACAATATAATTAAGGAATAGTGAAGGAGGTGCGCCGTGTTTTATACCCTTACGCTTAATCCGGCCTTGGACTACGTTGTGGAAACCGACGGTTTAAGGCTTGGTGAGACCAACCGCAGTAATGAAAGCGAGATACAGCTTGGCGGAAAAGGGCTGAATGTTTCATATGTTTTGGGTCAGCTTGGCGTATCCTCCGTAGCGCTGGGATTTGTAGCAGGATTTACAGGAAATGAGCTTGAACGCTTGGCCGCCGCAAGCGGAATAAAGACCGATTTTGTCCATTTGTCGCATGGGATGACACGCATAAATATCAAGCTGAAGGGCGAGAACGAGACCGAGATAAACACATCGGGACCCGTGGTTTCGGACGTTGAACTTTGCGAGCTGTTTTCAAAACTTGATGCTCTGCAGAGCGGCGATACTCTTGTGATGGCAGGCAGTATTCCGCCGTCGCTGCCGAATAATATTTATGAAAAAATTATGCAGAGGCTTTATAACAGAGGTGTCCGATTTGCGGTGGATGCCTCGAAGGATGTGTTGCTTAATACGCTGAAATATAAGCCGCTGCTCATAAAACCCAACCTTGCGGAGTTGTGTGAAACGGTGGGTAAAGCTTTGAACAGCGAAGCCGAGATACTCACGGCGGCAAGGTTTTTGCAGGCAAAGGGCGCTTTAAATGTTCTGGTCTCGATGGGAGAAAAGGGCGCTGTACTTGTTGATTCAAGAGGCCTGGAGCACAGAGCACCCGCAAGACAGCTTACACCCGTCAACACGGTGGGTGCAGGTGACTCAATGGTCGCAGGCTTTTTAAAGGGGCTTCAGTTGGGACCCGAAAATGCATTAAGGCTGGCTATGGCGGCCGCAAGTGCCACCGCCGCCTCAAAAGATCTGGCCACAAAGGCTGAAATTGAACAATTTTTACGTTGATCGGAGGTAATTATGCTCAAGGGTGTTGGCGTTTCAAACGGAATAGTCATTGGCAAGGTCGTGCGGTTTGCGCAAAAACCGATGACCGTGACACAGCGTACCGTGACCGATACCGATGCTGAAAAGCGTCGTTTTGGCAATGCGGTGGGCGAGTTTTGCGTGCGTACAAGTGCGCTGGCCAAACGTATGGACACCTCCGCCGCCGATGGGCAGATACTGCGCGGCTATATTGCCATGGTCAACGACCCGTACCTTACCGAGCACGTGGATAAAATGATAGATGGCGGCGCTACGGCCGAAATGGCTATAGAATCGGCCTGCGACGGCTTTATCAGGCTGTTTACCGATTCGGCCGATGAGCTTGTGCGCCACCGTGCCGCCGATATTGAGGATATCAAACGCCGTATGCTGGAGATCTTGCTCGGCGTTGAGCACGTCGACCTCTCCGATCTGCCCAAAAACACGGTTCTCGTGACAAATGAGCTTACGCCGTCAATGACGGTTGGGTTGGAAAGCTCGGGAGTCAGAGGAATCATCGCCGAAAAGGGCGGCAGAACCTCCCATGCGGCTATAATTGCCCGATCGCTGGGTATCCCGACCGTGTTGGGTGTCAGCGGTGCTTTTGAAAAGCTTTCCGACGGTGAAAAGGTTGCTTTGGACGGCGAAACGGGCGAGATCTATACTGATAAAGAGGCAGGCTTCAAGCGTCTGCAGGAAAAGGAAAAGACCTCAAAGCAGGACAAGCAGGAGCTTTTTGCTTCGTTTTTCGGTCGATCCTCGCTGACCGCCGACGGCGAAAAAATAAAGCTTTTGGCCAATATTGATTCTCCCCGGGACATTGATGCTCTGCTCAAAAACGATGCCGAGGGCGTGGGTCTTTTCAGAACCGAAGGCTTTTTCCTCGACCGTGGCGTGTTGCCGTCCGAGGACGAGCAGACCAAGGCCTACCGTGCCGTTGCCGAGGCAATGCAGGGCAAAGAGGTCGTCATCAGAACGCTTGACGTGGGTGGTGACAAAAAGATACCGACCGTGAGATCCGAAAATGAGGATAACCCGTTTTTGGGACTTCGGGCCATCCGTTATTCCATCAAAAACCAGGGACTTTTCAGAACACAGCTGCGTGCTGTTTTAAGGGCCTCTGCTTTTGGCAACATCAGCCTGATGATACCGCTTGTGACCCGTGTTGACGAGCTGATATATGTTAAAAATCTGCTTAACCGCCTGAAATCCGAGCTCGATTCGGAAGGGATCGCTTACGACAAAAGCATCAAGGTGGGCGTGATGATAGAAACGCCTGCGGCGGCAGCCATTGCCGATATTTTGGCACGTAATGCCGACTTTTTCAGCATCGGAACCAACGATCTTATCGGCTACACGATGGCGGTCGACCGTGGAAATGCCAACGTAAGCTATCTTTATTCAGCGTATGAGCCGGCTGTTTTGCGCCAGATAAGGCATATTGTCAGAGTGGCTGCCGAGCAGGGGATCAAGTGCTCACTTTGCGGTGAAATGGCGGCCGATGAACGGTTTTTACCGTTGCTTTTGTCGTTTGGATTAAAAGAATTAAGCGTCAGTCCGCAAAACGTGTTGCCGTTAAGAGCAAGGCTGTCCACTCTCGAAATGAGCCGCTGTAATGAGATTGCCAACGACGTTATGAAGCTCGAAAGGGCTCGGCGTGTTGAGCATTATCTTGCCGAAGTTTAACGCTTGACCGACAGAACTATGCCTGTCGGTCAATTTTTAATACAGATGTTGACAAATCAACCTTTTTGTGGTATACTGCGATATGTTGACAAATCAACAAGAGATGGAGTGAATACTATGGTTTCAAGATTTGAAAGATTTACCTATGCCATTTCGGAGATCAACCGTTATTGGCACAAAATAGCATCGTATGAGATGGGCAAATACGGTCTCAAAGGGCCTTTTGCCATGTACCTCACCGTGCTTTACCGCTATCCGGAGGGCGTGACATCGGTTCAGCTCGGTGAGCTGTGTGACAAAAACAAGGCCGATGTTTCCCGTGCGGTCGCCGTGCTTGAGGAAAAGGGACTTATCATGCGTGAGGCCAAAAATAACAGTCTTTACCGTGCTAAGATCCATTTGACGGCCGAGGGTAAAAACGCTGCCGAGCACGTTCAAAGAGCGGCGGCACTCGCTGTTGAAAAGGGCGGAGATGGCCTGACCGAGGAGCGCCGTGAGATATTTTATGAGGGACTTGAGCTGATCGCCGCTAACCTTAAATCGGCCAGCCGTGACGGTCTTGACACCAAAAAATAACAAAAAGTGCGTTGTGCCGTAAAATTGGCGCAATGCACTTTTGTTATATACGGTCTTTGATTGACATTGAAGGCTATTTGTGGTATTCTTAAAGTTAAAGAAAACAAACCAAAGTAAAGGACGGTGAATGCAGTGGAGCATCGCAAGGCGTTATCCCAAATGCCCGAAAATCTCAAAAAATATTTGCTTGAAAACGAGTTGATAAGCGGCAAGCCGCTCATTTTTGCCGAGGCTGATATGACGCTGGAATGCGAGTTCCTGCATCACGTTCTGATCTTGACCGATAAGGGGCTTACCGTAGGCTCTGCACCCGAGCTGACAAAGGAGCTTATCAAAAATGCTCCGTCGCCAAAGCAGGAACGGGAATGGGAAAGGTATGCCTTTGAAAACTACCCGCTTGACCGCATAAAAAAATGTGCTACCGATTCGTTGGTCGTCGGCGGTGTGCTGCGGTTGGAGCTTGACGGTGTCGAGCGACCGCTCTGCGCCTACACCAACGCCTATAAAGGCGGAATCAACCGCATCTGTGATGTATTAAAGCTGCTTATGGACGGTAAAGATATCCCCGAGGATAAGCTTTTCCGTGAGGAGCGTATAGAAAAATGCCCCAAATGCGGCCGCCGATATCCCAACCGTGACCGCAAGGTATGCCCCAAATGTATGGATAAGCGGAAGATCTTCTTCCGTCTGGGCTCATTCTTCAAGCCGTATGCTCCGCAGATAGTGCTGATGTGCCTTATGAGCGTGCTGACCGCCGCAATGTCGACGGTATGGCCGTATCTTAACGGAAGCATTTTGTATGACGGCGTTTTGAGCAAAAACAAGAACATTCTGTTTCTCGACAAAATACCGGTAAGCGACTTTTTTATACTTTTGGGTCTGCTTGCCGTTACAATGGCAGGCTGTAAGCTGTTGCAGCAGTTGTTCGGAATAATCCAGGGACGTGCCGTTGCAAGGGTGGTGCCCAATGTTGTCAGTACCATCAAGAAAAAGGTCTTCGGTTCTATTCAAAGGCTGTCGGTGTCGTTTTTCACCAACAAACGCACGGGTGGACTTATGACCCGTATCACGGCCGATGCCAACCAGGTCTCCGACATTTTTATCGACGGTATACCCCATGTTTTGCCTAATTTGTTTACCCTTGGCTTTGCGTTTATCGTAATGTTTTCCACCAACTGGATATTGGCACTTACGGCCGTTGTGTCGTTGCCGATAGCCGCTTTTATCAGCTTCAAGCTTCAGCCGAGAATGTGGCATTACAACAGCAAAATGCACCAGACCTCAAGGGACTACCGTGCAAGATTCAACGATAACCTTGTGGGTGCACGTGTTGTACGTGCTTTTGGTATGGAATCGCACGAGGAGGAGAGCCTTAGTGCCGAAAACGACCGCACCTACGATGCGCAGTACAGCGCAATGAAGTTTGATATAAAGTTTAGCGCTTTGTATGAAATTGCAAAGTCGCTGACTGCTCTGCTTGTGTGGGGTGTGGGTGTGTGCTTCGTTTTGGCCGTGTTCAAGCCGCAGATGACCTACGGTCAGCTTGTGACCTTCACGGGCTACGTTTCGCTGTTATCAGACCCTGCCAACTTCTTTTCGCATATCTTCCGTTGGTGGTCGGGCTCTATGACGGCGGCTCAGCGTATTTTTGAGATAATCGATGCCAAGCCCGATGTGGTCGAGACCACATCTCCGGTTGAAGTAAAAGACCTTAAGGGTGAACTGAAGCTTGAGAACGTCACCTTTGGCTATGAGGAAAACCGTGAGGTCATAAAGGATGTTTGCTTGGGTGTGCCGGCAGGCAAAATGCTCGGCATCGTCGGAAAATCGGGTGCGGGAAAATCCACCCTCGCCAACCTCATAACAAGGCTTTACGACCCAAATTCGGGTCACATTTATATTGACGGAACCGATATCCGTGAAATGTCGTTTGCCGATATCAGAAGGTCGGTTGCGCTGGTCAGCCAGGAGACCTATATTTTCCGTGGCACGATTTTTGAAAATATAGCCTACGCTAACCCAAATGCCGATAAAAGAGACGTGCTGAATGCCGCTAAGGCCGCCTTTGCACACGATTTTATCTGCAAGCTGCCCGACGGTTATGATACATACGTGGGCACGGGAGGCCGAAGCCTTTCGGGCGGTGAGCGTCAGAGGGTATCCATTGCCCGAGCCATTCTTGCCGACCCCAAGATACTGATTTTGGACGAGGCGACCGCCGCCGTCGACACCGAGACCGAGCGTAATATCCAATCGGCCTTGGAAAAGCTTTCGGTCGGTCGAACCACCCTGTCCATTGCGCACCGTATCTCGACCCTAAGGGATGCCGATATGCTGGTCGTGGTCGAGGACGGGAAAATAGTCGAGCAGGGCACGCACGACGAGCTTATACGTAAAAAAGGAACCTATTTCAAGCTGGTTCAGATCCAGAATGAGGCTCTGAAGCTCCGTGGAATAGGCGATTGAAGGGAGTGACCGTTTTGAGCGGAGATATTTTAAAAGACGAACAGCAAAAGGCCGAACAGCTTTTGGCTATGAATATGCTGACACCCGAAAATGCCGTTTTCCGTGAAACGGCAGGCGGCTTTGTGGCCGTGACGGTCAACGGTGAGGATAAAGGACACGTAAATGTCATCCGAACCTTCCCGTTAAGCGATGCCGATGAGTACCTTTCGGTACGCTTGCCCGACGGCAAGCAGGAGGAGATAGGTCTTATCGAAAAGCTGACCGACTTTGACGAGACGACCGTCGAAATCATTTCAAAACAGCTTAAGCTCCGCTATTTTATGCCCCGTATCTTAAAAATAATTGAGGTCAAGGAGCAGTATGGCTATACCTATTGGACGGTCGAGACCGACAAGGGTAAGGCCAAGTTCGCCAGCTCGTCGGGCTCGGCAGGTGCCGTTATCCGACACGGTGAGGGAGCCATCGTCAAGGACTCCAACGAAAACCGCTACCTTATTGAGGATATCTCAAGGCTGACCCCAAAGGAGCTTAAAAAATTAGATCTTTACTTGTAAAGGAACATTATGAATCTTAACGTACCGTTGCCTAAAGCCTTAAGCGACCGCTTAAAGGCGGCGACCGACGAAGCGCCCAAGTACTGTGTCCATCCCGATATCGATCTTGACGGATTCTTTACAGAGGATTTTTACATAGGTGCCACCGAGTCGCTTTTGTTCACATTTTGTGGCGAAAAAGAAAATTTAATACGTATCGCCGACTGTGAAGAGGTGCAGGTGCGCAATCAGGTCGACAGCGGACTTTTCACCGTTACCAAAAACGGTGAGGAGTACATTGTTGCACGCTTTACACGTAAGCACTCGACCCAGATGGCCTGCCTTGTGCGCGGTGTTAAGCTGTTTATCGAGGGCAAGACCGACCGTGTTATCGAAAATCACGACCGTGAAAAGACCTGCCCTAAATGTGGCAGGATATTAAACGGCGCAGGTCATTGTCCCAAGTGTAACAAGAGCAGCCGCAGTATAAGCAGGATCCTTGATATCTGCCGTCCGCATTGGCCGATGCTGGGTCTTATCTTTTCAATTATGCTGTTGCTTACCGCAACAAGCCTTGTTCAGCCGTTTTTGATCCGCTGGTTTGTTGACGGTTACCTCAAACCGGGCATAGGAACGGTTAAGGACATTTCGTTGTTTATCATTTTGTATCTTGCCATAACGCTGACGGCCATGTTCGGCCATCTGTTCAGGTCGTTTTTGGGTAGCCGCCTTGGAATGAGGATAAGCTATCAGCTACGTTCCAAGCTCAGTACTCATATCCAAAGTCTTTCGATGTCGTTTTTGAATAAGCGCAACACGGGCGAGCTGCTTGAACGTGTTTTCAGCGACACTATGAGCGTCCGCAACTTCTTCACCAACAGCTTTTGCAATATGTTCACACAGCTTGTTACGCTTATTGCACTTGCCGTTTTGATGCTGATACTCAATTGGAAGCTGGCGTTGGCGGCCTTTGCGTTTGCACCGCTGATACTCATTTTTGCGAGGACTTTTTGGCCGTATATCCGAAAGATATACCACCGTCAGCGCCGCAAGGGTGACCGCACCCAAAACAAGCTGCAGGACGTTCTGTCGGGCATAAGAATTGTTAAATCCTACGGCCGAGAGGAGTCGGAGATCAAGCAGTTTGATGCGCTTAATGACGAGTTTGCGGCCGTTCAGCGCAAAAACGAAAAATTCTTTGCCACCGTTTTCCCGATACTGTCGTTGCTGTTGTCGTTCAGCACCTATCTGATAGTCTACCTTGGCGGCACCGACGTATTAAACGGCGAACTGACGGCCGGCGGACTGATGCAGTTTGTATCGTATGCAGGTATGCTTTTGGGACCTTTGAGCTGGATGTCGTTCTTGCCGAGGCAGATAGTAAATATGACCACCAGCCTCGACCGAATCTACGATATTTTGGACGAAAAGCCCGATATAACCGCCTCTGAAAACGCCGTAAAGCGTGAGATAAGCGGCGACATTTCCATTAAAAATATTGTTTTCGGTTACAACTCTCACGAGATGGTGCTTGACGGCATTGATCTTGAGGTCAAAAAGGGTGAGATGATCGGTCTTGTCGGCGCTTCGGGCACGGGAAAATCGACCCTTATCAACCTCATTATGCGATTGTATGATGTGACCGAGGGCAGTATCTCGGTTGATGGGATCGACATAAAGGATTACGATCCTGCCGATTATCACCGACAGATCGGTGTCGTTCTGCAGGAGACCTTCCTTTTCGCGGGAACGGTGCTGGATAACATCCGCTTTGCCAATCCCGATGCATCCTTGGAGGATGTCATTAAGGCCGCCAAAACGGCCAACGCACACGAGTTTATCTGCAAGCTTCCCGACGGGTATAACACCTATGTCGGTGAAAAGGGACATATGCTGTCCGGCGGTGAGAAGCAGAGAATTGCCATTGCCCGAGCCATTCTGGGCGACCCCAAGATACTGATTCTGGATGAGGCAACTTCGGCGCTTGACACCGAAAGCGAGTACCAGGTTCAGCAGGCGCTGGAGCGTTTGAGAGAGGGCAGGACCACCTTTGCCATTGCTCATAGACTTTCCACTCTCCGGTGTGCCGACCGCATCGCCGTCATTAACGAGCATAAGATCGAGGAATTGGGTAGCCATAATGACCTGCTCAAGCAAAAAGGAATCTATTTTAACCTTGTCATGGCCCAGCTCGAAATGAACGGTAGAAAAGGGAAGTAGAAATGATACCGTATAACAGTAAGCTTGTGCCTAATGCCAAGGCTTTAAGGCGGAACATGACAAAAGAGGAAAAGCATCTTTGGTATGATTTTCTCAAACGGCTTCCTTTTGCCGTGAAACGACAGCACAATATAGAGAATTATATTGTCGATTTCTATATTGCAAACCGTAAGTTAGTGATTGAACTTGACGGAGTTCAACATTCAACGCCTGATAGTATTGAATACGACCAAGCAAGAGAGAATGTCTTGTCAAAATGGGGTATGGTTGTGGTGAGATACACCAACCGTCAGGTCAATCAACAATTCAACTGTGTTTGTCAAGACATATTGAACCGCCTGGGACTGTCCTTTTCCGATCTTAAAGAGGTCAAGGACAAAAGATAATTAAATACACAATTATAATTTGAGTGGCATAGCCTTCCCCGGTGGGGGAAGGTGGCAGGCGAAGCCTGACGGATGAGGCGTTTAACTAAACAGAGTAATTAACTGAAATCAGAACGTCAGCCACTCCTCATCCGTCACTCGTTCCTCGTGGCACCTTCTCCTACAGGAGAAGGCTGATATAGTTTAAAGTGAAACAAAAAAGCAGCCGTGAGGCTGCTTTTTCGTTTTGAATTATTGGGGTTTAATTATTTGGGTTTAAAAGCTGATGTGAAAAACCTGAAAATCAAATATCATAGAACATAAAATTTTTGGCGGAGCTTTTAGCGGCAAGGCACATTTTGGCGCTCAAAATACCGCTTTCAAGCGTTGCGCAGGATTTTGCGTTGCCACGGATGACATCAATGAAATTTTGAACAAGTATCTTGTCACCGCCGTGGTGACCGCCTGAACTGACAAACTTCAGCTCCTCAACAATATCCTCGTGGTGGTGGATGACCTTGATGATTCCTGTGTAAAAATCAAACTCCAAAGTGCCTTTGTACCCAATAAATCGGGCACCACGCTTGCCTGCACCTTTTCGGGCAATAAAATCCTGCGAATAGACTGCGTGCACACCGTTTTCATACATCACGATACAGCTTCCGCTGTCCTCGTTACCCGTGTCCTTGGCAAAACAGCAATAATCGTTGATGCGGTAGCCGTTGTCGGTTGGTGTTTTGTCACTCCAATTGTCGGGGCATTCGTCCTTGTGGGGACAGTCAAAGCAACGTTGGCCCTCAGGCATATCGCCCTTGAATACGGTTTTCGAGTTCATTGCGCATAGCTTTATAGGCTTCACATTGCCCAACACATAATTTATGTAATCAAGGTCGTGGGTGGATTTCTGCAAAAACAGACCGCCGGTGATACTTTCGTCACGGTACCATTTGTGGTAATAACCGCCTGCATACGGCACATTGTTTACAGCCTGAACGTGCTGAACGGAACCGATCGTACCTCGGTCGATGATCTCCTTGACCTTTTCCACAATAACGCTGTAGCGAAGCGGGAAAGAAACGACCACACGGTCGCTCATCGGTATCAAGGTCTTTAATTCCTCTAACTGCTCGTCGGTTATGGAAACGGGCTTTTCAAGGAATATCGGCACATTGAGCTTGGCCGCCATAAGTGCATATTTTGTGTGGGTATCACAGCGTGTGCCGATGGCGATGCAGTCTAATTTTTCGTTTGCCAGCATTTCCTCGGCAGTTTCGTAAAACGCAATGCCGTCCACGTCGTTGTAGTTTGCCTTCATTGCATCGACCCTCGGATCAGCAACAGCCTGCAGCTTGATATCGGGGTAGGCAATCATTTTTCTGACCAGCTCGGTCATTCTCGAGCCCGAACCGATAACACCTAAATTATACATAGTGAACAACTTCCTGAAATTTTTTGTGAGATTCTTCGTCGTTACACTCCTCAGAATGACAGAAATTGTTAATAGAGTCTGTCATTCTGAACGAAATGAAGAATCTTAAAACTTTTTAATAATACCGTCAAGAATAACGCTTTCAATGTTGTAGTTACAATCGGCGATAACAAGATCGGCGACCTTGCCGACTTCTATACTGCCGTATTCCTTGTCGATCTTATGAAGCTTAGCAGGGGCAAGCGACAGCATTTTGGACGCATCGCATATATTGATGCCGTAGTTTCGGCACAGCACCCTAAGGCATCGGTCGGTGGTAGCGATACTGCCTGCAAAGCTGGATAGATCGGGCAATTTTGCAACGCCGTCATCCACAATGACCTCACTGCCGCAGGAGGGAGTGCCAAGGTAGCCCTTTTTCATATCGGTGCCTGCGATCCGCATGGCATCGGTGATGGCGCAGACCTTTTTGGCGCCCTTGAGTTTCAACGCAAGCCTCACAATGCCTTTTGGGATATGACAACCGTCGCAGATAAGCTCTATCACAACATCGTCATTGAGATAAGCCGCTTCAACCACACCGTCAAGCACCTTCTGACCGTCCTTGTGATAGGTCGTGATGGCGTTGTAGCAATGGGTCACGTGGGAAAAGCCTGCGTTGATGCCCGTTTCGGCCTGGTCGGTCGTAGCGGCCGAGTGAGCCATCGAGCAAACCACGCCTTTACTTGACAGATACTCTGCAAACTCAACTGCACCCGGTAACTCGGGAGCGGTATCCCAACGGATAATGTGACCCTCGGAAAGCTCATAAAGCAGTTTTATCTCGTCCATATCGGGGTAGCGCAAAAGGTCGCCTCTTTGTGCGCCCTTCGACTTGCCGCCTGCACCCGAAAGATACGGACCCTCAAGGTGTAACCCTAAAGTTTTGGCACCCTTGCGGTCGGTTTTAAGAAACTCAAGATAAGTCTTTACAAAGCTTTGAAGCTCCTCGGGTGTGGCCGTCATACTTGTGGGTGCAAGCATGGTGGTACCGTGCTTCAAATGGGTCTCGGTCACGGTGTGAAAGGCCTCGACCGTGGCCTCCATAAAGTCGGCACCGCCACCGCCGTGAACGTGGGTGTCGATGAAGCCTGCCAAAAGGTAGCCGCCGTCAGCGTCAAGCACCTCGGCGCTTTCGGGACACACCTTACAGTTAATTTCCTTGATCTTGCCGTCACAGACCAACACCGAAACCTTATCGGTGACGGTGTCAGGCAGAACGACTTTGGCATTTTTTATAAAAAGCTTATCCATATTACTTGTTGTAAACTCTGATCTGGGGGATGGGGCAGGCGGTCGCTACTGCGGCAGCATACAGAGTTGCATCGGGGTGATTGCGGAACAGCGAGCAGGGAACGTGACAGGTGATGTCACCGTGCAAGACCTTGCGCAAAGCGCCTGCGTTCCAATCACGGGGCATACACATAATAATTCTTTTGGCCTTGAAGATCTCCTTCATACCAACGGTGATGCAGTACTCGGGGATGGCCTCAAGGTCGGCACCGCAGTTCATAAAAGCGTTGATGGTCTTGGTCTCACGGGTGATCTTGAGCACACGGGTGGGACGGTTCAAAAACTCCTCGTTGGTGCAGGCCTCACCCGGCTCGGGCGGCTCGTTGAAGGCATAGTGTCCGTTGATACCCACACCGCCGAATACCATATCCAGCTTGCCGTATTTCTCGATGATCTCCATCACCTTTTCGGGATGCTCGGGGTCGGGGAAGATACGGTTTTCGGGCAGGACGTTGAGCTCATCGTCAATGAGATTATAGAAAACACGGTCCATACCGCCTCTGAAGGAGAGCGGATCGTTGTAGTCGATATAGGTCTTCTCGTCCTCAAGATACTCGTCCATATTGATGAAAACGCAGTTCTTCAAGGAGATGCGATACTTGTTTACAAGATGCACAAGACGTGCGTAAGGGCCAAGAGGGCCGTAGGGCACGACCATAACGGTAGGCTCGTTTCTCTTGTTGTTGGCCTCGATGACCTCGAGCACGTCGATGGCCACTCGCCAGTACATATCGACCTCGGCCTCGCAGACCTGGAGGTTGATGGTGGTATTTTTGGCAAGATCCTGCGGTTCAATAAGATTGTAAGCCTTTGTTTCCATTTTTATCACCTTTCTGTTTCAGCTATTAATTGCGATTTCTTTATTCAATTCCTCACGGAACTTAATAAACTTTTCTTCACTTTCGGCGTGGGTGTGGAAATCGACCACGCCGTAGTGCTTTTCGATGAACTTCATCGTGTCGTTGCGGCCGATCAGCTTTTCAAGCGCCTGCAGAGCTCGCATATCGTTCAAAGCTTCATAGAAGATCTTTTGACGGATGGACTGTATGCAATCACCGTTGGTTGCGGGGTAGACTATAAATGCCGTGGCGGCGTTGGCTCCGTTGTAGTGGCAAGGCTCGATTTTAGGGTCGAACAAGCCGTTGCTCAAAAGGTCGTAATAGTAGTTGTAGCCCCAATGCAAAAAGCCTTTGATGTTGTAAGAATACAGCTGAACGCCAAGCATACGGTTGCGCCAAGGAGAGCAGTTAAGCTTGCGGTTGCTCATTCCGTCGCCGCATTGACCGCCGGTGTAATAAGCCCAAAGATTTTTGACCTTTCCCTTAAAGTCGTGGATAAAATCGGTGGCAACTATCGGGGTCTGAACGGTGCCGTCCTCATAAAACTCATAGTGCGACAGAGCATCTCCGCGCATATAGCCGTCAAGGAGGTCACGGACGATGTCGGTGGCCTTTTGGTAGTCCTCCTTCATCCTTGGGAACGGTTCGTCCGACACGTGGAAAAGGAAGCTTTTGTCTATTTTAAGTCCCTTTAAGAACTTCAAAAGCTCGGGAATATAGGCACGTAAAAAGTCGGCATATTTTTTGCCCGAAGCCGCTGTTTCCCAACCGAATATCCGCTTATATTTGCCGTTGACGGTTGCCATTACCTTGGGTGCGTGCTTGGCACCCCATTGGGTAAATAGGTGCGAATGCTCAAAATACTTAATACCGCATTTTTTGGCCTCATCAATAAAGCGCTTGAGCAGGGTGAAGTCGAATCTATACTGTCCGTCGACTACCTCGACACAGACAAGCTGTGCCGTCATACGCTCACCGCCGATAGGTGTGTCCAGAGGTGGGGTAAAGCAGGGGGTCAGTATCATATTCATACCGTTTTTGGCGGCGGCGGTGGCAAAGTTGCGGAATATCTCCCAAAAGCGCTCTGAGAACATCTCAACACCGTAGGTATCGCAAAGGCAGTCGCAATGGAACCAGTTGGTGTACATCAGCTTCTGCTTCGGTAATTTGGCGTCTATGACCTCAACCGTAAGACCGCATTCGCTGACAACTTTGTTGGTGTTGCGGGAAAGCAACTGTATTTTTATATCATGCTTGCCCGGCGCAACCTCCTTTTCGGCCTCGTTTACGGTAAGCCATACAGCCTTCCAGCTATCCTTTACGGCGTGAAGCTGAATGCTGTCACCGTCAAAGTACCTCGTGTCCCACGCATTGCTGCGGGCGGTAAGCTTGGGGTTGACCGTTTTCGGCAACAGCATATCGTAGAATATGCCCGCACGGTATTTGTCCTGTAAATTTGGGTCATGGCTTTGCAAAACGGGTACGGCACCCTCGGAGAACAGCGAGATGGGCAGGTCGCTTTCGATCCTCAAATTAAACGGCAACGACATAGCGGGGTTGCTTTCATCGGTGAATTTAAAGGCTATCTGAAACGATAACGGTTCGTTTTTTAAACAGGAAAAACTGAGTTTTTCGGCGGCGGTGGGGTTGATTTCGGGAAACACTCGGTAAAGTGAGCTCAACACAACCGCATTGATTGGATAATCGGACATTTTAACTGCTCCTTTCCATATTAGGCTATATTTACATTATATAAAAGTAAAACCGCCAAGTAAAGGTCAAAAGTTGCTGAAAAATAGGACAATATTGCTATTGACAAATTAAAGCTTGCGGTTTATCATAAAAATGAAATGGTATAACTTTGACTTCGTTATTTAACTGTATTGACTTTTTGTGGTGTTTTTGTTGACATCCAATACCAGTGTGCTACAATCGCGAGTAGAAAGCATTAAGGGGTGGTTGAATCATGAAAAAGGCAGGACCTATTACCGGAACATTTGTTGATGAAATAACCTATGATATTCCTTCGTCTAACTGGTCAAAGGAGCAATGGAAGGCTGACCTTGACAATATGGTCGATATTGGGATGGACACGCTTGTGTTTATCCGAGGTGGCTTAAAGGGCAAAACCATTTTCCCTTCAAAAACCATAGGCACCCTGGATACAGATGATTTTGCGGGCTTTATCTTTGACGAGGCCGCCAAGCGTAACATGGATATTTACTTTGGTCTTTATAACACAACCATTGATTGGAGCGGTGGTAATGTTGCCCAGGAGGTCGAGATAAATAAACCCTTTATTGCCGAGGTTATGGAGCGTTACGGCGATTACCCCAACTTCAAGGGCTGGTATATGTCGCAGGAGTGTGATTTTGACCGTCTTAATTTCAAGGATATGATCCACGATATGCCGGCACTTCTGAAGGATAAGACCCCCGAAAAGGAGGTGCTTATCAGCCCGTTTTTTAACAGTCCGATCACCGTAAGGGAACCGTTTTCCATTCCAAGACTTAAAGAGGAGTGGGAAATGCTGTTTGACAGAGCAGACGGTAATGTTGATATCGTTGCATTTCAGGACGGAACGGCACCGCTTGATCAGATGGAGGTGTATTTCGGTCTGATCGACGACCTTTGCAAAAAGCACGATATGCGCCATTGGGTTAATGTTGAGACCTTTGAACGTGACGTGCGCAGAATGTATTGGCCCATACCGTTTACCGATTTAAGACCTAAACTGGAAAAGCATAAGCAGTATGCCGAAAAGCTGATAACCTTCGAGTTTTCGCATTTTCTGAGTCCGCAGTCGATCTATGAATCTGCACGCAATCTTAATGCGCTGTATAAGGATTTTTACCTTAAATAAAAGGAGCCGTTATGCCTGCGCCGAATTACTGCTCACAACGTGTTTCGCATGAGTATATAGCCCTCAACAACTGTGGTGAGCAGTACCTCACCACCCGAAATTATGACACCGTGCGTGAAAACGGCAGGGTGGATTTTGGCATACAGTTTATTGAGTCGGGCAAATGCACATTTGAGGATAACGGCGTTGTGAAAACCGCCGAGGCAGGTAGTTTGTTGCTGCATTTTCCAAACGTCCGTCAGCATTATTCCTTTAAAAAGGAGGACAAGACACACCTGATGTGGGCGCATTTTTCGGGTGTTTCGTGCGAGATGCTTGATACCATAAAGCAGGATGTTACTGTGCATATAATTCTCGATGACCCCAAGGATTTCAAGCGTGTTTTTGATAGGATGATAGCCGCCAACAACGTGCGAAAATCGGGCTATAAGACCATCTGCGGCGGATATATTACGGTGCTTATGGGGATCATCCTGCGCAGTGTTTGTGAGCAGACCGAGCGCGGAACAGGACGCACCCATGGGCGGCTTATCGAGGTCATCAACTATATGAACGAAAACTTTGAGCAGCCCATCGACCTTGAAAAGTACGCCGATATGTGCTATGTCAGCCGAAGCAGGTTTATCCATCTTTTCAAGGAGTACACGGGCTTTTCGCCTTATAATTTCCAATTGAAGATACGAATGGAGCGTGCCGTTGAGATGCTGGAGTATACCTCTTTAAGCGTTGAGGAGATAGCCGAAACGGTGGGGTATGCCGATTGCTCCTATTTTTGCCGTGTGTTCAAGCGTTTCACGGGTCACACGCCGTTGTTTTACAGAAAATAGTAAAGATAAAGCCAAAGAAAAAGCCGAACGGAAACCCGTTCGGCTTTTGTGATGTAGCTATTATCTGTTGTTGTACTTCTCGATGCAATTCTTGATGCGGTCGATAGGATTGAGCAGAGAGCTGATGGAGTTATCGTAGTTGATGGCATTGATGAGATATGCAACATACTTGGACATATCAACACGTGCGTACCACTCACGCTCCATAAGGTCGGGCTTGTTGAAAACAAGGTTGGTGGTGAAGATCTTATCAATAAGACCGTCCTTGTAATACTGGTCAAACTTGTCGTATCCTTCAACAAAAAGACCGAAGGTGGTGAAGGCAAATACACGGTTACAGTTCTTGGCCTTGAGCTGTGCGGCAATGTCAAGCAACGAATCACCCGAGGAGATCATATCGTCAACAATGATAAGGTCCTTGCCGGTAACATCGTTTCCAAGGAACTCGTGAGCCTCAATGGGGTTACGGCCGTTGACAACGATGGAGTAGTTTCTGCGCTTGTAGAACATACCGAGGTTTATACCTAAAACCGAAGAATAATACATACAACGGGAAATTGCACCCTCGTCGGGAGCAACGATCATCAAATGGTCACGGTCGATCTTAACATCGGGGATGTTTTTCAAAAGAGCCTTTATCATCTGATAGGTCGGCTGAACATTGTCAAAGCCGCCCAAAGGAATAGCATTACAGATTCTGGGGTCGTGTGCGTCAAAGGTGAGAATGTTCTTGACACCCAAGGAGGTCAGCTCCTGCAGAGCCATTGCACAGTCCAAAGACTCACGTGCGGTACGGCGGTGCTGTCTGCCCTCGTAAAGCATGGGCATAATGACGTTGATACGTCTTGCCTTACCGCCCAAAGCGGCGATAACACGCTTCAGATCCTGGAAATGATCGTCGGGGCTCATAGGCACGGTCTGACCGTACATCTTGTAGGTGACGCCGTAGTTAAAGCAGTCACAAATAATAAAAGCATCAAGTCCGCGGGCGGTGTGCTCGATAAGACCCTTGGCCTCACCGGTGCCGAAACGGGGGCACTGGGGATGGATAACAAACGTGCTATCCTCGTTGGGAGCGCCTCTCCATTGTCTCAAATAGTAGTCTACCTTGTCGGCAAACTCCTCACAGCCTTTCATTGCGATGATGGCCATATCACCGTAGGGCAGATGCTTGTAGGTTGCAATATTGTCCATTTTTTGTTCCTCCACTCAAACCTTAAATCGGAATATCGGCAGACGAGCAAAATGCTTACTGCCGATTACTGTATAGATAATACCATAAACCAACGAAATATAAAAGAGGTATTTTCAAAAATTTTGCAATTTTTTGTAAATTTTTAAGTTATGTAAACCGCAGGCTGTGGCGTCCTTGTTGATCTGCTCAAAAACGGCCGAAAAATCACACGATCTCGCCGTTGATCATCATTCGGTAATTGCCCGAGTGAAGGATCTTGGCCAACTGCTTGGTGTCGGTTATGCGTTCACCCACGGCAATGCCCGAGGTTCCCAAACGGTGCGAGCAAACGTGAACATCACCGCCGCTCAAAGGCTTCAGGCCGTATTTTTCAATATATTTTACCGCCATTTCGTTGCGGTCGTCGGGGTCACTTACGTTAAAGGCTTCGGCACCGTGAAGAAACTTCGGGTCGGGCTCTTCGTCGGGGTTTTTGATGTACGGACGGTCACGGAACGGGTGTGCGTGGGACAAAAATCCGCCGTGACTGTCAACAAACTTAAAGATCTGCTCCAAATTATAGTGTCTGAAATCGGTTTCGGCCTTCAGCTCGTCGGGGGTGATGCCATAGATCAGCACCTCCTTCATATCCTTGTTGTAGACCTCCTCGATACCGAAGATAACGTCAATGCCAACGCTTTCTCCAAAGGCCTTGCCCCTGAGCCAATTATCCTCATAGGCGGCGACAAACTCCTCCCACGGCAAATTACGGTCGATGCAGGTGTTGCCACGGTAAAAATGGTCGGTCACAACAATTCCCTGAAAGCCCATCTCTTTTGCGGAAAGCACCATTTCCTCAACGGTCGATATTCCGCATTTACTGCAACCTGATGTGTGCAGATGCATTTCACATTTAAACATAACCCAACCCTCAATCTTTAAAAACCAAATCGCTCGCTTTTAAGTTCAAGCGATTTAATATATCATTGCAAACGGCTTCAAAATTTTTGTTGATCTCATAGTTTGAATATCTCAAAACCATTATCCCCAATTTAAAAAGTTCGGCATCACGTTGTTTATCTGCCTTTCTATTTGTAGGTTCAAAGTGTTGGCTGCCGTCAATTTCAATAACAACCCTTTTTTCGGCAATGAAAAAATCCACAATAAAATCCCCAATATTCTTTTGCCGATTGACCGTGAACGGTAACCTTTTCAAAAAATCATACCAAAGATGCTTTTCTTCCTTTGTCATATTCTTTCTTAATGCTCTGGCGGTCGCAACAAGATTTTTGTTGTATTTGTAAATCATAGCTCACCTTTTACTATGTTGTTTTGTTTTTTTGGTTGTGCTTGCATTTTTGCCTTCGTGTGTCATTTTAGGGAAAGTGTGTGATTTGCCTTCCCCAGCGGGGAAGGGGGACCATCGAAGATGGTGGATGAGGAGAGCAAGTCAGTGAAAACTTAAGATAGATTCTATCGCTTGGAATTTTGAAGTTTGGTGTTCTGGAAACAGCGTATTAGTCAGGGGTTCTCCTCATCCGTCAGCCTGCGGCTGCCACCTTCTCCGCTGGAGAAGGCTATCAAGCCGTACGGCTTTTTGAGTTGAAGTTAAGTTTTCTCCGCTCAAATAATATATCACTTATTTTCAAGTTTTTCAAGCGGTTGATTTATTAACCTACGGTTGATTTTTCATCAACTGATCAGTTATTGAAAATTATACGGCAATCAGTATAATAAAATTGTAGCTACAAGAAATATTGAAGCAGGTGAAATAATGAGTATCGGTAAGACGATAAAGAATTTAAGAAAAACCAAAAACATAACCCAGGAAAAGCTGGCATCCTATCTTAACGTTTCGTGTCAGGCTGTTTCCAAATGGGAAAACGGCACGGCAGCGCCCGATATTTCGTTGATAGTTCCGATTGCAAACTTTTTTGATGTTACCACCGATGTGCTTTTGGAGCGAGATATCGAAAAGCAAAAGGCCGAGCTGGAAAGGCTCAAGGAGGACGGCTCAAGGCTTTCACAGCAGGGACTTGTCAGAGAATCGGTCGAGCATTGGAGAGGGGCGGTTGCCAAATATCCTTCCAATTATGAGTGCCTTATAAATTTGGCGTACGCATTGCACTCGGCCAGACTGTCATCGGATTTTGGGAACGATATCGAAACGGCCGATAAGTATACCGACGAGGCTTTGAAAATATGCGAAAGAGTTTTGGAGGATTGCACGGATATAGAAATTCGCGGAAGTGCAATACAGATATTGGTACTGACCTACGGCTCAAAGCACCGTGGACATTATGATGAAGAAAAGGCGGTGCATTTTGCCGAAATGGCTCCGAGCCTTTATGTCTGTAAGGATGTGTTGCTTGAACACGCATATATGTTTAATCGCGAAAAGCGTGACGCTCAGGTACACGGAAACGCACTGCAGTTTCTCGATCTGCTGACACGGGGAATGATCTTCGGCGGCTATAAGGACGGCAGGGAAAAGATCTTTGCCATTGAGACTGCTTTGAAAATATATAAACTGGTGTTTTATGACGGCAATTATTTATTCTATCATTGCAGGATGGCGCAGATATACCGCTATTTGAGTATGGAATATGCCAAGATAGGGGATGCAGAAAAGGCACTCGAGAATTTGAGGTTGGCTAAAGAGCACGCCATAGCCTATGAGCAAATACCCGACGGAAAACAGAACTTCACAAGCATTTTCTTCAACAAGGCCACACACGACAATGTCTATACAAGTAAAAATTTCACGGGTACGGAACTTGATCTGATAAATGAGATACTGTCGGATAAGGCATTTGACGGTATTCGTGACACCGAGGATTTTATCAATTTTAAGAATAATTTATATAAGCTATAATATGACACAAACGGCTTTTTTCGGCTTGGCTGATAAAAGCCGTTTTTTATATCCGCATAAATTTACAACTTTGTTATTGCCAAATGGGGGATTGTTTGATATAATACAATAGAATAAATATGAGAACATAGGCTTTTTACGTTCTTTTGTTCTGACTTAACTCTATATGAACGCCCGAAAGGCGGTTGGAGGAAATTATGAAAGTTACTTTATTGGCGCATACGCCCGATCCCGAATTGACGGTGGCTTCGGCCGCAAGGCTTTGCTATTCACCGTCCACCATTGACGAGGTCAGAGAAAAGCTCACCCCCGAAAAGACGGCACAGTTTGTCGATATGCTGTCCGAGATCGGCCACGAGAGCCCTATCGAGCACGCTTCGTTTACCTTCGGTATCGAGGGTGTGTCGAGAGCATTATTGGCACAGATAACCCGTCACAGAATGGCCAGCTTTTCGGTTCAAAGTCAGCGCTACGTCGCCGAGGCACAGTTTGAGTATGTGACCCCGCCCGAGATCGAAAACGACCCCGAGGCCAAAAAACTCTTTGTTGAGGCAATGGAAAAGGATCAGGAGTATTACGACCGCCTGACCGAGACCCTTAAAAAGCGTCATAAGGCCGACATGATGGCTAATGGTATGGACGAAAAGTCGGCCGACCGTGCCGCCGAGAAAAAGGCTATCGAGGATGCACGCTTTGTGCTTCCCAACGCCTGCGACACCAAGATGATACTCACCATGAACGCACGCAGTCTGCACAATTTCTTCAGACACCGTTGCTGTAACCGTGCACAGTGGGAGATAAGAGAATTGGCCTACAGAATGCTGATGCTCTGCCGTGAGGTTGCTCCCAACCTCTTCAAAAATGCAGGCCCCTCGTGCCTTACAGGTCCTTGCCCCGAGGGTAAGATGACCTGCGGCAAGATACGTGAAATGCGTGAGAAATACAAGGCTTAAAAGGAATTTTATTTATGGGTAAACTTATTGTTATCGAGGGTCTTGACGGATGCGGAAAGACCACGCAGGTGTCACTTTTGCCTGAACGTCTTAAAGAGCAGGGGATTGATTCAAAGCTTATATCCTTCCCTGATTATGAGGACCCCTCAAGCACCTTGGTGCGTATGTATTTGGGCGGTGAATTCGGCTCCAAGCCCGATGCCGTCAACGCTTATGCCGCATCGCTTTTCTATGCGGTCGACCGTTATGCCAGCTACAAGCGTCATTGGAGTGATTATTACGACAACGGCGGTGTGGTGGTCTCGGGTCGTTACGTTGAGTCTAACGCCTATCATCAGATGGCCAAGCTTCCTGAAGCGCAGTGGGATACATATCTGCCCTGGCTTTATGAGACCGAGTATGAAAAGACCGCCATCCCCAAGCCCGATGCCGTCATTTTCCTTGATATGCCGGTCGAGGTCTCGTCGGCTATGGTGGCTTCACGCTACAACGGTGACGAGTCTAAAAAGGACATTCACGAAAAGGATATGGAGTATCTCGCCGCCTGCCGCAAGGCCGCAAAGTATGCCGCCGAAAAGTGTGGCTGGACGGTCATCAACTGTGCCGACGGGGATAAGCCACGCACTATCGATTCGATTTCCGATGAAATTTTAGCGGTCGTGCTTGATGCTATAAAATAAAGATTTGAGTAATATTTAAAATTTGGAAGTGTATTTATGTATTATGTATTTTTGGCCGAGGGCTTTGAGCAGGTGGAGGCACTTGCTCCCGTTGATATTATGCGCCGTGCCGAGATCGAGGTCTACACCGTCGGTGTCGGTGCCAAGGTCATAACCTCATCGCACAATGTACCCGTTGTTGCCGATGTTATCGACTGTGAGATAGGTCCCGACAAGGATTGTGAGGGTATCATCCTGCCCGGCGGAATGCCCGGTACTCTGAACCTTGAAAAGGCCGCCAACGTGCAGAAGTTTATTGATTACTGTGTTGAAAACAACCTGCTTATTGCCGCTATTTGTGCCGCACCGTCTATCTTAGGCCACAAGGGTCTGCTTGACGGCAAAAAGGCTGTCTGCTTCCCCGGTTTTGAGGAACAGCTGGGCAATGCAACCGTTTTGAGCGATGCCGTTGTGACCGACGGTAACATCATCACGGGCTGTGGCGCAGGTGCCGCAATGAAATTCGGTTTTGAGATCGTAAAATATATCCAGAGTGAGGCTTCGGCCAACCACTTTAAGGCAGCAATGTTATGCGACCGATAGATATAAGACAGTATAAGACCGAGCTGCGTAATTCCATTAAAGAGGAACGCAGAAATATGGACCCCGAGGAAAAAGCCAAGCTTGACGCAGGTGTTGCACGCAACGTGTTCCGCCTTTATCAGTATAAGGCCTGCAAGACGGTGCTGGTCTACGTATCGACCGTTATCGAGGTTGACACTATTGAGATAATCAAGGGTGCCTTGCGTGACGGCAAAAGGGTGGCCGTGCCGAGATGTATTCCCGATACCCGATTGATGGAGTTTCATTATATCGAGTCGATGGACGACCTCTCACCCGGCGCTTTCGGTGTGCTCGAGCCCGATGAAAATGCACCGATAGTTGATGATTTCACGGGTTGTCTTATGCTTTTGCCCGCCTTATCGATCGACTATCTCGGTTACCGATTGGGCTACGGCAAGGGCTATTACGACCGCTATATGTCACGGTTTACGGGCGCTTGTGCAGGCATCTGCTACTCCGAGTATATCCGCAGACACATGTACCACGGTCGGTTTGACCGTCCGGTTGACGTTATCGTCACCGAAAAATGGATAAAGGACGTAAGCTTACGCCGCCGTGACGACCGCAGAAAGTTTTTAAGACAGATCTGAGTTATCTTACGTTTGAAAAAATACGGAGGAACCAAATGAACAACGATTTTTTCAAGATCACACCCGATGATGAGCCCGTGACCGACGGCAACAGCGCTTCGGTCAGCGATATGGGCGAGGACAGCGATTTTAAGATCGGAAAGCCGAAGAATGAACCGACTCCTATAGCAACCGAGCCGGTCATTGATTCGTCATCCGACCTTGACGACACACGCCTTTCGGACGATTTTGTTATCGGTCAGGACTTTTTTATTGACAGCACCGCCGCTGACGATATCGCACCCGAGGAGCCTGCACCTGTCAAAAAGAAGAAAAAGAAAAAGCAGTCGGCAGGCAAGGGCTGTCTCTTTTCGGTGATATGGATGGCCGCTATTCTGGTCATTTCGATCAGCGCCGCCTCTATAATCCTTTATTTCGGAATGGACTATCTCGGTGTTAATCTCGATGCCGATTCGGCTGAGGAAAACATCCAGGTCGAAGTAAGCGAGGGCACCAGTGCCAAGGAGATTGCCGAAATGCTGGAGGAAAAGGGTGTTATTGACAGTCCCTTGTTCTTCAGATTTTATGCAAGTCAAGGTGGCTATGCACCCAAGTTCCGTGACGGTATCTATTATTTCTCCAAGCAGGACAGCTATGAGGATATCGTTGACAAGCTGACCAAGCAGGGAACCCAGGCCGAGTCCGTTAAGGTCACCATCCCCGAGGGCTGGACCATCGATAAGATCGCCGCACGACTTGAAGAAAACAAGGTCTGCAGCGCCGACACCTTCAAAAAAGCGGTCAACGAGGCTACATACGAAAAGTACCCTTATGACTTTATGAAGGGCATCAAGGATGAATCGCAGGGCGTACACTACCGCCTTGAGGGTTATCTGTTCCCCGATACCTATTATTTCTACCAGACCAACGATAAGGCCGGTGCCGAGCAGGCTATCAAAAAGATGCTGGACAATTTTGATAAAAAGATACTGCCCTCAATGCGTATCAGAGCCGAGAATATGGGTGTTTCGTTGCACGATATCATTACCATGGCATCCATAATCGAAATGGAGTCCAGCGTTGCCAAGTATGAAGTCAAGCAGCAGGTCTCGGCGGTCTTCTGGAACCGTATCAACGAATGGGGCGACGATGCACGTCTGCAGTCCGATCCCACCACCAAGTATAAGTACAACCCCGAGCGTTATGACACCTATAAGATAGTAGGTCTTGCCCCCGGTGCTTACTGTGCACCCGGCATTGACGCCATCAACGCCGCCCTTTACCCCGATGAAGAGAGCAAGGATTTCTTCTTCGTTACCGATAAGAATATGAAATTCTACTTCAACAAGACCGTTAATGAACACAATCAGACCATCCGTGACCTTAAAAATAAGGGCTTGTGGGTCGGCTAAGCCTTGAGGAGAAATATGTCAGAGATCAAGATTACAAAACCCGAGCTTTTGTGTCCTGCGGGTGACCTTGAACGGCTTAAGGCCGCCGTGGATTTCGGCGCCGATGCTGTCTATCTCGCAGGTGAGGAGTTCGGAATGCGTACCGCCGCCACCAACTTCGGTGAGGCTGATATGCGTGTGGGTGTTGATTATGCCCACAAGCACGGTGTCAGGATATTTGTTACCTGCAATACATTGCCGCATAATGATGAGATACCCCGTCTGCCTTTCTTCTTGGAGCAGTTGGCCGACATTGGTGTTGACGGAATAATTGCATCGGACATCGGCACTATAGGACTTGTCAAGAAATACTGCCCCAAGCAGGAGCTTCACGTTTCGGTGCAGTCGGGTATTGTCAATTACGAGACCGCACGTGCGTTTTACGATATGGGTGCCAAGCGTATAGTTGTAGCCCGTGAGCTGTCACTTGAGGAGATTGCCGAGATACGTGCCAAGACCCCCAAAGAGCTTGACATCGAGGCTTTTGCCCACGGTGCCATGTGTGTGTCATTTTCGGCAAGATGCCTGCTTTCGTCCTATATGACGGGCAGGGATGCCAACCGCGGCGATTGCGCTCAGCCTTGTCGCTGGAGCTATTCTTTAATGGAGCAGACCCGTCCCGGTCAGTATTTCGATATAACCGAGACCGATAAGGGTACCTATATCTTAAACGCCAACGACCTTTGCATGGCCGAGCATATCAAGGCAATGTGTGAGGCCGGTGTTTACAGCTTTAAGATCGAGGGCAGAGCCAAGTCGCACTACTACACGGCGGTCACCGCTAACGCTTACAGAGGCGCTATTGATAACTACATCAATAACCCCGATAACCCCACACCCCAATGGGTCATGGACGAGCTTGAAAAGATAAGCCACCGACCATATTCCACGGGATTTTACTTTGGGGTGCCCAAAAAGGAGCAGACCTACCCGACGGCAGGCTATGTCAGAAGCTACTCGGTAGCAGGCGTGGTCAAGGGGTATGAAAACGGTATGGTCGTGCTGGAGCTGAAAAACAAATTCTTAAAGGGTCAGGAGC
The DNA here is from genome assembly GCA_017416345.1 of Clostridia bacterium. Lineage (GTDB taxonomy): Bacteria > Bacillota > Clostridia > Oscillospirales > Acutalibacteraceae > UMGS172. The sequence continues at coordinate 60,335 of JAFQCR010000018.1, read as the reverse complement.
TTGATTGCCTGCAGCCCAAGCAGGAGCCGTTTATCCTTTTCGCCAATGAAATGTATGATGGTGACGGCAATGCGATAGACTCCGCACCCCATCCGACCATGACAGTCAAGATCCCCTGCGACCGTCCCGTGGCCGTCGGCTCACTTTTGAGAATGAAAACTGAATAAAATAAAACTACGATTAAATCATCCTTTTTGTTGCAAAATAAAAAGGGTGATTTTTTTGTCAAGATTTTTCAAGCGCTCGGTTTTTTGCTTTGTTTTAATTCTGACTCTTATGCTTGTGTCGGGGATGCGGGTTATGACGGTGGCAAGCGACCCAAAGCTGTCACAAGCGGCGGTGGGACAATCCACACGACGGGTCAATATTGCGCTTAACCGAGGCAACATTTTTGATTGCAACGGTAAGCCCTTGACCGGCGTGTATTACGATAAGGTCACAGTAGTCCTGCCAACCGATACGGCCTCGGTGCCGTTGTCCGAAATGCTGTCGGGCGATGAGTACAAGGCGGCCTTAAACAGAATTCGCCAAGGCAATGCCGTGACGGTCTTCGGCAAAACACCGTTCACTGAAGGCGATTGGAAGTCGCTTTTCGTACCGCAAAGGTACGGCACGGTGCTGACCCACGTTTTGGGCTACGTCGGGTCGGACGGACACGGTGTTACGGGGGTCGAAAAGGCCTTCGACGACCTGCTTTACACAGGCTCGGCCTTGAGCATCAGCTACTCGGCTGACCGAAGCGGCAGGATGCTCAAAGGTCTTGGTGTTACTGTGGATGAAGGTAAAAAAGGCGGCAACGTGACCCTCACGGTCGACAGCCGCCTGCAGGCGTTGACCGAGCAGGCTATGTCCGAAACGTTGTCGGGTGCGGCCGTTATTTTAGAGGCTCGGACGGGCAAGCTCAGGGCGGTCGTAAGCTGTCCCGATTACGACCGAGAAGATATTTCCGCCGCTTTAAAGGCCCAAAACTCACCGCTCATCAACCGTGCGACCTATTCCTATAACGTCGGCTCGGTGTTCAAGCCTTGCCTTGCGGCCGCCGCTTTGGAAAACGGCCTTTCCGACTACCGTTATACCTGCACGGGCAGTATAACGGTGGGAAATGTGACCTTTAAGTGCAATCGGTCGGCAGGTCACGGTGAGTTAGGGCTAAAAGAGGCCTTGGCCGTGTCCTGCAACACCTATTTTTACACCTTGGGTGAGCGCCTGGGTGCCGAGGCGGTGTATAATATGGCCAAGGCTCTGCGGTTTGGTGAGGTGCTTGATTGCGGTGGGGGTGTAGTATCCTCAAGCGGTGCCGTGCCAAAGGTCGAAACACTCAAAAGCATCCCTGCCGAGCTGACCAATCTGTCGATAGGGCAGGGCGAGCTGATGCTAAGCCCTATTGCATTGTCGTTGCTTTATGCGGCGGCGGTCAACGGCGGTGAATACCGTCTGCCCTACATCGTGCAGTCCACCGAGCTTGACGGAGCGGAGCAACGCCGTCAGCCAAGTCCTCCGACCTATGCCTTTTCCAAGAAAACGGCCGACATTTTGAAGGAATATCTCAAAAACGCTTTGCAAAACGGAACGGGTAGTGCGGCTTTTGCGGAAGGTATCTCGTCGGGCGGCAAAACGGGCACGGCACAAACCGGCTGGAGGGACGGCGACCGTAGCATATTAAACGGTTGGTTTTGCGGCTTTTATGAGGGCAACGAGACATATGTGATAGTTATTGTGAAAGAGGATGTTCGGTCAAGCTCGACCGACTGTGCCCCCGTTTTTAAAGAGATCACCAAGGCTATGAAAAATTTGAATTTTTAAATTGTAAATTGAAAAAGACTGTGATAAAATAACTGCATACAGCATTGGAAGGAAGATAAAAAATGACCGATCTTATTCGTGCAAGAGAATTTTTCAAAAACGACCGTTATGCCACCGAGGCTACGGGAATCATTATAGAAGAAGTCGGCAAAAACTATGCCAAGTGTTCTTTAAAACTGACCGACCGCCATATGAATGCCGTGGGTCACCCGATGGGCGGCGTTATGTATACGCTGGCCGACTTTGTGTTTGCCGTGTCGACCAACTTTGACGCCGACTGCGTCACGGTCACCACCGTCAGCCAGATATGCTATTTGAACCCTTGCAAGGGTACCACGCTTTACGGCGAATCAAGGCTCATAAAGGACGGCAGGACCACCTGCTTTTACGAGGTCAGCATAACCGATGAGCTTGGCACAAAAATCGCTCTAATCACCACCACGGGAAGCCATATTCCGAAACGCTGAAATTTCATCCGAAAATTATTAAGTTGCCGCAAAAAAATTAAAGTTTTGCGGCGATTTTTTTAATTTTTATATTTACAACAAGGCGAAAGTATGATAAAATTTTAACAAAGGAGGCGTTTGACTCGCAGGGAGATCTGAAGGGCGGATCACAAGCCAAACACCGTTACCCTAAAGGAGGGTCAGTATGACAAAAAAATTCACAAAAATTTTAAGCGTTTTGCTAACGGCGGTGTTGCTGTTGAGTTGCATCAGCGTTGCCGTTTTTGCCGAGGAGGCGTATCCCGAATTAAAGCTTGGTACAGCTCATACACTGTCCGTTTCGGATGACAGCTACGTTTATATGACCTTCACACCCGAAGCCTCGGGCGATTATGCCTTCAAGTCTCAATCGGCGGGTGACTGTGACCCCGATATCGACGGTCTTTACTATGATGGCTTCGACGAAGAATGTGAGCTGAAATACGGCGATGACGATGATGTCAATGATAACGATTTTTATGCCGTGTACACCCTCACCGCAGGTGTGACCTACACCCTTGAGGTTGAGGACATCCAAGCCTCAGGTATTGATTTCACCGTTACCGTTTCCAAGTTCGCCGAGGAGACCGAAGGCTCTCTTGAACTTGGTACTCCTATCAATGTAAAGATAGACTCCGATTTTAAGCTCTACACCTTCAAGCCCGAAAAGGACGGAGCCTATGCGTTTTATTCAAGCGCACCGTACGGTGCTGAAGCCGACCCCATGATCAGTAATGTGTGCAGCTCTGACGGCGAGCCTTACCGTATTATGGGTGAAACGGATGATTTTAAGAATAATGATTTCTATGTGGCTTACGAATTGTCCGCAGACGTAGAGTATACCGTTTGCGTTATGGATATCGAGAGCGAGGGCGAAGAATTCAAGGTCGGGGTCGAAAAGTTCTACGGTATAGAAGAGCATCCGACCGACATAAGACACACGGTCAAGATGTATTTCCCCGATGATGTCAAGAGCTACAGCTGGCATACCACAACAAAGGCCTCGGGTGTAGTTACCGACAGGGATGCCACTCCCAACAACGATGACCACGGTATCGCGACCTTCAACGCAGAAAAGGGCGAATGGACCTCTGTTGGTTCGGGTTATAATAAGGTGCATTTCTTTACTGTCGATGCCTTAAACGGTGATGTATTTACCGCAGAGGTCACCCAAGGCACCTCAATGCACGGCCTTTACCTAAGCAGCAAGGAAGGAGAAAATTTGTTCTTTGATGAGGGAGAGGATGGCAAGCATACCGTTACTGTCAATAAAGGCGGAACCTACACCTTCAGCCTTTACAGCAATGACAACTCTGTTTCGGTCAAGGTATCCCGAGAGTATTCCGTATTGGATGAGGCTGTCAGCGGTCAGACCACCGAAACTCTGACCGAGTTTGTTCCCGATACAGAATATTGCGCTAAGGTGACCTATAAAGACGGCTCCGAATTCTTGACCAACATCATCATACCTAAATACGTGATCACACAGCAGCCTACAGCCGAGAAGCCCACGGTCGGCGTAAACCGTGAGGATGTTGCCGAATATCAGTGGTATCAGATAGAGTACAAAAAGGAAAAGGCCACCGATAAAACCGTTAAGATCTTTGATTTTAACGAGCAGGCCGAGCATTTCAGCCCCGATATGCTTGAGCTGGCAGTTGTATCAAAGTCCTCCTACGACAGCGAAAAGGATGTCTGGAAGGGTGCTTACTGTGCACTCCCGTCAAGCGGCTCTTCAACGTTATATATCAATTATTACTTTGTAAAAGAGCTTAAAGCCGGCGATGTGCTGGTTGCCAAGTTATCCGATACGCAGGCAATGCCCTGGCTTAATGTGACCGATTCGAGCATTCCGCCGGTCGAGCATGAAGAGCAGGGCAATACGGTGATATTCAGGATCGCCGAAGACGGTGAGTATGTCTTGACCGCATCAAGCGATAAAAATGATGTTACCGTCAGCGCATATATTGAAACCGACGCTAACACCAAAAAGCTTGACGGACAGACCACCGACACCTTGACCGAGTTTAAGCGCAACGGAAGATATTTCTGCGAGATCACCTTCAACGGTCAACAGTCCGTGAAGAGCAACATCATAGACCTGGTTGATAAGATCACCCATCAGCCCACCGCCAATGAGCCCTTTATTGATGTCAACTACCCCGATGCCGTCAAGAGCTATCAGTGGTATGAGGTGGAGGGTGCCCTCAAGCCTATCACAAAAGATATGATAGAGCCTGACACCATTCACAGTATGATCAGCTCATATGACGAGTCGACCGAGGAGTGGTCGAGCGAGCCTATTCCGTTTGACGAAGATAAATACGGCTTCAGCTATTTTAAGATAAGCCTCAAGGCAGGGGACAAGGTCACCGTTTTCTGCTCGCATGAGCCCATCGAGTGGTACCTGTGGGATAGTGAGCAGGATATCGATCTTGAAGATAATGCCGTTGTAGACGGTAATAATATCGTTTTCACAGTAACGAAGGACGGAATCTATCAGCTTGACGTGGCTATGACAAGCGAGGATGCTACCGTCAAGGCTTATACCGGAGCCGTAAAGCTCGGAAAGGCAATCGACGGACAGACAAACGCCGCTCTGACCGAAAGTCAGAAGGATAAGTCCTATGCCTGCGTGGTGACCTATGACGATGAAGATGCTTTGAAGTCGAAGCACTTCGTGGCAACCGCCAATACCGTCTTGATGACCGAGATCGAAAAGGCAGAGCAGCTGATCAGCGTCATTCCCGAAGTTATCGGCAAAAAGGATGCCGATGCCATCAATGCCGCCAAGAAGGCTTATGATGCATTGAGCGCCGAGCAGAAGTATGCTCTTGATGATGATCTTGTACTCAAGCTCAATAACGCTGTCCGAGACCTTAAGGAGCTGCAGGCAGGCTCGCCCGATACGGGTGACAGCAGCAACGTTGCTGCTTGGTTTGTAATGCTTGCTTTAAGTACCGTAACGCTTCTCGGAGTGTTTACCCTTAAGTTAAGAAAAAACTGATACAGTAGTCAAAAGGCCAACCGATCGATCTCGGTTGGCCTTTTGAATTAAAAAAGCTTGTTATAATTTCCACAGCGGCGACAGATTTGTCCTTATTGTTGACAGATTCGTCTATTGAAAACAAGGCGTGTTATGTGTATAATGATATAGGAATTATTCGACCGCTTTTGGCGTATCGGTGCCGACCGTGACCTGCGCAACACAACGGTACCGCTGTCGGAGTGTGTTAAAATCATATTGCATTTTTTGTTGCAATTTGGTATTATATACATTGGGTGGTGGATCATTCCGTTGAGATCTGTAGTGTTTTTAAGATAACACGACAGATCAAACTCAAAAATAGATTTGGAGGATATTTTATGAAGAACAGTATCAAGAAAATACTGTGCCTGCTTTGTGCTTTGGCACTTGTGTTCTCTCTGGCCGCTTGCGGCGGTGACGGTGACAAGACCGACAGCGCAGATATGTCTTCGGAGCAGGGCAGCGTTGATTACACCAAGCCTGAGGTTTCTTCCGGCTCCAAGTATGCCGAGGAAGATTGGAACCCTTATGCAACCATTTCGGACAGCATTAAGGGCAGCATCGTTCGTTTTGCAACCTGGGCCGACCATACCGCAACCGAGGGTGCTCTTCCGCTTTCCAAGTTTGCCGAGGATACCGGCCTTGGCGTTGAGCTTTACCTTGTTGCCGAGTCGGGCTATGTCAACAGCCTTATGACCAAGATCGCTTCGGGCGATATCCCCGACGTTTTTGTTAACAACTCCGGCTCGACCGACTTCCCCGTAACTCTGCAGATCGCTTCTCCCATCAACAAGGTCTCTACCGTTGACCTTAACGAGCCTATCTGGGACCAGACTATGCTTGAGAGTGCCACCATCGAGGGCAACATTTACATGGTAAACACCATCGGTTCTCCCTGGTCGGGCTCCAACCTTGTTTACTACAACAAGCGTATCTTCTCCGAAAACGGCTTCAAGACCCCCGAGGAATACTTCAAGGAGGGCAAGTGGACTTGGGACAACCTGCTTAAGTGTGCCAAGACCGTCAAGACCCTCGGCGAAGGCTATAAGGGACTTTACGTTTCTTCCGACGACTTTATTTCTTCGCTTGATACCGGCTTTATGAAGTACGATTCCCAGACCGGCCGTTTCTCCAGCGGTGTCAACGATGCACGTTTGCTTGAAGGCTACCAGTGGTATGCCGACGCCCGTGACCAGGGCTTGCTTGACGGTTCTGTCAACGATTTCGTGACCGGCAAGTGCGCACTTGTTGTCCGCGGACCTTACGGCCTTAAGACCAACGGCTACTTTATCAATATGGATCAGAGCGATATCGGCTATACATACCTTCCTTCTTGGGAAGAGGGTGAGGGCTTTATTACCTCGTCCGTTTACAGAATGTACGGTATTATCGACGGTGCACCCAATGCCGATGCCGCAGGATATTTCATCCGCTACTGGCTCGACCCCGCCAATTACGACCTTAACAATGCATTCATCTCGGTCGATGCAGGTAACTTCTATTACAACCTGACCAAGATCCCCGCAACCGAGAAATACTTCCCAAGAGACTACTCCTGCCTGGCACTCATCGGTGAGGCCAGCAACACCTTGTACACCAAGGTAAGACAGGTCTCCTCCGCAGGCGTCAAGACCGCTATCGATGAGGTCGGCAACGTTGTTGACAAGGCTGTCAACGCCGCTAACGATCTTGTTCAGAAGAAGCTCGCCGCCGACCGTGAGAGATATAAATAAGCCTGAATAAGATCAAGTCTTAAACAGTAATTTCAACACCCGACTTTCCGCAAAACCGGAGAGTCGGGTGTTTTTTGTCTCTTCAGCAAAGAATAAACCCCCGGTTCTACCGGGGGGATAATAAAAAGCGGAGCAATGAAGGACCTCCCCTTGTCAGGGGAGGTGGCTGTGGTGAAACCACAGTCGGAGTGGTAGTCGTTGTTTTTGATGAACGGGAGATCTATGACAGATGTTTAAATCGGAATATGATATTTTGTAACATTTTTGTGCTCAATTGCGTATTTAAAATGTAGAAGTATCGGCCGTTGCAAGGCTTTAAACTTCGGCACATAGTTTTTATGAGGAAAATTGTTACAGAAATACTATTGACAAATTATGCCAAACGAGGTGGAATATGGTCGGTAATATATACCACAAATTGCCACAAATAACAAAATAAGGAGAGAAGAAAATGAAGAAAACAAAAGTCAAAACCAAAAGTGCACTAAAAATGTTGCTAAAACTGACGGCGGCGGTGCTGTCGGTCGTTATGATGCTGTGCGCCCTGCCGCTGGGAGCAGTTGCATCAGGGGTCGAGGTGCCAAGCATCCCTGCAAAAGACGGTGTCACAATACAGGATGTTGCCGCAGGTGCGGCATCGGTCTACGACCTCTACGGTGAGGATTATGTTCTGCATATTCCGGATGCCGCCGAGACCTACGACCCTTCGTATGATGACCGTGTCCGTTCTGATGAAGGCGATAATCTAAATGTTATCGTTATCGACAACGGTGACGGCACCAACACGATGACGGTCTATGACTATCCTGTGAAGTTTGTCAATGAAAAAGGTGAGATCGAGGATATCTCGCTTGAACTGACTGCCGCAGGCGGCGGTGCATACAAGTCAAAGAAAAGCAATATTAAAACGGTGTTTCCCCAAAAAGCCAAGGACGGTATCAAGCTTTCACACGGTGAAGTCAACATTAAGCTTACTCCAAAGCTTGATACACAGCTGACCAATACCTTGCTTTATTCACTTGCCGACCAAAGCAAGGGTGCAAAGCCCAAAAAGGTGACGGTTGAACCCGATGCAAGTTCTGTGAATGTAACAAAACTTGACAAAAAGAGACTTTCGTATTATTATAATAACAGTACAAGAATTGAATACAGTTTGACCTATACCGGTTTTAAAGAGGATATAGTTGTTTCTGAGTATACGGGTCAGACCGAGTACGTGTTCACGCTTGAGACAAACGGACTGACCTTGTGCGAATCGAACGGTTCGTATTATCTCACCGATAAAAAGGGTGAGACCAAGGCACATTTGGGTGATATCATCATCACCACGGCCGATGGTGCAAATAACACAATGGGCTATATGACCCATAAAGAAATAAAGAAAAACAAGGAATATGAGCTGACTATCCACGTTGATGCCGAGTGGTTGGCTGACGAAAAAACAGCTTACCCCATCCGCATCGACCCGACGGTTGGTATTCGTGATGAAGTGCCTGCTGTTCAGGATGTTACCATAAACAGCTTGGCAGGCTCAAACGCCGATGAGAATCAATTGTATGTTGGTTACCGTGAGGGATACGGTGTGTCACGTGTTTTGATGAAATTTCCGGGGCTGATTTTGGCAGATGTTTTAGATTCAAAGAAAATTATCAGTGCCAATGTGCGGTTGTATAATAATTCACCAAGCCACGCTCCTATTAAGGCTATAGCATATATGTTTACCGGTAATGAGTGGGAAGAAGAAACGGTAACATGGACAAATGTCAATGCAAATTCGTACACGCATTTTTTGTCACAGAACAGAATAAACACTACTCATATGTGGTATACCTTTGATATACTTGATTATATTAAATGCTGCATAGATTCACCGACCGCTGTTGGGCAAGGAATTCTGTTCAGGGCAGAGGATAGTGTTGAAGCCGCAGGCGTGACTAATTATAACAGGTTTGCATCATTTAATCATTTGGATCCGAATAAAAGACCGGTAATTACTGTTGAGTATGATAACTCCAACAGCGATAACGCCAGACCCTTCGGCTGGTTTGATACCGTGACCGACACGTACGCAAGCGGCTGGGCCTGGTGCGTTGACGCCCCCGACGAGGCTTGTACCGTAAGAGTAGAAATGACCAACAACTCGACAGGTCAGGTTTTTGTAAAAGAATGTATCGCAAACAGGCCTCGTCCTGATGTTGCTCAGGCGGGTTATGACTCGGGAAATTACGGATTCTACTGTACGCTTGATTGGTCAGAATGCACCCCGGGTCAGTATACAGTCAGAGCAATAGCAATAGCTCCCGGAGGAAGCCGCAGCGACCCTAACGATTGCTATGAATTGCTATCTGCGAAGAGTTATACCGTTGCAGGATATGCAGAAGTTGTGCCGAGCGGAACTTTTTACCTGAACAACCGTGAATACGGCAGATATCTAAAAAACACAAATGGCGCAGCCGATGCACAATCCGGTTTGTTGGCCGATTTAGGAACAAGCATCCAATGGATCTTAACCGAGTTCAGTGACGGATATGTATTGCAAAATTTAGGTGATACAAACCAAATGCTTGCCGTGCCTGCCGGATATACCTCCGACAGTGTTCTTTTGAGTGCACCGGATGTCCTTGGAACATATAACTATGTTTGGGATATAGTATTGGCAAGCAACGGATGCTTTTTGAAAAGCCGATATAACAACAGATATTTGTATATTGACGGCGGTGGTCATCTCAAAACCCGTGTTGATGCCGGAGATTGTTTTTTCGACCAATCAACAGGTGAGGTTACCGACACCACCGCCGATGCCTGCTGGCGTATTGTGAGTATTGATGAGTATGGAAGTTCATCAAATTATAGTAGCGTTGAATTATCTTCTGATTTTTCAATGAATGGTATGACGATTGATGTTAATGAGGTTAAAAAACCGACAGTTTGCTCAGAAGGTGAAAATTTTTTATGGGTTAATTCGTATGATTTTATTTATAGTTACAGTCATAGCTTGAATCCGATTGAAATAGACAACGAACGTTCAACCATAACGGCACTAAAACGATATGATTGCACTGTCACAGCTGTTCATAAAGTTACTGGTTATGCGAACGCATTTAACATTAGTGTAGATAGTTCTTTACCAGATGTTTTAGAAAACTTGCAAATCTTGTTTAATATCGCAAATTCTCATTATGAAGATATATCAGATAGTTCGGCATTGATGCTAGCTCTGCAATTTATAAGAAGAGGGTATTATAATGATTACAATTGGAATACTGTTGCCGGAACAATAGATGCTAGTTTTGTGGCTTATGTCCAAGCTAATAATCCGGACATATATAACTATTTCACCGTACTGAAAGAGGGCGATTTGAGTGCACAAATGCTGGTTCGATGCCCAAGTGGTTTAGGCGAAATTGATTTTGTGCACTTGTGTGCTGTACTGAATGGTTTGTTGTACGATTCTACAGGATTTAAAGCGTTTGTTGTTGGAGAATCGAGTGTGGATGATTTATGTGGTTGGGCAGGAGATTTGCAAACTTTGGTTAATCAAGTGTTAATAGAAACAAATTATTCAAACGATGCCGAAGAAATTTATAATAGAGCATACTTACTGTTAGGTGCAGAGTCGGAAACAGATTCTTACTTCAGTATGTCCGACTTGTTGGCTGATACTGATGCTTACAATATTTGGAATATAATAAATGTTTCTAATCCTGTAGCAACTTTCACGTCTTACTATAGCACAGGAATAGAAACGCGCTTTACCGATTTTACAAATGGTTGGACTAAGAGTGAAATATATGTTTGCGCACGCTATTACACAGATAACGAGTTCTTTCTAATGGTCGATTGGCCTCTGCTTAGAGAATTTGAGGTGAGCGTAACGCAGGCTGACGCAGTAGCTAGTGCTTTTACCGATTATATTTGGGAGAGAATACAAGATGAGAAAGGGAATTAAAACAGCGGTTTGTGTTTGTGTTGTCGTATGTATTTTGGCTATTAGCGCGATATTGGCATACCGCTATCTTTTGGTCGACAACGAATTGCTTAACGTGAACTATTTAGATGAAGAAATATGTATTGATATTCCAAACAGTGAATCAAAAATAGTAGTAAAAAGTTGGACGTATCTTACCCAAAGTAGTACAGAATTTTATTACAAATATAGCAACGGAAAAATGAAGAAGATAGGGGTTACTTTTGATCTTGATGCGTACTATTGCATAAAATCAGGTAGATCAAAAGTGGATTTTTTTGACGACAGAGTCGAGTTTTTATGCACATATAATGCCGAAAGCCCCAATCCAACAAATAAAAGTATAGTGTGTTATTATCCAAGCTAGCTGTTAGCAAACACAGAGGACGGTTTCAAGCAAATAACACAAGAAAGCGTTAGATCATTATTGCAAAGAAGACAAACACAGGGGACGGTTCCTTGAGTTGACAAATGAGCATTAGATTTCCACAGAGGTGGGTGGCGAAAGCCACCCGCTTTTTTTTATCTTTAGGTGACCTTATTTTCAGCCTTCCCCAGTAGGGGAAGGTGGCAGCCGAAGGCTGACGGATGAGGTGTTGGTTGGGTTACAATCCGGTAAATACAATGGACATAGTTTTACTACTCATCCGTCACGGCTTGCGCCGTGCCACCTTCTCTCACAAGAGAAGGCTGAAAACGAGGCAAGGGCTCACCCTTGCCTCGTTTTCTTTTATGTGCAGTATTGAGAAATGAGAGGCTTGAATGTGAATAAAATTCGCAAACAGCATCACACACAACACAGAAGAACAAAAAGTGAATAAAATTCACATTTTGGTTTTAAGAAATTCATCATATATTGACTCCGTGTATAAAATGTGGTAAAATTATATTAAAGAACGAGACAAGAGCCCCGTCCCCTTGCCTCTTTTTTGCCTTCCCCTCAAGGGGAAGGGGGACCATCGGAGATGGTGGATGAGGTGAACATCGCCACAAAAGGCTGTAAACGATACAATACAGTTGGCTTACGGAATCCCTCCGTCACCTGCGGTGACACCTCCCTTTAGACAAGGGAGGCTTTCGGGCGGCCGATGGCCGCACCTACGACCGACTTCAGGGTTTGAATTGTAGGGGACGGCGCCCTCGTCGTCCCGAAATCTGACCGTCACAACACACTTGCGATGATTCCAATTCTCCCAGTAAAAAAATAGAGTTTGAAAAAGTTTTTATAAATATTGATACTGATGGTGGGAATTCGTTAACCAATCATTTTCATGGCAAAATGCCACATAGAATAGATGTAACAGACAAGTTGATTGATTATTTGGAGGAGTGATTTTACTAAATGACAAAGCAATACGTTAAATTGGCGGTTATAACTAGTGTTTTCTTTTTGTTTTATGCCTTGGGCATTACTTGGGAAGAAGCAAGCGCTGAAACAGAGTATTATTATGGCGGTTTTTTCAACCTGACATTCATTATAGCATTGCTATTCTTTGTCGCTATATATGGAATATACTCATATGGTAAAACCAAGAGTATAATTTTACCCAATTTGATGTTAATGCTTCATATTGTGTTTTATTGTTCTTGGATTTTTTGTTTTACGCCAAGACCAAATAAAATTTTTGATATAGCTTTTATTATTGAGCTTTTGAAGGATAGTTTGATATTTGTAGGTATATCTGTATTTTTTGGGCTTTTAGCTATGCTGATTATGTGGATAAGCAAAAAAATCAGTAACACAGGGGACGGTTCTGTTAATTGACAAATGAGCATTATTACACCACGTGGGGTGGGTGGCGAAAGCCACCCACTTTTTTATCTTTAGGTGACCTTCTTTTAAGCCTTCCCCAGTAGGGGAAGGTGGCAGCCGAAGGCTGACGGATGAGGAGAACACCGTCACAAATGGCCGCAAACGATACAATACAGTTGGCTTACGGAATCCCTCCGTCACCTGCGGTGACACCTCCCTTTAGACAAGGGAGGCTTTCGGGCGGCCGATGGCCGCACCTACGACCGACTTCAAGGTTTGAATTGTAGGGGACGGCGCCCTCGACGTCCCGAAAGGCGGACCGTCAAAATATACCTCACGGGCGAACACAGTTCGCCCCTACGGCGGGTGAATTGATTTTTGTAGGGGAGGGCCTCTGTGCCCTCCCGAAAACCGGCTGGAGGTGGGTGAACACACAGGTTCGCCCCAACGGCGGGTGAATTGATTTTTTATAGGAACCGACATCCTTGGCGGTCCGTAAGTCAGCTAACGGCGGACCGTCGGGGACGCCGGTCCTTACGGTAAGGAGGAGATGTATGCAGGTTTGGGCGGTATGGTGTTATCAGCATTGGTCCCTACGTTATGTCAGTAGATTTGATTGTAGGGAAGGCGCAGGCTCCCTCAAAGAGGGAGCTGTCACCGCAGGTGACTGAGGGAGTATGCCTTCCGCAGAGCAGGCCTATTTTGGGCGAACAGGAAAGCCCCCTACATCGTATCATTATGTGTTTTATTGGGTGAGGTGCAACGACCGATGGAATGTTGTTACAACATTGCGGTAGGAATATTTTTTACCGAAATTGAAAAATAACTGTTTATTTTATATTAAAGATGTGTTACAATAAATTGATAATATCCAGATTGTAGCAGGTGATACCATGGATTGGACAGAAATTAAGATAAAGGTGCCGGTGGACTGCACCGAAACGGCCGAGGCCATTGCCAATATGGCGGTGCCTTACGGCATTTATGTTGAGGATTATTCCAACCTTGAGCAGGATGCTTTGGACATTGCTCACATTGATATGATCGACGAGGAACTTCTCAAAAAAGACCGAACCGTTTCGATCATCCACATTTATATCAGCGATGAGGAAAACCCGTTTGAGTCGGTTGCTTACTTAAAGGAGCGTTATGCGGCCGCTGGTATCGATTGTGAGATCGACACCAACTCCATCAGCGAGGCTGAATGGGCCGACAACTGGAAAAAATTCTTCAAAACCACCGAGATCGGTGAAAGATTGGTTATCAGACCGAGTTGGGAAGAATATGATAACAAGGACAACCGTGTTGTTTTGAGCATCGACCCCGGTGCGGCCTTTGGCACGGGAACCCACGCCACCACAAGAATGTGCTTGGGGCTTCTTGAGCGCTACATTTATCCCGACTGCACCATGCTTGATATCGGCTCGGGAAGCGGAATTTTGAGCATTGCAGGCGTACTGCTCGGCTCAAAACACGCTGACGGTGTGGACATCGACCCCGTTGCCGTCAAGGTTGCCGCCGAAAACGCCGCTATGAACGATATGTCGGACAAGGTCTCGTTTATCAAGGGTGATCTTTGCGACAAGATGACCGACAAGTATGACGTGGTTTGTGCCAATATTGTGGCCGATGTTATCATCAGCCTTTTGGAAAACGTTGAGAACTTTATGAAGGATAACAGCGTGTTTATCTGCTCGGGTATCATTGATATCCGTGAGGACGATGTCAAGGCCGCCTTCAAAAAGTTTGGTTTTGAGATAATCGACGAGGAAACAATGGAAAATTGGCGTGCATTTGCCGTTAAAAAGATATAATTTGCTTTAAGGAGATATTTATGCTTCAGTTTGAAGAACAGAAATTGAGATTGACCGATATTGAGGACGATATAAAAGAGCTTGGAGAGGCTTTGGGTCTTGAATATCTTAAGAGAGAGATCGAATCCTGCGAGATTCAGGCGGCGGCACCCGGTTTTTGGGACGACCTGCAAAAGGCGCAGGAGATCCAACAGAAAACCAGCCGTCTTAAAGACAAGGTTGAAAAATACGAAAGCCTTGTTTCACTTTTTGAGGATACCCTGGTGCTTATTGAAATGGCCGATGAGGAGGGCGACCTTTCGATGCTTGATGAAATCGTGGCATCGGTCGACGAGGCATTGGCAAGCCTTGAGGAGCAAAGACTTTCGACCCTGCTTACGGGTGAGTATGACGCCAATAATGCCATTCTGACCTTCCATGCAGGCTCGGGCGGTACCGAGGCGCAGGATTGGACACAGATGCTGGTCAGAATGTATACCCATTGGGGAGAGCATAACGGCTTTAAGGTCAATATGGTCGACTTTTTGGACGGTGAAGAAGCAGGACTTAAAAGTGCCGTGCTCACCGTCAACGGTGAAAATGCCTACGGTTATTTAAAGGGCGAAAACGGTGTTCACCGCCTTGTGCGTTGCTCTCCGTTTGACTCCTCGGGCAGAAGACATACCTCGTTTGCTTCGCTTGAGGTCATGCCCGAGATAACCAAGGATGTCAACATTGAGATAAGAGACGAGGATTTAAAGGTCGATACCTACCGCTCCAGCGGTGCAGGCGGTCAGCACATCAACAAGACCGAATCGGCCGTCAGAATCACGCATATTCCTTCGGGTGTTGTTGTTGCCTGTCAGACCGAGCGTAGCCAGATCCAGAACCGTGAGACGGCTATGACCATGCTCCGTTCAAAGCTGGTTGAGATCAAGGAAAGAGAGCATCTTGACAGAATAGAGGACATCAAGGGTGTTCAGAAGGAGATCACCTGGGGCTCGCAGATACGCTCCTACGTCTTTATGCCGTACACCCTTGTAAAGGACCACAGAACGGGATTTGAGTCGGGTAACGTCGGTGCCGTTATGGACGGTGACATCGGCGGATTTATCAACGCCTACCTCAAAGCCGCCTCTCAAAACGAGCTTGGAGACTTCGGCGGCGACGAATAAGTGTAAATTTATCCATTTTTCGTGAAATATACTATTGATTTTTCGTCCTAAAAGTTGGATAATATAATTGTAGATCTGGGTGATGAGCCCATAATTAAATATGAGGTGAATATTATGTTCGATTACAAAGTAAAGATCGGTCTTTTGCCCCTTCGCCGTGATGCAACACCGCGTCCCGCAAAGACCTTCCTCACTTGGGTTTCCGCAGAGGAAAGAGGCCACAGATTTGTAAAGTATATTGAAGATAACTTTGCAAACGAGAATGTTGAGTTTGTCAATACCAACGGCCTTGGCTGTAATGACCTTATTTTTGACGCTGCTTCGGCCGATGCAGCTGTTGCACGCTTTAAGGAAGCAGGTGTTGATGCTGTTCTTATCATCAACGCAAACTTCGGTAACGAAGAGGCTGCTGCCGATATTGCCAAGGCAATGGATAAACCCGTTTGCATCTGGGCTCCGCTTGATGACGAGTATTATGAGCACGGTATGCGTCCTACCGATTCGCAGTGCGGTTCGTTCGGACTTTCCCGTCAGATGCAGAGATATCACATTCCCTTCAGCCATATCAACTGCTGCCGTGTTGAGTCGGATACCTTCGCAGAGGGCTTCGACAGCTTCATAAGAGTTGCTTGCATGGTCAAGAACTTCCGCGGTATGCGTATCGGTCAGCTTGGAGCACGTACCAGACCGTTCTACTCGGTTATCTGGAACGAGGGCGAGCTGATGGAAAAGTTCGGCATCCGCATCATCCCCATCAACTTTGCGTTTGTTCAGCAAGCTTATAATGAGGTCAAGGAGACTATGCAGGACGAGATCAAAGAGGTTCTGCAGTACTTCAAGGACAACTATGAGATGGACGACCTCACTCCGAACTATCTTGACACCATGGCTACTATGGTCGTTACATACAAGAAGCTGTTTAAGGATTATAATGTCGACATTATGTCCAGTGAGTGCTGGACCGGCTTTATTCAGATGTTCGACGGCTTCTGCCCCTGCGCAGTATTCGGCGTGCTGAATGATATGGGTTACTATGTTGCTTGCGAGAGCGATATGCACTGTGCCATCACCGCAAGCCTGCTTACCTCGGCTTCTTTGGGCAAGGCAAGACCCTTCCTTGGTGAGTTTACCGTCCGTCATCCCGAGAACAAGAATGCAGAGCTTCTCTGGCACTGCGGACCGTTCCCGCTTTCTGTCAAGGCTCCCGACAGCCCTGCATTGCTTGTCAATCAGCGTGAGTGGTTCCGTGGCAAGGACGGCACCTACACCGTAGCCAGAATCGACCAGGAAAGCGGCAACTATATGGTTCTGCCTTTGCTTGCCAAGACCTGCGAGGGACCCGAGACCCACGGTACCTACATCTGGGCAGAGTTCAACGATCTTGACAGAATCGAGTCAAGACTGCTCGACGGTCCTTATATCCATCACTTTGTTGAGATCGAGGGCGACTACCGTAGAGAGTTCAAGGAGTTCTGCAAGTACTTCCCGAACCTCAAGTATGACGATTCCTGTGAGAAATAATTGAATTACAAATTAACCCACCTGTTTTTCGGAACAGGTGGGTTTGTTGTATGTGACTTCAAAATAAAAGATTCTTCACTTCGTTCAGAATGACATAAATTTTATTTAGGACTGTCATTCTGAGCCGTTGGCGAAGAATCTTATTTTTTAGAAGTTAATTAACCTTATAGATCAATGTTTCAAATTCCTTCATTTCAACTTCTATTTTATCCGAAACAAAGGTGGGGGTAGGAGTGTTCAATGACGTGATTTCGTAAGCGTGGGGGAGGGCTATCGTCTTTTTGCCTGCTGTTGCGGCATGGATGCAAAGATAACCGTTGCCACGGTAGATTATATCACCCGAATCGCAGTAGCAATGAACACCGCTTTTAATAAGACGGCGGCGCAAAGCGTCGGTGTCAAGGTCGGTCATATCGCTTAAAGTGGCGGTCAGCACGGGAACATTGTGTTGCTCACAAAATGCTTTGAGTGCCTTTGCGGTATCGGAAAAATATTCCTCGGGATAAGGCAGAATGACCGTCTTGCAATCCTTGCAATGCTCGAAATCCTCGGCCATCATAATGTCGTAAGGGATACCTGTATTGCCGAGCGCTTTGCGGTATATTCCTACAACATAATACATCGGGTCGGTGGTGCCTATGCGGCGGTGATAGGTCTCGTCGATGACAAGCACAACCTCCGAGTTTTCTTTGGGCAGGTGGGTGGTTTCGTTGGTGTAGCTACCCATAATTTCACGGAAGCTTTTCATCTCGCTCATAAGCTCGGGGCAATCGTACCAGCCGCCCCACATATCAAACCACCAGAATGCGTTGGAGTGGGTCAACTGACGTGCAAACGACTTTCTGACGGCCGCAACCGAGCCTTCGACCGTATCGGGGCCTTTCCAGATGGGGCCCTCATACTTTTTCTCGGGGTCAACACCGGGACGGCAGTTGTCGGGATAATCGGAAAGGTGGGTGCGGATGTCGTTCTCGGCAAAATAGAGCTTACCGTGCAACTTCAGGCTTTCACCCGGTATCGGCTCGTGCCAATCCTTGCCCAACGCACGGGTAAAGGCATAGCTGTTGGGTGAGCAGAAAAAGTCAACATCGGGGCATTTGAGCATCTCCCACAAACCACTTGCGCCTCTGACGGGACCGCCGATGTCCACAACATAGCCGAAAAATGCACCGACTATCTGCTTAAAGTCAACACATTCCTTGGCAACATGGGCAAAATGGGCTATAGTTTCGGCAAGGCTGACGTTCAGAAATTCAAGATAATGAAGCGCCTTTTCATCCTCGATAAAACCCTTACCAGTATAGGTCTTTCCCTCGGGTATCTCAATTTCTTCGGTGTATTTTTCGGGGTAATGCGCCTGCAAATACTTATTAAAATACTTTTTGGAGTTGGGCGAAACGCTACCCTTGGAATCAAAATGGAACCATTCCTCGGTAAAGCCGCCTGCAACCTGGTAACCTACAATGTTATCGGCATAATCGCTGTTTTGCACGTGGGCAATATACTCACGGAGCATTTCGGCACCCGTGACCTTAAACTCTTCCGAGAAAATGGCTTCACGAAGCCTTCCGTCATTGCTTCGGCAACACTCATCGGGGTGCTCATCGACCCACCATTGCGGCATCGAAATGCGGACACGGGGGAAAATTTTAGCGGTGGGACAAGCGGCAATTATCTGACGGACGTTCTTGTCAAACTCGCTGAAATCGGGGCTGCCCTTAACGTCAAAAATACCGAAAAGAGGGGAGAATCCCGTGTTGGCATTCAACGGCAGGCTTGTAAACGAGGCGCAAAGTGAGTACAACTCATAACCAACGTTGGCAAAATCGGCACAATGCGAACGCTCGTCAAAATAGGTGATATAGGCCGCCGCAGGTGTCTTTTTGCCGTCAACAAAGAGTATAGGACGGCCGTTTATAAGCTTTATTTCACTTGTTTTCATTACTTCAGCCCCTTTTCAACAGCGTCCTTTATCTCCCAGTTGTTGGCTTCAAGGCGTTGCTCGGCTTCCTCATAAGAAACCTCGGCAATGTCACGCACGATCCTTATCATACGGTCACGGAGCTTCACGTTGACGGGCTTTATGTAGATCATATAGTTCTGATAAACCCTGCCGTATTTTATCATAACTGCGGTGGAAAGCATATTCAGCACCATTTTGTGTGCTGTGCCGGCCTTCATTCTTGTTGAGCCCGTCACGACCTCGGCACCCGTATCGGTGGTGATGTGCAGGTCAGCCATTTCGTTTATTTTACAACCCTCGTTGCAGGTAAGACCTACGGTCAAAGCACCCTTGTCTTTGGCGGCGGTAAGTGAGCCGATAACGTACTGCGCACCGCCTGCGACCGAGATTCCTACCACAGAGTCAAGCTCGGTGAGGTTATACTTTGAAATGTCACTGTAGCCTGCCTCAAAGTTATCCTCGGCACCCTCGACAGCGTTGCGGATAGCCTTGTCGCCGCCCGAAATAATACCGACCACCATATCGGGCGAAACGCCGTAGGTGGGAGGGCATTCGGAAGCGTCAAGTATACCAAGTCGACCTGATGTGCCGCAACCGACATAAAAAAGTCGGCCACCCTTGTTGATGCGCTCCGAAACACGGTCGATGACCTCGGCAATCTCGGGCAAGACCTTTTCAACCGCCAGGGCGGCATTGAGGTTTTCGGCCTGAATGACCTTGGCCATTTCCAAAGACGTCATTTTATCAATATGCGTTGAATTAGGGTTTCTCATTTCGGTGTTAAGCATTTTTAATTCTCCTTATATGGTGCTCCTGCGAGAAGCACAGCACCCACAACGGGTTCACAGTCGAGTATTTTTATTTCGTTGAGGTTGTTTGCTGTGATATTTTGTTTCAATTCTTCAACGAAACTTTCGGCAAAATTGGTAATACCGCCGGCTAAAACAATATTGAATCTTTCGCCCTGCGGCAGATGCTCCAAAGCGGCTGAAAGCTGTGCAGAAAAGCGTTTTACGTTGCGGTCAAGTATCTCGCTTGCAACCTTGTCACCTTTATCTGCGGCCTCAAACACAACGTGTGCCAGCCTTGCCATATAGGTCTTGCCCTCGGTATACATATCGGCCAGCATTTTGGAAACGTCGGTACCGTTTATATCGGTTACGGCTTTGGTCATAGCTGTTTTAGGTCTGCTTTTATCAAGGTCGGCAAAAACCGCCTCTAAACACGCACGGCCGAATTCCGAGCCTGAAAAGGTGTCGCCGATAAAGTGACCGTAGCCGCCGATACGATGGCTTGTGTTGCCGTAGACCGAGTAAATTATCGACCCTGTTCCAAGGATGGCAATAACACCGTTTCCGCCTCTTAAAGCGGCCGAAATGATGTTTTCGGCATCACCGCTTATCTGAAGGCGTGATAATTTAAGACTGCTCAAGCCTTTTGAAATAAGCTCTTGATTGGATTTTATACCGCAGCCTGCGCTACCGATGTAGACCGAGACCTTGCCGTAAGGAATATCACTGCAAAGCTGTTTTATTCCATCAGAAAAAATGGCTACGGAATTGTCGATGCCAACGCTTGTCGGGTTGCAGGCACCAAGGGTCAGCTCGTTTATAACGATACCGTTGCGGTCGGTCATCATAAACTTGGTCTTGGTACCGCCGCCGTCAACGCCGATAAAGTATTGTGGCTCCTCTCTGAAATCGAACAGAGTGTTAAGATCGGTGTCAAGTATTTTTGCAAGCTTGGGCAGAATTTCAGCAGGGGGTAGGGCATAGCCCGATTCCCACTTGCTGATGGCCTTGCCCGTGTAGGAAAGCATTTCGGCTAACTTCACCTGACTTAACCCTGCTTTGATACGAGCCGCTTTGAGATTATTGGCAAACAATTGCTTACTATCCAAAATCACGACCTCCTTTTTCTATATTATACACCTAAAAAGTCTACTTGTAAATCCACAAAATGGGCAGCATAAAGCAAAAAGTCTACGAATCGTGGAATTTTCGGCAAAATAAAACAGCAAGAATCGAAAGTTTGCGAATCTTGCTGTTTTTAATTTATCTTCGGTAAACGTAATTTAAACGTTTGTATTTTTTGCTGTCAAGCGTTTTTAACTGTTCGGTCGTTATGCGGTAAGACCAGTTGCCTTCGGCCTGACCGGGGATGTTAAGTCTTGTGTCGGAGCCGAACTTCAAAAGATCCTGGATGGGGAAGATGACGGTGCCGGCATGGCTACCCATCATGGTTGCGATTATTCTGTCGTAGCAGGCATCCCAGTTTTTATCGAAATATCCGCAGTATTCCAGCATACCTTTACGGGTCGCCTCGTCAAGCTCCCATACGTAACCCAAAAGGGTGTTGTTATCGTGGGTGCCTGTGTAGGCAATGCAGTTATTGGGGTAGTTATGCGGTTGATGAGGGCTGTCGCAATCGTCGATAAAACCAAACTGGAACACCCTCATTCCCGGGAAGCCGCTGTATTTCACAAGCTCAATGACCTCAGGCGTGATGTCTCCCAGATCCTCGGCAATGACAAAATTCTCACCACGGATGGAGTTTATCATATCAATAAATTCCTTGCCCGGACCCTTTACCCAACGGCCCTCCTTGGCGGTTTTGGCTGTAGCAGGCACGCTCCAATAGCTTTCAAGTCCTCTGAAGTGGTCGATCCTCACACCGTCAAACAAGGTAAACATATTCTGAAGCCTTGCCTTCCACCAACTGAAGCCGTCGGCCTTCATTTTGTCCCAATCGTAAAGCGGATTGCCCCAAAGCTGACCTTCCTCGGCAAAATAGTCGGGCGGTACGCCTGCAACGTCGGTCGGATGATATTCATCATCAAGCAGGAACATGTCCTTGTTTCCCCAAACGTCGCTTGAATCAAGCGCAACATAGATCGGGATGTCACCGATGATCTTTATGTTTTTGGAATGTGCATAGTCGGTGATGAGCTTCCACTCACGGAAAAATTCGTACTGAATGAAGTACCACATAAACAGTACATCATCATCGGGAGTATTGACCGTCCAATCGTGCCACTCAAGGTCGTTGTTGGCGGATTTTAATGCCATAAATTCGCAGGCCTGCTTTATGTAGGGCTTCTGCCCGATAAAATCATATACCGTCTTGCGGTCGGTGACCCGTAACGAAGCCTTGAAAAGCAGATCCATTCGATCGGTCCTCAATCTGTCAAATTCGCAGGCGTAAGGGGTCTTCTGACGTGCCTCCAACAGTTCATCGGCTGTTATCAGCCTTTGCTCAAAAAGCGTCTCGGGGTCGATAAAAAACGGGTTTCCTGCAAAGGCGGAGTAGGATTTATAGGGCGAATTGCATTCGTCAATCATACTGAAAGGCAAAACCTGCCAATAGGAAAAGCCGCAGTCAGCCAAAAAGTCGACAAAAGCCTTGGCGTGCTTGCCGAAGGTGCCTGTGGAATAGTCGCCGGGGAGGGAGGATATGTGCATCAGCACACCGCTTGATCTTTTCATAATATTTACCTTATTCTTTCTTAAATTAATGCTATAAGTGCCGCAAGGTTGCCTCTTTTGCCACCCGTGAAGCGGTGGGAGAAAAAGTCATCGTGCAGGCATTTGGTGCAAAGGTCGGTCACCGAAATATTTTTCGGGTCAAGCCCTGCAAGTATTAGTGTCTGACGGTTGGTCTCCCAAAGGTCGATATGATACTTGCCGTTGCCGTCATTCTTTATAATACGGTCAAGGTCAATGCCTTCCATTTTGATAAACTCATCATACACGGGTGCATCGACCTCAAAACAGCAAGGACCTATTGAGGGAGCTATACCTGCGTGAATGTCCTTGGGGTCACAACCGAAATGCTTTTGCATCAGTTCAACCGTCTTTTTGCCGATCATATCTGCCGTGCCTCTCCAGCCTGCGTGTGAGGTGGCGATAACCTTTTTTATGGGGTCGTAAAACAGCAGACCAACACAGTCGGCATACTGTGTGACAAGGGTCAGACCTTTAACGTTGGTGATAAGTCCGTCAATATCGTCATAATCACGGTCAATTACAAGTCCTTTACCTGCGTCGGCTTCGGTGACGATGCGGATATTGGTGGTGTGAGTCTGATGCGACAAAACACATTTTCCCCAATCTGTACCCAAAGCGGCACACATTCGGCGGTAGTTTTCCTTTACGGCTTCAATGTCATCCCCACGTGAGACCGACATATTCATAGTGCTGAAAATACCTTTGGAAGCGCCGCCGTGACGGGTGGTAAAGCCGTGTGTAACACCAGGCAACTCCAACGACGGGAAGGTTATATACCTCAGACCGTTTTTATTGATCAAATTAAGGCTTTTGCTTTCCATAAAACACCTCATCGGTTACCGTCAAGCTCAATTGAGCTGTCGGTTTCGATATTAAAGCCGCCGTTGTGGCATTTGGCTATGACGGTGCCCACGGTATCGGTTCTAAACACCCTTGAGCCTATCTTTCCAAGTCTCTTTACGGCATCATCGTGCGGATGTCCGTAGGTGTTACCTTCACCGCAGGAAATGACCGAAACCTGCGGCGTGACCGCCTTCAGAAGATCCTCGGTAGAGGAGTTGCCGCTTCCGTGATGGCCAACCTTGAGGATATCGGCATCAAGGTTTATTCCCGAAGCCAGCATATCCAGCTCGGCAGGAGCTTCGGCATCACCCGTGAACAGAATCGTGTTGGTAAAACAGTTGACCAGAAGCGTCAATGAGTAATCGTTCATATCGCTGAAAACCGAGCTTTTGGAGGGGCTTAATGCCGTTACGTTGTAGTGTTCTTTTTCGATAACGGCCGTTCCGCCGCTGAGCTTGATCTCACGTGAGCCTTCCATTTCAATGGCGGTCACAAGATTTTTGTAAATAAGCGTATCGGGCAGAAAGTCAGCATCAATATTGGGAACACACACGTTCAGCACCTTAAATTCATCAAAAATATCCAATGCACCGCCGATGTGATCCTCGTGAGGGTGGGTGCAGACAAAATAATCGATGACATCAATGTTAAGGTCGTCGATAAAATCGGCTATTTCTTCACCATCGGCCTTGTTGCCTGCGTCGATAAGCATAACGGTATCATCAGGGAACAGCAACAGCGAGCTGTCGGCCTGGCCGACATCGAAAAAGTATACAGTAAGGAATCCGTCATTGTTTTGGGTGGGTTTCTTATCGTCGCCGCAACCGACTAAAGCCGATGCCAACATCAAAACAGCAAGAATAATACTGAAAAATCTCTTCATAGCAACCTCACATCGGTAAATTATATGTTTATTATACCGCTAAAATATATTATTTGCAACAGGGGACAACACTTAAACCGGTGTAAATATTAAAAAAATCCCCGATCCGAGTGCTTTTCGGGTCGGGGAACGGTTTATTTTTTTGCTTTTTTTGCCTTGATAAGTCGTATGTCGTTACCGAAGCAGGGGCAAACGGTGTAGCTTCCGATGATGCGTGACGCAACACGCTCGGAATAGGTGTCGTTTATCTGCTTGATGTCAAGATTGGTGCTGATAACGGTCGAAAGACCTCTCAAAAGTCGGGTGTTGATGATGTTGTAGACTATGGACGAGCTCAACTGTGTCGAAAACTCGGTTCCGAGATCGTCCAGAATCAACAACTCACAACTGTTAAGACTGTCGATCTTGGCGGTCGAGCCAGAGCGGTCGAAGGTCTCACGGCTGACCTCGGTTATAAGATTCTGCGCCGAGCCGTAGACCACGCTGTGCCCCTTTTTCAGCACCTCGTTGGCAATGGCCAAGGACAAATGTGTTTTTCCAAGTCCGCTGCTGCCTGTAAAGAGTAGGTTTTTACCCTCGGGGAACTTTTCGGCAAAATCACGGCAGATCTTTAAAATTGCCGACATCTGACGTCTTGGTGAAACGCCTTTTTCATTCTTTTCCTCGCTGTAGTAGTCAAGGTCAAAGCTGTCAAAGGTCGAAACATCAAGCGGCATATCGCCCAAAAGGGAGGTATAGCTTAAAGAGGCCGCAAGGTCGGTTACACATTCGCAAAGCTTACCGTCACAGTAACCCGTGTCGTTGCACTTTTTACAGCAGCATTCAGGTACTTCGGGCAGCTCGGCCGATTTAAGTATTCTCGCTTTTTGAACAGTCAACTCATTAAGCTCTTTTTGCAGCTTTTCGGCTTCAAAGGTGTTGCCCGAAAACATCAGCAAGGCGGCTCTTGAGGCCTTTATCTGCATTTGATTGTCAATGTCGGACAGCTCGGGATGAGCCTCGTAAATATCACTTTTTTGCTTCTCAAATTCACGCTGAGCCTTTTTGCGGCGGTCGGAGACCTGCTTTAAGGCCTCACGTAAAACGTCGTTGGAAAACGCCATTTAGTTGTCCTCCTCGTTGGATGTGATGATGCCGTCAATAAAATCGGAGTAGTCCGAAACATTGCCGGTCTTGGCGGTTGGCTTTTTAGCGGTCAAAGCGGTGATGTCCTCAACCGTTTTGACACCTGCCCTGTGCCACTCGGCAATGACCTTTTTTATATAGGGAATAGAAAATTTCGAGGTTGTGTTGATGCAGACCTCATAAGCCTCACGGATGATATCGTGTCCGTAGCCCCATTCGTTGACCCATTGGTCGGCCGTTTCAAGCTCGGTTTTAGAGGGTGAACGGCGCTCGATACCAAACGCGGTCTCGACCAGATGCCAGGCGGATTTCCTGCGCCGCATAATAACGAGGCGCTGTTCGGCGGCTTCAATATCAGCAACACCGTCGTTGGCCCATTCGATGGCGGTGCGCTCGATGAAACCGATGTTAGCACGGCCCTCGGTCACGGCAAAACCGACTATCATAAGTATCAACGAGCCGGGCAGACCCATATCGTCGTGCAACCACAAAAGTGTAGAGGCCTCGCTCTGACGCAAGATCCTGCCCATTTTCTGCTCGGCTTCACGCAGCATAAAAGCAACCTCGGGATCCTCAAAGCCACGTCGGGCGACCTCGTCACGTCCGGGCTTTACTGCGGCTGAACGGACGGCCTTATGTCTTTTTTCGGGCTCAGCCTTAGGGGCGGCTTCTTGGGTACTGCAAAGCACGCCACGCTCGCACCAATGGTCAAGTGCATCACGGACGGTGTATTCATCAAGCTTTAAGCCTTCCGAAACGGCGGCGATATCATACTGCTTGTCTGCGTTTTTAAGGCACCACAAAAGCACCTTGAGCTGTTCTGCCGAGGCCAAACGCAAATGCTTGTCGGCAACCGATGCGGGAACTGCGAACATAGCCGTCAGCTCTCCCGGATTCAAATAATATCCCATATTTCCCTCAAATTATAAAATAGTCTTTTTTATCTAAACTGTAACTGTCAGCGGCGATAAGCAAGGCCGGATCAAGCCAACCGGTCAACATCCATTTGTTGTTTGTGTAGTCAAAAACGGCAATTGTGCAATTAGGGCGGCGCACCGCAGAGGAATCATGCTCACCGATAACGAGCCTCAGCATACGTGACAGAATACCGCCGTGTGTAAATACGGCAACGTTATTGTGATCGGAGGCTTCAAGTGTGGCCAAAAACTGCTCCAAACGTTCGGACAGCATTTGGCGGTCTTCACCGCCAAAGCGTGTAAAATCCATTGTCTTAAACGCCTCTTGAATATCGGGATCGGTAAATACAATAGGTTGGTTTTCCAAGGCGCCCAAAGAACGCTCACGTATCAACGCAGAGGTTTCGGGTTCACGGTTTGGGAAAACGATCTTGGCAGTTTGTATGGCACGGCAAAGGTCGCTGGAGTACACCTTGTCAAATTTAAAGCTTGACATAAAAGAACGTATAGACTCGGCTTCCTTAATTCCTTTTTCGGTCAAGGGACAGTCTACCCATCCGGTAAACAGCTTTTTTTGATTGTTTTCGCTTTCACCGTGACGAATCATAAATAAACGCATCCCAACACCCCCAAACTATGTATCTATAACATTATAACATCAGCGCAAACAAATGTAAATACGGTATTTTATTAAAATATTTTTGAAAATTAAAGTTGAGAAAAAGAGAGAAAATGAGAGAAAACAAGAGAAAACGAGAGCATTGCAAATTTATTTTAAAATTTTGAAAATTTGGTGTTGACAAGTGTGTTTCGCTGTGGTATTATATCAAGGCTGAAAAAAAGAATTTTATTCGGAGGTTAACGTTATGTCTACTTTTATGGCAAAACCCGCCGATGTTACCCGTAAGTGGTACATCATCGACGCTGCAGGCAAGCCCCTTGGCCGTGTTGCTGCAAAGGCTGCCGAGCTTCTTCGCGGAAAAGTAAAGCCCACTTTCACTCCTCATGTTGACTGTGGCGATCACGTAATCATCATCAACTGTGAGAAGGCTGTTCTCACCGGTAACAAGCTGGAGAAGAAATTCTACTACCGTCATACCGGTTATGTTGGCGGCCTCAAGGCAGTTCAGTATGCTACTTTGATGGCAGAGAGACCCGAGCTTGCAATGGAACTTGCTGTTAAGGGCATGGTTCCCGATACCACTATCGGCAGACAGGCTCTCACCAGACTTCGCATCTACAAGGGTGCTGAGCACGTACACGCAGCTCAGAAGCCTGAAGAGTATGCGTTTTAATTGAAGGGAGGACATACTGATGTTTGAAGGAAAGCCTTATTTCTATGGAACCGGCAGAAGAAAGAGCTCTGTCGCACGTGTACGCGTTTACAACGGTACCGGAAAGATCACCATTAACGACCGTGATATCGAAGAGTATTTCGGTCTTGAGACCCTGAAGCTTATCGTTCGTCAGCCTTTGGCACTCACCGGCAACCTCGACAAGTTCGATATCGTTTGCCGTGTTGCAGGCGGCGGTGTTACCGGCCAGGCCGGTGCTATCCGTCACGGTCTCTCCCGTGCACTCCTCCAGTACAACGAGGAGCTTCGTCCCGAGCTCAAGAAGGCAGGCTTCTTGACCAGAGACCCGAGAATGAAAGAGCGTAAGAAGTACGGACTCAAAGGAGCTCGTCGCGCACCCCAGTTCTCAAAGAGATAATTTTATATTACTCAAAAATTACAGACTCTGCGTTTCGCAGGGTCTGTTTTTTGCGCTCCGAGCGCTCGTCGCGGCGCTTACTGCGCCCGTCCCCTCTGTCTGCTTCGCAGACATCTCCCCATTTTATGGGGAGTTACCCCAGTTCTCAAAGAGATAATCACTTATCACAGAGAGTATTCAAAAACCCCGAAACCATCTTTGGTTTCGGGGTTTTATTGTATAACGAAAACCACCCGCTAAGCGGGTGGTTCATTAGAGGCTTTTGCCGTTGAGCAATCCCGCCGCAGAGGTAGGCTCCCCTGTGTAAGGGGAGCTGTCAGCGAAGCTGACTGAGGGGTTGTTTGAGAGTGCTTTTTTACAATCCCTCCGTCACGCTGCGCGTGCCACCTCCCTTTGCGCAAGGGAGGCGAAAAATAGTAGCCACATCTGTGGCGGTAAGGCGAGTTTGCAAGTGTCAAATGTTTCGGTGGGCTTTCAGCCCAGCCAGTAACATGCCCTTATAGGGCTGAGCAAGCCACCGGCTTAGCCAGTGGTTATGACTTTTACTGAAAAATACGCATCGATAAATGATCGTTGTCTTTTTGTGTCTAACAATCTATAGTATTATATATTGAGCATCACCAAAATGTATGCGGCTAGTCCTATTATGGTTAAAACAGTGAAGAACATAACGCAATTTTTAATTGTTTTAATTAGATTTAATTGCTTGTATGTAAGATATTCTTGTAATTCGGCTTCACTCAAATCAGCTTCATAAACAGTATAAAATTCTTTTGTTGAAACTTCCTCGTTGGCATAAACGTAAGCGTAAACACCTTCGGGCAGTGTGCCGCCATCCATTAACAACTTATGATATTCTTCGTTTTCTTGAGCTGTGCAGGGGATTTTCTGCAAAACATCAAAATCAAATTTGTAAGAACGTAACTCATCTCGTAAATTTTTTATATCTTTTGCCATTGTTATTACCTCCGTTTTTTATTATTATAACACAATTAAGTTTTATTACAATACAACATTAGGTGCTTCAGTATTTAATTTCGGGGAAGAGTTGATCGGCGAACCAGACCTTGGGGACGGTGAAGGTTTTGCCGTTCAAATATTCCAAAATACCGCCGTCGGTGGTGAAGTTGAATTTTAACTTATAAGAATAAAGCGCCTGATACTTAAAGCCCATTGCTTTATCCTTTTGGTTTACGCCGTATTTGCCGTCACCAAGCAACGGATGCCCGATCGATGCCATATGAGCACGAATTTGGTGGGTACGTCCGGTCAAAAGCTCGACCTTTAAAAGCGACAACCCGTCGTGCGAGGCCATGACCGAATACTTTGTGCGGACGGTCTTGGTGTCATCTGTCATTTTGGATTTGATGTATACCTGCTTTTTGGTCTCGTTCTTTTCAAGGAAGCCTTCCAGAATATCTTCTCTCTTTTTTGGTGTTCCGTGGACAACGCAGAGGTACAGCTTGTCAAGCTCACGTGTCTTGATCTTATCGCACAAAATACGCAGAGCCTCGGCGTTTTTGGCGGCAATGACAATACCTCCCGTGTTTCGGTCGATACGGTTGGCTAGGCTGGGTCTGAAGCTGTTTTCGGCCTCGGGGTCATACTCACCCTTTTCGTACAAATAACGCTGTATACGGGCAATAAGCGTGTCGTTATACTCATTCTCGTCGGGGTGGACAAGCAGACCCTGCTTTTTGTCGGCAAGCAGGATGTTCTCGTCCTCGTAAACGATATCAAGCACCTTTGAAGCCGACATAAAGTCGTACTTGGGACTTTTGGGTTCAAAAAATTCATCGTTGATATACATCTCAACGACCGAGCCCAACTGCAATCTCGTGTTGATCTCGGCACGCTTGCCGTCCACCTTGATGCGTTTGAGCCTTATGTATTTGTAAAGCAATGTCGTGGGAAGCAGGGGAGCCGTTTTTACGACAAACTTGTCCAAACGAAGCCCTGCATCGTTTTTGCCTACGGTAAATGATTTCATAAAATGCCTCGCAAAGATTTATTGGGTATATTATACATTAAATATTGCTCATTGGCAAGATGCAATTAAATATTAACTGCAAACCAACGCAATCCCCCTGTCGTTTTGCACACAAAACGACAGCCCCCTTTAGGCAAGGGGGCCGTTTGAAGCGAATTATTTGGTTGTTTACTTAACGGGAGGGTTGATGACGATCTTAAAGGATGTCTGACCCTCGACCGAGGTGATAATGCCGAAGTCGTCTACAAAATCGGTAGTGGTTCCGGCCGAGCTGTAGTTCAGAGTGTACATTGTACCCGTGGGGTCAATTCTGATATACAGCTTGGAGTTGTCATCCGAGAACTCAACGACGTCGCTGCCCGAAACAAGGTTTCCGTTTGCGTCAAAAGCGCAAAGCTCAACGCCTATCTTGTTGAATACCTTAATTCCGGTAAGCTCGGAAGCATCCAGGAAGCCAAAGTACTTGGCAACGCTGTCACCGTTCTGTGCGCCGATCGCATTGTATGCGGCCATACCGTAGTGGATGGAGTTGGTGGGGTCGGGCTTCAAGGGGCCTGCCTTGCAGATCTCCTCGGAAACGTTGGAGAAGATGAAGAAGTTTTCAACATTCTGCGAAGCGGCATACTGTGCGGCACGTGCGATGGACGGACGGCGGCTGTTCTGAGGAATGTCGTCACTTCCGCTCAAACCGTAGCGGTTCCACCACGAACGGGGGAGGAATACGCCGCCGCAATCGATCTCACACTCCGAAAGGAAGCCGTTGTGCATTTCGAGCAATGCGTTGTAGTAGGTTTGGTCATCGTGCACGGTTGCGCTTTCGGCAACGTAGGTCTTAAGTTCTTCGTGCTCGCCCTGGTTGAAAACGTAAGCGGTTGCGATGATGTTGTAGTCATCCTCAAGTGCCTGATAGGTCTTGGTGAAGTTGGCGATTGCGTTGCTGTAAAGCTTGCCGCCGCCGTTTTCACCGCAGGGACACTCGTACTTTTCAGGCTCGGGGGTCCATTCGTGCATACCGACAGCACCCTTTGAAGCCTGAACAAACACTATTTTAGCACCGGTTGCATCATGCAGAGCTTTACCCATTGCAGGCGAGTAACCGCCCATCGTGGAGGCACCAAGCGATGCGGCATCGGTCATATAGTATACGTCGTTTGCGTCGTTAAGTGCAGTTACGGTTGCGCCGAAGAATACGGTACCTTCATCGGGACGGGTAGGCTCTGCAGTGATCTCCCAATTGGGATGTGCAGCGCCACCGTGGTTAGTAGTGTACTTGTATTCGTATTCCTGTCTGTAACCGCCGGTACCCGAGTTGGACTGACCGGTGATAAGGATGATGATGATATCTTCCTTGTTGGGGTCGTAGTTGATGTCACGCTTAGGTGTGACCTTCTGGCTGTTCTTCTCGGAAAGATTTACAACCAGCTCGGGAGTTTCGCTGTCAGTAACATACTCCTCATAGGTAGTATCGTCAAGTCCGGTGTAGGGAAGGGACTTATAGCCCTTCCAGCCTGCAAGGTGACGCTTGAGAAGTACTGCGTCAAGCATGTCAACATTGCCGTCGCCATTGATATCGGCGGCCATCTCACCAAAACGGCCAAGGTCGGAATCCTTAAAGCCGGCAAGGTGCTTGGCAAGGAGCGTTGCATCCTTAACGTCAACGGTGGTATCACCGCTGGTGCTGCCGACGGTGTAGGTGGCAGAATCGGTGAATGCGTTTTCGCCGACGGCAAGGCCGTCAGCAATGGAGATTCCGTCGGCGGTCAAGGCCGAGCAGTTTCTCAAAGCCGAAGAACCGACCGAGGTGACGGTCTCGGGAATGTTGATGGAGGTGAGTGCGGTGCAGTTCATAAATGCACGGCGCTCAATGGTGGTAAGTCCGTCGGGAAGGATGATTGTCTGCAGCTTGGTTGCGTTAAGGAAAGCACCTTCCGCAATGGCGGTAACGCCTGCAGGAACGGTAAAGGTTGTTGCATCCTTGGCGGCGGGGTAGTACAAGAGGGTCTTCATATCCTTGGTGTACAAAACGCCGTCGACCGATGCAAAGCTTTCGCTTGCGGAATCAACGGTAAAGGCCTTCATGGTCTTGATACCGTAGAATGCGCCCTTGCCGATGGTGGTTATCGAAGCGGGGATGCTGATGGTTTCAAGCACCTTGGCATATTCAAAAGCGTAGTTGCCGATAGTGGTGGGGCCGTTTTCGATAACAATGTTCTTTACGTAACGGTTATAAAGGAAGGCGTACTTATTTATGGAGGTAAGCTGTCTTCTGCCGATAACGTGGGTAATAGTGAGGTCGGCATCCTTGCCTTTGTAAGAGTTGATGCTTGATTGCTGACCGTTGACCGAGTAGTCGTATTTAGAGGCGTCGTTATTGACCGGCTCGACTTCGGAGGCATCGATCTCTTCGATCTTGATGTCGTCGATAAGTGCATCGCCGTAGCCTGCACCGCCGATCTGGAATACGTTGCGCTCAAGGTTGGTGGTATAGTTGGCGGTAAATGTGTAGTATGCGTCTACCCAACCGTCGGTAGGAGCATATTCGATCGCAATAATATAGCGGTCAGCGTCCTTGTCGGTCGAGCTTCCGATGCCCGAAGAACCGGTCCAGCTCGAAGAATACTGACCTCTCATAATGTTGAACGAAACAAAGGAGTTG
The DNA here is from genome assembly GCA_017416345.1 of Clostridia bacterium. Lineage (GTDB taxonomy): Bacteria > Bacillota > Clostridia > Oscillospirales > Acutalibacteraceae > UMGS172. The sequence goes on along the minus strand of JAFQCR010000018.1, from coordinate 27,481 downwards.
AGCTCAACATCGGTGACCTTGTATTTAAAGGATACTCGGTAGGACTTGTTTTGTGTTACATACAGAGGAACCGAGGGGTTATCATCGTCAACAAGGCACATCATAGCGTGCTGGCTTCCGTTGGTACCCTTGGCTGTGGTGCCACGCTTACCCGAGGTGGAAGCGGCCTCTTCGGAAATGTCGTATGCGAACTTGTAGCGCATTACGCTGTTGGTGCCTTCGGTGTAGGTAGACCAACGAACCGAGCAGTACCAGGTGCCGCTGTAGGAATCGGGTGCGGCATAGGTCTTATAAGGCTCGTGCGTGAAATCGGGGATAGTATACATTTCTTTTTCTGTCTCCTCTTCGCCGGAATCGCCGGAGCCTTCACCGCTGTCGGGAGCAATTCCGTCAACATACTCGTCCTCCGTTGCACCCTCAACATACTTCTTTATCTCAACATCGTCAATGGCCCAGGTGTTCTGATTACTGCGTGCAACAAGATAAAGATTGTCACAAACGGTGGTACTGCCGCTGCCTTTATAGGAAGCATAGGTCATTGTTTCGGTGGTGGTGAACTCGTATGTAGCGGTATGCCACTCGCCGTCGTTGGCCGAGCTTGCAGCCCAGGATGTAAGCGGACCGTATTTGGGGTTAGAGCTCTTATATGCAGAGATCGAACCGTAATAAAGTGAAAGATTACCTGAGGCCGAATCAAGCGCCTTGTATTTGAAGGTCAAAAGATATTTTGTACTGCCTTCGAGAATGTAAGCGGTATCGGAGTTGCTTCCCGAAGCGAGCTCCATATTATAACCGTCACCGTTGGGGGTGTGAAGGGTCATATACTTGTTGGTGCTGTCTTCGGTATCGGTTACCTGCGTAAGGTAAGACGAACCGTTGGTATCCGACCAGCCCTTGCCCTCGGTGTTGAAGTTGATATAAGTGATCTGATTTTTGGGGGTGGAAGCGGAAATTTCCCTATACTTTGTGATAACTACATCATCGATATAGTAGGCGGCGGCAGATGAACCGTTGTTAGCAACAAGGTAAATACGGTTACACAAATTGGTTTTACTTGTTGAAGAAGCGTAGGTATTTGCCAGCATTGTTTCGGTAGTGGTCCACTCATAAGATACGGTAGTCCAAGCCTCGGTTGACAATTTGTCAACTGTCCATGTATTCATGACCGGCTTTGCAAGGTTAGCGTTATATCCCGCCTGCGTACCAAAGCAAATAGCTATTTGGTTTTCGGCTTTTGTATAGCTGGCGACCTTGACCTTGAACTCAATTGAGTATTTGGTGCTTGCAGTCATTTCATAAGCGGTTGTTGATGTACTGCTGTTAGCCAACTCCATATTGTAGCCGTTACCGTTGGGAGTATACAGATACATATACTTGTTGGAGCTGTCATCAGGGTCGGTGATCTGGTCTATGTGGGTTCCCTTTGTTCCGTTAGTACCCGACCAGCCATTACCATCGGTGTTGAAATCGATCTTGATCTGCTCTGCGATCTCATAACCCTCGGGGGCGGTGACCTCAGCAGATACCGGCATAAGACCTAAAAACGAGAAGGTCATAACCAAAATCGCCAAGGCAGTAATGATGGAAATTGCGCGCTTGAATGTTCTCATAAAATCACCTTTCTAAAAGTGTATTTTAATGTAAGGTTTTACAGAATAATTCTACCACAATGCACAAATAAATTCAACCTTTTTACTAAAAATATATTGAAATATATAAATAAATTAAATAATATCAACAAACAGAACAAATTCCACATAAAATCTGCAAAGTAATGTTTCAAAGAAATGAAAATAATCAAAAAACCAAACAGAAAAAAAGATCCTTCGGCTGTGAGTGACCGAAGGATCTGATAAGGTTTTGATTGCAGATTTTATTCGGCATTGACCGTTTTGTCAAGTCCGTTTCCGAAGCGGATGCGCTCGTATTTTTCGGGCGTCACGCTGACAATGTCAAACAAATAGCGGTTGGCGTCATCGTTGGTCAGTTTGTGACGACCGGTGGCATTGTCATCGGCTTCGACCTCACGGAAATGACCGCTTCCCACAACACCCGTCTGACCCGAGGTTGCGTGGAACATTTTAAGGTCACGGTTGAACTCGACGTAAGATGAGTGCATATGACCACAGTTAAAGGCGACGGCATTTGAAGCATAGTCGCTGAAATCGTATGTACCGACCGAGGTTTGGGCAACGGTGCGGTTGTTAAGTGCGGTGATCAACCTTTTAAGGTCGTCGGCACCTGCACAAACGTGGTGCATTTTGCCCTCCTCGTAGCGGTTGTCGATCGGTGCGTGAGACAAAAATACATATTTTACGCCCTCATCCTTTACGGTCAGCACCTTTTCGGCAATGAAGCGTACCTGCTTTTCGACATTACGGCAATAAAACGATTCAAGGCATACCACACGTGCCTTTTTCTCGGGAATATCAAAGTAAAAATAGAGTGAACCGGGCATTGCTTCGTCGTAAATAAAGCTGTCCTTGCGGAAGTTTTTCTGGGTAAGGTCATACCATTCAGCGTGGTCAAGCAGCTCGGGATTTTTTTCATCGTTTAAAGTGTAGGAATGTGCGCCTTCCTTTAAGGTCTCGGGGTTGTGGTTGAAATCGTGATTGCCAATTGTGAAAACAACAGGGCAGGGGAAATCGGAAAACAGATCGGCAACGATCTTGGTGTACTTTCTGCAGGAATCTCCGCTTCTCCAACCTGTGGTGATATCGCCGCAATGACCTGCAAAGTCGATCAGACCTTTTTCGGCAAGCAGACGGATGATTTTCACCGAATTATCAACAATTTCGGGTGTTCCCACAGATTGCTGTGTATCGTAATGCGTGTCGGTCACAATGGCGTAATTTACGGCATTTTTGTCGGTTACAGCGGTCAATTTTTCAATAACACGCTCAATTTCCTTGTTTATGCTTTCGGAAAAATTCATAAAAGACACCTCAAAAAGTATTGCCAATATTAAAACGCAATGGCTTTACCACCTTACGCTCCAGCGCTCGCTATATTTCATATCTGCATGCTTGTCGTTCTTGATTCCTTCGTGGAGCTCGGAATTTTCAGCTTTTTTGCGCAGTTCCTCGTAATATTCATCAGCATTCACGGGAATTTCGACCCACTTGTCCTTCCACGAAGAAAGGTAAGCGGCATTGGAAAGCTGAACCTCGTTTATACCGTCATAGCCGGGGGAAAGAAGAGCCTCTCCGTGCAGGATTGCATTGGTGAAATTGCGCAAAATGCCCATGTGAGCGCTTTCCTTTTCGGTCTGCTCAATGACCTCGACCTCTGAGGGAATGGTAGAAAAATTATCCTCACAGTCAAAGCAGAACTCACGTTCATCGACCTTGAGCTTTGTGACGGTCATTTTTCCGCCCTCGATAACCAATTTACCCTTTGTTCCGCCGATCTCAAGGCGGTTGGTGCCGGGAGCCTCACCTGTTGAGGTGATAAAAATACCGGTTGCGCCGTTTTCGTATTCGGCATAGATGGTGGCATCATCCTCGACCTCAATGTGGTGATACTTTGCGACCGAGCAAAAGCCACGTACCCTCTTGGGCAGACCGCAGATCCACTGCCAGATGTCAAGGTTGTGGGGTGCCTGATTCAAAAGAACACCGCCGCCTTCACCTGCCCAGGTGGCTCTCCAACTTCCTGAATCGTAATAATGCTGAGTGCGGTACCAGTTGGTGATGATCCACACCATTCGTTTCAGCTCACCCAGTTCGCCGTTTTGCACCATGTCGTGGGCTTTTTTGAATAGCATATTGGTGCGCTGATTGAACATTATTGCAAATATCTTACCGCTCTTTTTGGCGGCCTCGTTCATTTCAAGTATCTGCTTGGTGTAAACGCCTGCAGGCTTTTCACTTAAAACGTGCTGACCTGCGTTAAATGCATCAATAGCAATAGGGCAATGGAAATAGTGAGGGGTTGCGATGATTACGGCATCGGTAAGGCCTGCCTTTAAAAGCTCCCGGTGAGACGCAAAGACCTCAACATTCTGAAAAGCCGCCTTGGCCTTTTCTCGTTTTGCTTCATCGGTATCGCAAACGGCAACCAATTCCATACCGTTTATCAGACCGTCATAAATGTGCTTGGCATGAGCCGAGCCCATATTACCGAAACCAATAACGCCTACTCTTACCTTTTCCATAATAACACCCCTTAAAAAGCACTCGTTTTGCCAATTTCGGAAGTATCTCTCCCTCCGACATTCGCAAAGCGAATGCCACCTCCCTCGTCAGAGGGAGGTACAATCGCCTTGATTAAACCTTATTACTTTGTTCCTGCATACGAAGACTCGGTATCGGCGGTAACCTCGGTGACGTTGGTCTTACGTCTTGAACCGGCGACACGCTTCATAAGCTCATTATAGTATAACTCATCGTCAAACGGAATGTCAACCATTTTACCCAACCAGGACGACAAATGCATTGCGTTGGAGATGGTAAGACCGTTGATGCCCTCCTCACCGCCTGCGGTAAGGAGAGTGCCGTGCAGGATGTGTGCGGCGAATGCATCACGGACACCCTTGTGCTGCTCGTTCATACCGTCGGTCTCAACCTCACGGTATTCGGCCTTCTGGCTCTGGAAGGGAGTTGTAGCGGTTTTGGTGAACTCACTGGTGTTCATGGGAAGCTCCCAGATCATAAGCTTGTCGCCCTCGGCAACGATCTTTGCACGGTCAAGAGTGATCTCAAAACGGTTGGTACCTGGGTTGTCACCGGTGGTGGTGATAAAGGTACCGGTTGCGCCGTTGGGATACTCAACATAAGCGGTAACATCGTCTTCAACCTCGATGTCGTGCCACTTACCGTAGTGGAGGTGTGCCTGGATCTTTGAAGGCATACCGCAGATCCACTGCCACAGGTCAAGCTGATGGGGGCACTGGTTCAAAAGGACACCGCCGCCTTCACCCGACCAGGTTGCTCTCCAATCGCCCGAATCATAATAAACTTGAGGACGGTACCAGTTGGTGATGATCCAGTTGGTACGCTTGATCTCGCCGTATTCACCACTCTGAACCAACTCACGCATCTTTCTGTAGATGCAGTTGGTACGCTGATTGAACATCATAGCAAAGGTGGTATCGGTCTGCTTTGCTGCCTCGATCATTTCCTTGACCTGCTTGGTGTAAACGCCTGCAGGCTTCTCAACAAGAACGTGGATATGACGCTTGAAGCATTCGATAGCATATTTGGGATGATCGTAGTGGGGAACTGCAACAAGACAGGAGTCGATAAGACCGCTATCCAGCATTTCCTCTGCGGTCTCAAAAATTTTGACCGTTTCAGGGAGAGTATCCTTTGCCCACTGACGGCGCTCGGGCTTGATATCGGCTACTGCCACAAGCTCGATCTCGGCATTGGTATTGTTGATAGCAATGCTCTTTGCGTGACCGCTACCCATATTACCGATACCGATAATACCAAGTTTAATTTTGTCTGCCATTGTAATTACCTCCAATTTATTCAAGGCCCTGAGCCTTTAAGTACTGATAGCTTCTCTTCAAGCAATCGAACGGATCTTCACCGTAGCAGTTGTCCTGCTCAACGAGTGCGTAGTCGACACCGTTGTCGATTGCGGCTTTGATAATACCTTCAAAGTTCATATTACCTTCGCCGATAACGGCCATTCGGCGTTCTTTTTCGACAAAAGCCATATCCTTTAAGTGGATGCAAGGAGTTCTGCCTTTAAGTTTATTCAACCACCAAATGGGGTCACCGCCGCCCGACTGTACCCAATAGGTGTCAAGCGTAATGCCCATTTCGTCGGGCTTGAAGGCATCAATGATTTGGTCGAGTATAAGCTTACCGTCTGTTTTCATGAATTCTGCATCGTGGTTGTGATAGGAAAGGAAAAGGCCATTTTCCTTTATCAGCTTTGCGGCTTCCTTATAATATTCGATAAAGGCCTGAACGCCGTTTTTTGCAACATCGTAATGACCGATGCCGATGCGATTACAGCCGAAGGTTTTATGTTCTTCAATAACTTTTTCGGTCTCGCCGACGATACGTTCGGGCTTGGTGTGGGTAATGACACACTTCAAGCCGTTTTTGCGAAGCTCTTCCTTCATCCACTCGGCATCGAATGCACAGGTGCCTGAAATCTGAACTGTTTTATAACCTATGTCGGCTACTTTTTTGAGTGATTCCGCAATACCGTCGGTGGTTTTGCAAAACTCACGGATGGTATAAAACTGTGCGCCTATTTGCATAAATGTCACTCCTTATTTGATTTTGTCCTTAAGATAGTTGTAACTGCGTTTAAGGCATTCAAACGGGTCTTCGCCGTAGCAATGGTCAAGCTCGACAACTGTATACTCAACGCCGTTGTTGTAGCAGGCTTCGATAATGCCCTCGTAGTTCATATTGCCTTCGCCGATAGCGGCCATCTTGCGGCTGTATTCGCCGTCAACAAGTCCGTAGCCCATATCCTTGAAGTGCACAACGGGTGTGCGGCCTTTAAGGTTGTTTAACCACCAGATAGGGTCGCCGCCGCCTGCCTGCACCCAATAAAGATCGAGAACAAAGCCCATGTCTTCAGGTGCGATCAGATCGGCGAGATTTTGCTGGCTTATCTTACCGTTGGCTTCACGCAAAAATTCGTGATCATGATTGTGCCTTAACAGCATCAGACCTGCTTCACGAAGCTTTTTGATCGGTTCGCGGTACTGATCCACAAAGCCTTGGGCCCCAACCTTTCGTGTGTTGACGTGGCCGGCACTAACGTATTTTGAACCGATTATCTTGTGATTTTCGATAACCTTTTCGGTGTCAACGGCAACATTAAGCCCCGGTACGGTAGGCATAAGACACTCAATACCAATATTATCACACTGTTCTTTTAACCATTCGGCTTCAAATACACAAGAGCCGTTGATTTGAACGGTTGAATAACCGATATCGGCCAATCTCTTAAGCGAATCTGCAAAACCGTCAAGGTCTTTGCAAAACTCACGCACCGTAAACAGTTGTGCGCCTAATTTCATAGAACTTCACCTCTTAGATTATCTCTCTCAATGCGGCAACTGCGGCATCAAAAGCGGCCTCCTTGGTGGGGTACTGATAAACACCAGCTTGGGTCTTTTCACCCTCACGTTCAAGTCCTGCGAGACCCTTGAAGATAGAAAGGTGGGGTTCAACGGTAAGACCCTTACCGCCTTTAGCGGCATACAGCTTGAGAACCTCGGGCAGACAGCCGATACCCTTACCTGCAGGAACGATCTTGCCCTCTGCGGTGGCATCCTTGATGTGCATATAGGTCACGTAATCCTTCAAAAGCTCCCAGCCCGAGAGGATATCCTGACCGCACTGAATGTAGTTGGCAGGGTCGAAAATGCAACCGAACTCAGGCATTGCCTTATGTATCTCAAGGCAACGGGGAGCAATGTCGCCGTAAATGCCTTTTTCGTTCTCATGGCAAAGCTTAACGCCGCTACCCTTGGCGGCTTCAAGGAATTTGGACATTCTCTCGAAAACCTCGTCACGGTAGGGGGTGGGATCCTCGTCCTTGGGCATATAGAAGCTGAACAAACGGATGTAGTCAGCCTTCAGAATGTGAGCCATCTCGATGGTTCTCTTGAATTCGTCAAGATGGGGTGCAAAATCGTCGGTTATCTTGATCTTACCGAGTGCGGAACCGATCGACCATACGTTAAAGCCGTTGTCTTCAATAACCTTGCCGAATTCCTTGATATCCTCAAGTGTGTGGCTGTGGATACTCTTGCCGTTGACATTACGGATCTCGATTCCCTGAAGGTTATTACGCTTCATTGCTTCGATCTGACCGAGAAGTTCGGAAGACGACTCGTCAGCGAATGCGTTAATAATAAAATCTGCCATTATGATTTCCTCCTTAGATTAAACACCCGAATATGCCGAGAAGCCGCCGTCAACAGGGATAACAACACCTGTGACAAATGCAGACTTCTCGCTGTCGGTCAAAAATTCCAGGGTTCCGAGCAACTCCTCGGGCTTGCCGAAACGCTTCATGGGAGTAGCGTTCAAGATCTTGCCGGTACGGGCGGTGGGGGTGCCGTCCTCATTAAAGAGGAGAGCCTTGTTCTGATGTGTTACAAAGAAGCCGGGAGCCATTGCGTTGACACGGATACCGGTCTCGGCAAAGTGGACAGCCAACCACTGTGTGAAGTTACTTACAGCACTCTTTGCGGCGCTGTATGCGGGGATCTTGGTCAAGGGACGGAAAGCATTCATCGAAGAAATGTTTAAGATACAGCAGCCCTCTTTACCGATCATATCCTTGGCAAAGACCTGGGTGGGGAGAAGTGTTCCCATAATGTTAAGATCAAAAACAAACTGGAAGCCTGCCTTGTCAAGATTGAAGAAGGTGAGGAAATCCTCAGCAACGTCGTCGCCCTCCTGATAGGTCTCGTGCAGGGTGGTGCACTTGGGGTTGTTGCCGCCTGCACCGTTAATAAGAATATCGCAAGGGCCGAGGTCGTTTACGATAGCGTTATGTACCTCGTTAAGGCAATCCTTGTCCAAAACATTGGTCTTGTAAGCCTTGGCAACACCGCCGTTAGCAACTATATCGGCGGCCACCTTTTCGGCGGCCTCAAGGTTAAGGTCCAAAACGGCAACCTTGTGACCCAGCTTTGCCATGTGAACGGCAAAAGCGGAGCAAAGCACGCCGCCTGCACCTGTGATTACAACAGTTTTACTCATAATTTTTTCTCCTTTTTCGGTTGATTAGCCAACAATATCTTTAAATATCTTGAGGGCAGGGAGTACATCCTCTATAGTCTGGGTGAACTCGGGCTTGAAGCTGCCTTCAATGCTCATACGTGCATTGTAGCCGCACTTTTTAAGTGCGTTTGCCCAAATCTTGCAGACCTCATAGTCCTCTTCGGTTCTCGGCATCTGACGGTCTTCATTGGCACGGGCAAGATGTGTGTGGATAAGCAGCTCGCCGGCGTTTTCAACGGCATCAAGGGTTTCACCGTTCTTGAAAACATGGTAGAAGTCGGCCAATGTGCAGACGTTGGGATGACCGCAACGTGCAATAATGTCCAGGCTCTGCTGAACGGTGTTGATAAGGTTGGTCTCTTTGGTCTGAAGCGGCTCGATAGCGATCTTGATACCGTATTTTGCGGCAATATCGCCAACCATCCTCAAAACCTCGATGAACTGCTCTTCACCCTTGGCAAAGTCAAAGCCCTCGGGGATATTTCTTGCCTTACCACTACCCAGAACGGCAACCTCGCCGCCGAGAGCCTTAAAGCGCTTCATACCCTTTTCGGTATACTCCGGAATAAAGGAATGGTCAGCCTCGGGACCGGTCAGGACCTTGTCACCGAGGAAGAAGCCGTTGGCGGCTTCGGCTTTAAGTCCGACAGCTTTAAGAGCATTGGCCAAAGCTTCAAATTTTTCATCTTCCATAGTTGCGAGGTGGCAAAAACCAACCTCAACGTAATCATATCCAAGCTCTTTAATTCTGGGATAATAATCAATAGTCGAACAACAAACACCAAATCTCATAAGTGACACTCCTTATCTAAGCTTTTCAACAGCCTCAAACAAACCGGCGATATAGGTTGCACCCAAAGCACGGTCAAAAAGTCCGTAGCCGTAGCGACCCTTTTCGCCCCAGATCATACGTCCGTGGTCGGGTCTTACATATCCGTCCCAATCTTTGTCAACAAGTGCCTTAACTATGCCGAACATATCAATAGAGCCGCACTCGGTGGGATGACCGACCTCCTCAAAGCATCTGTCACCGTCATATTTGATGTTGCGAAGATGTAAAAAGTGGATCCTGTCGGCATACTTTGAAGCCATTTTAACAAGATCGTTGTTGGGATCGGCACCCAAAGAACCGGTACAGAAGGTCAGACCGTTATTGGGGGAGTCAACCAGCTTCAAGAAGCGGTCGTAGTTTTCTTCACAGGTGATGATTCTGGGAAGACCGAACATACCCCACGGAGGATCGTCGGGGTGGATGGCCATTTTGATGCCAACCTCCTCGGCAACGGGAATAACAGCCTTCAAGAACACCTCAAGGTTCTTCCAAAGCTGCTCCTCTCCGATCTCCTTGTACTGGTTAAGCAGATCTCTGAGGCCCTCCTTGGTGTAGCTTGCATCCCAACCGGGGAGTGAAAGCTCACTTTTCAAGGGGTCCATTTTAAGAACCTCTGCGTGGTCGTAAGCCAATGCATTGGCACCGTCGGGCTGGGCGTGCTCAAGCTCGCTTCTCAGCCAGTCAAACACCGGCATAAAGTTGTAGCAAACACACTTTACGCCTGCTTCGCCAAGACGGCGGATGTTTTCGCAATAGTTTTCGATAAGCTGGGGAGCCTTCTCGTTACCGAGCTTGATATCCTCGGGAACGGGAACACTCTCGACGACCTCAAACTCAAGGCCTGCATCGTTGGCCTTTTTCTTGAGTTCAGCTATGCTTTCACGGCTCCATACACCGCCGGGAGCAACATCATAAACAGCAGAAACGATACCCGACATTGTGGGTATCTGACGAATCTTTTCCAAGGTGACGGGGTCTGAGTCTCCGTACCATCTGAAGGTAAGCTTCATATTATTCCTCCTTGCACCTGCAACGCAGGCATTTTTTTACATTATACATCATATTTTTGCGAAAAACTATTGTTTTTCTGACTATCATGTATTGCAAATCCGTGCATTTGGTGATATAATTACACCAAATACATTGCTAATCGGCGCAAACCGAAGGGTTTGTATTGTAAATCTGTGCAAGATTTAATTTGAGGATGTTATATATGAAAAGATTTTTTGAACTTAGATGTGACGATTTTCACATCCATCATACTTTGACCGAGCACCCTGAAAACGGTGAGATGTTTCCTATGCACGCTCACGACCGTTTGGAGATCTATTACTTCATTTCGGGCTATTGCCGTTATTCGGTCGAGGGCAATGAGTACATATTAAAGCCCGGCGATGTTATGTTGATGCAGCCGTCCGAAACACATAATTTAAAGGTGATGGGTGATATGCCTTACGAGCGTATGGTCATACACTTTTTCCCGAATTATTTCAAGAACTATGATCCCGAAGGCCTTTTGATGAAGCCGTTTTTCGAGCGTCCGTTGGGTAGGCTCAACCGCTATTCTGAAGAGGATTTCGGAAGTAAGCTGTATCAGCAATGCTTTGAAAGTCTCAGCGGTGATACTCCGTTAGGTATCAAGCTTGAGACCGAAGCCAAGCTGTTTGCTCTTTTGTGCGAGGTTTATAAGGCTTATTGTACCAAAAAGGAACGTGCCGAGGAGGTTTCCAACGACAATGCCGAGACGGTGCTTCAGCTCATTGACTATATCAACAAAAATCTTTATGAGCCGCTGTCGCTGAACTCCTTGAGCGACCGCTTCTTCTTGAGTCAGTCACAGCTCAACCGTTTGTTTAAAAAGGCGACCGGTACCAGCGTGTGGGAGTATATCACCATCAAGCGTTTGATCTCGGCGAGAAACCGTATCAGAATAGGCGAGCAGGCAGGCAAGGTCTGCACCTCCTGCGGCTTTAAGGATTATTCATCGTTCTACCGTATGTATAAAAACCGCTTTGGCGTATCCCCAAAGCAGGACGATATGACCAAGGACAGTAAGAAATAAGGAAAAAACCAAACCAAAAATATAATGAAAGACAGGAACCGTTCACGGAGCGCTCAATTAGGGAGAAATCGGTTTTTCGGTGAAATTTGATATGCCGCTTGTTGAAAAGCCTTGAAATACGGCAGTATTCCTGCATTTTTCAACTTCGCAACATCTTCAAATTTCATCCTACAAAACTGCCCTGCACCCAAAACAGATGAATTTTTGTAGGTATAAAAGGAAAAAGCCTACGGTAACACTGACGTGTACCGTGGGCTTTTGACGCATTAGGCCGCAAAAAGTCGCTGTTTTGGGCGAATTATCCCTAAGTGAACGCTCCGCAGCTCCTGTCTTTTTGATTGTCTGTCATCCTGAGCGTAAGCGAAGGATCTTAGCCTTCCTCTGAGAGGAAGGTGTCAGGCGCAGCCTGACGGAAGGAGTACTCCCTCAGTCTCGCATTCGCTCGACAGCCACTTACCGCGGCGGTCCCCTCTGTCACTTCGTGACATCTCCCCATTTTATGGGGAGTCACCCTCAAAGAGGGAGCCAACCACAGGTGCTGCTATATACTACTGCATTTCAGAAGTATCCAATATCAAAAAATACCTTTCCTCCACCGTATCGCCAAGGCCACTTGGTTTGGTGGTGCCGTCAAAGGTGAGGCCCGATTTTTCGTAAAATCTTTTTGCTCTTAGGTTGTCTTTCAGCACCCAAAGGCATAGGCTTTTGTAATTTCGTGATACCGCCTCACGCTTTACCCAATCCATAGCCTGCCTGCCGAAGCCTTTGCCGATATATTTCGGGTCAAGATACAGCCCGACCAATTCGCAAACTGTATCGCTGAGGTCACCGTCACGTGCGGTGCCGAGAGTCAAAAACCCGATAGTTGTGTTGTCGGTTGTGATTGCGTAATGGGAATTGCGGTTGTTTGTTAGCATTTTTGACCAAATTAAAGGCCAACGTGCGTTGTGTTTCGTCAAAACGCTTTCGGGGACACAACCACCGTACGCAAACTCCCACGACCGAGCGTGTATTTCGGCAAACCTCCCTGCATCATCGGGCGTGGCAAGTTTTATACCAATTTTCATAATTATTCTCCATTTGTTGCACGTGGATAGATACTATTTTTCCAATACTATCTCAACAATCGTTCCAACGGTATCTTTTTGTTTATTGTTTCCGCCCATACCTATATAAAAACGATTTTCATACTTTGCAAAGCTCATAGCCATAACACTGTAATCAAAACTGTATATCTCTTTAAACTCGGTGTCACTCACATACTTCCAAATTGTGGTTTTATTGTCCTTGGTTGAACTCAGCACATACAGATCGGTTGCACCTGTTTCTTGATTTTCTTCGGTCAGAAGATCCATCACAAAGCCTTTGTCGGGTGTTTCAAGCGAGATCAGCGTGTGTCGGTCGGGCTCGGGATTATAGGGCGACGGCACCTCGGTGGTTTCGGTGAAATTCTTAGTTTTGTAAAGATAACCTGTGGTAAGGAAACAAAAATCTCCAAACGTGACCTTTTCTCCGATCCGCGACCTTTGCCAATTTGCAAATGATTTGTTTGGGCCGAATTTTGAGTGAAACTGAAAGTTTTTGCCGTCGTATTTAAAATATCGGTATTCGTGGTACTTTCCGTTATTTGCAACCAGTAGACAGTATAACTCACCGTTTGCAATAAAGAAATCAGTCACTCTTAAGCAAACGCAACCCTCCATTTCGGGCACAGGAACACTCTCGTAGTAAACGGTCACATCTGCAAAGGTCTTGCCACCGTCGCTCGAAACCTTTATTGGTGTCTTTTTTGAATAATCGTCGGTTCCGATGCCGAAAAACAACTTTCCGTTAAATTCAATTATATCAAAAGTGTGTACTGCATCGGGGACCTCACAGAATGTTTCCCATTTGCCGTTGCCCAACACATAACAGCGACCGTTTTCGGGATCGTATCTTGGGTCGATACCGGGTGCGATGATTTTATTGCCGAGGCGGATGAATCGACCAATCTGTTCATCTTCAACAGCACCCGAGTTTGACCATTTTTCGGTTTTGATATCATACACCCATATATCGGCAGGTCCAGTGTTGAAGTCGTAGTCTCCACCACCGATGTATAACTTGCCGCCCCCAACTATCATATCCCACGGATTGCGAGCGTTAATGTGAAAATCAGTGTAACTCTCGGACGAGGGGATGCCAAGCTCATAAAACCCCGGTGCTTTGCTGATGGGTGCCGAAGCGTCGGAACTTTGAGTGCCGTTGCTGCAAGCAGATAGCAAAAACAACAGAATAAATGATAATATTAACGAGATTGCTCGTTTCATAAATTCCTCCTGAAAGTGCATAAATACCGCTTTGTGTCATAAACGGTTTGGATTTCGGTTACGGTGAATCCGAATTTTTTATAGAATCCAACCGCATCATCGTCGGTCTCGGCGGTCAGCTCCGAAATGTTGAAAGTTTTGAGAACAAACGAGAGCAGGGCAGAACCGATGCCTTGTTTGCGGCAGTTTTCATCCACCGCAATGTCCAGCACGGTGGCGTTTGTGCCAACCACCTCAAACACCACAATGCCAATATATTTCCCACCCTCACGGCAGGCGTAAATGTGCGTATTGGGGCGTTTTATATATTTTTCGGCTCTGGATCTCAATTTTTCGGGCGTTGGCTCAAACACACTCGGTGCCAACAGCGGCAAAATATCCGTGTCAAAAATATTTTGCTTTACATTCACAAACTCAAGCATTGTTACTCCTCGACAGTCTTTATTATCTCGTATACTTTCACGTCACAAAGTGTGTCAGAATCGAATTTGGCTTGGGTTTTTGAAAGCTTTATAAAACGCATACCGCACTTTTCCATAACTCTGCCTGAAGCAGGGTTATCAATGTGATGCTCTGCAATGATTTTTTCAACACCGTTATTAAAAAGGTGCTTTATGACAGATTTAAGTGCTTCGGTCGCATAGCCCTTGTGCCAATGTTCAAACGCCAAATTATAGCCAACGTTAACGATTCTGTTGTCGTGAGAAAAATCCACAACATCAATTATTCCGATCAAGGACCCATCGGATTTCAGTTCAATGCCCCAACGGAAATCAAACCCATTCTTGGCTTTCTGCAGGTAGTGATTTAAAAGAACTTGGGTTTCCTCAACGCTTTTGTGAGGATGCCAACGGCAGTATCTCGAAACACGCTCGTCCCAGGTCCAGCTTTTAAACATCTTATCAGCATCGGTTTCGGTAAACGGTCTTAATATAAGACGTTCGGTTGTTATAGTGCTCATAGTAATTATACCTTTTTGAGAATTTCTTCAATTTTAATTTCTACCATTCTTTTCATAAAAGGAGCATCAGCAGAAGTGGGATTATCAATCCGAAATGTACAACTGCATACACGGTCAAAGGTTTTGCCAAAAACCGTTTTCTGCTTTCCTCCGTTACAGGAACCGCAGTTACCGCAAAGATCAACATGAGTCCAAGCGGTTTGTTTGATTTCATTATTAACGATATAGTCTTCGTATAATTTGCTTTCATCCGACCACACCGTCCATAGATTTTGTGGCTCGTCGGGGTCAGCAATTGCAATGAAGCAAACACACTCATTGTTATAAGTAACCCAATAATAGACCTTATCCTTCCAACAATCACAGTTGTCTTTATAAAACTTGAGATTTTGCGATTGCAAAAAGTATACAAATTTCAAAGCTGTCTGCTGAATTTCACCGCTTAAATATTCATTTATATAGTCAATTATTGTTTTGGCCATATAGTTTACTCCTCAAAGTAAAACTTATCACACGTCCATCGCACAGGATTTTCATCAATATATTCCCATATTTTTCGATAATCGTGTTGCCCTCTGATTATGTGGTCGTTTGACCTTGCTTGCCAAATATTTTTGCCGTACTTTTTGTTGCAAAATCGCTTGAACGTCCCAACGAAATTTGAAATTGCATTGTTTGTAGGGACCGACCTCCCGGGCGGTCCGCTTGCGCTTTCGGCCACGCTCAAGATAAAATGTATGTGATTGGGCATTATCACATATTTTTCAACCTTTACGTTATCGTAAAAGACGGTCATATTTTTAATTTGTTCGTTTGCGATTTTACCGTATTCAAACATTACAACTTTCGGACCGCCGAGGAAGACTCCCTCACGGTGTGAGGGAGATGTCGCAAAGCGACAGAGGGAGACGGCGCTGTTAGCGTCGGTCCCTACAATGCGACACAAAATCGGTTTTTTATCTTTGGTACAAACGGTAACAAAATACAAACCGGGAGTGCTGTAGTCATAGTCCTTCAACCGTATGTTTTTGCGTTGGGGTTGATTATTGTCAATTGTCATTTATTATTCCTTCGTCACGAAGTGTTTCAGTTCATCCTTGAGGCTGTAGATCTCGTCCTTTATGAAGGTGGGGTAGATGGTGATGTTATCGAGCTCGGACAATGGTAACCAACCGAAAACGACGTTAGGGTCATCCTTTTGCGGAGTGAATGTGCCGCTGTCGGGGGTGATGTCGAAATTTTCAAGCTCCACAAGATAATAAAACGCCAGGCCGTGGTGACGGCGACCCTTGTAATTCCAAAAGTCCTCCTCGGTCCACAGCAGGCGTTTGATCTTGATGTCTGCACCCGTTTCCTCTTTAAACTCACGGATCAAAGCTTGTTCGGTGGTTTCCAAAACCTGCACGGCACCGCCTATAAGGGCGTAATGGTTTCCGTTTTTCTCCCTTTGCACAAGCAATTTACCGTTTTTGACTGCAACACCCACGGTGCGAAGTCCAAAGCGGTATTCTTCGCCTTGAATAACAATATCCTGCGTCATTTTTACTCCTTTTCAATGCCTTCCCAAAAGTATAAGTCATGAAATAACTGTTGTCAAAACACGAAGTTGTATTTTTTTGCAACGATCTATATTAAGTGTGTAGTTGACGTGTTCTCCTCATCCGTCAGCCTGCGGCTGCCACCTTCTCCGCTGGAGAAGGCTAAAAGTGCTTTGCCTGTTTTGAAAACTACCCTTCAATTATCCTTTTCACATCATTTCTCGATGTCAGGTGGACGGTTTTGGCGGTGTGGGGTTCGAGTGTTTTCAATATCTCTTTCATATTGACATTTTGAAAGGTGTCGGTCCATTTGAGCAGTGCTTTGACCGATCTCAAGGTCTCTTTTTTGCCCTTTTCAAGTCCTAACCTTCGCTTGATAAACCGCTTTATGATGCGGTATTTATACACTCGCTTCGGGGTGTCGAGAACATATATGACATCGGCGTCCTCGAAACATTGACCTACCCAGGCATAATACACTCCCTCGATTATCCAATCTTCATTTTTAAGAATTTTTTGGAGCAGCTCGGCACGTTGCTCCGTCGGGCGTTTTACACCGTAACTGCCCGAGTTATCCCAATGAATATCATCAAGGTCAAAGTGGGGTATGCCGTACTTTTCGGCCAACGCCTTGGCTAAATATGTCTTACCCGAGCCGCTGCAGCCGATGATGTGTATCTTCATTTTAAAACCTCAATATAGGTGTCGTAGTATTTCTCTTGAAAATGTAT
Source organism: Clostridia bacterium (assembly GCA_017416345.1). GTDB lineage: Bacteria > Bacillota > Clostridia > Oscillospirales > Acutalibacteraceae > UMGS172. The sequence continues at coordinate 10,337 of JAFQCR010000018.1, read as the reverse complement.
AGCCTCGGCCATTTCCTCGGCGGTGTATGTAATGCCCTCGGGTGCGGCTATCAGCTTGTCCTCAACGTCGTTTTTGCGGTGGACTATACCTATAACGTGGCAGTTGTACTCGGTCACAGGTTCGGTGACACCCAACAGATATACGTCAAGCTCCTCGCCGTCACCGCCTAAAACACCCGGAATATATCCGTAGTTAATGGGGAAGTGAATCGTCTTTTTATGAATATATCCAATAGGACGGTCAATAACTATCCGTAACACTTTGCCGAGGTACGACCGTACCTGCGCTTTTCTTTCCTCAAGGGTCATACTGTTAATACCTTCTGTTTTTCTTCTTTTTCTTATGCTTGGGGGAGTTGAGAATGACGAGTGAAACTACAAAGATAATGATAATTACTGCGATTATACCGAGCACAAGATAAAATGCCCAATGGCCGAAAAGTGTGGAGAAGAAATTGCCGATACCGCGGCCGATATACATAAAGGTACTGCGCTCAACATCCTGCGATGCCACCAGCGTGACCGTTCCTAAGGTCTCGCCTGCGTAAACAACATCACATTCGCCCAAAAAATCGCCCTTTTCGATAGGTGCGCTGAATTTTTCCTCGTACCAGGTTATGTTGAGGCTTACGGTTGAATTATCGGCGACCTTGGGGACGATGGCCGAAAGGCTCTGCTCGGGTACTGCCGAGATAAAATCGGTATCGCTTGCAAGGTCTACCGGCACTTCACCCACTATCTCATCGGTGCTCAGCACGGTCTTATACTCAAACTCATTAAATGCCCACTCATACAGCGCTTTGCTGTCGCCAAACTCGACACGGATCTTCTTATTGCCTTCGTAAACGGGACTTTTCATAAGGATACACATATAATTGTATCCGTTTTTGGATGCGGTGGAAATAAGGCAACGGCCTGCGGCATCGGTATAACCGGTCTTGATGCCTTTGGCGTATTTGTAATAATAGGTTTGTCCCTTATATTTTTCTGCGGTGCATTTCTGACCGTTGTTAAGCATCAAAAAGTTGGTGGTGGTCAGCGTGCGGGCAGAGTTCTTGTTGGTTGCCGCAAGCTTGTACTGTGCGGTATTGACTATCTCCTTGATATCATCAATGGCCAGAATGGCGGTGGCAAGGCGGTACATATCGCTGACGGTGGTGTAATGCTCGACATCGTGCAGACCGTGTGCATTGGCATAGTGAGTCCCCGTCATGCCCAAAGCGGCTGCCTTTTGGTTCATCTTTTCGCAAAAGCTTTCGATATCACCCGCAACATGCTCGGCTATGGCGTTGGCACCCTCGTTTGCCGAGGACATAAGCAAAACGTACAGCATCTGTCTTACGGTCAATTGCTCACCGACCTTCAGTCCGCCCAAGGAGGAGTCGGTTCCCTGAAGCGATTTTATGGCGTAATCCGATACGGTTATGGTCTCGGCGTCAATATCCTTAGTGTTTTCATAAAGCACAAGGGCGGTCATCAGCTTGGTCAGCGATGCAGGATACAGACGCTTGTCGGCATTTTTCTGATACAAAATGTCGCCCGTATCCATATTGACCAGCATTGCACCCTCGGCGTCAATCTCAAAATTGGTCGGTGTATAGGCCGAGGCAGGTACTGTGACGACCGAAACGGTAAGTATGATTACAAATAAAACACAAAAAATTTTCTTTAACATGTGTTTCTCCTTGAAATAATAGATTTGAAATAGTATAATAAGTTTAATTCATAATAAGTATAACAAATCATTGCGATGTTTTAAAGTGTTATTTTTGAATTTCAGAAATTTTTAAGCATTTTTTCGGAGGTGATATGGGTGGTATACGTTACGGGTGATATGCACGGTGACGAGTCGAGGTTGTATGACGCCCAATGGCGCAAGCTGAAAGCAGGGGATATTCTTATCGTTTGCGGTGACTTCGGTTATCTTTGGGACGGCGGAAAGCGTGAAAAAAGCGTGCTGGATTATCTTGGCAGCCGCAAATTTACCGTCTGCTTTGTTGACGGCACTCACGAAAACTTCCGAAAGATCAACAAATGCCATGAAACCATCTGGAAGGGCGGTCACGTCCACCGTGTCAACGGAAATCTTTTTCACTTGATGCGAGGACAGATATTCAATATTGACGGTGTTAAGATATTCACCTTTGGCGGCGGCGAAAGCGACGACCGTGACTTAAGAAGCGAAGAGGAAAAGGGTATATGGTACCGTGACGAGCTGCCGACACCCCAACAGCTTGAAACGGGTGCAAAAAATCTTGACGAGGCAGGCCTTAAGGTCGATTATATCATCACCCACGAGCCGCCGTTGCTGGTCAAAAGCTCGATGCTGTTAAGAAAAGGTCAGCCCGACCGATTAAATAAGCTGAACGGATATTTTCAGGAGCTTGCCAAGTCGGTCAAATTCAACCATTGGTACTTCGGCTCCTTGCACGAGGATAGGCTCGTTACGGCTGATTACACCTGCCTTTTTGAAAAAATAATTCCGTTGGGTTCAAAGGAACAGCCTAAATAAGATACTCCCGAAATTTAAAAGATTCTTCGCCACAAGTGGCTCAGAATGACATAGCAGTTGTGCAATTTGTCATTCTGAGCGCAGCGAAGAATCTTTATATTTTTGTATGTTTTTTTATTTTACTTCATTACTGCTGCGGTATTGCTTGGGAGACACACCGAATCGGGATTTGAAGTGACGGTAAAGGTCGCTTGTGTTCTTAAATCCCGATTTCACGGAAATTTCGGTTATAGGGTAATCGGTGTTTTTTAAAAGCTCTTTTGCTGAATATACTCTGAATCGGTTGAGCCATTGGATGGGGGAGATACCGTAAGCCGCCGTGAATCTGCGGTTGAGCTGGCTTTTGCTCAAAAAGCATAGCCCGGCAAGCTGTTCGGTCGTGATGTCTTCGCCGTAGTGAAGGGTCATATACCGCACTACGTTTTCCATAGCGCTGTCGTGCGTAGTATTTGTTTTTGTGGGTTCGTCGTTTTTAAGCTTTAGCAGATACTCATAAAAATACACTCCGCAAAGTGAAAGGTCACCGCCGCTGTTGTCCAAGACCTCGTCAACAAACCGCCTCAACGCACCGTACCGAACATCATGGAAGTTGAGTATCGGCTGTGCGCTTTTCAATTTGCTTAAAAGCTCCGTTATTTTATCTTTGTCCGAAATACCGATGACATCCAGCAACCTTTCGGCATCAAAATAAATAAAACGGCAACGGGCTTTATTATCGGGGTCGAGCGATTTCGAGTAATGTTTTGTGCCATTTGGGATGAAGATAATATCGTCTACGCCTACCGAATACACCTTGTTTTCCACCGTAAAAAGTCCGTTACCCTTTATCACAATGCCCAACTCACAGCAATTGTGACAGTGCATAAAGGTTATATCCTTTGCAGGTAACGGCAGGTGCCGTTTGTCAAATATAAGCGGCTCGGTATCGGATAAAGAAACTGGTGCCGAAATACTTTGTAAAGAGGTTGTGTTTGCGCTTAATTGCATTTTTTATGCACCTTTCTCGTCTTTAAAAATGCGTTTAGTTGCATTATAATGTGATTATAATACAATCGACCTAAAAGGTCAAGAGATGAGGCGGTATTATGTTTGTACACAGTAAAAAGAATGCAGAGATAAGTGTGAATTTTGAAAAGGGTTTTGTCGAAACCTTTTCGGTAAATGGACGTGAGTTGTTGACCGACACCCATGCGCCGTTGTTTATCATCCGCTTGATGGACAAGGACGGAAAGTTTTATAAGGTTTCGGCTTTTGAGGCAAGATCGGCCGTTGAAAGCGGAAATTCTTGTGTATATTCGGGCTTTTCGGAGGATATCGACGTTAAGGTGGTCTGCAACACCGACACAAAGTATTTCGTTGAGTGGTCGGTTGAGATAACCAACCGTACCGACAAGGCGATTGAATGGGTCGATCTTGCCGACTATAATTTCAAGAATTTCTTTACGGGTCCCGACGGTGAGGGCAGATTCCTGCAGCCCTATAATGAGGGTGCCTTGTTTGACAGCCTTGAGGCCAAAGAAAAGGGCTGGTTTTATTACCGTGACCCCGAATATCCGTCCGAGGGAAGCTATACGATGTTCCCGTATATGCAATGTGCCCAGTTTGAGGCGCTGACGATAGGCAACGACGGTATTTACCTTGGCGCACACGATGTCGAAAGAGCACCTAAATGTATCGATATAAGACCTCTGTACGGCGGTGCGACCACGCAGTTCAGACTGTTCTGCGGTACCGAGTTCGGTGAAAGCTATAAGCAGGATTATCCGCTTGTTACCGATGTTTTTGAGGGCGATTGGATGGATGCCGCGGATATCTACCGTGATTGGTTTGACGGCCATCTGCCTAAAGGCTTGAAGCCTATAGAGGAAAGCGACAGAATCCCCGAATGGTACGACCAAAAGGTACTGACCGTTTTGTTCCCCGTAAGAGGCCGCCACGATACCGACCCCTCATCCTGCGGAGGTATTTTCCCGTATATGGATGCCATGCCGTATGTTGATGAGATCAAGGCCAAGACCGATTCACGCATTATGGCCTTACTGCTTCATTGGGAGGGCACCGCTACCTGGGCACCGCCTTACGTCTGGCCTCCTTACGGCGGTGTTGAACCGTTTAATGAGTTTGCGGACAAGATCCACCAAAACGGTGACCTTCTGGGTGTTTACTGCAGCGGCTTGGGATACACCATCTACAGCCGAATTGATGTAAAATACAACCGTATAGACGAGTTCCGTTTTAAGGGGTACGACAGGGCAATGTGTGTTGCTCCCGATCAGACCTTACCTTTGAGCAAGATATGCACCGCACAGCGAGCAGGCTATGACATCTGTCCGTCCAACGATCTTGGCAAGCAGATACTTAATTCTGCTTACGAGCCGTTGCTTGAGGCCAATATCGACTATGCACAGATAATGGACCAGAACCACGGCGGAAGCCAGTATTTCTGTTACAGCAAGGATCACGGACACCCTCCCGTACCCGGCAAGTGGATGACCAAGACGATGCAGGGGCTTCTGACCCATTGGAACAATCACGGAAACCGACCGCTTATCGGTTGCGAATCGGCGGCGGCCGAGCCGTATCTCGGAAACCTGCGTTACAGCGACAACCGTTTTGAGCTTAATTTCCTTTCAAGTCAGCCCGTTCCGCTTTATTCTTATCTTTATCACCGTTACCTGCACAACTTTATGGGCAATCAATGCTGTTGCTTTTTGATGCCGGGCAGTATCTACTATCGCTTGGCCTACGGCTTCTCCTGCGGTGACGACCTTTCTATCGTCATACGCGGTGACGGCAATGTTGTCTCCCATTGGGGAAGAATTGGTCACGAGGAGGTAGAGGACAAGGAAAAGACCTTGAAATTTGTCGGTGCTTTGATTAAGTTCTATAAAGAAAAAGCCGCCAAGTGGATGGCCTGCGGTAAAATGATAAAGCCTTTGAGCTTTGAGATAACCGACGGTGAAAGAATCGCCACCTTTGACAAGCGCTACGGCGGTACCTATACCGCTTCAACAATTCTTTCCACCGCATGGCAGTCGTCCGACGGCGAAAGGGCACAGATATTCATAAACCACACCGAGCAGGATATTACTATTTCCGTATCCAACGGTGAGACTCTTACGGTGCCTGCTTTGGATGCCAAGCTGTTAAAAATTTAACTTAACATAGATTTAACATTGTCATCACTTTGATTTTACTTTGATCTATTATATAATTAAAGTGTGAGTGCAGGTGAGCGCCTGCCACGAGGAATTATAAATAAAGGTTAAGGTGGAAAATGTGGGAGTAAATGAAATTGTTTTTGCCGTCATAAAGCTTCTCGGCGGTCTGGCGTTCTTCCTTTACGGAATGAACGTTATGTCGGGCGGACTTGAGAAAATGGCTAAAGGCAAGCTTGAAAAAACGCTTATCAAGGTCACCTCTAAAAAGCTGTTGGCACTTGTATTCGGTGCGGGTATCACCGTTGCCATTCAGTCATCCTCGGCTTTGACCGTTATGCTGGTCGGTCTTGTTAACTCGGGTCTGCTAAATTTTGGTCAGACCATAGGTGTTCTGATGGGCTCAAATATCGGTACGACCCTTACTGCCTGGATATTGAGTCTGGCGGGAATCGAGTCGGACGGAAATCTTTTGTTAGGTCTTTTACAGCCTAAGAATTTCTCCCTTATTTTTGCACTTATCGGCATTATGCTTATAATGCTGAGCAAAAAGCAAAAGCATCATAATGTAGGCGGCATTCTCATCGGCTTTGCCGTTCTGATGTTTGGTATGAACCTTATGTCGGATGCTATGAAGCCGTTGACCGAAATGGAGGGCTTTACAAGCCTGCTTACCGCATTTGAAAATCCGTTTTTGGCAGTTGCTTTCGGCGCTATCTTTACCGGAATTATTCAGAGCTCGGCCGCATCGGTCGGTATTTTGCAGACTGCCGCAACGGCCGCCCTTGCTACAGGCGGCGGTGTTACCTACCGTATGGCCATCCCCATTATTATGGGCCAGAACATCGGTACCTGCGTTACGGCGGTCATCTCCAGCTTCGGTGTCAGCCGAAATGCCAAAAAGGTTGCTGTTGTGCACCTTGCTTTTAACATCATAGGCACACTGGTCGTGCTCATACCTTTCTGTATTTTCAATTACGTTGCCAACCTTCCTGCGCTCGACCGTGCTATAACTCCGTTTGAAATAGCCATCGTGCACAGTATTTTCAATATCTTTACCACCTTTATTCTTTTCCCGTTCACAAAAACGCTGGAAGCCATTGCCAACAAGCTCGTTCCCGAAAAGGATGACGAAAAGCAAGGCAAGCTTTTGGACGAGCGTTTGCTGACCGTTCCTTCTTTCGCTGTTACCAACGCTCTGGACGTTGTTGTTGAGATGTCGGATGTTTCCAAAAACGCATTCAACAAGGCCGTTTCCATTGTCGGCAGCTTTAACGATGCTGTAGCGTCTGAGGTCTCCGAAATGGAAACCTTGCTTGATAATTACGAGGACCAACTGGGAACATATATGGTCAAGCTGTCGAGCACCGGTGTTTCGGATTCCGACTCTAAAAAGATAGCCAAGATACTCCATACCATCAACGATTTTGAGCGTATCGGTGACCACGCCGAAAACCTTGTCGGTGTTGCACGTGAGATCCACGATAAGAAGATAACCTTCTCGCACGAGGCCAATGCTGAAATAGCCGTGCTCAAAAATGCCGTTCTTGAAATACTTGATATTACCAACAAAGCCTTCAGATACAATGATCTCGAGCTTGCATCCTCGGTCGAGCCGCTGGAGCAGGTCATCGACGGTATTATTGCCGATATCAAGAGCCACCACGTAAAGCGTCTGCAGCACGGAAACTGCACCATTGAGCTGGGCTTTGTTCTGACCGACCTGCTCACTAACTACGAGCGTGTTTCCGACCATTGCTCCAACGTTGCGGTTGCCATTATCGAGTCACGTCACGGCACATTTGAGGCTCACGAGTACCTCAACCACGTTAAAAACGATCCCAACAGCGCATACACCAAGGCGTTTGAGGAGTATAAAACCAGATTCTCGTTGGGCGCAAATATATAAACCTTCAAAAGGCAGGGTAGAACACTACTCTGCCTTTTCAATTAATTATTGAAATTCGATAAATTTATATTGACAAACGCATTTTGTTGTGCTATCATAATGGTACAATATTGTAATTCTTATTTTGGAGGTCATTTATTATGCTTAAGGTACCGAGCAAAATTTCCGTTATGCTATCGACTGCTTTGTCGGTGGTTCTCTTTTTGGCGTGTGTCGCAGGTGCATTTCTTTTACCCACACTTTGCGATATGCTCATCAACGCAAGGGACAGTATCAGCGTCCGTGACGACCTTGTTGAGGGTGACCGTGTGACGGTTCTGATAATCGCTTACGTCATTTTGGGCATACTCGTTTTTGCGGATATTCTGATGTTTATTCTGCTCAAAAACGTTCGCAAGTCACAGGTCTTTACCAAGGGAACTGTTTCGCTTATCCGCGGTGTTTCCTGGTGCTGTATTGCACTTTGTGCGGCTTTTGCGGCATTGGGTTATTACTTCTACCTTTCGTTTGTCGTTTCCTTCCTTGCAATATTTTTGGGACTTTGCTTAAGAGTTGTCAAAAATGTCATTGAAGAGGCAAATGAATTGAAGGCCGAAAACGACCTTACGGTTTAAGGATGGGTGAAATATGATAGTAATAAATCTCGATGTAATGATGGCAAAACGGAAAATGTCATTAAATGAGCTCTCTGAAAAGGTGGGCATTACCTTAGCCAACCTTTCTATCTTAAAAAACAACAAGGCAAAGGCCATCCGCTTTTCAACGCTGGATGCTATTTGCCATGCGCTAAACTGTGAAGTGGGAGATATTATTGAATTTGTAGATACTCCCGACTGACAGTAGAAGGGATTTTTTATGGATGAGATCAGAGAAGGTACTTTAAATTCCGGGGCTGAACCCGATTCGGATGCTCAAAACAGCTCTGACGGTGAAGGTACTGTTACAGCCGAAGCCGCTTTTGAAGCTTCCGAAAGAGTTTTTTCGACCTCGCAGACGGTTTTTGCATGGATAAGCTGGTTAGCAGGCTATCTTTTGTGCAGACTCTATCCCATTGCTTCATCACCGCTTGGAGGATTTCTGTTTGTTTTGGGGTTGTTCGTCGCAACGGCGGTCATACTCAAAAAGCAGGGTGCCGTTTTCACAAAGATGTCGGTTTTGGCGGTTGCTGCTGCGGTAGTGCTGTCGTTGGCATTGATACTTTCGTCCAACGAAATGCTGCACATAATATCATTTGCGTTTTCGTTGGCCGCTCTTGGGTATTTTGTTTATTCCTCAACAGGTAACGCCCTTAAAAAGGGCTTTTCAGACCTTATTTTGGTCGACTTTTTCAAAGCTCTGGTAGTACTGCCGTTCTGCTCGTTCGGGCAAATGTTTAAAGCAATGTTTTACGGCAGGGCAAGCTCGGGCGGCAAAACGTTCGGTAAGATACTGTTGGGTGTTTGTATTGCGCTGTTTCCGACAATAACCGTAATAGTGCTTTTATCCTATGATGACGGCTTTACCGAAATCCTTGGCAAAATATTTGCTTTCAACTTTTTGGACGTTTTATCACATATCTTGTCGATAGGCTTGGGTGTCCCGATCGGAATGTATATCTTCGGCTTGTTTTTATCATCGTCGGACGGCGATAAGGCGGATTATATCAACGCTGAAAATACGGGCAGGATCTCACTTGGAATGAAAAGACTGTCGACCGTTACGGGTGTGGCCGCTTCGGTGCCGTTACTGTTTATTTACGTTGTGTTTTTTATTTCTCAATGGAAATATTATTTTTCGGGTTTTACGGGTGTTTTGCCCGATGACCAAAGCTACGCCAATTATGCCCGTGAAGGCTTCTTCCAGCTTTGCGCTGTGTCGGTGATAAACCTTTTTGCCATTATCGTGCTGTCGGCGTTTATGCGACGTAACGAGGACGGCAGGTCATTGGTTTTGAAGCTTTTATCGGTGGTATTTTCGGCCTTTACGTTGATACTGATCAGCACCGCAATAGCCAAAATGGTTATGTATATCGATTGCTACGGACTGACCCCTAAAAGGGTATACGCCTCGTGGTTTATGGTGCTTTTGGCTTTGGTGTTTGTTATCATTACCGTCAAGCAGTTTGTTAAAAGGCTTAAGGTTATAATTGCGTGTGTCGGTGTGAGCGTGGTGATGCTTGCTGTGCTGTCGTTATCCAACGTTGACGGTATTATTGCAAGACATAATGTTGACCGATACCTTGACGGCTACCTTAAAACGGTCGATGTAGGCGCCTTGTATGACCTTGGCGACTCGGCAACACCCGAGCTTGTAAGGCTTGCGAATGAGCTTGATGAGCGTCTGGGTACGGATATTTCCATATCCCTGACACAAGAAAAAAACACCGATTACAGCGGTGATTCTGAACGGTTGGTATACTGTGACGTGACCGATTATTTAAAGCGGTCGGCATCACGGTTCGAGCTTGAAAACAACGGAATTTTCTCCTACACATTACAAAAATACCGTGCCGAAAAAGCACTGAAAAGCATCGGTGCACTTGACTGTAGTAGGGCACGATAAGGGAAGACTCTCCTACACAGTTGGAGAGATGCCATCAAAGCGGACAGAGAGGTACGGCGCCGTCAGCGTTGTGCTCTATAATGATTGTAGAATGTGGAAACGCTTAGCGTTTCCACAAAAGCAGATAAATCAGCTTTTAAACAATCAAATTTCTTGAAATTTGATTGTTTTTCTACATCATTGCAATGGTCGTTGTCAAATTTTCTTTGAAAATTTG